>JBMDXB010000041.1:0-284939 GCA_048594885.1 Vicinamibacterales bacterium
CGGCGCCGGCGAGCGCGGCGTGCGGCGGCTGGTCGTCGTGCGGGGACTGCTGCTCGGCATCGCCGGCGCGGCCATCGGCGGCCTTGGCGCCTCGCTCCTCTCCGGCGTCCTGCGCAGCATGCTGCACGACGTCAAGCCGACGGACCCGTCGGTGTTCGCCGGGATCACCGTTGGCGTCCTCGCGGTGACGACGCTCGCGTCGTACCTGCCGGCACGCGCCGCCGGTCGCGTCGATCCGATGGTGGTTCTGCGGGACGAGTAACTCGCGCTATAGTCAGTACTCTCCTTGTCGCGCGGCGTTCCGGGAAGCCACGCCCATACCTCGTGGGCCACAGGGGAACGCGATGCGCGATATCTGGAAGGACCTCCTCGTCAGTGTGCGGCTGTTCCGGCGCTCGCCGGGACTGGCGGCGAGCGTGGCGATCACGATCGGTCTCGGCGTCGGCGCCAGCCTCACGATCTTCGGACTGCTGCACGACACGCTGCTCGGCCAATCTCCCTTCCGCGATCCGGACGCCCTCGTCGTCGTCGAAAACACCGGCCGTTATTACTATGAAGGCCGCGTCTCCGAGGGGCTGGCGAGCTCGCTCATCTCCGGACCGGACTGGGTGGACATCGCCGGACGGAGCCATACGCTGGCCGCCATTGGCGCCACGGCGGGATTCTCGGGGGTGATGACCGGCGGCGATCGACCACGTCCGATCTGGCGCACGTTGGTGTCGCCGCGCCTGTTCGCCGTCCTCAACACCCGTCCGCGCCTCGGCCGTCTCCTGGACGACAGCGACTTCGCGCCCGGCGCGGCGCCCGCGGCGGTTCTGACCGAGAGCATGTGGCGGCGCCACTTTTCCTCCGACGCCGCAGTCGTCGGCCGCACCATCCACATCGACGATCAGGCGTTCACCATCGCCGGCGTCGCGCCGGATGCAGTGCTGCGGTTCCTGCGGCAACCCGAAGGACTGCTCGATCGCGTGCAGGATCGGCAGGTCATCAGCCCGCTGCTGCCGGCGATGGCCGGCGCCGAAGCGAGGCTGTTCACGTTCCTGCAACAGCAGCGCGACGCACCGTGGTTCTTCCTCATCGGGCGGCTGGCACCGGAGCAGACGCTCGCGGCTGCGCAAAGCGAAATGACGGCCATCGCGCGCGCCCTCGCGGACGAGCACCCGAACACGAATGGCAAACGCGGTCTTCGGGCGCGCGGTCTCGAGGCATGGCGCACGGCCAACGTGCGTGGCACGACGCTGATGCTGCTGGCGGCGGCGCTGCTCGTGCTGCTGGTGTCGTCGTTCAACGCCGCGGGCCTGATCCTCGCGGAGAGCGTCCGCCACGAGACGGAGACGGCCGTCCGCCAGGCACTCGGCGCCGGGGCCGTGCGGCTGGTGCGGCTGGAGTTCCTCCGCGCGATTGTGCTGGCGCTGCCGGGCGGCGTCCTCGCGTTCTTGCTCGCGCGCGTGGCACTCCTCGTCGTCGATCGAACGCTGGCGGGGGGCGACGGCGCGATGTTCGGTACACTCACCGTGCCGCGCGTGATCCTTGCCGGCACTGCCATCACGTTGCTCGCCGGGCTCGTGGCCGGTGCGGGCGCGGCATGGGCGACGCGCCGGCGCAACGTCGCGGACGCGCTGAAGCAGGGGGGCATCACGACGTCGGGCGGCCGGCGCCGTCAGCTCGCGATGCGCGGACTGGTGGCGCTGCAGGTGGCGGCGACGACAGCGCTCGTGCTCGGCGCGGGACTGATGGTGCGGAGCGTGTGGAACATACTCGCGGTCGATCTCGGCTTTGACGTCGGCCGCTCGCTCGTCGTCCAGGTGCGGCTGCCGCCGTCACGCTACGCCACCGGCGCCGCGCAACGGCAGTTCTTCCAGCAGGCGCTGCAGCGGATACGCGCGCTTCCCGGCGTGGAGGCGGCGGGTGCGGCAGCCACGGCGCCGCTGACGGGAACGTCGATGGTGATGTCCGGCGTCGCGATCCAGATGCCCTCGGGCGCCACACACACCCCCGAGCGGATCAACGTGCAGTCCGTGATGCCGGGCTACCTCGAAGCGCTGGGCCTGACGCTCGTGCGTGGCCGCTGGTTCGAGGAGCGCGATTACCAGAGCGGGCAGGCCCTGCTCGTCGATCAGGCGTTCTGCCGGAAGTACCTGCCGGACGTCGATCCGCTCGAGGCGCGCGTGCGGTTCCGGCGCGGCTCCATCCCGATCGTCGGGATCGTCGGTAACGTGCGCCGCGACGGGCCGCTCGAGGATCCCGTCGACATGCTGTACATGATGGAGCCGTTCGAACGTCCCGCGAAGTGGAGCTTCCTCGTCGTGCGGACGAACGGAGACCCGCGCCGCATGGGCACCACCGTCCTCCGCGAAGTCCTCGCGCTCGATTCGACGGTGAGCACCGACGACCCGCAGACCGTTCGCGAGCTGTTCGCCGAGACCTTTGCCACCAGGCGAAGGCTCCTGACGCTGCTCGCCGGCGCCGCCTGCGTCGTGCTGCTGCTCACCGGATTCAGCCTGCTCTCGACGCTCGGGCAGTTCGTCGCGGCGAGCAACCGTGAGATCGCGATCCGACTCGCGCTCGGCGCGGAACGACGCCACGTGACGGTGGTACTCGGCCGTCACCTCAGCGTCGCGCTCGCCGCCGGACTGGCCGGCGGCGCGGCCATCGGCCTGGCGCTCGCGCGGACGCTGTCGGCGGAGCTGTTCGGCGTCTCGCCGGCTGATGCCGTGACGGTCGGCGGAACCGTCCTGGTGCTCGCGCTGCTTGCCGCCGCCGCGACGATTGTCCCCGTGTGGCGCGCCAGCCGCATCGATCCGCCCACCGCGCTCAGGGCGCAGTGACGTTGAGCGACGCGTACTCACGGTGTCTCAGCGCGGCCCGAAGACGAGATCGCCGAACTTCTGATAGTCGTGGAACGTGCCGGAGACCGGCGCCCACATCCACTGCGTCCGCTTCCCGTCGTCGTAGTCCATGCGATAGACGTTCGCGCGCCAGCGCGTGCCGGGCTTCGGCGGGACGTTCTGCAGCGGCCTGAGCACTGCGTACGGGATGAACACCTCGGCCCGCCACGTCCGGATCGACGCGTTGGAGCGCTTCTCGCCGCCCGTGACGCTGGTCGCCTTCCTGATCAGCCGCTCTTTCTCGTAGTGCCAGGGGCGCCAACCGAGGAACTGGCCGTCGAGATTCGGCACCAGAATCGCCAGCTCCTTGTTCAACGGCGAGATCTCGTACTCGAAGTACACCGGATGCCGCTCGTCGGGCCAGAGGAACACTTCGAACACGTCCTCGTTCCACAGGTCCATGAAGTCCTCGGCCATCGTGGCCGTGATCTTCCGATCCGTCGCGTCCATGAGGACGTAGAGCCCCGTGCCGGAGTAGAGAAGCTTGAAGCGGCTCTCGTAGGGGTGGCCGTCAGCGGTACGGCGGCGCATGGCGGTCCAGTCGGCCCGCTGCCAGAACGCGTGGTCGCCGAGCCCCGTGACGTCGAAGTCGTCTGTCGCGGGCACGGTCAGCGACGGCCGTTCGACGCTCTGCGCGCGAAGGCGCAGGCCATCAGCCACGGCCGCCACGATTGCCAGCGCCACTGCGGCGCCCAACGCGCTGACGGCTCGAACGAACATCATCGGCGCTCCTTCTGCGGAATCCCGGCCGCAGCAGACCGCGGGCATGCTAGCCACGTATTCGTGCGGTGACAAGCTCGGCCGCGTACCACGCCACCACGAATTCAGGTGGTGACGGCGGCGACGTTCCAACCGTACAACCCAACACGAGTGCCGTTGCCTCGCGTGCTCGAGACGCAGTATCAACAGGTCTCGAAACGATGCGGCTGGACCGTGAAGAACCGGCTTCCCGACTCGGACTATCAGGCGATATAGAACAGCGAGAGGAAGGCGGGACGCAGGCCGGTGTCGTGCAAGTCGTGGAAATAGTCATTCTTCCTTGAGGATCTCGGCCGGATCGAGCCGGGCGGCACCCTGCGCGCGGGCAGGAGGCACGCGAGCAGCGCGGCGGCGACGAGACCCGCAGGCACGCCGACGATCGCGCGCGGATCCGTCGCGCTCGTGCCGAACAGCACCGTCTGATCGCCGGCGAAGGACATCCAATGGATCGTCTTGACAGCCATCTTCACAACGACGTACAGGCGGCTTGCCGGAGTCATGCGGCCGCCAGCCGTCTGCTGAAACACGATTCGACATCGCCGTGGCCAGGCGCTGATGGTTCACGCCCCGGCAAGTTCCGCCTCGCCCGTAGGCTCCTCGCCAGTCTTCAATGCCGCCCAGTTGTATTGCGGGTTCACCGAGAAGTAGACGGGTTTCTCGTGGCGCAGGATATCGAGTGTCAGGTGGAGTCGATCCAGAGGCATGAAAGCGTTGATAATCCCGTTCGGGTGCACGATGAATTTCTGCGCGGCAGAGTAGCCGGCGATGAAATCGATGTAGCCACGGTACTGGTTGGTGTCATCGCGCATGTACACGCGCACCGGCTGGCCGCTCCCGGCCAGCTCGAACACCTCGTATTTCGCGACAGTGAACGTAGTCATTTCAGCCTCCTTGAGACTTCCTTCCTTGCGCGAACCACCAGCCCCGCCACGGGCGCGCCCGCCTCCATCCGCAGATCAGCGGAGAAGATTTCCGCGTGCAGCCCTCTGTCGGCGAGCAATCGCTCCGGATACGCACGGCTGTGACTGTAACGGCCGTGTAACTCGAGCCGGTACTCCGCGTCGACTGCCTCGACGGCGTGTTCGAGCGTGAAGACCCACAGCCCGTGCGCGCGAAGCGCGCTCGCAGCGGCGGAGGCCACGGCCTCCAATTCGCCGAAGTAGACGAGCGCGTCGGCCGAGACGATGAGATCGAACGCGTCGGCGTGCGTCAAGAGGTACTCGGTGAGCTCGCACTGGATCAGCGCGTCGTAGATCTTTTTTTCGTTCGCGTACGCCAGCATTCCCGCGGAAAGGTCGACACCCGTCAGGTGTCGCGCATACGGCGCGACGAGCGGACCACAGAGACCCGTGCCGCAGCCGGCATCGAGCACATCCAGGTGCTTCGCCCGCTCGAGGCCCGAATCCTCCAGCACGGCCGCGAGGAGTGCGGGCGCGCGGTACGACAACTGCTGGAGGTTTGCTTCGAAACTCGCGGCAAAACCGTCGAATGTCCTCTCGACGAATGCGTTCGAGGCCCTCGCCGGCACATCACGGCCTGTGCAGGCCGCCAGCATGTGGCGGGCGATCGGGTCCTCGGGCTCTTCCTCGAGCCAGGCTCTGAAGATCGTCACGGCCTCGTCGACCTGGCCCAATGCACAATGTGCCGCCGCGAGGCGTCGTCGTGCGTCCCGGTGCTTCGGTCTCAGCGTGATGACCTTGCAGTAACATTCTGCCGCCTCCTGCGTCCGGTCCAACCCGTTGAGCAGGATGCCCAGATTCGTGTACGCGTCGATGTGATTCGGATCCAGCCGGATCGCCGTTCGATAGGCCGACTCCGCCTCGGCAGGCTTTCCTACCGCCCTCAGGGCGACGCCAAGGTTGCAGTAAGCGTTCGCGTGTCCGGGATCGATGACGATCGCCTGGCGATACGCGTCGATGGCTCGATCCAGCCAGCCGCGCGACTGGCAGACGATTCCCAGGTTGCTGTACCAGTCGGCCTCATGAGGCCTCAATACGAGGCTTCGTTCGATGAGCGCGATCGCTTCGTCGCTCCGCCACTGTTGATGCGCGAGAACACCGGCATAGTGAAGCGCAGGTGGATGGTCCGGTACGGCGTCCAGCACCCGGCGATACAATTCTTCGGCCGCGGCCAGTTGCTCGCCTTTCTGCAGTTGGATGGCGAGGGTGACCGCCTCGTCGAGTGACAATTCGCGCGTCTCCATCTGTCGTTCGTCCCTCGCGCGCCCGGAACGCCTAGCCTTCTTTCTGGGTCTTGATGTCGTACTTGAAATGAACCCCCGCGTCGAGGGAGCCGTCGGCCTTGATTGGTTTGTATTCCAAGGCGACCTTCGCGAACGTGAGAGCCACGCTTTCCGTTCCCGGCTGGCCGGTGCCGCTCTCGTCCGCGACGCTCGTCACGAGCACGTCACTCATCTTGACGATCAGGTACTCCTGCTGCTCCTTGCCTGCCTTGCGCTGAGTGATCGTCGCTTCCGGCAGATGCTTGCCGGTCGCACATGCCCTCATCAGCGCCGGTGAAGCCTTGTCGATCGTGTGCACGATCAGCAGGTCGCGGAACGTCGCCTTGCCTGCGCCGCCGCCACCACTTACCTGGCCCGCACTCGTCAAGCCCCACGAGAATGAAAGTACCTCGATCTCGTCTTTGTGCTTCGAGTCGAGCGATTCCCCTTTGATGTCCCCGATCTTTGCGAAGATGTCGGTGGCCATTGGTGAACTCCTGAGATGCAGCGAGCGACAGGACCACTGCGGCGTACTCCGACGTGACGAGCGCAGCATTCTAACGTCGGTGCGAAGGAATCGAGACCTGTTTATTCGGCTGAGGTGCCACGCCGCTATGGCCGAGATGGCGGTCAGTCGCGCGCGCGCACCCACGCTTCGTTGAAGTGCGCGTGCTTGATCGACTTGCGCACGAGACGTCCTTCGGCGTCTTTCTTCGCGGTGCCCTGCGGCATGAAATAGCTGTAGGTGACGTGCAGCGTCCCGTCGGCCGCCTGGATGATCGATGGATAGTGGTACTGGCCGCGCCGCTGCGGGTCGGACGGATCCGCGTCGCGCTCGATGTGCCGCGTCACGCGCCACGTCCGCCCCTCGTCGTCGGACAGCGAGATCGCCAGGCTGTAGCGATCGCGCTCGAGATCGTTGTAGACCAGCGCCCACGCGCCGCTTTTCAGGACGAGCACTTCGGCGCCGGCGCCTGGATTCGGCAGTTCCGTATCCTCGACGGGCGACCAGGTTTCGCCGCGATCGGTCGATCGGCTCGTCATCAGGCGCTTCGGCGGCGGGCCGTTGTCGCGCATGAAGGCGACGAGCGTGCCGTCTTTGCGCCGCGCCAGCGACGGCTGGATGTTGCCGGGACCGACGAGCGGCGCGCTCGCCTTCCACGTCGCGCCCCAGTCGTCCGAGATCGCCATCAGCGAGAAGTCGAAGCCGTCGGAATAGAGCGGCACGATGAGACGTGTGCCGTCGAGGACGAAGGGATGCGCGCGCGTCATCCAGCCGAGGCGTCGCGCGAGCTTGTCGGCGGCGTCCTTCTTGCGCTTCTCGAGGTATGCCGCGATCGCTGGCGGCTGCGATCCGGACGCGAGCATCCGCTCGGCGTCGGCGTTGACCGCGCGGGCGAATTCATCGCCGGGCGTGACGTGGAGGACCTCGCTCGACGACCAGCGCGGCGGCCCTTCTCCAGCGTAGTCCGACGAAATCTTGTATTTCATCAACGCGGTGTGCCACTCGTTGGCGAGGATCGTCGGCCACATCAGCCACAGCCGCTGCTGCGGGTCGATGAACATCGTCGCGTTCGTGTCCGGGTAGCCTGGCGTATCGGCCATCAGGAACGGCGCGCTCCACTGCTTCGCGCTCCGCTTCAACCGCGCGCCGAGCACGACGACGTCGTCCGCCATCCGCTCGCCGGAGCCGTGAAACCAGCAGGTCAGCAGATCGCCGGACGGGAGTTCCACCACCATCGACGCGTGGTTGTGCCAGTGCTCGATTGGGAAGATCAGCTCGGAGGTGAAGAACGGCCGCTCCGCGCGCTGTTGCGGGGAGGCCAGCGCAAGGACGGCGATCGCGAGCATTAGCAACCGCATGCTCACTTCATCCGGCTCGAGTCGTCGAAGGTGATCTTGACGCTGTCCCCGGGCTTGACCGGCGACGCGCCCTTCGCGTCCTTCAGTCTGTAGATCGCGATCGGCGAGCCGAGCGGCGGCGGGCCGCCGATGCCATCGTAGGCCCCCCCTTCATCGAACGCCACGCCGATGTAGACCGGGTTCACCGTCACGCCTTTGAACGTCGCCGTGTCGCCGCTCTTCGTGAGCGCGATCGTGTCAATCGGCCGGCTGCCGCCGCCAATCGTCTCGTTGTCGAAGAGAAACACCCAGATCTCGTGTGTCGTGTCGACGGTGCCGGCTCCCTTGTAGGTCACGGTCACCGAGATGTCGGCGGCTGGTTTCTGTGACTGGGCCGAGAAGACGAGGACGCTCGCCGCGGCAACGATCAGTCGTGACATGCGCATGCCAGGCTCCTTCCGATAGATGACTGCATATACGTCCGCGCTCAGACGGTGTTCAGGATGCCCTGCCGCGTCTCCTTCGTGTTTCGCACGAGCAGCAGCATCGCCGCCATCGCGACGATCGGCAGGATGCTCGCGCCCACCAGAATCGGCGCGAACGAATAATGATCGGCGACCCAGCCGGTGATGTAGATGGCGGCGATCGTCCCGATTCCCGCGCCCGTGCCGCCTAGTCCGCTGACGCTCGCCACCGAAGTCGTCGGGTAGATGTCGGCCGGCAGGTTCAGGATGACGGTCGAGAACGCCGCATACGCGAACGTCGAGACCGCGAAGCAGGCCACGATGACGAAGAACGATTCGGTGAAGATCGTCGGGATCAGCAGCGTCATGCCGATGCCGCCGAACACGCCGATGGCCTTGCGCGCGGCGCCGACGTTCCAGCCGCGCTTGATCAGCGCGCTCGAGACGCCGCCGCCGAAGAAGTTGCCGAGGTCCGCCGCGAGGAATGGGACCCAGAAGCCGGCGAGGCTTTCTTCGAGCTTGAACCCGCGCGCGACTAGGTAAATCGCGAACCAGTCGGTGATGAAGAACCACACCGGGTCCGTGAAGCTCTTCGAGATGACGTAGCCCCACGTCTGCGGCAGGCGCAGCAGCACACGATAGGGAAGCTGCGGCGGCGCCTCGCCGCCCGCCGCCTGCGCGTCGCCGCGGTTCGCCAGGATGTCGGCGCGCTCCTCCGCCGACAGGCGCGGATGGTCCTCCGGCCGCCGATAGAACCAGAGGAACAGCGCGAGCCAGGCGAACCCCAGCGTTCCGGTGATCACGAACGCAGGACGCCAGCTGCCGAAGTAGTGGTAGATGCCGAGGACGATGAACGGCGCCAGCGCGCCGCCGATCGAGGAGCCGCTGTCGAAGAGCGCCACAGCCCACCCGCTCTCGCGGCGCGGAAACCACTCCGACACGGCTTTCGTCGCGCCGGGCCAGTTGGCGGCTTCACCGAGACCGAGCGCGAACCGGAACGCGGCGAAGCTGCGCAAACCTCCGGCGAACGCCGTGGTCATGGCCGCAATCGAGTACCACAGCACGGCCAGGCTCAATCCACGCCTCGTGCCGAGCCGATCGACGACGCGGCCGGCGATGGTCTGGCCGACGGCGTAGGCGATGCGAAACGCAATCAGCACGCCGGCGAAATCGGTGTTCGACCATTGGTACTCGGTCTTCAGGTACGGCGCGAGCACGCTGAGCGTCTGACGGTCGATGTAGTTGATGACCGTCGAGAGGAACAACAGGCCGCCGATGTACCACCGCAGGTGCCGGATCGGACGCATAGATCTCCTGGCAAAAGTCGGCGAAGCATACAACAATGGCGCCCCATGCACCGCAGGTTCGTCAGCATGCTTGCCGCGGGCCTCGTCGGGATGACGTGCGCGAGCGTGGCGCGAACGGATCTGCGTCCTGCCAAGACTGCCCCGCTGAACGTCCTCTTCATCGCGGTGGACGATTGGCGGCCGGAGGGCGGCCCGTTCGGGCCCTCACCGGTGAGGACGCCGCACATCGACACGCTCGCGCAGCGCGGCGTCACGTTCACGCGCGCATATGCGCAGCAGGCGGTATGCAGCCCTTCACGGACGTCGCTGCTGACCGGCCGGCGCCCCGATTCGACACGCATCTACGATTTGCAGACGCACTTTCGCGCGACGATCCCCGACGTCGTGACGCTGCCCGAGCACTTCAAGCGCCACGGTTACGACACGCGGGGGTTCGGCAAGGTCTATCACGGCGGGTTGGACGACCCGCAGTCGTGGAGCGTGCCGCACTGGATGCCGACCGTCGAGTGGAACGAGGCGTACGGCAAGCCGGAGACGCTCGCCGACGTGCGGCGGCAGCGAGAGCAATTGCTGGCGGCCGGAAAGTCGCTGGGGCCGGTTGCGGTCGAACGCGATCCGCGTACGGGGGCGGCGTTGAAGCTGAGTATCGGTGGTCCGTTCGTGCGCGGGCCGTCGTGGGAGGATCCGGACGTCGCCGACGAGATCTTGCCCGACGGCGAACTGGCGACGGCCGCGATCGCAGCCATGCGCGAGGTGCGCGACCGTCCGTTCTTCCTCGCACTCGGCTTCGCCAAGCCGCACTTGCCGTTCGTGGCGCCGAAGAAGTACTACGACCTCTATCCGCTCGACGCGATTCAGCTCGCACGCAATCCACTGCCGCCGCGTGACGTACCGCCGCCGGCGCTCCACAATTCCGGCGAGCTGCGGCAGTATCCCGACATTCCCGCGAAGGGGCCGATACCTGACGCGAAGGCGCGGGAGCTGCGCCGCGGATATTTCGCGTCGGTGAGCTACGTCGATGCACAGATCGGCCGTGTGCTCACCGAGCTCGATCGGCTCGGCCTTCGAGAGCGCACGATCGTCGTGTTGTGGGGCGATCACGGCTGGCATCTCGGCGAGCACGGGCTGTGGAACAAGCACACGAACTTCGAGGTGGCGACGCGCTCGCCGCTCATCATCAGCGTTCCGCGGCCGCAGAACGCCGGTGCACGCACATCGGCGCTCGCCGAGCTCGTCGATGTCTACCCGACGCTGTGCCGTCTTGCGGGCCTGCCGGCGCCGGAGGGGCTGGAAGGTTCCGATCTCACGCCGCTGCTCGGCGATCCCGCGCGCAAGCTGAAAGACGCCGCCTTCAGCCAGTATCCCCGGCCGAAGGTCATGGGCTACACGATGCGAACGGCGCGGCATCGCTACACGGAGTGGCGAACGCCGGCCGGCGACGTCGCCGGCGTCGAACTCTACGACCACGAGACGGACCCGCAGGAGGACGTCAATCTCGCGGGACGTCCGGAATCGCGGCCGCTCATGGCGGGACTGAGCGCTCGTCTCAAGGCGGGCTGGCGCGGCGCCGCCGTACGCCGGTAACATCAATTCGAATGGCCGTGTTCGATCTGGATGCTTCGAGCCGCGCGATGTCCGGCGCGCTGCAGCGGTTCATGGAGGGGTGCCCGGCGTACGCGTCCACCGCCGCCATCGACGATCTCCGCGTACGGGACTTCGGACGGCTGGACGCGGCCAGCCACGTCTACCTCGATTACACGGGCGGCTCGCTCTACGCTGAGTCGCTCGTGCGCGAACACGCGCAGCGGCTGCTGCACGAAGTCCTCGGCAATCCGCACTCGGACAGCCCGGCATCCAAGCGCTCCACCGAGTTGGTGGAACACACCCGGGCGCGTGTGCTGCGCTTCTTCAACGCATCGCCGGACGAATACGCCGTGGTGTTCACGGCCAACGCCAGCCATGCGCTGAAACTGGTCGGCGAATCGTATCCGTTCGCCGCCGGCGGCCGCTTCCTCCTGACCTTCGACAACCACAACTCCGTCAACGGCATCCGTGAATTCGCAAGGGCGCGCGGCGCCCAGACCACCTATGTGCCGCTGACGCTCCCCGAGATGCGCGCAGACGATGCGGAGGTGGCGCGCGTACTGGGGGCGGAGTCAGCCGCCGGGGCGGGACGTCTGTTCGCCTATCCCGCGCAGTCGAACTTTTCCGGCGTGCAGCATCCGCTCGAGTGGATCGCGGCGGCGCACGAGCGCGGCTGGGACGTGCTGCTCGATGCGGCCGCCTTCGCGCCGACCAATCGTCTCGATCTCGATCGCTGGCGGCCCGACTTCGTCACGGTTTCGTTCTACAAGATGTTCGGCTACCCCACCGGCGTCGGCGCGCTCATCGCCCGCCGCAGCGCGCTCGAAAAGCTGCATCGTCCGTGGTTCGCCGGTGGCACGATCACCGTCGCGTCGGTGCAGGCGGATCGGTACTTCCTCGAGTCCGGGCCGACCGCGTTCGAGGACGGGACGCTCGACTACGCCAATCTCCCGGCGGTGGACGCCGGCCTCGATTTCCTCGAGAGCGTCGGCCTCGACACGATTCACCTGCGTGTCTCCTGCCTCACCGGCTGGCTCCTGGATCAGCTGCATGCCCTTCGTCACCGCACCGGCGAGCCGCTGGTGGTCGTCTACGGGCCCTGGACGACGGACCGGCGCGGCGGGACCGTCGCGTTCAACTTCCGCGACCACGCGGGAAGGCCTGTCGATCACGAGGCCGTCGACGCGCGCGCCGCCGAGCACGGCATCTCGTTGCGGAGCGGCTGCTTCTGCAATCCGGGCGCGGGCGAGGTCGCGCTCGGCCTCTCCGTCGACGACCTGACGCACTGCTTCGAGGGACACGAGGTCCGCATGACGAAGGACGAGTTCCACAGCTGCATCGACACGAAGCGCAGCGGCGCGCTGCGCGTGTCGCTCGGCCTCGCCAGCAACTTCTTCGACGTCTACGCCTTCCTGCGGTTCACGGAGGAGTTCCTCGACTGATCGCAGCGCACGTGCGTTGACGCTGCGCACATGACGCCGGCGCTTCCCGGACCAGGCGCGCGATTTCGGGACGAGCCTTCCCAACTCCGGACGGTGCTGCGCGCACGCGGCGCCACCGTCATCAGCAAGCCGTTGCAGAAAGCGGACTTGCGCCCTCGGCGGTCGCTGGCAGCATCTTCGCTAGCGTGCCGTCACATGCTGACCGATCTTCGGTTCGCCGTACGAGCGCTCCTCAAGCATCGCGGGTTCACCGCCATAGCGATCATCACGCTGGCCATCGGGATCGGCGCCAACACGGCGATCTTCAGCGCGGTCAACGGCGTGCTCCTGCGGCCGCTGCCCATTCCGGACGAGGCACGGGTCCTGAAGGTCTCGACGACGACGCGGCAAAACGAGGATGCCAATCATTCGGCCGGTGATTTCCTCGACATCCACGATCGCAACCGGACGCTCGACGCGATCGCCGGATTCCGTCAGGGAGTCGCCGCGATCGCGGCCACAGGGGAACCGCAGCTCCTCGAGGCCGCATGGGTGACTGCCGCGTTCTTCGACGTCCTGCGGACGCCAGCCGCCGCCGGCCGTCCGTTCGCGGCTGCCGATAGACCCGCTGGGCAGAAACTGGTCGTCCTCGGCCACGACGCCGCTCAACGACTGTTCGGCGAGGCGGCCCGAGCCGTGGATCGCACAGTCCGGATCGAAGGAGAGGCATATCGCGTCACGGCTGTCATGCCGAGCGGCTTCGCATGGCCGCGGAGCGCGAAGCTCTGGCTGCTGTCGCCGCTGCCGGTGCCTCCGGCGCCCGTCAACCTGCAGGATCCGCTCACCAACCGCGACGTGCAGTACTTCGAGGCGATCGCGCGGCTCAAAGCCGGCGTCACGCTCGCGGAAGCGCAGCAGGATCTTCACGCGATCGCGCTGATGATCCAGCGCGGACATGCACAGGCCAGCGGCGGACGCGACATCCGGCTGATGCCCATTCGCGAGAACCTCGTCGGCGGCGTGCGCGACGCGCTGCTCATCATCCAGGCGGCAGTGGGCCTGGTCCTGCTCATCGCCTGCGCCAACGTGTCGAGCCTCCTGCTCGCGCGCGCCACAAGCCGCCGGCGCGAGCTCGCCATTCGGGCGGCGCTTGGCGCGACGCGCGGGCAACTGATCCGGCAGCTCCTGACCGAGAGCCTCGTATTGGGACTGGCTGGCGGCGCGGCCGGACTGCTCCTGAGCTCGTGGCTGGTCGGACTGCTCGTTCGGCTGTTGCCGCGGAGCGTGCCGCGGACGGATGCGATCGCGATCGATACGACCGTGATGCTCGTCACGCTGTTCGCCGCCGTTGGCAGTGGCGTGCTGTTCGGCATCCTGCCCGCATTCACCGCCTCGCGGACGAAAGCGGCACACGCGATCAAGGAGGCGGGCCAGCGTGGCAGCACACGTGCCCGCGGCCGCGGCGTGCTCGTCGTTGCCGAGATCGCGCTGACATTGATCCTGCTCGCCGGGGCAGGCCTGCTGGCCAACAGCTTCATCCGGCTTCAGCGCGTCGACCCAGGATTCGATCCGGAGCACGTCACGATCGCGTATCTGATGCTGCCGCAGGCGCGCTATCCCACACGCGTCGAGCAGACGCAACTCTTCGGGGCTCTCGTCGAGGGACTCGACGAACGGCCAGAGCTCGATGCCGTCGGGCTCGGTTTCCCTGGGCCGTTTCGTGCCACGAGCGCGAGCGGCACGTTCTTCCTGGACGGTCAGACGTACGCGACCCGCGCCGACCGCCCGTTCGCGCATTTCAGCGCCGTGTCGGGCGGGTACTTCGCCGCGATGGGCATTCCGCTGCTGGCGGGACGAACCTTTGACGAGCGCGATGTGACAACCGCGCCGCCCGTCGCAATCATCAGCGCGGCGTTCGCCCGTAAGTACTGGCCCGGCCAGAACGCGATCGGGCGGCGGCTGCGCTTCGACGACAACGACAGCACGTCGTGGTTCACCGTCGTCGGTCTCGCCGGCGACGTTCGCCAGCTCGGTTTGAGCAAGGAGCCGCCGCCGCTGCTGTTCCTGCCGTACCAGCAGTTCGCGCTGCCGTTCACGAGCGTCGCCGTCCGCAGCTCGCTGCCGCAGGCCGCCGTCGCCTCGCTGGTGCGAGCCCGGCTGGCCGCGCTCGATCCCGACCTGCCGCTCGGCAACGTCACGTCGCTGCAGGCGGAGATGGACACCAATGTCGGACAACCGCGATTTCGCGCAACGCTGATCGGCGCATTCGCGCTGCTCGCACTGGTGCTCGCCGCAGTCGGCCTCTACGGATTGATCAGCCACACCGTCGCGCAGCGGACGCGGGAGATCGGTATCCGCGTCGCGCTCGGCGCTGCGCCGCGGCAGGTGATCGCGGCCGTGATCCGTGAAGGCATGGTGCTGGCGCTCGCCGGAATCGGTTTCGGTCTCGCCGGTGCGTTCGGGACCGCCCGGGTGTTGTCCGCGTTCCTGTTCGGCGTCGGCGCGAGCGATCCCATCACGTTCTCGGGCGTCGCGGTGTTGATGCTCCTCGTGGCCATGTTGGCGAGCTACATTCCTTCGAGAGGGGCATTGCGAGTCGACCCTGTCATCGCGCTGCGGGCGGAGTAGCAGGGACGCCCCCCGCAGCTGCGGCGACGGCTGACAAGGGACGATCCGAGGATCATCGATACTCCGCTCGGCAGGGCCATCGAGTTCGACGGATCACAGCAGGCCGATCCAACCCACGATCGCCATCGCTTTCCGCGACACCATCTTGGTTAGCCGCGGCCGCGGCCGCGGCCCGTCCCTAATCCAGTCAGCGACACAGTCACGGTCGCTCCGCTTTCGAACGAGATGGACCCGCGTCCCTTGAATTTTCCTGGATGTTGCGGCTTGAAGCCCCACTGGAATGTGCAGGACTCCTTCGGTGGAAGCAGGTACAGATACTTCACGTTGCACGTCCCACCATATGTCGGCCAGAAGGGTGGAGTCGGATCGCCTTTGGCACCAACGAGGCGTTCGGTTTGACTGCCCGTGTTCGTGATGGTGACCATCGTGTAGCTGCAGTTGGAACCGGGGCACTGCGTGCCTACGGCGGTGTTGGTGAATGCAACCTCGGTCGGTGAGACCGTCAAACTCGCCGCAGCTCTGACCGAGTCATCGGGCAACGAAACAAGCATCGCGGCGGACACCAGCACAAACAGGAGACAAAGTCGAGGGAAGGTATGCATCGTCGGACTCCCTTCTGGTCACCGGACGAACGGCGAGGCCATGCGCATGCGCGCTCTTGCGAGATGGTTGCCAGGATGATCGTGCGCGGCGATGCTGACGTGCCGCGGGCGATTTCTTCACTGCGCTTCGAGTAGTCCATCGGCCTTCGCCGCCGGCTAGTCGTCATCTCCGATCCGCCGCCAACGGGAATTCGCGTCATCGCTGCCGTGTAGTTCTTTTCACTGCTGTCTCGTTGTTTTCCAGATCGGAAGATCTTTCGCACGACGCGCACGCCGATCTCGCTCAGGTCTGTTGCGTTCACGAGCGCACACGCCTCTGCGCCCAATAGTCCTTTCGGATGACTACTGCTCACCGTTTCTTGTGCTTCGTTCAGCTTGGCTCCGAGCTGCGGAACTCACTCTCATGGGAGAAAGGGAACACAGTACGCCGACGGAGAGCCTTTCACCGGCGGCCAAGTGCACCTGCTGCTGCCGCAGAAGGCAGGAACGAAGCATTTCGCGATCGACAAGAGCGGCTGGGCCACCGTTGATATTGCATTCAACGACGCCAACTACAAAGAGGTCAACGCCTGGCAGCTGTCGTCTGATAACGGAGCGAGCGCGGAGGTCGATTTCTTCACGACCACTCCTATAATGCTGAAGCCGGCGAAATCGGCACGTCGGAGGGATCCGTCCGCGAGCCGGTGCGTCTCGCCAACGAGCACGGCTTCTTCTCGGGTGGCCACTTCAGGGATCGCCCCGACGGCATGCACTTCGAGATCGCGCGGCTGCCATCACCGGCGCGAACGGAGAAACCGGATGGTTGTCATCAAGGCCGCGGGTCGATGGCTGCTCCTGCTCGCCGCGTTGAGCCCGCCGGGCACGCTCGCGCAGGATGCCGCTGAGCAGGTTCTCTGGACGTTCGATCGGCTCGAGAACATCGGCGGCGTGAAGACGACGGTCGAGGGCAACCCGACGATCGTCGACACGCCGCTCGGACGAGCGATCGAGTTCGACGGCGTCGACGACGGGATCTGGATCGAGCAGCATCCGCTCGCCGGCGCGGCGACGTTCACGTTCGAGGCGATCTTCCGGCCGGACGGCGGCGAATTCGCGCAGCGCTGGTTCCATCTCGCCGAGCGCGATCCCGTCAGCGGCCTGCTCGCCAGTGCGGATCATCCCGAAACGGGAAGGGACGCACACGCCCGCATGCTCTTCGAGCTCAGGATCGTCGAGCACAGCTGGTATCTCGACGCCTGGATATCGGGCCCGGGCTACAGCCGGGCGCTGATGTTCAAGGACAGGCTGCACCCGCTCGGGCGGTGGTATCACGTCGCGCAGACCTACGACGGCAGGATGTTCCGCAGCTACGTCAACGGCGTGCTTCAGGGTGAAGCGGAGATCGCCTTCAAGCCGCAAGCCCACGGCGCGGCGTCGGTCGGCACCCGCATCAACCGGCGCAACTACTTCAAGGGAGCGATTCGCCAGGCGCGATTCACGCATCGCGCGCTCGCGCCGGGCGACTTCATCACAATCGATCCTTTGCGCTGAAGCGCCGGCGATCACGCCTCAGGATGGCGGCAGCTGCGACAGCGTCGTTCCGAGCGCGCCGAGCGCCGGCTGGAACGTGATGCCGCTCGCGTTGATGGTGAGGCGCCGGATCGACACCGTCACGCCGTCAGGCAGGGGATCGGGCAGCGCGAGCTCCAGCTTCACCAAACGATGAAGCTCCCGCATCGCGGTCGTGCGGACGTGTTCCGCAAGCTGTTCGTTCAACAACGGCCGGACGAGCGGCAGCAGGGCATCCAGGTACTGTCCGGCCATTCCGGGAATGGTCACGGACAGATCGGAAACGTTGACGAGATCGCAGATGTCGGCAAGGCCCGGCTTGGTGGACGGCATCAGGCGCACGGTTGCGCCTGCGGTGAAGCCGTTTGTCGTGCTGATGCCGCCGAACGACGTCAACGTCACGATGCCTGAGAGCTCGCCACCGATCGCGTTGGCATCGAGTGCTGCCTTGGCCGCAGTCAGGGTCAAGGCCGCCTTGACGGCACCGAGATCGACCTTCCCCGTCCAATCCGGCGGCTTCTGCAGCTGGGCAGCGATCGCCGCCGCATCGATACGGATCTCCGGACCGAGCACGACTTCGATTCGCCGGTTCGCGTCAGCGAGTTGCTGGACGCTGATGGGACCGCCGCGAAAATCAGGACCGCTGACCTCGCCGGCACCAGTGGTCGTCACGTTGATGCCGAAGAGGTCCGGCGGAGTGGTTTGGAATCCGATCAACGACTTCTGTACGGGGGTCTCCTCGAGAAAACCTGGCGCAGTGCCGAGTTGCCACAACTGCGCCGCGCGCTCCTGGGTGTCAGGCTGTGCGGCAGGATCGACATCCATCACGACGAGCGTCGCCTGCAGCGCGGCGGCGTGACTCGCGTTGCACGCGGTCAATTCAGCGTCGGCGGCGGCGAGATTTTGGGAGGCGCGGCCGAGCTTCGCGCGCGTCTGCCACGCTGCCGCCCCCGTGAGCGACTGCAGCTCGTTCCGCAGCCGTTCCACCTCCGCTTTGTACTTGGTGACGTCGTTTGCGTGCTGCTGACAGTCCGGATGAACTTCGGCCGGCGGCATGGCGCCTCCTCGCGTCACAGGCAGGAGCGCGCAGTCTAGCAACAGCCGCCGCGTCCAGCCACCTACCCGAATGGGTGGGGCTGACTGGCCTCGGTCCTCGCGGTGCACGCGGACCGCACACTCGAGTGAATGCCGTCCCGCCGATTAGTCGTCGTTCGCGATCCACCGCCAACGGAAATTCGCCGCGTCACTGCTGCACCGCGCCGCGCTGCGGCGCGTCACATGCCTGCACGTCGGAGGGTCTTTTGCACCACGCGACCGCCGACTTCGGCCAGGGACGTTGCGTCGACAAACGCACAGGCGTGTGCGCGCAATAGTCCTTCCGTAGTACGGCTGCTCGTTTTTTTCCCAACGGAGATCGGAGGGATCTATGGAACGCGAGATTGAAACCGGGAAGATGATCGTCGAGGACGGAAAGTACTTCCTCGAAGTCGGTCGTCAGCGAATGGAGCTGTCCCCGGCAGCTCTCGGCGGAGAGACACCGGCGCGAGAGCTGGCCGGGGCTCAAGTCGAGGTGCTTCTTTCCGAACCGGTGCGGCAGGTGATCGCGATCATCCCAAGGCGTCCGCTGCGCCCGATCCTCTGTTACGTGCCGCCGCCGGACATCTTCAGGAGATTCAAGGAGCTCGGTCCGATCAGAGAGATCGCGCAGCAGCCCACCCTCCAACTGCATCCGCCAATCTGCTACGTCCCCGCCGACTGGCTTGTGAAGGGCATCGAGGAGAAGGTGCGCCAGAACCTGGCCTCGAGGCTCCTGCAGGAAGGCGTGATCAGCAAAGCCGTACATGACAAGCTCGCCTGACTGGGAGGCGCGGCGCCTGCCCAAGCGATTCGTCCTGGAGCTGACGTGGCGATGCAACCACGCGTGCCAGTACTGCTATCGCTTCTGGCCCGCGAGCCGCCTGCGCCGGGACCCGGACAATCTTCCGGCGCTAACCACGCGGGAGCTCGAAGACGTCATCGCCAAGCTACAGGACGAGGCGCCGGTCGAGAGCATCGCCTTGTCCGGCGGTGAGCCGCTGCTGCGCCCGGATCTCCCGAAGCTCGTGTCGTTCATGGAGAAGCGTGGGATCGCCGCCGCTGTGATCTCGAACGGCGAGCTGCTGACCGAGACGGTCATCGATCGAGTCGGGCAAGACGCCACGTTCGAGATCTCCCTCCTCAGTCACAAACCCGAGGTCCACGACCGGCTCGCCGGCCGACAGGGAGCGTGGGACGCCGCCGTCACCGCGATGGCGAACCTGCGCAAGGCGCGGCGTCCGTTCGTCGGCGTCTTCGTCGCGACGCGGGCGAACGCGTCCGATCTGCGGAAGACGGTTGAAGTACTCATCGCGCTCGGCGCGTACGCGGTCATGTACAACCGCCTCAACCTCAGTCGGCAGCACCGGAAGAACGCCGATCGACTGCTCCCGACGATCGACATGGTCGAGGAGAACCTGCGCGACCTCGACGACATGGCTGGCGAGTACGGACTGGCCACCACTGTGTCGGTCGTGATCGAACCGTGCGTCGTGGACGTTCGCAAGTACCCGAGGCTGAACTTCGGCTGGTGCCCGAGAGGCGGCGAGGATTCGTACTTCACGATCGACCCGGTGGGCGACGTACGGATCTGCAACCACTCGCCGGTCGTCCTCGGCAACATTCGAACGGACCGTTTTCAGGATATTTACGCGTCGCAACCAGTGCGCGCCTATTACGAGACGTGGCCGGAGGAGTGTGCGGAATGTCCCGCCGAACTGCGCACGATGTGCGGAGGCGGCTGTCGTGCGGCGGCGGAGCAATGGTACGGCACCATCGGCCGCGTCGATCCATTCGTTGAACTTCGTCGAACAAGAAAGTAGGTCAGCGATGATGAATCGACCCGCACGTCAGTCCCGTTCGATCGTGCTCGGCGCTCTCCTGGTCGTGCCGACCCTCCTGCTGGCACAGGGCACGTGGACATCCCTGGCGCCGCTGCCTGCGCCCACGGAGGGGATGGCGGTCTCCGGATCCGGCAACATCATCGTCGCGGCGTACGGGCTGTCGCTGGGCGTCGGCGACACCAACCTGACACGGCGCTACGACATCGCCACCGACACTTGGACGTTTGGAACCCCGGCGCCACTGCCCGTCCGGTCCGAGGAAGCGTATGGCGACTCCGGCCACGGCGGACACGTCTACGCGATAGGCGGCCGGCCCACCCTTACCGCAGGCAAACGGCTCGAGCGGTACACGATCGAGACCGATACGTGGACCACGTTGTCGCCCATGCCGACGGCGCGTGCCGCCGCGACCGTCGCCGTGATTGGCAACGCGCTGTATGTGATGGGCGGACGAACGGCCAACTCGCCCTGTTCCGGGCCCGCGCTGGCGACGGTGGAGCGCTACGACATCGACACGGATACGTGGTCGACGGCGGCGCCGCTGCCCGCGGCGCGGTCGGATTTCGCCGCCGTCGCGGTCGGCGGAAAGATCTTCGTGTTCGGCGGGTGTGACGGGTTTCTGCGGTTGGCGGATGTCGATGTCTACGATCCCGTCACCGACATGTGGTCGACGACGCCGAGCGACTTACCCGCTGGGCCGCGCTTTGTCCTGCAGGCGGGCCGCATCGGCAACCTCGTCTACGTCATCGGCGGCGGGGATGCCACGGGGGCGGTCACCGGGCGGGTCGAGGTGTACAACACCGTCAAGGACACGTGGAGCGCCGCCGCGCCGATGCCGACGCCGCGCGGCGAGTCCGGCGTCTACTCACACGGCGGCCGGATCTACGTTCCCGGCGGCGCGACGCCGGCGTTTGGCACGTCGAGCGCCGCCAACGAAGTGATCAAGCGGTAGCGGCCGCGGCGTTATGACTGCAGCGCGACGACCGGGTCGACCCGCATCGCACGTCGCGCAGGACCGAGGCACGCGAGGAGCGAGGCGAGGCTCAGCACACCCGTAACGAGGAGCATCACTCCGGGATCGAGCGGGCCCACGCCGTACAGCTGCGAGGCCATCACCCCGCGCATCGCCGTGGCGCCCGCCACCCCGAATGCCAGACCGGCGAGCACGAGCAGGATCCCCTCGCGCAGCATCAGGCGCAGGATCCCGCTCGTGTCGCTGCCGAGCGCCATGCGAATGCCGATCTCGCGCGTGCGCCGGCCGACCTGGTACGCCAGCACGCCGTAGATGCCGATCGACGCGAGCAGCAGCGCCACGACGCCGAATCCCAGCGACAGCAGCATCGGCGCACGCCGCGGATTGAGCGATCGTTCGATCCGCTCGCTCATCGCGAACGTGTCGAAGAGCCGCATCTCCGGATCGATCGATGTGAGCGCGGCGTTCACGGCGCTGGTGATCGCGGTCGGATCGCTGCCGGTCGTTCGAATCGCGAATCCGACGTTGCGGCTCGGATCGGATGCATACGGGAGATAGTAGGCGCCGACGCGGGCGTTCTCCCCTTCCACGAGTCCTCTGAGCTTGACGCTCTTCACGACCCCGACGACCCGCATCCAGGCGGTATCGGGGACGGGCTTCGCGAGCTCCTTGGGGCTCCGCGGCAGGTACATCCGACGCCCAATCGGATCCGCATTCGGCCAGAACCTCTCCGCAAGCTGTTCGTCGATGATGACGACTGGCGGAGCCGGCGGCGCATCGCTGTCGGTGAACAATCGGCCGCGCACGAGCGGAACACGCAGCGCCTCGAGATAACCCGGCGTCACGTACAACTGATTGGGCGAGACGAGCGACTCGCCGGGCGTCATCACATGTCCTTCGGGAATGATGACGCTGCTGCTCGCGTCCCAGCCGAACGGCAGATAGCTGCTGACGCCTGCCGCCGTGACGCCCGGCAGCGCTCGCACGCGCTCGAGCGCGCGGTCCGTGTAGGACCGGAGCGCCGCGTCATCGGGATATCGCGACGCGAGCGGCGCAACGCGCCCGGTCAGCACCTGCGCGGCCGTGAAGCCCGGATCGATCCGCAGCAACTGCCGGAAGCTCTCGAGCAGCAGGCCGGCGCCGATGAGCAGCACGAAGGCGAGCGCGACCTCCGCGACGACGAGTCCGCGCCGCACGAACTTCGCGCGGCGCCCGGCTGTGCCGGTCCTGTTGTCGTCGCGCAGCACGCTGGCGGGATTCATTCCCGCGATGTGCATGGCCGGCACGGCGCCGACAATGACGCCGAGCAGGATCGACAGACCGAGCGTGAACAGCACGACGACGGCGTCCATCCGGATCTCGTGCGCCCGCGGGATCTCGGCGAGTCCAAGCGACGGAAGCGTCCCAAGGCTCCAGTAACCCAGGGCCACGCCGCACACGCCGCCCACGGTCGTCAGCACAGTCGTTTCGGTCACGAGCTGCCGGACGACGCGGGCGCGCGGCGCGCCGAGCGCATGCCGTGTCGCCAGTTCGCGCAAACGTCCGCTCACCCTCGTCAGCGAAAGATTCGTGACGTTGACCGTCGCGATCAGCAGCACGAACAGCACGCCGCCCCACAGCATCTGGATCGCCCCGCGGATGTTCCGCACGAGATCGGCGTGCAACGTGATGACGGTGGTGCGATAGCCGGTGTTCGCGAGCAGCTGCTTCAACGGGCCCGCGCGCTCGATGTATTCCGCGTTCATCGCATTGAGCCGCTCCTGCGCCTGGCGGACCGTCGCTCCGTCCGCCAGCCGTGCGATGCCGTCGTGGTTCTGGCTGTACCGGCGCGTCTCGCTCCGCTGTTCGTCTGAGAACGCCTCCGGCACCCACACGCGCACGTCAGGATTGAGGAAGGTGAACTCCGCCGGGAGCACGCCGACAACGGTATAGTTCGTCTTGTCGAGCCGAAGCTCGCGGCCGACGATCCCGTCCACCCCGCCGGGCTGCTGCTGGGCGTAGGCATGGCTGAGGACGGCGACGCGTTCGTGTCCCGGCGTGCCTTCCTCTTCGGTGAACAGGCGTCCGCGCGCTGCACGTGTTCGCAGCACCGTGAAGAACGACGGCGTCACGCGCAGCGCCGTGATGCCTTCGGCGCCAGCGCCCTCGCCGGCGCGAAACCCGCCGAAACGATAGATCGCCACCGAGTCGAGGACCTCGGTGAGCGCACGACGATCGAGGTAGTTCGGAACGGACGTGCCGGCGCGTTCGACGCCCGCGCCGGGAAAGGCGTCGAAAATGAAGACGACGCGGCCTGGATCCGGATACGGCAGCGGCCGCAGGAGAACCGAGCGGACCACCGTGAAGATGGCGCTGTTCGCGCCGATGCACAGGCTCAGCGTGAGAATCGTCGTCAGGGCAAACGCGCGATCCTTCCAGAGCAGACGAAGGGCGAGCCGGAGATCCTGCTGAAATACGTCCACTGGGTTCTCCACGCTTGAAGTTGGGGGGCCTTCTCCGACCTACGGTCAGGCCCGGCGTGCAGTTCCCGAACGGAGCCGACGGTGACAGAATGTCGGCACCAGACAGGAGAGCGCATCAGTGTTACGCACATGGATTGGCGTCATCGGCGTCGTCGGAATCACGGTCGTCCCGCCACCTGGTCAAGCCGAATGGCAGCCGCTGTTCGATGGCAAGACGCTCGCGAACTGGCAGCCGACGAAGTTCGGCGGCGAAGGCGCCGTGCGGGTGCAGGACGGGCAGATCGTCCTCGAGATGGGAGTCGCCGACCTGACGGGGATCACCTGGACGGGCCCGCAACTGCCCACTTCGAACTACGAGCTGGCGCTCCAGGCGATGCGCGTCGACGGCAACGACTTCTTCGCCGGAATCACCTTTCCCGTCGCCGATTCGTTCTGCTCGCTGATCCTCGGCGGCTGGGGCGGCACGGCGGTCGGCATCTCCAGCATCAACGGCGAAGACGCCTCGCAGAACGAAACGAGCCAGACCATTTCCTTCGAGGATCGCCGCTGGTACGACGTGCGTATCCGCGTGACGCCTGAGAAGATTCAGGCGTGGGTGGACGAGCGGCAGATTATCGATCTCGAAATCGGGCGCAAGCGGCTCACGACTCGAAGCGAGGTCGACTTGTCGCAGCCGCTCGGCGTTGCCGCGTGGAGAACGAAGTCGGCGCTGCGGAACATCCGGCTGCGGCGGCTGGCTTCGACGCAGCTCGCCGCGCCGAGGGACAGCATCGATCTGCTCGTGGACGCGTCGAAGACCGGCGCGAAGATCGACCGCCACATCTTCGGCCAGTTCGCCGAACATCTCGGCCACGGCGTCTACGAGGGCATCTGGGTCGGGCCCGGTTCGCCCATTCCGAACACGCGCGGCATTCGCAACGACGTCGTCGCGGCACTGAAGGCGCTCAAAGTCCCCAACGTGCGATGGCCGGGCGGCTGCTTCGCCGACGAATACCACTGGCGAAACGGCGTCGGTCCGGCGAACCGGCGTGCCGTGACGCTCAACCCGAACTGGGGCGGCGTCACGGAACCGAACACGTTCGGCACGCACGAGTTCATGGACTTCCTCGACCAGATCGGCAGCGAGGCCTATCTCTCCATCAACGTCGGATCGGGGACGCCGCAGGAAGCGGCGGACTGGCTGGAGTACCTGACGACGGCGCAGCCGACGACGCTGGCGAAGGAGCGGGCGGCGAACGGACGCGCCGCTCCGTACAAGATTGCCTTTCTCGGGATCGGCAACGAGAGCTGGGATTGCGGCGGCAACATGACGCCGGAGTATTACCTGCGCCAGCTCACCATCTACAGCCGCTTCGTTCGCAATTTCAATCCGGCGCAGCGCGACGCGAGCCGCATGCTGAAGATCGCCGTCGGTCCCGGCGGCGACGGCCCCAGATGGACGGAGTGGACCGACACGATCATGAAGGCGTGGCGCGCGCGCCAGTGGAGCTGGGACATGGACGGCCTGTCGCTGCACAACTACACCGTCGTCCGCTGGCCGCCCGCATTCGCGTCGGTCGGATTCGGAGAGCGCGAGTACGCCGAGATCCTGAAGTCGACGCTCGAGATGGATCGCCTGATCGCGACGCACTCGGCGATCATGGACAAGTACGATCCCGAGAAGAGGATCGCGCTCGCCGTCGACGAATGGGGCGCGTGGTACGCGCCGCTCGCCGGCAGCAATCCCGGGGTCCTGGTGCAGCAGAACAGCCTGCGCGACACCGTGCTGGCGGCGCTCAATCTGAACATCTTCGCGCGCCACGCGGACCGCGTGCGCATCGCCAACATCGCCCAGATGATCAACGTGCTGCAGGCGATGATCGTCACCGAGAAGGAGAAGATGGTCCTGACGCCGACCTACCACGTGTTCCGGATGTACGTGCCGTTCCAGGACGCGGCGTTCGTCCCCGTCACGTTTGCGGCGGGCACCTACACCAACGGCGACATCACGCTGCCGCGCGTTGATGCGATTGCGGCCAAGGACGCGGCGGGCACGTTGTGGCTGTCGCTCACGAATGTCGATCCGGCGCGCCCGGTCGACATCGCGGCGCGCTTGACCGGCATCAGCGCAACGACAGCCTCCGGCGATACCCTGACGGCCGCTGCGGTCGACAGCGTGAATACGTTCGCAGCCCCGCAGACGGTGACACCGAAGCCGGTGTCTGCGAAGGTGCAGGGGAACCGGCTCACCATCACGCTCGCGCCGAAGTCAGTGACGGTCATCGCCGTGCGCCCGTGAGGCCCGAAACTGCAGGACGGCGAACACCTCGACCACGAGCGCGGTCGCGATGATGAGCGTGCGGCCGGCCGGCGTCAGCGCGGACCATGCGGCAATCAGTACGATCGCGCTCCCGAGAACCCATGCGGCATTGAGCAAAGCCGCCGTCAGCAGCGCCCGCGTGTGCGGTGGGTCGCGCCTGGCGGCGATCGTCAGCGACCCTGCGTACAGCAGCAGGATTCCGCCGATCGCATTCAGGAGCGATGGAGAGGTCAAGCCGAACAGCGGCGACAGGGCTTCACGCGCGGCAATCAGGACGAGGGCGGACACGGCGGTCAGCGATGCGTCCATCAACAGAGCGGGACGAGCGGTCATGGCGGCCTCCTTACATGAGGATGCGCGCCGCGGCCGCACGGCCGCAATTACCTCGGAGGTAATGGCCGCCTGTCCGTGATGCGGCTACGATGGCGAATGCACAATCGGTCGCAGGCGGAACGCGGCGCATCACACCCGCTCGGAGGGTTGCTGCGGGCGTGGCGGACGACACGCGGCGTGAGCCAACTGGATCTGGCACACCGCTCCGGTCTGTCCGCACGGCATTTGAGCTTCATCGAAACGGGCCGCGCACAACCGAGCCGGCACGCGCTTCTCATCATCGGCGAGGCGCTCGACATGCCGCTGCGCGAGAGGAACCGGCTGCTGGAGGCCGGCGGCTACGCCCGTGTCTACCGTCAGACGCCTCTCGAGGCCGACGAAATGAACCATGTCCGCGGCCTTCTCCAGTTCGTGCTCGATCGCCATGAGCCGTACGGTGCAGTCGTCGTCGACCGCTACTGGAACATGCTCATGAGCAACGGCGCGGCGTCACGCGCACTGCAGGCGTTCTCGGACGCTGCGCTGTGGGCGCAGCGGCCGGTGAATCTCCTGCGTCTCGTGTTCGATCCGCGCGGCATGCGTCAGTTCATTGTCAACTGGGACGACGTGGCGCGCCATCTGGTGAGGCGGGCGCACCGGGAGCTGCACGGACCAGCCGCGGACGATCGAGCGGCGGCGCTGCTGAAGGAGCTGCACGAGTATCCCGACGTTCCCGGCCACTCCATCTATCCGCCGTCTTCGAGCATCTCCGATCTCATCCTTCCGGTGCACCTGCGGAAGGACGGCATCGACCTCCGCACGGTCAGCACGATCATGACCCTGGGAACGCCGCAGGATGTCACCCTCCAGGAACTGCGCGTCGAGACCTTCTTTCCCGCCGACGACGCGTCGGACCGCGTCTTGCGCTCGATGTGACGTCGCGCCGATGGACTCCGCGCTCGGGCGCCCGTCGCGCCCAGTCCAAGCCCGCCCGGCTGCCGGCCGCTTGCACCCGGCGGGCGGCCTTGATATATATGTCTCCCACATATGGGAGACATCCACGACGGCGCCGCGGCGTTGAAGAAGGGGACGGCCGAGCTGCTGGTGCTCGCGCAACTCGAGGCGCGGCCGCGGCACGGCTACGAGATCGCCCGGCAGATCGCCGCGCGCGCCGGCGGCGCCGTCTCGTTCCATGCGCCGTCCCTGTATCCCGTCCTGTACAAGCTGGAGCGCCGCGGGCTCATCGCCGGACGCTGGGTCGAGAAGGCCGGGCAGCGCCGGCGCCGCTACTACCGTCTCACCACCCAAGGCCGTCGTGTGCTCGCCGAACGGCGGCGCAGCTGGCGCGACTTCATGCACGCCATTCAGCAGGCCGCGGGGCTCGGTCATGCGTGACATCAAGCGCTTCGTCGAGCAGCAGGTGCGCCCGCTCGGCCTGCCGGCCGATCGCGAGCAGAAGATCGTCGACGAGTGGTCCGCGCAGCTCGAGGACGCCTACGAGGGCCTCCGCGCCCAGGGACTGCCGGACGACGAGGCGTGGACCGAGCTGCGGCGGCAGGTCCCCGACTGGCGCGCGCTGGCAGGCGAGCTGCGCGACGCCGAGCCGGTCTGGAGCCGCCCGCCAATCGTCGAAGTCCCGGCGCGCGGCGTGTTCGGCCGGCTGGCCGCACTGATCGCGGGTCTTGGCCGCGACGCGCGGGGGAGTCTCCGGCTCTTCCTCAAGGACCCCGCCTTCAGCGCGACGGTCGTGGTGACGCTCGGCATCTGTCTCGGCGCCAACGCCGCGATCTTCTCCGTCGTCGAAACCGTGCTCCTGCGGCCGATTCCCGTTCCCGAACCCGATCGCATCGTCGGAATGGGCGACGTCTACCCGACGATTACGCCGGACGACATCCTGACGAACGACGTGCCCTCGTACTTCGACCGCCGAAAGTCCCTGACGACGCTCGAAGAGCAGGCGATGTTCGCGTATTGGTACGACGCGCTGACGATCGACGGCGTCCCACGGGAGATCCGCGGCATGCGCGTGACGCCGTCGCTGTTCCGCGTGCTCCGCGTGGCGCCGGCGCTGGGACGGACGTTCAGCGACGACGAGGGGGAGATCGGCAACGCTGACAAGATCATCCTGAGCGACGGGCTGTGGCGGCGGCTGTACGGCGGCGATCCGGACATCGTCGGCAAGACGCTCCGGCTCGGGTGGACGGGGAAGTCCTACACGATCGTCGGCGTCATGCCGGGCGGGTTCCGCTTCCTCGATCGGAGCCCGGACGGGCATGCCGGCGAATCGCCGACCGTGCAGTTCTGGATTCCGCTCGCGTTCACGCCGGAGCAGAAGTCCGACGACGGCCGCACGCGCTACGGGTTCTTCCACATCGGGCGGCTCCGGCCGGGCGCGTCCGTCGAGCAGGTCCAGACGCAGCTCGACGCCCTCCGGGCCGAGACGGCCCGGCGCTACCCGCAGTTCAACTTCGACGAGCTCCGCATGCATAGCCTCGCCACGCCGCTGCAGAAGGCGCTCACGCGCCGGCTGCGGCGCACGTTGTACCTGCTGTGGGCCGGCGCCGCGTTCGTCCTGCTCATCGGCGCGCTCAACGTCACGAACCTGTCGCTCGCGCGAGCGGCACGACGGCGCCGGGAACTCGCGACGCGCCTCGCGCTCGGCGCCTCACGCGTCCAGGTCGCGCGGCAACTCGTCGTCGAGGCCATCGTTCCCGCGCTCGCGGGGGGCGTCGGCGGCCTGGCGCTGGGTGCCGGCATTCTCCAGTGGCTCGCGTCAGCCGGCCTGCTTCAGGACGCGGGCGAGGTCCAGGTGGGCGTTCCCGCAGCCGGTATCGTCGGCGCGGGCTCGTTGCTGATCGGGCTGCTCATCGGGCTGGCGCCCCTTCTCACAGCTGGCGCCGCATCGCTGACCCACGTAGTGGGTGACGGCGGCCGGACCGGGACTTCGGGGCGTGGCGCGAGGCTGTTCAGGCGGGCGCTGGTCGTCACGCAGATCGCGGTGTCGGTGGTTCTGCTCATCGCAGCGACGCTGCTGTTCACGAGCTTTCGCCACCTGCTCGCGGTTGACGGCGGCTTCTTGCCCTCCGGGGTCGTCACGGCGACGATCCTTCCCCCGCCGGCGCGCTACGCGAACAAGCAGGCGCTCGAGACCCTGCTCGTTCGGATTCGCGAGGGAGTGCGGGCGATGCCGGGCGTGGAGGCGGCGGGATTCACGTCGAACATCGCGTTGAGCGGATTCGAGAGCCCGGCGTCCGTGTCGCGCGAGCGATCGGAACCGGACGAGGCTACGGTGATCGCGTCAGTCGTCGGGATCACGCCCGGATACTTCGAGGCGATGTCCACGCCGCTCGTACGCGGCCGTCACTTCGCCGACAACGATCGCGCCGACAGCGCCGCCGTCGCAATCGTTGACGAGCCGCTGGCGGGCCGGCTCTGGCCGGGTCAGGACCCCCTCGGCCGGGCGGTGTATCGCGGAGGCGTCGGGCCCTTCACGGTCGTGGGCGTCGTGCGAAACGTGCGTCTTGCCGGTCTCACTGACGCGATCGCGTCCATCGGCACCGCGTACTTTCCCGAGGCGCAGGCACCGCCGCTCAGGCGTCTGCGCTGGATCGCGATCAAATCGTCGGTAGATGCCTCGTCCGTCGTGCAGTCCTTGCGCTCGACGCTGGCCGCGATCGATCCCGACTTGCCCGTCTCCGACGTCCAGACCATGCACGACCGCACGGCCGGCGCCGTCGCGCCGCAGCGGCTGGCGGCGGCGCTCGCGACGATGTTCGCCGTCGTCGCGCTGTTCCTCTCGATGATCGGCATCTACGGCGTACTCGCGAACCTCGTCGCGTCCCGCACGCGAGAACTCGGGATTCGCCTCGCGCTCGGAAGCACCGTGTCCCGGATCTTCCGCCTCGTGCTGACCGAAGGCGCGGCGCTGATCGGTGCCGGTGTCGCGGCCGGTGTCGCGGGCGCCGTCGCGGTGGCGGGCACCCTCGAGGGACTCCTCTTCGGCGTTCGGCCGACCGAGCCGCGGCTGATCGCGGCCGTGGCGGTGGCCGCCGGCGGCGTCGCGCTGCTGGCCTGCGTCGCGCCGGCGCGTCGGGCGACGCGGGTCAACCCGGTCGACGTCCTGTCGGACGCGTAGCCAGCCGAGACTGGTCCGTGTGTGGCGTGGACGTGTCAACGGCCCGCGCGTCAGTCCGGCCAGCAGATCGCTGAAGCTGTTCTGGTCCAGCAGAACACGCTGCGCGACGCCATCCTCGCCGCTGTCAGCGGCGCGATCCCGCGGCACCACCACCACGCCGTCCTCGTCGGCGACGATGATGTCGCCCGGGCGCACGGTCACGCCCGCGCACTCGACCGCGGTGTTCTTGGCGACGGTGGCGTAGTGGCCGACCGCGGTGCGTGGCGACTTCGACCGCGCGTAGACAGTCAGGCCCATGCGCCGCACGTCCCAGAGATCGCTAGTCGCGCCGTCCAGCATCATGCCCACCATGCCCCGCTCGACGGCGGCCGTGGCCATGAGATTGCCCATCGCCGCGATGTCCAGCGTGCCTTCCATGACGATGACGCCCACTCCACAGACGCCGCCGCATTCGACGGCGCCTGGTGAAGGCATGGCGTCCCACCGGGAGGGGTGTCGATCAAGGTGCCTCCTTGGCTTGCCTCCCGGTCGTCTTTCACTTGCCGTCCGCGGGCTCACCGAAGATCGCAGCCCACGGCCGCCTTATCCGCGCTGTCGGAAGGGGAAAGGGGCTGACGCGGGTCCGAGAATGAGCGTGCCGTTGACCGCGAAAGGGCTTTGATGCATCCCATCGTCATTGTCAGGTTGCCGATTGGATTGCCGATTGACGGATTGTCCGGTTGGCGTGCCCAATCCGCCAACGATCGTCAATCCCGAATCGCCAATCCAGTGCGATAATCCGGACGATGACATTCGGCGACGCGCTGGAGATCTTTGCCGCGTTCGAACGCCACGGTGTGGCTTACGTGCTCGTCGGCTCGCTTGCGATGGCGGCCCAGGGCATCGTTCGCGCGACCCGAGACGTGGACGTGTTCGTCGATCCCGATGAGGCCAACGTCGCCCGGCTCCGGGCAGCGCTCGAGGAAGTGTTTCACGATCCAGAGATCCAGCAGATCTCGGCGACGGATCTGGCGGGCGAGTATCCTGCCGTCCAGTACGCGCCACCGTCGGCTGATTACTGGATTGACATCCTCGCGCGACTCGGAGACGCGTATCGCTACGCCGACGTCGAGTACGAGATTCTGCGCGTCGAATGTATATCGATACGGGTCGCAACCCCGCGCATGCTGTACCGCATGAAGCGAAACACCGCCCGTCCACAGGATAGAGTCGACGCGCAGGTGCTCAAGGAGCGCTTCGGACTGGAAGACGACTGATGCCGGTGCGAAAGTACCGTTCCGTAGCCGAGATGCCGCGGGCCGCGTTCTGCACGCCGCTCAGTCCGGACAACCTCCGGCTCGCGTGCGCGCTGTCGGCGACTGCCGCCAGGCTGGCGCCGCTGCGGCTGGCTGCCGGCGTGTATCGCTACCACTCGACGGAAGCCGCCGCGAGGGCGCGTGACGCCATCGAGCGTGCGCCGCGCCGCCCGGCAGCGGATCCACCGCAGGACTCGGGCGAACGGACGCCGAGCCGGCATGACGGCTGATACCCATCACTAGCCACCGAACACCTCAAGCGACGTCCCGTTCGCCGGCGTCGCTCAGCGGACGCTGATGTCGATGCTGACCTTGTCGAGCACGGCGCTACCGTTGGTTGTCGGACTGAAGATCGCGCGCGAGGTCGCACCGGTGCAATCCAGATGCACGAAAACTCTCGGCGTGCCGTCCCCGCTGTCCATGACGATCGTAAGGACCGGATACGCGTCGGTCGGCGAAGGCGTGCAGAACGACGAGTCCATGAGCTCGATCGTGTGATTCGCGCTCAGGTAAGAGGCGTCGATGTGGAGTCGCGTCTCCTCGCCGTCCGCACCGCGAAAGCGCATCTCGCCCTGGAGTGCGCGCAGGCTTGGTCCCTCGACATCGACGCGCAGGCTGTCACCGATCATCCCCGGGTCCCCGAAATCGATCGGGTCGACGGCGAGGTTCACCGCCCTGAGGGTCAGCCGTGCTCGCATCGGTCCCGGCTGTGGCGCAAGTCCGAGCAAGGCGAGGGTGCAGGCGAGAATCGTGGCTTTTCGCATCGTGCGCTCCTGATGAAGGGCCGCGTCGAGGTCGCGACGAACGCGGCCGAGTCAACTCCGCGAATCGAAGTCCCACCGATTGGCGCGCTCCTTCAGTTTCCACTGCTTGGTCGTTGTTACTGTGGTGGCGTTGGCGACTTCGGGCAGCTCACATCGCCTGAGCCATTGCCGCTGATGGTCCCCTGGTTGACGTTGAAGCCATCGAGCTGCGCCACCGCCGGGCCCGGGCTACAGCTGATGCCCCAACGGTGGTTGTTGGTGATGTGAATGTTCTTTTCGACGCGGATCTTTTGCGCAACGCTGGTGTCCTTCAGCATGATGCCGTTGCCTCGGTTGGCATCGATGATTGCTCCGCCCCATAGGAACACCGTCGACCCGCCGCCCGCACCTATGCCCGCATACAGTCCGGCGGCTAGACCATTGCCGCTCGCCGTGGCTGGGCCGAAGGCGACCATCGAGCCGCCGTTCGCGCTGATCCCATCCCATTGACTCGCGGTGATGAGCGCTCCACCAGTGATTTGTGCGGTGGCGCCGATAGAGAGACTCACACCATTCTCCGTGCTATTCCGCACCTCGCCGCCACTCATGAACAGGTGGGCGCCGTTGTGGGCCGTGAGGCCTCCGTTGTCTTCGATGGTGGAATTCACCAAGTGGACCCTTGCCCCGTGATCGACAACAACCCCTTTGTAGGTGTTGTCTTTGATGACGCAGTCGATCAAATCGAGCTGCGTGCCGAAATCGACGATCACGCCCTCACTGCCGCCGATGATCGTCAGGCCCTTGAGGGTGGCATGACTGCTGCCTTGTCCTGGACTGTTGCTGGAAATGGCCGACTGCGACGGGTCCGCGGCGGTAATTCCAGCGCCGGGAGCGCCGGCACGGATCAGCAGTTGGCCTCGGGTGATGGCGATGTTCTCGGTGCAGACGCCGAAGACCGCGATGGTCACCCGGCTGGGGCGAAACTGGACTTGCTCGAGCGCCGCCTGAAGACTCTGTCCCGCCCCGCAGTCGACCTTGATCGTCGTCGAGTTCTGACGCAACTCGAACAGTTGCCGCGTCAAAGTCTCCACCTGTGCCTCGAGTGCCGTCACGCGCTGTTGCAGTCCGTTGTCCTGCGCAAAGACGGGAACGGTGACCAGAAGTGCTGCGCCCACGGCTACCGCGGGCACAACCCGGGAGAGATGGTTGCATGACATGGCGTTACCTCCTGTCCATTTGAATCGGCGCCCTGCCGCTGGTCGTGGAAAAAGCCTCCCGATTTCGCGTTGGACGCGCGTGAGCGTATCGCCGCCAGGGGCGACAGAGCGGTGACAAACGACGGCGCCGCCGGGCGCCGGGGCCGGCTGTCGCTCTTTGTCGGGTCCGAGGTGTAGAATCGGTCCCTTCCGAACCCTTCAAGCGATGGCAGAAGACACAGCACCGATCGGTGACGCGCCGAGCGTGTCGAACGGCGCCATGCTCACGTCCTGGAAGGAGATCGCTGCTTTCTTCAGGCGCGACGTCCGGACCGTGCAGCGGTGGGAACGGTCCGAAGGTCTTCCCGTACACCGTCACCCGCACAGCCGGCAGAGCAGCGTGTACGCCTACCCGGCGGAGCTCGACGCCTGGTGGCGGCGCCGGGGACCGGCCGCGGCCGAGGAGGCTGTCAACGAGGCCACCGCCCGGGACGCGCAGGCGAAGGCTGACTCGATTGTCACCCCGACGCCGCGTTACGGTGTCTGGCGGGTGTGGGCCACGGCAGCCGTGTTGCTCATCCCGGCCACGGCGGCGGTCGTTCAGTATGTGCCGGGCGATCCTCGCGCCGAGCGGCCGTCAATGCCACCCGCCGCCGACCCGCAGCCGACGATCGCCCGCTTGTTCGCCAACCTGACTCGCGAGGGCGGCGCGGGCGCGCGCCTGGGGATGGACGTGGACCTTGCCGCGGGCGTGTCGAGCCCGGACGGTCGCACGCTGTATCTGAGCGCGGCGTCTGACAACGTGGTGCTGATCGTGGACACCGCGAGCATGAAGGTGACCCGCAGGATCGGCGTCAGCGAACGCCCGGGCCCACTGGCGATATCACCCGACGGAAGGCGCCTCTACATCGGGACGTACGTCGGTAGGCTGCACGTCCTCGATACCGGGAGCGGGTCGGGCACCGTGATCGAATCGGGCGGGCCGGTCGCCGACGTTCTCGCAACCGGCGACGGGCGGTTCGTCTATCTCGCATTGCAGTACGCGGGCCTCGCGCGCCTCGAGGCGGCGACCAACCGGATCCAGAGATTACCGACCGTTGGCTGTCCCATGTCGCTCGCCGGCGATGGGGCGAGCTTGTACGTCAGTCACCAATGCCTTGGGCCCGGCGGGACGGATGGACATGATGCAGTGGGCGTTTTCGATCTCTCCACCGGAAAGTTGCGCGCTCGCGCGCAGGGCCCGCCACAGGTCGGCGGCCCGCTGGCGGTCTCGCCGGACGGCGCGTTCTTCTGGCTGAACGGAAAAGACGCGTGCATCGCCAGCCGATACGACCATCGAGGCTGTCCGGGTGTGCCGGCGTCGATCGTGCACGTCTTCAACACGGGCGACCTGACCCCCGCGCGAACCCTCGCGTTTCCGGAGGACGATGTCCTCGGCGGAATCCTCGTGCTCCCTGGCGGTTCACGCGCGTTTCTCGGGGGCGTGCAGAGCCGCGTGATCGACACCCGGGACTTCGCGGTCGTCGAGGCGGTACGCCTCGGGGTCTTCTACGTGCCGATCTTCACCGCCGATGGGACCGCCTGGCTTCTCCACGGACGCGAAATCGTACGCATTTCACCCCTGCCGGCCTCGTGCGACCTCCCTCCCGTCGGCCTGATGGATCACTGGCCGGGAGACGGGTCGGCCGACGACATACGCGCCGACATCGAGGGCAAACGCACCGGCGGCAGCGACTACCGTCCAGGCGTCATCGGTGAGGCCTTTGCGTTCGACGGTGAGGACGACGAGATCCTCGTCGGCAGGCCGAGCGACCCGGATTGGGCGTTCGGCTCCCGCGAGGGGACGATACTGGCGTGGGTGAAGTTCGGTTCGCTCGAGGACGAGATGCCGCTGATCGAGCGAACGGGCGCGAGGACGACGTCGCCCGTCTGGCGATTGTCGAAGTCAAAGGAGAACCGCGTCGTGTTCTGCATGGGCAGCGGGGCCGCATGTGAGCCGGGACCCGGATTCAGGGGCGTCGTCGGCTCCACGGCGCTGCGCGCGGGCACGTGGTATCACATTGCCGTGACCCGGCGGCGCGACGCAGTCACGGTCTATGTCAACGGCCGTCCCGATGCCGACCCGGCGTCCGTGCGATTCGAACAGGACGACGCCCCAATCACGAAACGCTTCGGCGTCGACGCGGCGGGTCGGCATCTGCACGGGCTGCTCGACGAGATCGCCCATTACACTCGAGCGCTTGATGCGCCGGAGATCGAGGCCATCTACCGCAACGCCACCGCGCCTGCGTGCACGGGCGCTCGCGAGCGGTGACGGTCATTACCGTGCGCCGATGAGCCGGCCGATCAGATGCGATTGAACTTCGCGATGGCCTTCTGCAGCGACTTGAACTCGCGAATGAACGGATACATGCCGCGCTCGCGGTCGTCGATGGACTGAGCCTGCTTGAGCACTTCAGCCTCCACGGTCATGACGGCCATGAACGTGTTGGCCTCTCGCCGCGCCTTAAGCATCGGCGGGGGCTATCGAAGGCCGCTCACGCCAGAGAATAGAGCGTTGCTTGGGGTCGTCCGGGGCCTGAACTGTTACCAGAAACCTGTTGACTAAACTAACTAACTGACTCGGCTTACTTCTACCGGCGTCGCCTGACGATTTGCTCGATACCGCGCTGAACGTCGTCGAGGCCATCTCGTTCAAGCGGCCTAACCCTGGCGACCTCTTCGTTCGCGGCCACTACCTTTCCGTGTCGCACACGGAGCAGTCCGAAACTCCCGTGGTAAAGTCGAAACGCATTCGCCTGCGACCTTTTGACAAGAAACACAATAATCTCTTCGCCCACTTGCAGCCGTGGCTTCGCTGAAAACGTATCCTCGTAGCTGATCTCAAGACCATCAATGTGAACGGTTCCACCGGGTTCAACAAAGGTGATCGCTCGTGTTGGGCCAGGCAGCGGACGAACTCCCACTCCGATTGCGTTCTTGAACACGTGCGTCGGTGCAATGGTGAAGTGGGTCAACACGGCGGTTTCATTCTCATTGAGGCGAGGCTCCTCTTCCACTATTCGACCCTGCACGATCAACTCGGCTCCGGACGTAACGAGCTCCAGCGGCGCCAATGCGACCTCGGGTTCCGTGACGACCCGGATTTTGCCGCCCTTCGCTCGAGCGCGTTCCCGAAGCGTCGTCGCATCCGAGACCTGAATCATGGTCGCGACTGGCGCGACCAAGCAGACTGCAATCACCGTACTAAGAACAAATGTTGGGAGCTTCATAGGCAAATGCCTTTCACACGTTGTCATTGTGCCGGACACGTCGCGCGTGAAGCGTTCCCGAAAACGGTTTCCGCTACTGCCAATGCGTCGCTGGCCGTCGGCGTTAGTGCGGCGCCCTTGAGACGACGCTTCAACGGTGGCGGCGACCTGCTTGACCGGATCGATCCGAGAGCGGACCGCCCACGCATACCAGCCCGTCACGCTCCCGCCGAAGTCAGTGACGGTCATCGCCGTTCGGCAATGAGTCAGGCGCGCCGATCCCCTGCGACAGCGCTCACGCCCGGCGAAGCGCCGTCATCTGATCCATCGACGAGCCGGTTCCGAAGGGCAGCTGACGAAAGCGCAAACATCGGCCACGGGGCAGTTTCGCTGCATCAGCGCTTGGCCACGCCGAAGTCCTCGATGTGCACTTCGAGTTGATGGTTGACGCGGATGCCGTAGATGCCGTCCGTCTTTGCCGTCATGCCGGTCCTCGGCGTCTGGTTCACAACCGTGCCGTTGACGGCGTATTCGATCTTGTCGGCCGAGACCCGCACTTCGAGCACGTTGGTCGACGTGCCGCTCGCATCGGGCTTCCTGACGGCGTCGCTCGCGGTTTTCGGCGACACGGTTTGCGTCGAAGCGTCGCCGTCACGCCGCTTGACCAGCCATGTCCCGTCCTGCGCTACGAGGAAGTACAGGTAGCTCTGGGTCGGCCCTTCGAGGTCGCTGCCGCCGAACACGAGGCCGTAGTAGTTCGTGTGCCCGCTCGGCTTGACGAGTGTGAACGTTCCCTTGAGGACGTAAGCGCCGGTCGCGGTGTTCGCGGGGTTCCAGTACACCGCGGCCTGAGGGTTGGTGGCATGGAAGCCGGTCCCCATCGTGACGAACTTGATCGGGCCCGGCGCGTCCGGGTCGGCTGCGCTCGTGCTGCGGTCGGCGCGGAGCTTCCACCCCTTCGGCGTCTGCGCGGCCAGGGATGTTCCCGCGAGCAGTACGACGGCTGTGACAAGAAGTCGGCGTTTCATCGGCTGCCTCCTGAGGTGAGTCAGCGGGATATATGTCATCAGGTCCAGGAATTCGACGGGCGGTATGACCCTCCGCCGGCGGACAGCAACGCGGTTCTCGTCGCACATTCGTCGGTGCAGGCACAGCCCGATGCGCTCGCTGCCACCGAAGTCTGTGACGGCCATTACCGTGCGCCGATGAGCCAGCCGATCAGATGCGGTTGAACTTCGCGATGGCCTTCTGCAGCGATTTGAACTCGCGAATGAACGGGTACATGCCACGCTCGCGGTCGTCGATGGACTGAGCCTGCTTCAGGACGTCAGCGGCGCGATCCCGCGGCACCACCACTACGCCGTCCTCGTCGGCGACGATGATGTCGCCCGGGCGCACGGTGACGCCCGCGCACTCGACGGCGATGTTCTTGGCGACGGTGGCGTAGTGGCCGACGGCCGTGCGTGGCGACTTCGACCGCGCGTAGACCGTCAGGCCCATGCGGCGCACGTCCCACAGATCGCGAATCGCGCCGTCGAGCACCATCCCGGCCATGCCGCGTTCGACGGCGGCCGTGGCCATGAGATTGCCCATGGCCGCGATGTCCAGCGTGCCTTCCATGACGATGACGCCCACTTCTCCGGGCTTGGCCTCGTCGATGATCTCGACCGAGTGCTTGACGGACAACGTCGGCGTCGCCTGCTCCGGTGGCGCGGGCTTCGCCAGGGAGGTGACGGCGCGGCCCACGAGATTCGTTCCCGCCATGAGCTTCATGTCGTAGCGCATCGTCCCGTTCTTGCCGGTCACGAGCTCCACCGCATCCGACACGGATGCGGCATAGGTGCTCTTGAACCCGGCGATCAGCGGGTCACCCGGAGCGGCCGGCTCCTGCACAGCGCCGCGTGCGCCGACCGCGGCCGCGCCGGCGAGCGCCAGTCCAATCACGAGCAGACGGGAACGGCGGATGTTCATCGGTCGGCTCCTGCTCCTTCGCGCCCTCACTTCTGACGACGCTGGAGAATCTCCTCAATCTGTGCTCTCGCCACCGGCAGCTTGTCGATGTTCTCGCGCAGCCATCCGGTGAAATCCTCCTCGATGGCGGCAGGCCAGCCGGCATCGATTTGACCGGCGGTGTACTTGCCCTCACGCAGCCGCTGATGACCGAACAGATCGCGCAGGCGCGTCAGCTCGGAGGACTGCACGACCCGCTCGGCCAGCTGCGGCGGGATGAAGATCACGCCGCCGTCGCGTCCGAGCACCACGTCGCCCGGCATGACGGTCGCCTTGCCGATCCGAATCGGCGTGTTGATGCCGATCATGGTGGAATTCGGCCGCGGGCCGCTCGAGATGTGGTGTGACGGATCGTAGTGGCGGACGAACGCGACGAAGTTCTCCAGCTCGTTCAGTCCCCGGATGTCGCGAACCGCGCCGTCGTAGACGATGCCGTTGCGGCTGCGCGCGTAGATGGCATTCGCCACGTTGTCGCCGATCGACGCGCCGTCCTGCTTCAGCCCGAAGTGGTCGCACACGTAGACATCTCCCGGCTGGAGCATGTCCACCGGCCACGCGTTCTGTCCGCCGACACGCTTGTCGTGCTTGCCCTGCGCCTCGATCGCCCTGTGGACATCCGGGCGGCCGGGCAGCCACTGAGCCGTGAGCGCGCGCCCCACCAGCACCTTCGCCGGATGAATCGTGAACCAACCATCCTCGTATTGCTGGTTGAATCCCGCGGCGCGCACCTGAGCCCAGGCCTCCTCGAGCGTCACGGTCTTCATGCGCTCGAGAATCCCGTCGGGCACCTTCGGCCGGCCGTCCGGAAACCGCTCTCCCTTCCACTCGGGCGTGTACTGGATCAGCAACTCGCGCGTGAGCACGCCGGGCTGTGCCGGCACGGCGGCCACCGCCAGCAGCGTGAGAATTACGGCAAGAATCAGCCGGGCGGTCACGCGCGAGGAATCGCACGGCATGGATGGCCTCGTCAACAGCGAGTACTCCGCGTCGAAATCGGACATCGATCTCCGGGGTTCACAATTTCGCCTTCAGCACATTCACCACCGCGTCGAACGCAGGCTTTGGCTGCCGCTGGCGATCCCAGAGGAGCGGATGGTTCATGCGCCCTCGATTCAGCCACGAGTCGCGATCGCTCACGCCCCAGAACGTCACGCGGGTGATGGCATCGCGATGCTTCAGAAAGACGCCGAACGCGTCCGCGTAGCGGCGCGCCAGCGCCTGCTGCACGTCATCCGGCAGACCGTTGGCGTACGGATTGGCGCCGGGTGGCGGCGGCTGGCCCGGCACTCGCGGGCCTGCCGGCGGCAGCAGGTTCACGTCGAGCTCGGTGATCATCACCTTGACGCCGGTCGCGCGCAGCTCGCTGATCGTCTGGTCGATCTCCGCCGTGGTCGGCGACTCGAGCCGCCAGTGGCCCTGCTCGCCGACGGCGTCGATGCGAAGGCCTCGCTGCTGCAGATCCTTGATGATGCGGATGGCGCCGGCGCGCTTCTCGGCCCTGGATGCAAGATTGTAGTCGTTGTAGTACAGCTCCGCATTCGGATCCGCCTCGCGCGCGAACTCGAACGCCTTCGCGATGTAGTCGTCGCCGATGCCGCGCCGCCACGGCGAGTCGCGCAGCGTGCCGTCCTCGTTCAACGCCTCGTTGACGACGTCCCAGCCGCGGATTTTCCCTTTGTACCTGCCCACCACGGTGGCGATGTGAGTCCGCATGCGCTCGAGCATGGTCGCGCGATCGGCGAGGGCGCCGTCGGCTCCGGCCCACACCCAGGCTGGCGTCTGCGAGTGCCACACGAGCGTGTGCCCGATGACCGTCATGCCGCGCTCGAGGCCGAAGGCGACGTAGCGGTCCTGTGCATCGAAGGTGAACTTGCCAGGCTCGCGCTGGATGCTCTGAAATTTCAGCAGGTTCTCGGGCGTGATGGAGTTGAAGTGCCTGGTGACGAGATCGACCGCGACGGTGTCGCGGCCGTCGCTCTGGTTCTGATTGAGCGCAGCGCCGATTAACCAGCCCTTGGGCACCACGTCCTTGAGCGCAACCGTCTGCTGCGCGGCGAGGCCGGGCGCAAGGGCGAGCGCGATGACGAACGGAATTCTGTGGACCATATGCATGTGACCCTGCCTATTGCCCGCGACCGCGGCCGCGGCCGCCCGGACCGCCCAGGCGCTGCGGCGGCGTCGCGAGCATGTCGTGCTTCTTGTTCATGTCGCGGGCAATGCCGACGACCATGAATTCGAGCGTCGCGCTTCCCCTGTTCTCGAATGCGGTGGTGTCGCCGACGCGGATCGGAATCGCATCTCCGGATTTGATCGCCGCCGTCTCCTGCCCCACGGTCGCGGATCCTTCGCCGTTCATCACGTAGTAGAACCCGCCGATGCCGGGTTCGCCCGCCGGACCGATCGAAGTGCCCGGCGGCAGCAGCAGATGATCGACGTACGCCCAGGTCGAGACGAACACGCTCGGGGGCAAGGCGCGTCGATACTGCACCGTCCCCTTCCCGCCGCGCATGTCCGTCACCGGCCGGAGCCGCGCCGGGTCGAGCTGCATGGTCATGAACTGCGGCACCGGATCGAGCGCAGCGCCGACGCGGCCGTCACCGAGGTCGAATGCGTCGTAGACGCCCCGGAATGCCGTCACGTTGATGTTCAACCACTGCACCGGCTTGTCGGTCGCGTTGTAGATGGCGTGCGAGTGGCCCATGCGCGCCGGCGCCCCTGCCGGACCCTTCAGCGTGGACGTGCGGCCGTCGATGGTGAATTGCGCTTCGCCGTCCAGGATGACGAACATCTCCTCGCAGTAGTTGTGGAAGTGCGCGCCGATCCCGGACTTCGGTTCGATGACGCCGCGATGGAGGAACCACAGGTTCGTGTCGAGCGCGTCGCCGCCGAACAGCGCAAAGAAGTTCAGCCGGCCCGGCCCGCCGTGCACGGCGCTCGCGGCCCGATAGCGCGACGGATCGGTGTGGGCGATCCGCTGCTCCAACGGGGCGCCGCGCTGCGCGACGATGCCGGGAGCCCAGGCGCCCAGCGCCATCAGGGCCAGGGCAAGACACCTGTTCACCATGCCCTCTCCTCAGCGGAACAAGCGCGGGGCGAACTCCTTGAGACAGCGCCGCCACGTCAGCCACTCGTGCGCCGTTCCCGGCGACTCGTAATAGACGTTGTTGATGCCCGCCTTCGTGAGCTGCTCGCTGAACGTCTTCGTTCCCTGACCTTCGGCTGACCCGATGCCAAGGAAGAGAACCTTGACTTTCTTGTTGAAGGCGGCCGCATCGGCGAAGACGCCGCCGTTCGAAGTCTTGGGATCGAATCCGCCGCGGCCGCCGCTGCTGCCGCTGAAGCCGCCGACGTAGGCGAACTTGTCGAGGTTCGCGAGCGCCGTGCCGAACGTCTGCGCGCCCCCCATGGAGAGCCCGGCCATCGCCCGGTTCTCACGTCCGGGCGCGACGCGGAAGGTCCGCTCCACCATCGGGATCAGATCCGTGAACATCATCTCGCTGAACACGCTGCTGGCCAGGGATCCTCGCCCGCGGCCGGGAGCAGGGCCGGCGCCGCGCGCGGCAGGAGGAGCGCCCCGTGCGGGCGGCGGCTGCGGCACCGTCTGCGTGAGCGAGCCGCGCGCGAAATACAACGCGGCGCTCTCACCGGGTTTCACCGCGTTGAGGTTGTCCATGACGATGATCATCGGCTTGGCCTTCTTCTCGGCGATCAGGTTGTCCATGATCACGTCGACGTGGCCCTGCACGTGCCAGCCATGCTCGTTCTCGCCCCAGCCGTGCAGCAGATACAGGACCGGGTACTTCGCCTTCGTGTTGGTGTCGTAGTCCGGCGGCGTGTAGACGTAGGCGCGCCGCCATTCGCCGGTGACCTTCGAGTGGTACCACCGCTGGCGGACCTGCCCGCGCGGCACGTCCTTCAGCGTGAAGTACTCGCCGTCCGGATCGGGGATCTCGATCGCGCTGTTGTAGAAGCCGGATCCAAAGAACGTCCGCGTCGCCGGATCGGCGACCACGGCGCCGTCGATCGACAGCGTGTAGTAATGAAAGCCCACGACCTGCGGCGTGGTCGTCGCGTACCACAGTCCGTCAGGTCCTTTGGTCATGTCGAACCCGCCACCAACCCGCACGCGCACCTTCTGCGCGTCCGGCGCCGCGACACGAAACATGACGCGGTTGTCCGGAAAGACACACGGGTAGGGTGCGCCGGGGATGTTGAGAGAGTTCGGCTTGCAGTCGGCCGGCGGCTGTTCCCGCGCGCTCGGGTTCGCGAACACGCACGCGAAGGCGGCGGCCACCGCCAGTAGTGTCCTTCTCACGCTTGCTCCTTACTCGAAGAACGGCACGCCCGGGTTGGCGTATTTGCGCATGCCCTCCTCGTTGATCTCCACACCGATGCCCGGCTTCTCCGAAAGCCTGATGAAGCCCTTCTCGATCTGCGGTCCGTCGTAGGTCACGATTGTCTTGTACATCGGGTTCGTGTCGAAGTAGGTCTGCCACTCCAGGATCATGAAGTTCGGCACCGAGGCACACACGGGACACGAAGCCATGGCGCCGAGGCAGGACGCAACCATGTGCGGCGCGAACGGGACGTAATAGAGGTGCGCGAGGTTGGCGATCCGCTGCCCTTCGCCGAGGCCGCCGGCCTTCTGCAGGTCGGGCATCACGATGTCGACGCCGCCCATCTCCAGCAGGCGGCGGAAGCCATGCGCGAGGAAGATGTTCTCGCCGGCGCAAATCGGCGTGCTGGTCTCCTGCGCGATGAGCTTGTAGGCGTCGACGTTCTCGGCCGGTACCGGCTCCTCCAGCCACATCAGGTTCAGCGGTTCCATGCGCTTGGCCACCTGCTGGCCGGTCGGATAGTCGTAGCGGGCGTGCATGTCGGCGCAGATGTCGATCTTCGGTCCGACGGCTTCACGCGCCGCCGTCATCTGGTCGACCATGCGCTGGATCTCCGCGGGGCTCGCCGTCCAGTTGAATTGATCGTACCTATTGGGGTCGTTCCCTTGATCCAGGTCGAACTTGATGGCGGTGTAGCCGGCCTTGACGTTGTTGGCCGCCGCCTGCGCGAATTGCTGCGGCGTGGGCAGCCTTGTCTGATACAGCGCCGTGTCGCAATAGACGCGAATGCGATCGCGGAACTTCCCGCCGAGCAGTTGGTACACCGGAACGTTCAGCGCCTTGCCGGCGAGATCCCACAACGCCGTCTCCACCGCCGACAGCACCGCGATGAACACCCCGGATTGAGCGCCGCCGAAGACGCCCCCCTTGCGAATCTGCTCGAAGATCCGATGGACGTTGAGCGGATTCTGATTGCGAATGCGCTGGCCGAAGCTGCGGACCATGTGGTAGGTGCCGCCGACGGCATCGACCGCTTCTCCGCAACCCCAGATGCCCTGGTTCGTGTGGATCTTCACGAAGAGGCTGCCGCGTACGTAGCCGCACTTCAGATCGGTGATCCGCAGCGCCGACGGGCTGGACGCCTGCTTCGCGTTGTCGACGGCTTGTCCAAACGCGGCAAGCGGCCGTGTGGCGGCAGCGGCTGCCACGGCGCAGGTGGCGAGGAAGTTTCGGCGGCCAGTCTTCATAACCGTCCTTATTTGATCTCGAAGATGTAGGCCCGCCCACCTTCTCCCGGTGCGGGACCTGCGTGCGCAGTTCCGGCCGCGACGAACGTCGCCTTCGGCGTGGAGCCATCGAAGATCAACTCGACGGCGTCGCCGACGTGGCGGTGCGCAGGACCGGTGGAGCCACCCATGACCACCCAGGCCACGGCCCGATTGTTCTCCCAGGCGGGCGCGCCGGCAACCTGCCGCAGCGCGTCGACCGGCTCCGTCGCAGCCGCGCGCGGAGCGGGGGACTTCACTTCGATCAGCACCGCGCGCATGGGTGGATCGCTCGCCCCCTCTTCGACGTGCGTGACACCGGCACGATTCGTCTGAAATATCCACGCCTTCGTGGTGACGCGCCTGCCCGGCCGGTCCCCCTGAGTGATGATGCGATCGCCTTCGGCGTAGGAGATGCCGATGAGATCGTAGCGATGGGTGTGCAACGGGTACTGCTGCTTCAGCCACGACACGTTCCACACGGCGACCGCCGCGTTGTCCAGGAGCAGTGTCGTGCCCGGCCTGGGAAACGGCGGCGGCAAGTCCGCGGCCTGTGCCGCGACGACAGGCTCGGCCAGCGGCTTCCCCTTTTCGACCATGTAGACGGCGAGTATCTTCGCTGGGGCGCCGCTCGTGTTCGTGACATTGTGCACGCCGTCGTTCTTGAACGCGTCTCCAGGCTTCAGCACGATCGCCGCTCGGCCGTCGTGCTCCAGGCGTGCGGATCCGTCCAACACGTAGCCGATGTCGACGCCGGCGTGGCGATGGCGTCCCGAAGTGGCTCCGGGCGGCAGGTCAGCGACCGCCATGATCGCCTCGTGTGTCTGGCTGCCAGGCTCGTCGAGCGTGAACAGGACCTTCCGTGTGATTCCCGTCTGCTGAGCCAACACCAGACGATCGACCGCAACGCCGAGTGCCACGAACACAAGCGCGAGCAGGATGCGACGAGACATGGTTAATCCTTCTCGTATCGGTTGGGCGCGCCTGGCGTGGGCACGGCGCTGCCGATCTGCGCGCCGGCGGCGTGCGCCCTGGTCAACGGTTTCGTCAGGATGATACCGGTGCCGGACACTTGCGCACCCGCTGCGTGCGCAAACTTCAGCGGCGCCGCGACGGTGATCGTCGCGCCGCCGCCACGGCCGCCTCTGCCACCGCCGCCCCTGCCGGCGGCGCCGACGATGGCGGTCTCATAGGTCGCGCCGCTGCCGATCGTGATCGCCTGTCCCGCACTGAAGCCGAACCCGCTCGCGACCGGAATGACCGTCACACCCACGTCGGTCGCCGTGCTCACGGTCGTGGCGCCGGCGGTGCCGACCGTCGCGATGACGGCGGTCTCGCGATTCGCCCCGGTATCGATGACGAGCGTGCGGCCTGCGCTGAAGCCGGCGACGCTGGCGACCTTGATGACGGTCGCGCCGGCATCCGACGCGGCCGGCATCGTTGTCGCGGGCTGCACCCGGAAATCGGTGCAGTTGCTGTCGCTGTCGGCGCCGTCCGGGAAGCGGCCCGCGCTCCTGTGGGGCGTGCTGACGGGTGCAGCCGCCGGTCCGCCGAAGCGACCGCCGAAACCGCCGCGACCGCCTATGCTGGGTGACTGCACGCGACAGCCACCTTCACCAGTTCCCGATCTGCCGTGGTAACCCTCGGACGCCCATGGATCGACGAGCAGGCCGTAGTTGAGGCTGTCGACGACCAGGCCCGCGGCGTCGCGCAGCACCATGGTCCCCGCGCTCGGAGAGAGTGCGGGACCACCGAACCACTGGTTGGGCGCCGGAGTTCCCTGATAACCCGCAGCAGTGACCGCGGCGTCCCGCACAACGGCGTCGATCGGGTGGTCCCTGGTCAGAGGCTTGTCGAGCGTGATGCCGGTTCCAAGGGGCAGGGCGGGTTCGTTGCTCGAGTGGGCAAACGCCGTTGCCGGCTTGAAGCTGATGCCGGTTCCCCAGGCGCTGAAGGGCATGTTCGACGCGTGATTGAACTTCAGCGGCGCGGCAAGGTCGAGACCCGTACCCTTGTCCTCGTTGTCTCTCAACGGGCCATTGAAAGTACTGCGGACCGAGGCGGTGCCGACGCGCGTCACCGTGACGGTCTCGATCCCGTGCCCGACGCTGTCGATGTCCAGCCTGATCTTGTCGCCGGCGGAGATGTTGGCGACGGACGAGACCTTGATGTTGGTGTCTCCGGCTTTGGCGTCCGCCGACAGCCAGGCTTGCGTACCCTGCTTGCCGACGGCAGTCACCGTCACCACTTCGTATTTCTCGATGGCCTTGGCAACTGTCGGATACGTGGCGCCGTACCCGATTGCGATCTTCTGGCCGGCTTCGAAGCCAGTGACGTTCGTGACGGGCACGTTGGTGGACCCGACGGGAATCGTGATCACCGGACCGTCGGGGAGCGGCTGCCACAGCGTCGTGGCGCTGCCGGCCGGCGTCCCCAGGCTCGCGATCCTGCGAGTCTCGGCGCCGGCGCCCGTGTCGATCTCGATCGCGTCGCCGACCTTCATGCCGGCGGTGCTTCGCACGTGGATAACCGTGTCGCCGGCGCGCGCGGCCACCGCGAGCCCCGAGGTGGCAAGGCCCAGCAGGTAGAACCCGCGCGCCGCGAGCTTCGTGCCCGCCGGAATCTTTACCGACGAGAAGATCGGCAACTGCGTGGCGTGCTGCGTCAGCGTCCAGTTGGAGATGTCCACGGCTCGATCGCTGGCGTTGTACAGCTCGATGAACGAGTCCGTCGGATTGTCGGGAGATCCGGCGTTGACGCGGAACTCGTTGATCGCGATCGCGCTGACGTTCCGCACCTTCTGCGCCGTCTTCTCGGATTGCGTCCTGCCGTTCGCCGTCCAGGAGACGTTGCCAGCCAGGTCGCCGTTGAAGGGCGCCAGGCCTGAAGTGACCTTGAAGGTCGCGCTGACGCTGGCGCCCGGCGCAACCGGACCGGCGATCGTTGCCGAGGCCGTCGCCCCCCCCGCAACGACCGACTTCCACTGTGGATTCGGCACCGCGAGGCTCAATCTGACATTCGTCACCGGGCCGCCAGTCGTGTTCGTGAACGTCAGGATGGTGTCCTGCGATGACCCGGGTGAAAACGTCTGGAGCCCTGGCGGCGTGGCCGGGGCGGCAGCGGGAGCCAGCGTCAACCGCGCCACGTCGTACTTCGCAGCCACGACGTTGGCCTGAATGCGCTGGTTGGTCTCCTGCGTCGGGAAGGTGCGGGGAGCGGTCATCGCACCTTCGTAGAACGTGCCTTGCGAGCCGACGCTGTTGTCGCCGCCGTTGCCCAGCAGGATGGCGCCCTGTTTGCGCATCGGGTCGTAACTGCTTCTGTCGTTCTTGATCCGCGGTCCGTCGAACATCACCTTCAGGCCGCCCTGCCGCGCGTCGCTGCCCATGCTCCTCCAGTGGTGCGGTTCGCCGTCGGCCGTGGCGGTGACGAACCGCCAGGTGATGGTCGGCAGGTCCGGGCAGAACTTGTCGTTCGGAGACTCGTTCACGCAACCGACCAGGTTGTTCTCCTGGTCGGTCATGATCCACGGGCCAGGCGGCTGCCCGCGATACCAGGCGGTGGCGTTGCCGAAATACGTCGTCTCCATCGTGCCGTCGCCGTCGTCGCGGCTGTCGGTCTCGGCGTTGCCGTAGTCGAAGCAACAGCCGTTGTTGTAGTGGTGGCCGTTGACGACCCAGTACTGCCCCTCAGCCTGGTCGTCCACTGCAGTGCCCTTCGCGTCGTTCTGGCGGAGCCCCATGCCCGGCACGATGAAGACGCCGTAGACCTTGTGGCCCATGACCGTGACCGGCGCCATGTCAGCGAGCGGGAGGTTATTGAACCCGCCCATGGCCGGGCCGCTGAATCCGCCGCGCGGCGCCTGTATGAGATCGTTGTGCTTGGGGGACTGGTCGTAGATGGTCGTGATCCAGCAGTAGGTGTTGGCGCAGAACGCGTCCTGCGCGGCGGCGTCTGCGTAACCGCCCGCGTCCGGGACGGGCGTCGCGACCGGCTGGACCACGCCGATGTTGAGGGTCTTGCCGTCCGATTGACGCAGGACCTGGTAGAGCGGACCGTTGTAGGAGGCATACAACGCGCGCGTCGTGCTGTGGGCCGCCACGCACGGCGCGGCGGCCTCGGCGTAGACGTCACAGGGCCCCTTGGGCCTGGCCGGCACGGCCTGGCGTCCCGCATCGACGTCGATGCCGATCGTCAACGTCGCGCCGATCAGCGGAAGCGCCAGTCCCGTTATCAGCACACGACTGATTCGCCTCTTCATATCGATCCCATTTTCCTTCGCGGTCCACTCTACGCGCGGCGTCGGCGCAGCTGCGCCCCGACATCAGAAGCGGAACGTGCTGTTGAAGGTGATGAATCTCATCACGTTGTTGTTCACGGCCCGGACCTGCCCGAAGTTCGTGCTCGTCGGGTTCAATTCCGGGTTTGCATAGTGCTGCCGGTTGAGCAGGTTCTGCATGTCCACGCGGAACTGGAACGTTCGGCGGCCGCCCAGATTGAACGTGCGCGCCAGGTTCGCGTTCAGATAGGACAAGTCGAACCCGCGAACGCCGTCGACGCGGAACGGGAAGATCCGCTTCTGGAAATTTGCGGGCTGATCGGCGGTGTCGCGCTCGAACCCGGCGTCGATGTTGAACCACGTCTTCGTCGGGTCGAACGTCCCGTCGGGCCGCAGCGCGATCTCCGGGTTCTTCTTCTGGATGTCCTCCAGGTTTCCGTTGAAGAACAGGTTGCCCCAGTTGAGGAGGGCGCCAGGCTGGTATTCGTAGGTGCCGCCAATGGTCCACCCACGAACGATGCTGGTGAGCAAGCCGCGATCGGCCAGGAACTTCTTCTCCGGACCGAAGGGCAGTTCGTAGACGACGGCGCCGGTCAGACGCCACGGCCGCCCGTTGTTGGTGGTCTGCCAGAGCGTCGGTTCACGGTCATACTCCTCAACGGTCCGATTCTCCGTGACCCGGTTCACGGTGAACGCGGCGTTGCCCGTCAGGCCGTTGGCGTACCGTCGCGTGAGGATGATCTCGAGCGCGTGCGCCTTGATCTCGCCCAGGGGCTGGTCCCGCAACTGCAGGCCGTTGTTCCCGGCGCTCATGTGCGGAAACGCCCGCAGCAGGCGATGACGTTGAATGGTCCTCGACGTGAAGAAGGTCGATCCCTGCAGCCTTTGGTAGAGCAGAGGATTGCTCGTCTGCAGCGAGGCGAAGTTGCCGATGTAGAACGGGTTCGTCACGTTCTGGGTCAGGTAGTCGTTCGCCGAAGTATCGCGCACGTTGGCGCTGCTCCAATACTGCTCGGGCAGATAGTCCAGCCGGAGCTGAATCCCCTGTCGATCGGCGTACGACCCTGAGTAAGCGATGTCGATGGCCGTTCGGCGGTTGAGTTCGCGCTGCCAGCCCAATCGCCAGCGCTGCACGCGCGAGTGCACGCGGTCCGGGTTCTCCGCGGTGAAGGTTCGGCCCAGCATGTTGTCGACGCCGAGCGCGTTACCCGGAATCAGCTCGTAGCGGCTGCCGTTGGCGCGAACCGGGAACGGATTCGCAATCGGCAGAATCCCCCTGGCGGGATCGCCCAGCGCCCAGGTGAGACCGAAATCGCTACTGAGCTGATTGGTCGTCGTGACATCGTAGCCTTCCTGGTCGGGGGTCCAGTCCCGCGCGTTCAGGGTGTCGTAATACATGCCGTAGCCGCCCTTGATGACGTTCTTCTCGCCCAGCTTGTAGCCAAACGAGAACCGCGGCATCCACAGCGCCTCCGGCTTCCAGGTGCGGCTGCCATATCCGGGCGTACCGGCGTAGACGCTGCCTCCCTGGACGTTGAACTGGCTGACCGGCAGGGCCGGATCGGGACTGGCGGCGTAGGCGGCCAGCGCGGCGGCCGCAATCGACACCTGCGCCTGCGGATCGAACCACAGCTGCGCGCGGTCCTTCACCTCCTTGATGCCGTTCTCGTATTCGAACCGCAGGCCGATATTGACCGTCAGGTTCCGGCTCACCCGCCACGTGTCCTGCGCGAACGTCCCGAAGTAGTTGTTGCGGACGTCGAACCCGTTGTTGTCGGAGATCGACACCGAGCTCGGGAATCCCAGCATGAACGCGGCGAGACTCAGGCCGATTTGCTGCGCCGGGAACACGTTGGTCGTATCGGCCGCGCGCGTGTAGGTGTTGTCGTAGCTGAACGTGCCCATGTTGCCCGCGCCGTCGCGGCTGGTGCGCTGCGCCCACTGCACGTCCACGCCGCCACGCCAGGTGTGCGAACCGCGCGTGCTCGTCAGGTTCGACTGCCCCTGATACGTCGTGACCCAGATGCCGCCGTCCACCGTGCCGCCCATGCCCTGGTACGAGTTGATGTTGTTCTGCGGCAGGATGCACTCGAAGCGCTCCAGGCAGAAGTCGTCCAGGTACGACGGCAGGCCGACCGACGTCGGCTTGTAGTTGACCAGGTTCTTGCGCAGGTCCCGCTGATGGGCGCGGTTGCCGGAAATCTGCGTATCGATGACCGTGTGACCCTTGACCACCTTCGTCCAGGTGCCCGTCACCGACCAGCTGTATCGCCCGCGAGCCACGTCGTGCAGCCCGCGGAACTCCGGCTCGGGAGAGTCGTAGGTCCAGTCCACGAGCGACGACTCGAGGAATTTGTTGCCGTTGCCGCGAATGAAGAATCGAGAGGTGTCCGAGGGGTTGTAGTCGACGCGGACGCTGGCCTGGGTGTTGTGCGGCTGGTCGGGTTCCGCCGCCCGGTAGTAGTTGCTGGTCGGCTGCTGCGTCGGCGACAGGAAGTTCTGATTCGGTGGCGGCACCATGGCCCGGTAGAGCCCGAACGCGGGGTTCTTGTACGAGCCATCCGGGTTCATGAAACGGTCTTTCGGGATGATGTTGTTCGGAAACGGATCGCGGATCACGCGGCCGGGCCGGAGCGGGTCGGGGCGCGTGGTCAACGGATCGAAGATCTGGTACTGATGGTGGCCCGCGGGCGTGTTCGCCCCGGCGCCGGACGGCAACTGCAGCAGGTCAGAGAAATCGCCCTCGAGGTGCTTGGCGTTGGCCGGCACGGTGGAGGTGCCGGCGAGGCGGCCCGGCGCCGAGTCGTTCGACATCGAGAAGTTGCCGAAGAAGAACGCCTTGCCGCGGCCGTTGACGATCTTCGGGATCACGAGCGGCCCGCCGAGGGTGAAGGCGCCGATGTGCTCGCGGCCCGAACGCCACGCCTTTTCCACACGCGGATCCCGCGCGAACGTCACCTTCTGCTGCAGATTGGGCGAGTTCAGCTGGTTGTTCCAGTGCGTGTAGTTGGCCGACCCGCGCAGCGCGTTGGTGCCGGCGCGCGTCATCATCGCGACGCTGAGCCCGGTGCCGTGTCCCTGCGAGGCGTCGAAGTTCGACGTCTCGATGCGGACCTCCTCGATCTGGTCGGAGTTGGGCGAGCTGGCGATGCGGCGGCCGAAGCCGTTGTTCTGGGCGCCGTCGATGGTGTAGTTGTTCCCCGTGTTGCGGTTGTCGAAACCGCTCCCGGTACCGAGCTGCCCGCCCGCGGCGGCCGTCGTGCCTTCCATGTAGCCCTGGAAGATATTGATCACCTCGGCCTCGGCTGTGCCCGGGACGACGCCCGGCGTGAACCGCGACAACATGATCGGCATGTTCGAGAACATCGGCAGCCCCTCGACCATGCGCCGATCGAAGTTCTGCCCGGAGGAGACGGTGGTGGTGTCGAGCAGCGGCGCCTCCGCCGTCACGGTGATCTGCTCGGTGATCTGTCCGATCTCCAGCGTCAGCCTCAGATTCACGGTTTGGCCGACGGCGAGCGAGATGCCGGTCTGCGTCAGCGTCTTGAAACCCTGCAGCTCGACGCGTACGGCGTACGTGCCCGGGTTGAGGAGCACGGCCTCGAAGTAGCCGCTGCTGTTCGTCACCAGTTGCTGCGTCTGACTCGTGTCCGTGTTCGTCACGCGCACGACCGCGCCGGGAATCACCCCGTTGCTGTCCGAGACGATGCCGTTGATGTTGCCGCGAATCTCCTGGGCGCCTGCGGCCAGAGGCAGCAGGACCGCCACCAGGAACGCCCACCACTGTCGCCGCATACCGTACTCCTTCCTGCGCAGGTGTCACTTCCCGTACGGCTTGATGGCCTTTCGCCCCGGGACTGCGAGCCCGCGGCGGCGCGCCCGGCGTTGTTGTGAATAGTGCAATGCCGTGTGCGTACGCGCATCCTAGTCGCGCGTCCGAGGAGAGTCAAGCCGGGAGACAGCGCGGAGAAGAACGCGTGGAGTGAGGCCGCGAAGGCCCGGGATCAGCCGGCGAGCGAAGCGGAGATGGCGCGCGCGGCCGCGACGACGTCGGCCGCGGCGTTGAGGCTGCGGTGCTTGGGCAGGCGCGTCAACGGCGCGGAGATGCCGACGGAGGCGACAATCTCCCCCTGCGCGTCGCGAATCGGCGCGGCGACGCAGCGCACCTCGTCGATGTACTCGCCGTCGTCGAGCGCGAAGCCATCGGCGCGAATCTGCAGGCACACCTTCGCCAGTCTCGACAGCGACACGATCGTGTTCTTCGTGTAGGCATGGAGCGGGCCGCGGCCGAGCACCGCGCGCAGGGCCTCGATGTCCAGGTCCGCCACCAGCGCCTTGCCGTGCGCCGTGCAATAGAGCGGCGCGTATTCGCCGGTTTGGCCGGCCACCGAGACCACATGACCGGTCGGTGCGTGATGGTCGATGAACAAGACCTGGCTGCCCTCGCGCACGGTGATGTGCGAGGTCTCGCCGAGCTTGCGCGTCAGCTCGCGGAGGTGATCGTGGAAGAAGGTGCCGAGGCCGTTGCGGCCGTACTTCCGCGAGAGCCGCCACGCGTTCGGGCCGAGAATATAATCCTTGCTGCCCTTCGGATTCGCCAGGAACCGGCGCTGCCGCAGCGTGTTGGCGAGCCGGAAGACGCTGCTGCGGTCGATGCCGATCAGATCGGTGAGCTGCTTGAGCGGCACCGGCAGCGGAGATTCCGCCACGGCCTCCAGAATGGCCAGGCCGCGGTCGAGGCTCTGAATGGGCGGCGTATCGCGCGAGTCTTTTGGACGCATCGGCGGCGGATCCGTCACAGGATACCACGCTCGCTCGCCGCTGCAAGAGTGGTTGCGTATAGTGCACGAGTCAGGCGACCCACTCGCGCCCCTCGGACGTCGTCGTCAGACTTCGTCGTACAGCACGACGGGATAATCCTTGAGCGTCGTCATCGTGCGCTCGACGGGCGGCCAGACACGCTGGTGGCCGGCCGACGCGATCCACTTCTGGCGGAGCTCCTCGCTCTCGAACTCCAGCTCGAAGCGATAGTTGTGAGCGGCGGGCGCCGTTCCCTGCAGGATGGTGCGGCGCTTGAGCATCTTCACGCGGACGTAGCCCGCGTGCTTCACCGCTTCGGGCACGAACACGTTGTGGAACGTGTCGAGCATCTCGCGCTCGCGCGCCGGCGCCACGTCCATTTCCACGTAGAGGCGGATGTGTTTCGTCTGCGCGCGCGCGAGCCCGGCGAAGCGATCGAAACCGAGAGCGGCGGCCGTAGCCACCAACGCGGACCTCAGGATTCCTCGTCTGTGCACGTGTTTCCCTCCGATCTTATCCGGGGACGTCGTCCCCCGGACCGCCTTGCACGCTCCCTCGCGGGGCCCCCGTGCCCCGCTCCGCTCGCGTCGCTCGTTCGCTACGCTCACTCACAGCTGCCGGCACTCACCCGCAGCTCTCGGTTGCAGGCTCTCAGTTCATACCCGGCGGATGACGGAAGCCGCGGACTTTCGTCTGGATGCGCCAGACCGACGAGTGCCCAACGATATACAGCACGTCGTTGCTGGCGCCGCCGAACGTGACGCTGACCGGATCCTGCGGCATCCAGATCGTGCCGGCATAGGTGCCATCCGGCAGGAAGATCTGGACACCGGTGTTGGTGGCGACATAGTAGCGGCCGTCGGTGTCGATCGTGGTGCCGTCGGCGCGCGAGTCGAAACGGTCCGCCGGATTGGCAGCGGCCAGCACGTCGGGCCGCAGGTTCAGCATCGCGAACCGCCGTTTGTTCGAGAGCGACCCGTCGCCGGCCACGTCGTACGCCCACACGAAGTGTTCACCCGGTTGGGCCCAGGTGTTGTTGACGTAGAGCGTCTTGCCGTCGGGCGAGAGCTCGACGCCGTTCGGCATCGCGTACTCCCCGGGACCGATCACGACCCGCGCCTGGCCGTCGGACGCGACGTAGTACACCTGCTTGCCAGGCTGGCTCTTTCGCGCTTCCGGCGTGAACTGCGGGTCGGTGATGTAGAGGCCGCCTTTCGCGTCCATCACGAGATCGTTCGGACCGTCGATCGGCTTGCCGTTCACGGTGTCGAGCACGACTCTCACGATCGTGCCCGTGGCCGGGTTCACCTCCACGACACGATGACCGAACATGTCGCAGACGAGGAGGTTGCCGTTCTTCGCCGCCAGCGTGCCGTTCGACTGCATCCCGCTCGACAGGACGCGCCACGTGCCGCCCGATTCCATGACGATCAAGCGGCTGCGTGCGGGACTTCCCGTCCAATCGTTGCCGGCCGGGTTCTGGAAGAACATGTCCGAGAAGTACAGCCTGCCCTTCAGCCACGTCGGCCCCTCGGTGAACGTAAAGCCTTCGGCGAGCTTCTGCGGTCTCGCGCCGGGCGGGACGATCTGCTCGTAGAGCGCTTGCTGCCTTCGCGCGCGTTCGACGTAGTCGGCGCGCACGGGCCAGAAGACGTCGAGCACATCGGCGCCGGTATCGCCAGCGCGATCGTGGGCGAGCGCGCCGCGGATCGTCAGCGTCAATGGATCTTCACGGGACAGATGGCGCGGCATGTCCGAGCCAGGGTCCAGACGGGCGACGCTGATCTGCGCGTTTTTGCCCCAGATCAACCGCGAGAGCGTCGAGCTGCGGCGGTACGGCTTTCCACCAGCGGGATCGGTCAGCGGCGTCCACTGAATCTCATTGAGGTTGACAACGACGCCGGGCTGAAGCGATGGCGTGACGCCTCGATCCGACGATGTCGGTTTCAGGCCGGACGTGTTCTGTCCGGCAGATTTGAGATGGTCCAGCCGCACCGGCGAGTAGACCTCGACTGCCTTCCATCCCTTCGGGCCAGCCTTCATCGATCGCACGGTCCCGGGCTGCAGATAGACCACGTGATCGTTCGTGAGTTGGGCCGTGTGGCCACCGATCTCGATCGTCGCCGATCCACCCTGGCCGACGATGATGAGTTCCTCGTCGAGACGCTGCTCCGGATAGACCGCGCCGGGCTGCATCTCGATCCGCTCGAGGAGCGCGCCGCGGCTCCAGCCGAGCGTCGCCGCCACGCCCGGCGCGAGCGTGATCGCGGCAACCCGGTTGCGCTCGACCGGCTCGTCGCGGCCGGTCCACGGCGGCTCCTCGAACGAGCAGCCGCCCACCACAACGAGGAGCACGGCACAAGCGGTGCGAAGGCAAGCGGTGCAGGCGGAGTTCATGGTGCGACCCACACGGGCGGGCGTCGATCGACACGCCCGCTCGAAAAAATCATTGACAAGCGCGTTTCACATTGCACAATCGCTATCTCACATATCACATTCTCGGACCTATTCGATGGTGAATCTTCCGCGTTTTTCTACAGAGACGCACGACGATGTGCATGGCTTGCAAGGCCAGGCGGAGACGGAGGGTCTCGCGTATGTCGGAGAGCAGGTGGCAGTTCGGACACATCACGGCCATCGCGGCCCTCGTGGCAGGCATCGCAGCAGCCACGGCCGGCATGGCGCAGGCGCCGGCGGACAGGTGGTGGCCCGGGTACGGCAACGGCGCAGATAATTCCCGCTACTTCGCCTCCAAACGGATCAACAAGTCCAACGTCCACCGGCTCGAGGTCGCCTGGACGTACCCTTACGGCGACACGGGCTTCGGTCCCCTCGTCGTACGTGGCGTGATCTACGGCCGTGGACGGAACGGATCGCTCGTCGCCGTCGACGCCAGGACCGGCAAGGAGTTGTGGATCCGCGAGAACATGAACGGCATGACCAGCCGCAGCATGAACTACTGGGAGAGCGCCGACGGCCGTGACCAGCGGCTGATCTTCTCGATGAACGCGCTGCTCCAGCAGGTGGATGCGAAGACCGGCACGTCCATCATGTCGTTCGGCACCAACGGCGTGGTCGACCTGCGGGCCGGCATCGATGGACGCGATCCGGCGACCATCGGCAACATCCAGTCGAACACGCCCGGCGAGATCTTCGAGAATGTGCTGATTCTCGGCAGCGCGACCGGCGAGGGCTACATGTCGCCGCCCGGCGACATTCGCGCCTACGACGTCCTCTCCGGCAAACTGGTGTGGACGTTTCACACCGTGCCGCGTCCCGGCGAGTTCGGCTACGACACGTGGCCCAAGGACGCGTGGAAGTACGTCGGCGGCACCAACGCGTGGGGTGAGCTGACCGTCGACACGCGGCGCGGCATTGCCTACGTGCCGCTCGGGTCACCGACCTACGACTTCTACGGCGCCGATCGGATCGGCGCGAATCTGTTCGGCACGTCGATCGTCGCCCTCGACGCGCGCACGGGCAAGCGGATGTGGCACTTCCAGATCGTGCACCACGACCTCTGGGACATGGACCCCAGCGCCGCGCCGCAGTTGACAACGATCCGGCACAACGGGCGTGACAGAGATGTCGTCGTGGTGACCTCCAAGACGCCGTGGCTCTACGTCTTCGATCGCGTGACGGGCGAACCGATCTGGCCGATCGAGGAACGTCCCGTTCCGAAGTCCACCATGCCGGGCGAACAAAGCTGGCCGACGCAGCCGCGGCCGACGAAACCGGCGCCGTTTTCGAAGGAGTCGTTCGGCACAGACGACATCAGTCCGCATTTGACAGCCGACGAGGCGGAGGCGTTCCGGAAGCGTCTGCTCGGTGCCACGAACCTGGGCATCTTCACGCCGATCAGCCTTGGCGACACGGTGCACGTTCCGACGAGCAACGGCGGCGTGCTCTTCGGCGGTGCGGCCTCTGAACCCGGCACAGGGGCCGTCTACGTTGTCGCGCACGACAACCCGGGCATCGTCCGACTGCTGCGGCCCGGCGAGAACCGCGGCCGCGGCGGCGGGCCGCCGATGCTGCGCGGGCGGACGCTGTATCAGCAGCACTGCCAGGTGTGTCACGGCGAGGACCGACTGGGCACCGACAACGGCGTGCCGCTCGTCTACGCGTCAGCGGACCCGGCGAAGAACGTGGCAGTCGGCGCGGCGCGGTACGACGCGGCGACAATCCGCGCGGTGCTTGGCGCGGGCAAGGGCCGGATGCCGGCATACCCACACCTCACGCCGGCCGACGTCGACGCGCTCGTGGCGTTCCTGACGGCCGCACCCGGCGGGCGAGGACCGTTCGGTCGTGGAGGCGGGCGAGGCGCCGGTCCCGCGGCGTCCGGCGCGCCTCGGGAGTTGATCGTGGGATCGGGTTCGGTGTCGGCGCGTCCGGAACCTTCCGGTGGACGTGGCCGCGGCGCGGCTCCTCCCTATCCCGACGGAGTTCCGCAGTTCGAACGGTATGTGCTCAACGAGTACAACACCGTCGGCCATCGCATCAAGCCGCCGTTCACGTCGATCGTCAAGTACGACCTGAACGAGCCGGCCATCACATGGCGCGACGGCTTCGGCGACGATCCCGATCTCGCCGCGCGCGGCATCACCGGCACGGGCGCGCCCGGTCTGCTCAACGGCATCATCGTCACGGAAGGCGGCCTCGTGTTTGGCGCCGGCCGCGACAATCAGATTCGCGCGTGGGACAGAGACACCGGCCGTCGGCTCTGGGCGTCGCGCTTCGGAGGTGACTTCGTCGGGTCGCCGGTGATGTACGAGATGGATGGCCGTCAGTATCTGCTGGTTCCCGCGGCGAGTACTGCAGGAGGCCGGACCTCCGGTGCGAGTGCTGCGGCGCCACTCGGCTGGGTCGTGTACGCCGTGGCGGGGAAGTAGTGTGACGTCCCTTCCCTGGCGGCAACTCTACGATCCGTTCGGCAACGCGTTCCTCTCGACGGCAGTCTCCGCGCTGCCGGTGCTCACGCTCTTCTTCGTCCTGGTGGTGCTGAAGAAGCGCGTGTGGGTTGCGGCGTTGAGCGGGCTGCTGGTGGCCGTTGCGCTGGCCGCGCTGGTATTCGGAATGCCGGCGGTGCTGGTGGCAACGGCGGCGGGACACGGCGTGATCTTCGGAGCGATGCGCATCGCCTGGATCGTCGTGGCCTCGATCTTCCTCTACAACATCGCCTCCACGACCGGACAGTTTCAGGTGATGAAGGATTCGATCGCGGGCCTGTCGTCCGACAAACGCCTGCAGCTCGTGTTGATTGCGTTTTGCTTCGGCGCGTTCCTCGAAGGGACAGGCGGCGGCGGCGCGCCGGTGGCGATCGCCGGATCGTTTCTGATCGGATTGGGCTTCAACCCGTTTCAATCAGCGACGCTGTGCCTGATCGCCAACACGGCACCGGTGGCGTGGGGTGGTGTCGGCAATCCGATTCGCGTCCTGGCCGGCGTGACCGGGTTGCCCGAGATGGAATTCAGCGCCATGGCCGGGCGCATACTGCCGCCGCTCTCGTTCATCCTGCCGTTCTGGCTGGTGCGCAGCATGGTCGGGTGGCGCGAGACGTGGCAGGTCTGGCCGGCCCTGTTCGTCAGCGGGTTGTCATTTGCCGGCATGCAGTTCTACTGGTCGAATTTTCAGGAGCCAGGGCTGGTCGACATCGTGGCCGCGGTGTTCTCGCTGCTGGTGACGGTGGCCTTTCTGAAGTTCTGGAAGCCGGCGGCGGTGATTCCGGTGAGCGGCCAGCTGGCCACGTCGACGAAGCATCATCCGACGGCGGACGTGTTGAAAGGCTGGTCGCCGTTCATCATCGCCTCCGTGTTGATCTTCGTGAGCGGGCTGCCGACAATCAGCCGCTACCTGAATTTCAGCGCCTTGAGAATTCCGATGCCCTTCCTGCACAACGCGGTGCTGAAGATGCCGCCGGTGGCGCCGCAGCCTACGCCGGAGGATGCGATCGTCAATCTGAACTTCATCGGGATCCCCGGCACCGTCATTTTCATCGCCGCGGTGATTGCCGCCGTTCTGGCGGGACTGCCGATGCGCAGGACGCTGCGCCTGTTCGGAGCCACCATCGTGCAGATGATGCCGTCGGTATTGGCCATCAGCTTCATGGTGGCCCTGGCATACGTCACACGCTACTCCGGAATGGACACCATCATGGGCTTGAGCCTGACGGGTACGGGCTGGCTCTTCCCGTTCTTCGGCACGCTGCTCGGCTGGCTGGGCGTGGCCCTGACGGGCACCGACGCCGGGTCGAACGCGCTCTTCGGCAACCTGCAGAAAGTGACGGCGGAGCAATTGGGTTTGAGTCCCATCCTGATGGGCGCGGCCAATTCGACCGGCGGCGTGATGGGCAAGATGATCGACGCGCAATCGATCGTCGTATCGAGCTCCGCGACGCACCAGCAGGGCAATGAAGCGGCGATCTTCAAGGCCGTCTTCTGGCACAGCATCGCGTTGGCGTGTCTCGTCGGGTTGATCGTGATGTTCTACGCCTACGTCATGCCGTCGCTGATTCCGTGAGCAGCCCGGCACAACGGTCGGCAGCGCTACACGTCGCAGATTGCGATCGCCTGCTTCAGGCTCTCGATCGGGTCTCGTCCCGGGGCGGGCGAGTACTCGTGTGTGACGAACCCCTGGAAGCCGAGATCGGCGATGGCCTGCATGACGAAGCGGTAGTTCAGTTCCTGGGTCTCGTCGATCTCGTGACGCCCGGGGTTGCCGCCGGTGTGGAAGTGCGCGATCCACTGAAAGTGGTCGCGGATGTTCCTGACGATGTCCCCGTCCATGATCTGCGCGTGGTAGATGTCGAACAGGATCTTCACGCGCGGTGAGTTGACGCGCGTCATCACCTGCACGCCCCACGCGATGTGGTCGAACATGTAGTCCTTGTGGTTCACCTTGCTGTTCAGGTACTCCATGCAGACGGAGACGCCCTTGTCCTCGGCGTGCGCCTTGATGCGATTGAGAAACGCCACGCAGTTGTCCGCACCTTCCGCATCCGACATGCCGCCACGGTTGCCGGAGAAGGTGATCAGGTTGGGCACGCCGCTGGCTGCCGCCCGATCGATGGTCTCGCGCATCGACGCCTCGAGCCTCGCGTGGTTCTCCGTCCGGTTCAGACCGCTGGCGATCGTCCCTCCCCCGCCGCTCGCCATCGAGGGGACGAGGCCGTACTTCTTCGCTGTCGGCCAGTCGGCCGGGCCCAGAAGATCGAAGCCCTTGATGCCGAGCTCCGCGGCCTGACGGCAGCAGTCCTCGAGCGCGACGCCACGGCCGAAGACGCCGCGCGTGACTCCCTGCGTGATGCGCCCCTTGCGCGGCGGGCCCGCAGGGGCAGTCTGACGCGCAACGGCCGCACGGGCGAGCGTCAGGGATGCGGTCAGAGAGCCAAGAAAGGCGCGGCGATCCATGCGAGGACTCCTCTGTGGCGGATGCGAGCCTACCGTAGCACACACGCGGAGCTTTGCGTCACCGATGGGAGTTCCGTATAGTGCGCGGATGAAGCCGCTCCTTCCTGGACGCCTTCGCGTCGGGGCCGCTGCCTCGTTGGCGCTGGCCATCGTCAGCGTCACGACGGCACAGTCGCCGGGCGCGGACAGAAAGCCCAACATCCTGTTGATCGTCGGTGATGACATGGGGTACGCCGACATCGGCGTGCACGGCGCGGCCGACATCCGCACGCCGCATCTCGACACGCTGGCGCGGAACGGTGTGCGATTCAGCAGCGCCTACGTCAGCGGCCCCTATTGCAGCCCGACGCGTGCGGCGCTGATGACGGGACGGTATCAGCAGCGGTTCGGCCACGAGTTCAATCCGGGACCGGCTGCCACCACTCGCGAGACCTTCGGCTTGCCGCTCACGGAAAAGACGCTGGCCGATCGGCTCAAGGCCGCTGGCTACCGTACCGCGATGGTCGGCAAGTGGCATCTCGGATCGCGCCCCGCGTTTCACCCGATGAAGCGCGGCTTCGACGAGTACTTCGGGTTCCTCGGCGGAGCGCACCCGTATGTCGACTCGCGCGCCGGCAACAAGGCCAACCCGATCCTGCGCGGCACCGCGGCAGTCGACGAGCCGGAGTACCTGACCGACGCGTTCCGGCGGGAGGCGCTCGCGTTCCTCGACCGGCGTGCGGGCGGCGCCGAACCCTGGTTCCTGTATCTGGCCTTCAACGCGGTCCACACGCCGTTGCAGGCCGCGCCCAAGTACCTCGAACGCTACGCGAACATCGCCGACGAGCGGCGTCGCACCTACGCCGCGATGGTGTCGGCCATGGACGATGCGATCGGGGCCGTGATGCAGAAGCTGCGCGACCTGAAGATCGAGGACCGAACGCTCGTCTTCTTCATCAGCGACAACGGCGGTCCGCCGGCCAACGCGTCGAGCAACGCGCCGCTGCGGGGCTACAAGGCGTCCACGTGGGAAGGCGGCGTGCGGGTCCCGTTCGTGATGCAGTGGAAGGGACGGCTGCCCGCGGGCAGCGTCTACAGCCAGCCGGTCATCCAGATGGACGTGCACGCCACCGCGCTGGCCGCCGCCGGCATCAGCGATCGCCAGGCGCTGAAGCTGGACGGCGTGGATCTCATGCCCTTCGTCCGCGGAAACACGCAAGGCGCGCCCCACGACGCGTTGTTCTGGCGCTTCGGGCCGCAGATGGCGATTCGGATGGGCGACTGGAAACTCGTCAAGGCGCCCGACGTGCCCGAGGGGCGTGGGGGGCGAGGGGGACGCGGAGGACGTGGGGGACGCGGCGGGCGCGGGCTCGCGGCTGGCGATCTGGAACGGACGGCGACGCCTGTGGACCTCGCGGGAGCGCGGCTGTTCAATCTGGCGGCCGACCTCGGCGAGAAGACCGATCTCGCGGCAAAAGAGCCGCAGAGGGTGAAGGCGCTCGAGGCGGCGTGGAAGGAGTGGAACGCGATGCTCGAACCGCCGCGGTGGGTTCCCGGTCAGCGTGTGCCGCGCAGGTGAGCAGCGCTCCGGCTACCTCGGAAGATTCAGACGCCGCTGCAAGGCCGTGAACCGTGGATCCCGACGCACCCGATCGAACTTCGGCTCGACATTCAACCACACCAGCCAGACTGAATGGTCCGCGTGCGCTTTCTCCAGCCATGAGAACATCTCATCGAGCGCGCCCGACCCGAGGTGCGCGATCGCGACGTAATAAGGGTCCGTGTACTCGCGCGAGGCGTGCGCCTCCAGTTCATGAACCATGCGCTCGGCCTCACGCCTCCGGCCCGACATGGCGTAGATGTACGCCAATTCAGACGTCGCCGCGGCGTAGCCTCCGGGCATCGTTCGGGTCTCGAGCAATTCCGTGACGGCCTGCTGGTATTCCTCCCGTTGGACGTACGCCCATGCCATGTATAGCGACGCGAAGAAGAACGTCGGGTCCAACCGCAGAGTCCTCCGCGATTGCTCGATCACCCGGTCATGCTGGCGGGCATAGTAGTAGGTCAGCGCCAGGTTGGCATTCGAAAAGGCCGAGACGGGATCGACGTCCACCGCCATCCTGTTCTCCGAAATCGCCTGGTCGGACCTGCCCATTGCTGAAAGAAACTGGCCGTACACGTCGTGAGCCATCGCCAGGTTCGGGTTGAGTTCGATGGCACGCCGCAATTCCTCCTCGGCGACGCTCCAGTTTCCACGCGAAGAACAATTCGTACGCTCCCCGTGCCAGGTGCGCTTCAGGCAACGATTCGTCCAGCGCCAGCGCTTTCTCGAACGCATCCTTCGAGTTGCCGGCGACCTCTTTCTGCGAACGATAGGTTTGGCCGAGCATTCCGTAGGAATCGGACAAGCCGACGTACGCGAGCGCATAGTTGGGGTCCCTGGCGAGTGCCTGCTTGAAGTAGTCGATGCTGGCAACCAGATCTTCCTCGGTGAGCCGGTTCCAGTGAAAACGGCCTCTGAGATAGAGGCGGTAGGCCTCGGCGTCCTTCGTAGAGTGTCTGGCGAGCCGCTGCTGCTGCTCGCCGGTGAGCCTGGGACGCAGCGTTTCCGAGATATGTCTGGCAATCTCTTCCTGCACCGACAGCACATCGGCGAGCTGACGCTTGTACTGCTCGCCCCACAGTTGTGCGCCGTTGGCGACGTCCACCAGATCGACCTGGATGGTCAACTGGTCGTCACGCTGGATCACTTTTCCTGTGAGCAGCGCCCGCACGCCAAGCTCGCGAGCGACCTTGATGGGATCGTTCGCTGATTTGTAGCGAAACACCGTAGTGCGCGCCAGCACTCTCAGTCGGGGCAATTGGGAGAGGCTGTTGATCAGGACCTCGGTGATGCCGTCCGACAGATAGTCCGTCTGCGGATTGCCGCCTTCGTTCGTGAACGGCAAAACGGCCAGCGAGTCGATCGATGTGGATACACGCCTGGTCGTGACCAGGTAGACCGCTCCGGCGACGATCATGAGCAGAGCGGTCGCGGCCGCACCAGCCGCGAGCTTCCGGTTCGTGACCCCTCGGAAGTTGGACGTTGCGGTCCTCGTGTGTGCCACTGCCGTGGCGTCGCCGAAGGGTGTCGCCTCGGGAAGGTGCTCGAGCAGTGTTCGCAGCTCGCGGGCAAGGTCGTGCGTCGAGGCGTAGCGTGCGGCCGGTTCCTTCGCCAGGCACCGCTCGACAATCCATCGCAGCGGTCCGGGGACGCTCGGGTTGAGCGCGACGATGGGAGCGGGTTCATCGCGAATGATCGCGGAAAGTGTCTCCGGACTCGACGGACGTGCGAAGGGACGTCTTCCCGAGAGCATCTCGTAAAGGACGCAGCCCAGGGAGAACTGGTCAGAACGGAAATCAACGGGCCTGCCGGATGCCTGCTCCGGTGACATGTAGCCGACGGTTCCGAGCAGTGTTCCCGGAACCGTGGAGCCCGAAACCGTAGCGATCTCACCGTCCGCTTGCGTCTCCGTACGACGCACCAACCCGAAATCGAGGATCTTGACTCTGCCCTCCGTCGTGACGAACAGGTTCTCCGGCTTGAGATCGCGGTGCACGAGGCCCTTCTCATGCGCGGCGGCAAGCCCCTCGGCGACCTGCACACCGTACTCGAGCGCCGTCCGCACCGGCAGCGATCCGGCGAGCCGCTCACGCAACGTCTCGCCCTCGAGCAACTCCGTTACGGCATATGCGGTGCCCTCGTGGCTGCCGAAATCGTGAATAGCCAGAATGGCGGAATGCGAGAGCGCCGCGACCGCCTTGGCTTCGCGCTCGAAGCGGGCCACGGCCGCCGCGTCCGACGAAAGGGTGGGCGTGAGGACCTTGATCGCCACGTCACGATCCAGTCGGGTATCGTGCGCGCGATACACTTCGCCCATTCCGCCTGCGCCGAGCAGTACCCTGATTTCGTACGGGCCGAGGCGCGCTCCTGGGCGGAGAGGCATCGGTAGGCGGCCCGATTATACGCCGCCGCCGAAAAGGGCGTGGCACGCTCGACGGCGACATGGAACAGGATCCGCGGCACCGCCGCGTGCGCGAACTTGAGCGGCGCCGCGCGTCACGGCTGGCGAATGCGCAACAGCGCATCGCCGCCGCCCGTGCACAGGCCATCGGAAGGCCGGACGATGATCTCGTAGGCGCCCGCGCGCGCATACCGGTACGTGAACCGGTGCGGCAGTTGCGCCCTGAACGTTCGCGATTCGCCGTCGTCGAAGTCAACGATCAACCCGCAGGTGCCGGTGCCGTCGATCGTGATGGTGATTCGATCGCGACGCGCGCGAGCTGCGGCCGCGCGTCGACGCGGGAGATGGAACCGTCTTCTGGAGCGTCGGCCCGAACGCGGCGGCCTACGACAAACGTCGACGCCACCTCGCCCGAGCAAGGCGACTGTGCGGTCACGACAGCCGTGTAGCGTCCTTCCGCCGGATAGTTGTGCCGCACGACATCCGGCAGCGAGCCCTCTCGAGTTTCACTGTTGCCGTCACCGTAGGTGATTGTGTACGAGCAGCGGCCGCTGCCGCGGATCGTCAGCGCCCGCATGCTCGGCGCTGCATCGGGCGGCACCGCGACATCGAGGCCGGTGATGCGTGGTGCGATGCGGTTGGCGACTTCGAGCGTCGCAACACGCCGCTCGGAGCACGGAGGCGCCGGCGTGGCGACGATCGAGTAGCGCCCCGTCAGCGCGTACGTGTGACGAACGGTATTCGGCAGCGTCCCGCCGACCTCCTGGCTGTTGCCGTCGCCGAAATCGAGCGTCACCCGGCACGCGCCGGTCCCCTGCAGGGTGATCGTGACGGCGGTACGCGGCTCCACGACCGGGGCCGAAAGCTCGAGGCCGGCGAGCCGCGGCGCGGGCGGCGGAGGTGGCGGAGGCTCCGGCCGCGCCGTGATGACGATGCGGGCTCTGGCCTCGCCGGTGCAGTTGCCCATGCCCTGCGCGCGAAGATCGAACGTGCCCGCCTTCTTGTAGACGTGCGTCTGCCGGACCGGCAGCCTCTCGGTGGCGTAGGTGATGGCCGTGCCGTCGCCCCAATCGATGTGCACGGCACCGCACGGCGCGTTGGAACCGGAGGCGGTCGCCGTGACGGTAGCTCCTGTCTCAGCCGCGGCTGGCGACAGGGTCAGCCCGGTAACCGTCCCCTGCCAAGCGGCTGCCTCTGCACTGCCGAGCAGAGCCACGATCATCCAACAGAGCCGGCGCATGAAAGCCCCGCATCAGACGTGCAGGACGCATGCCGCAGCGGAGCGTAGAATAACCGTCCGGGTCAAAGCCGGAGGACCATGACACTGAAGCTGTGGACCGGCGTGTTGTTCACGTTGGGCATGACGGCGGCGGCGCACGCGCAGGACGCCGCGAAACCGAACATCATCTTCATCCTCGCGGACGATCTCGGGCCGGGAGATGTCGGCGTTTATGGCGGCACGCTGGTGCCGACGCCGCGGATCGACAGGCTGGCGGCGCAGGGCACGCGATTCACGCAGTATTACTCAGCGTCGCCGATCTGCTCACCCTCGCGCGCGGGCTTGATCACCGGCCAGTATCCGGCGCGCTGGCGCATCACGAGCTTCCTGCAGACGAAGAAGGGCAACGCGGGAACCGAGATGGACGACTTCCTCGATCCGAAGGCGCCGTCGCTGCCGCGGGCGTTGAAGGCGGCCGGGTATGCCACGGCGCACATCGGCAAGTGGCACCTCGGCGGCGGACGCGACGTGACCGAGGCGCCGAAGTTCGCGGCGTATGGCTATGACGAAGGCGTGGGCACGTACGAGAGCCCCGAGCCGCACCCGGACATCACCGCGACGAACTGGATCTGGTCGGACAAGGACAAGGTGAAGCGGTGGGAGCGGACGGCGTTCTTCGTTGACAAGACGCTCGAATTTCTCGCGCGCAACCGCGGCCGCCCGGTCTTCGTGAATCTGTGGCTCGACGATCCGCACACGCCGTGGGTGCCGGACGCCACATCGGACAGGAAGGACACGCGACGGAACCTCGAGCCGGTGCTGGCCGAGATGGACAAGCAGATCGGCCGGCTGCTCGACGAGTTGAAGGCGCGCGGCCTCGAGGAGAACACGATCGTGATCTTCGCGAGCGACAACGGCGCGCTGCCGACCTTCGACGGCGCACGTTCGGCACCGTATCGCGGCCACAAGCTCGCGCTCTACGAAGGCGGAATCCGGTTGCCGTTCATCGTGCGCTGGCCGGGAACGGTGCCGGCCGGGCGGGTGGACGAGCGCTCGGTGTTGACGGCGCAGGATCTGTTTCCGACGCTGTGCGCGATTGCCGGCGCGCCGCCGCCGCGGCAGCACACGCTCGACGGCATCGATGTCTCGCAGGCGTGGCGCGGGCGACCGCTCGCGACCCGCGGCCCGCTGTTCTGGGAGTACGGGCGCAACGACGAGTTCTTCAGATTTGGGCCGGACAGGAGTCCGAATCTCGCGGTCCGGCGCGGCAACTGGAAGCTGCTCGTCAACGCGGACGGGTCGCGCGTGGAGCTCTACGACCTCGCGACCGATGTCGGTGAAACGAAGAACCTGGCGGCGGAGAAACCGGAGCTGGTGAAGGAGCTCACCAGGCTCGTGATGGACTGGCGCGCGACCTGGCCAAGGCGGAATTAGTCGCGTCCCTCCAGGTGCCGTCCGGGATCAGGACTGCGGATCCTTCCGGCGAACGCCGGGCCGCCAGATGCGCACGTGGCGGCGCACTCGCCGCGCACGGGGAGCGGCCGGGGCAGCCGCGCCCTTGGGCTGCGGCGTCGCGTGCTTCGTGATCACGATCCGCTCCGCGCCGCGCGCCCGGAACACGATCCCCTGGCCCGCGTGCACGTTGACCTGCGCAGGCTGGAAGCCCTCTCGCGTCGCATCGATGTACACCGGAGCCACAGTTCGGAGATCGGTTCCCGGAGGGACGGGCGCCACCTTGATTTCGCCGGCCCCACGGCCATTCGGGCTCTCGACCCCGTAGGTCGTCGGCTCGATCAGGGTGAGCGCGAAGAGATCGCCATCGGTCAGAGACCGGCTGTCGAACACCGCTTGCGCCCCCTCTCGCGCCTCGCCCACTACGACGGCGTAGGTCCCGATGGCGCGCGGCGCGTGGAAGAGCACGTGCCCCTCGGGCGACACCGCCGGTGCACTCTCCGGGTGTTCTCGGCAGGCGCACGTGACGGCGCCGGCCGGTTGCGCGACCGCCGCGAGGTCGACGTTGAGCTGCGTCGCTGCCGCCTCCTCCGTCACCCGGAAGCACGTCGTGCCGACGCGCTGCCCATCGCGGAACACCACGGCTTGATAGGTGCCGACCTGAGGAAAGCGATGGATCAGGTGCACGAGCACGCCAAGCGCGCCGCTATCGAAGATCGAGGTCGTCAGCAATCGCGTGTTGAATCGGACGCTGCTCTTCACGGCGTCACCCCACGTTTCCTTCGAGGATCAGCTCGACGTCGTTGTTGGACACGGTGAGGTCGCGGATCGGCAGCTTCACGGGAACCAGCTCGGGCAGCGGCGGCTGTCCCTGCTTGTTGTTCGGGTTCGGGCCCTTCGTGAGAATCGGATAGGGATCCTCCAGCTCGAACAACGGTTCGTCGGTCACGAAGTGCTCGATCAGGGCCTGGCCGATGATGTTCTCGAGCCCGAGGCTGACGCCGAGGAGATTCTCGAGCCACTCCTGGATGTCATCACCGACGTCCAGGATCTCCCGCACCAGATCGACGATCGATCCGATGAGGTCGGCGATCACGTCGGGGATGCCGAGCGCCGCGACGGCCGCCTCAATCGCCTCGTCCAGCAGATCGCCGACGGTGTCGGCGACGTCGACGAGGTCGATATCGACGAACTGCGGGTCGAGAAAGAGCTGCCAGGTGTTGTAGAGCGGCGGGTCCGCCGCCTGGGCGTCCCACTGGTCCATGGTCGCCGGGCGGTCCGGATTCACGCGATACCGGGTCTGGAGCCGTCCGGTAATCGAGATCTCCGAGGTGATCAGGCCGTTGCTCAGCGGCAGCACGATCTGGAAGTCCGGGTCGGCGCTGAAGACGCAGAGCGGCGGGATCTCGACCAGGCAGCCGCCAAACGGATTCGGGATCAGGCAGAACCCCGGAATGCAGAACTCCGGGATGTCTATCCCGAGCGAGAGGTTCAGCCGGTCCCACTTGATGTCGAGCTCCTTCACCTGAACGGTGCCGTCGGGACGCAGGTCGACGCTGCCGTTCTCCAGATGGATCTTGATGTCGTACCCGGCGGTGAACGGCCCGAGGTCGGCGCTGTCGGCGTCCTCGAGCACGAACTTCTCCACCACCTTGTCGAACAGTTTCTTGGAGGCGGCCTCCGACGCGGCGATTCGCAGGTGCGGCATGGCTAGCTCACCTCGACATCGATGAAGGCCCGGACCTCATGCTGTTCGAGGGCGGGATTGTTCGGCACCTGCGGCGACACCGTCACCGGCTTCGGCTGCACGGAGATCGAAACGTCGTCGGTGAGGTCGAGCGCCATCTTCTCCAGCAGGATGCGGAGCTTCGGCAGGAAGCTGAGGCGAAGCGTCGCGTCGATGAGGCATTCCAGACCGGCCTCGAGATCAACCGGCTGGATGTCCGAGATCTCGATGCGATCGACGATCGGTTCGAGGAAGAAGTGCTGGAAGTACTCCTTGAAGCCGAAACCGCCCGTCAGGAACGCGTCGAGGCACACGCAGATGAGCCGCTGACCGGGCGGCAGCACGACCTGGGGTGGTGGTGGCGGTGCGGGCGCATTCGGATCCGCGTCGGGGTCCGGCGGCGGCGGGATGTTGTCCGCAATCGCCTGCGCCGGCGGGCATCCGATCCCCGCACATACCTTGACGCTGATCGCCAGGCGCTGTGCCGGCAGCGGCGACAGCTCGGCAGGCAGTGTCACGATGTTCCCGGGATGGAAATCGATCTTGACGTCGACGATCTGGACCGAGAAGTTCACGGCGAAATGGCTCCCAGGCAGCGGGAGCGGGTCGATGATCGTGATCAGCGGGTTTCCGTGCTGATTGAGCCGTGGATGCGCCACGATCGGCCGGCAGAGTAACGCCGGAGTGTCGGCGATCGCCTGCGTGGCGTAGTTGAACATCGACGGCCGCTGGAACCGGATGTGATCGACGATCCGGTTGAACCCGTCCTCGTGGAAGGCCCCGAACAAGTCACAGTGATCGGTGAGCGCCATCGATGTCTCCCTGACGGGGGCGGGCGCCGTGAAGCGCGGCGCGTCTTCAACCTCGACACGTGATCGTGTGGCTGCGCGCCGGCGGGCTTCCGTGCGCGAGGTCCAAGCCAACGTGCGTGGGCCGTGGCTCCGTGCGGAGCATCGCGAAGACTAGCAGACTCTCCGAGCCCCATCAACCGTTCGTTTCGGCAGACGTGTCGTCGCCGACGGGCAAAAAGACCACGCGCTCGACGCCTCGGCAGTATAGGATTTCGTCGAGCGGAAGGTCTCTCCTATGCCGAACAGGGTACTCTCGCGTGCCGCAAGCGTTCGTTCCCTGGCGTGGCTGTTGGCGTTTCTGCTCCTGCTACAGAATCCGCTCCTCGCCCACAACGAGATCATCCACCAGGACATGACGGATCTGGCGTATCAGGTGATGCGCTGGATGGAGATGTCGCAGTCGCGGACGTTCGACGGCCCTGGCGAACCCGGCTGGACGCAGTTTCACGCACGGCTCGTGGCGGCGCCGGCGAAACTCCGCCAGCGGCGCTCGGACCTGCAGCGGCTGGCGGCTCCGAGATCGCTGACCTGCAGCGAGGCGATGTACGGCACCACGAACCTTCCGCCGAACTGGTGGGACAAGCGACTCGAACAGGTGCCGTATCCGCCCGCTCACGACTTCGCCGGCAACAACGGGTGCGGCGTCAGGCTTGGCTGGACGCCGGAAGGGATCTTTCGAGAGCTGGGTACCGATGAGCGCCCGTTCAGAGATCACACAGGCGCGGTGCTCGGTCTCTGGGCGGCGTCGGTCGACCGGCAGTTCGACGACACCCACCTGTGGTCTCGTCCGACGAGCTGGGGCGGGCTCGGCGCGATGCGGAACGTCGTCAACGAGGCGGGAAACACCGGGCTCGGACTGCTGATCCTGCCGGTCGTCTGCTTCTTCGACTGCATCTTCGGAGACTGCGGTGATTGCGATGACGATGCGAAGGCGCTGGCCGATACGCTGAATCCGACCGAGGAGATCGAAGGCTGGATCCCGGGAATCGGCGACGTCACCGGTGAAGATTGGGTCGGCGTCTGGCACCACATCAACATGAACGCGGGCGCTTCGAATGAGTTCGACGACCACCAGGGAGAGCTCTTCGACGAGGCGGGACCTCAGGGCCTGGGGATGGACGCCATCGATCTCGTCCTGATGGCGGTGTTCGATGCCTCTGGTCTGTCGGTGAACTACGACGACAGCCGCGGCGTCCACCAGTATCAGATCACCGCGTCCCCCGACGGATCACCGGCGACCCGCCGGCGGGACCAGGCGCAGTGGCAGTACACGACCGTGCCCCATACGGCGTTCGAGCCGGTGGACAACCTCGCGGAGTACGGCTGGCGCCGCTTTTTCGATTCGCCCGACCACCCGATCGGTGATCTGGCCTGGCCGCTGCACGCGATCGGCGACGCGACGGTGCCGATGCACGTCACGGCAACGTCGGCGTGGGGTCACCGTCCTTACGAGGATTCTCAGGAATACATCTGGTCGCGCGTCCGCATGCAGGATATGTCGGACCAGGAACAGCTCGCATTCATCTCGCGCGTGCTGCAGCGGGCGTTCTTCTGGACGCGCAGGATCGACACCTGGCGCGCGGCCCACGGAAACTCCCGCGACGTCCCTATTCGCAGCATCGTCACCGAACTCGCGGCGAACACGCATGCGCACAGCATGCAGATGCACGCGCGGACCGCCGGTGCGTGGCCCTTCTCACCGACCGCCTCGACGGCGTACGTGGTTGAACCGACCGCGACGAGCAAGGAATACGCGGCGATACCGGGGGCAGCCGACATGGCTCGGCCGCTCCTCGAAGATGGAATGGGCGCGACGATCGCATTGCTGATTGCCGCCGCCGACAATTTCGGCAACGAGTAGGGGCGCTGCCTTGGTGAAGCGCGTCCTCCTCCTCATCCTGCTGATCGTTCTCCTGCTGCTGCTGTTCTGGTTCTGGCGCCGAACGCCGCCGTCTCCGGATGACGACGTTACATCAACCGCGCCTTGCATTCAGCGTGCTGAGGAGCGGGTGCAGGCATGGAAGGCAGAGGGGCAGAACGAGACGGAGATTGCGCGCCTCTTTCAGATCGAGGTCGCGCGTTGCAGCGGCGTCGAGCCGGCGTGCGCAGCGTTCGTGGCGGCCGTGAACACCGACTTCGCTTGGCTCGGACGCCAGGTACTGACCGGTTCGATGGCACCGGCCGATTACCTCGCACGGGTGCGCGACAGAAGCGGGAAGCTGCGGCAGGCGAGACAGACACCGGAGCTGTGCGGAGCTTATCAGCGCGGCGACGCGGACGGCGATCTCGTGCCCGACGACCGGGATCGCTGTCCGACAACGGCGAATCTCGAGCCCACCGGATCTGACGGATGTCAGGATGCGCGTCCGCGTCCGCAAGCGCCATCGGCTGAAGCCGTGAGCAAGGCCGTGAAGGCGCTGAAGGTGCCGGTGACCCGCGCATGTGAGGGCGCACCGATTCCCGCGAGTTCCAGCATCCTTCGGTTGGGCCTCAGCCCTGGCGACGAGTCGTCTTTCCTCGTCGAAGTGGCGCCGTCGTCGAATCAGCCGGCGAATTGCCCGGTGTTCTACGAGATCGAGGCGCGAATCCGGAACTCGTCGTTCTTTTCCGGAACGGCGGCAATTGAGACGATCCGACGGGTGTTCCGGCCAGCGGACGCCGTTCAGGGGGTCGCGGCGGCGAGCCAGGCACTGGTGTTCCGGCTGCGGCAGAGCGATCCCATTCCGTGGAATGCGCTCGTACGCGCGGCGGTTGAGCCGAACGATCGCGCGTCGAAAGCGTTCAGGGTGCGTGTGGTGAATGGGAACGGTTTGTCGGCCGGGTGGAGTGCATTCCGCGCGCGTGAGTTCCGGTTCAACAATCGCAATTTTCAATAGAGATAGCCGTCCCCAGGCAACCCGAGAATCTCGCAACACGTCCGTGCGGGCGGATTTCAAGGCGCCTGTTGGGCGATAACCTCGTGGACCGATGATGACTAGAAACGGTGCCGCGCAATTCCTGTTGTGGCTGTTCGTGGTGTCCGCCGGCCTGATGAGCGGCGCCAGCGTCTTCGAGCATGTGGTCTTGACGCCGCTCTGGGCCGGCTCGTTGCCGGAATCGGTCAGGGAATGGCCGCACGGCGGGGTCCAGGGCGGATTCTTCATGATCGTGAGCCCCTTGTATGGCCTGTTTTCGTTGGCGTTGGCGATCGTGTCGCGGTGGATGCCGCCGCCGCAACGGAGGTGGGCGCTGCTGGCGGGTCTGTCAGGCATCGTCGTGGTGGTGGCGACGATCGCGTTCTTCCTGCCTATCCTGGAGAAGACCCAGGTCACACGCGGCGCCGGCTTGACCGGCGACGAGATCACGCGGATGGTGCATCAATTCGAGATGTGGAACATGGGCCGCTGGGCGATGCTGATCGGCGGTTGGATGGCGGGGTTGCGCGCGTTACGCCTGTCGTCGTAACTGCTCTCCCTTCTGCTCGGGCAGCAAGGCCTTGAGACCGAAAACGCCCGACTCGCGGCTTCCGGCGGCGGTCACTCGAGCACGACGACCTCGTAGGCCTCGAGGCGCGGCACCACGATTCGCGAGTAACGTCCCTCCCGCTTCACCGCGAGCACGCGGTTCGACGAAACCGCGCGTGCCGTCCGGAATTCCGCCGCGACCCGCACGGTGATGTCGCGCATCTCGACGGGCGCGAAATACGCGGTGTCCGCATGGCCGCTGACGTTCACGAGATGCAGCAGCATCCGGCGTCGCTCCGGCTGCCGCATGAGCGTGATCTCGACCAGCGGATGCGCGTCGGACTTCAGTTGCCGTCCGTTCGGCAGCAGGTGATCGACGAGATCCGTCATGAGCCCCGCATGGCCGGGCGAGCTGTGCCGGTAGTAGAGGGCGCCGACGTCCCACGGTACCCACGCCATCCTTCCGCGACCGTGATCCTCCACGACCAGCCCCGGGATCGTCGTTTCGACCTTGTCGGCCCAGACGTATTCCGGCGGGCCGAACATCGCCGGAGGAATCAGCGTCAAGGCGGGCTTCGCAACCGGCTCGAGCTCGGCGAACTCGCCGTCCAGCAAGAGGAGATTCGTGTTCGCCAGCGACGGCAGCCGCGCGCGATCGTGCACGCGCCACGCGCCCTGGATAGCGGCACGCCGGCCAATCACCCGCGCAGAGGAGACGGCCGGCTGCGCCGCGCCCGCTGCGAGTACCCGGCCGCCTTCGCGAATATATCGATCCAGCGCGGCCGGCATGCCGCTGGGTGCAATGACGACATCGTACGAGCGTGCGGGATCGTCGAGCCAGCGCAGGTTGTCCGACACGGCGAACGGGATGTGCTGCTCGGTGAGCAATCGGAAGAACCCGCGGTACGAGGCCTGGTTGCCGCCACCGAGCAGCAGCACGCGTGCGGCGCTCTCCTGCCCGACGTACAGATCCTCGTGTGCCGCGTGCCAGCGGAAGACGGGCTGCGCGGCAATCAGGGACTGCCGGTCCTCCTGATCCATGGTGCCCACCATCGCGATCGCCGGAGGACCGCCATGCGCGAGGTTCTGATACAAGCGCAGCGCAATCTCGCGTGACGGCACCGAGACGAACCGCCAGGGATAGTCGACGAACGCCATCGACAGGTTGAACGCCATCTTGTCCGGCTCGGAGTTCCGTGCGCGGTTGACGTTGTCGCTCGCGGAATACGGCCAGAGCGGAAGCGGCCGCCGGGCCGCGGTGTTGGACTCCGACATGATGCCGTCGGTGTACGTCTGCATGTAGGTCAGGAAGGCCGCACCCGGCCGCTTCCGGTGGATCAGTTCGGCGAAAGACGCCGCGACCTCGCGCGCCGACTCCGACATGAACGTCCGGTAGTCCGCGTCGCCGCCGCTCGCGGGCAACGCGCGCCCGTACCTCGCCTGGAATCGGGCGCGGCAGGCGTCGCACTGGCACGGGCCCATGTCGCGCCCGCTGTAATCGGTGGATGGATTGCCGAACATGTTGAAGAAGAGGCCGTCAACGGGATACCGCTCGAGCGCCTCGGTGAGGATGTCCAGCGCGTGCCGGCGGTAATAGCCGCCGTTGATGCCGGTCGAGTACAGCTCGTTGTACACGTACGGTCCGCCGCCGGCGCTTCTGAAAAACCACTCCGGATGCGCGTCGTACACCGCCTTGCGCGTCTTGCTCAAATCGAAGCGGCCGACCACGCGTATTCGGCGCGCGTGCGCGAGCTGCAGCACTTCTCCGAAGAGATCGCGCCCCGGCGGAAGCATGCGGCTCGGATAATGAAACGCGACGCGCGTGGGGTACTGCGCGACGATGCCGCCCATGTTGAGCAGGAGGGTATTGGCGGGAAAGCTCGCCACCTGCTCGACGAGCGTCTTCGGATCGGTCGTCGAATCCGTCTCGCGAAGATTCGTTTGGAGGAATCGGACCGGCTCGTCCATCCACCACCGTGAGGGTGGCTTTTGCGCCGCGACGCCGGCGACGCCACAGGCGATCAGGAGTGGTGCAAGAACGTGCCTCATTACAGTTTCGCCCCCAGGTAGGCACAGACGCGCAGCAGATCCGCAAACACGCCCCCCGCGGTCACGGCCGGCCCTGCTCCGGGCCCCTGAACCACGAGCGGATTCTGATCGTACCGGGCTGTGATGAACCGCACGACGTTGTCGGTGAGGTTGATGTTGGCGAACGGATGGGAGCGCTCCAGTTCCATCAGCCCCACCGTCGCACGTTCGCTCGCGGCGTCCAGCACACCGACGTAGCGAAGCACACGCCCTCTGCCGTGGGCCGACTGCAATCGTGCGAGCATTCGTGCATCGAGCGCACCAAGACCGTCGAGAAATTCCTCCACGGTACAACCGTTGAGACTTTCCGGCACGAGACTCTCCAGTTCCACATCCTCCAGCTCCAGGTGAAGGCCCATCTCGCGGCTCAGAATGACCAGCTTGCGGGCGACGTCGACGCCCGAGAGATCGTCGCGAGGATCCGGTTCGGTGTAGCCTCTGTGCTTCGCGTCACGGACGATCGCCGAAAATGGCTGCTGTCCGTTCCAGACGTTGAACAGATAGGAGAGGGTGCCGGAGAGAATGCCCTCGACGCGTCTCACCTCATCACCGGTCTCGCGCAAATCTCGAATCGTTTGGATCACCGGCAGCCCCGCGCCCACGGTCGCCTCATACAGATAGTGCGATCCACCGTGGCGGCGCGCGTCCTTCAGTCGCGCGCAGAACGCCATGTCCGCGCTGTTTGCCCGCTTGTTGGGTGTCACGACGTGAATCCCGGCGGCCAGCCAGTTCGGGTAGTTCCGGGCAACCGCATCGCTCGCCGTGCAGTCGACGATGACGGCGTGAGGGAGATGATCGGCGTGGATGTGCTCCTCGAACCGGGTGAGATCCGCCGGACGGGCGGCGGCGAGCGCTTCGCGCCATCCCCGCAGACCGACCGCAGGATCGCCCAGCAGCATCTGCGTCGAGGTCGTGATGCCGCGCAAGCGGAGATCGAGATTGCAGTCGCGTTGAAACCTGTCCCTCTGCGACCCCAGCTGGTCGATGAACGCGCTGCCGACCGCGCCCGGACCGATCAGACCGATCGACACGGTATGCGGCGACAGATAGAAGCTCGCATGTACCGATCGAAGCGCTCGCGTCGTCTGCTTTGCGTCGATCACCAGGGAGATGTTGCGTTCGGATGCCCCCTGGGCAATCGCCCGGACGTTGACGCCGGCGTTTCCGAGCGAGCCGAACACCTTCGCGGCCACGCCGTGCGTGCCGGCCATTCCGTCGCCCACGACGGCGAGGATGCTACAGTCGGCGGCAACCTCGACACTCTGGATCTGACCGTGGGCCAGCTCGGCGCTGAACGCCTGGCGCACCACCTGCTCCGCCTTGACCGCCTCGGAGAGCGGGACGGCAAAACAGATCGAATGCTCGGAGCTCCCCTGCGAGATCAGGATGACGGAGATGCCATGCTCCCGGAGTGCGGAGAACAGACGCTGCGCCGTGCCGGGGACACCGATCATACCGGCCCCTTCGACGTTGATCAGCGCGACCCGGTCGATGCTCGTGATGCCCTTGACCAGATGATTCGAGGTGGGCTGGCCGCAGATCAACGTGCCGGCATGTTCCGGCGCGAACGTATTGCGGATCCTGATCGGGATACGCTTCTCGACTGCAGGCGCCATCGTTTGCGGGTGAATCACTTTGGCGCCAAAGTACGCGAGCTCCATGGCCTCGTGGTACGACAGCGAGTCGATGACCGTCGCGTCCGGCACCAGCCGCGGATCCGCGCTCAGCACGCCGTCGACATCCGTCCAGATATGGATCTCGGCGGCGTCGAGCAAATCGCCAACGATGGATGCCGAGAAATCGCTGCCGTTTCGTCCGAGCGTCGTCTGCACGCCGGCGGCGTCGCGCGCCACGAAGCCCGGGATCAGGAGCGTGACGCACGGATCGGTCGGCACACATCGTTCGACGTTGGCGCGCGACTCCTGCCAACGCACGTTCGGTCCAAGGACACCCCAGTCCACCTGAATCACATCCCGGGCATCGATCCACTCGACGGCTCCCCCGCGCCGATTCCGGTGCCGCAGATATCGCGCAAACAGCCGGCTCGACCAGAGCTCCCCGAATCCCGCGACGAGATCGCGCAGCGCCGGAGAGGCGGAGCGTATGAGATGCACGGTCTGGAGAATGCCGCCAATGTCGCGACAGTCGGATTCCAGCTCACGGAGATACTCACGGACATCTGAGCCATCGAGCAGTGTCGTCGCCAGTTGTGCATGCCGGCGCTCGACCGCGTGCAGGTGTTCTGCAACCGCCGCATCCTGCCGCTCGGCCCCGGACACGAGGGCGAGCAGCGCGTCGGTCACGCCGCTGCAGGCAGAAAGGACGACCGCCAGTCTGGAGCCGGCATCTTCTTCGATGATCTTCGCGACGCGCTCGATGCAGGCGGCATCAGCCACGCTGGAGCCGCCGAACTTATGTACACGCCAGGGGTCCACGACGCACCTCCCCATCAGGCCGCCGACAAATGAGAAGGGCCATCACGCCGGATTGGGATGATGGCCCTTGATTCGGTCCGCGTCAGAGGGATTTCCGATTGATTTCATCGACGGCGTGAGCGGCGGCGCGCGCCGTCAGCGCCATGTAGGTGATGCTGGGATTCACGCACGACGAACTGCTCATGCACGCGCCGTCGGTGACGAACACGTTCGGCGCGTCCCAGACCTGATTGTGGCCGTTCAGCACGCTCGTCTTCGGGTCGCGGCCCATGCGCGCGGTCCCCATCTCGTGGATGGCCCCGCCCGGCATCGCCGTGATGCGCCCCTCTTCGAGTCCATCCTGCATTCGTACGTTGCGACAGCCGATCGCTTCGAGCATCTCCGCCGCCTGCGTCTTGACGTCCGCGCGCATCGCCAGCTCGTTCTCACTCCACGACGCGTGGATGCGCAGCACCGGAATCCCCCATGGATCGGTCTTCTCGGCCAGCTCCACGTAGTTGTCCGCCCTCGGTAAGCACTCACCGAAGCCACTGAGGCCCATGTGCCAAGGGCCAGGATCGCGCAGCAACCGTTTGAGCTCCGCCCCGATCTCCGGCCGGTCGGCGCCACGGCTCCAGTCCGCGCGACTCGCGCCTCCCTGGTAGGCGTAGCCGCGGACGAACCGCAGCTTGTCGGAGTCCGGTCCCCCGAGGTTGCGGAAGCGAGGAAGGTAAGTGCCGTTCGGCCGGTCGCCCTGGTAATAGCGGTCCAGCAGTCCGGGGATCTCCCCGGTTGCGCCCTGCCGAAGGTGATGATCCATGAGGTAGCGACCGAGCGCGCCGCTGCTGCCGCCGAGACCATTCGGGTGGCGCCGTGTCTTGCTGTTCAGCAGCACGCGCGTCGTTGCCAGAGTGGACGCACACAGGAAGATCACGCGCGCGTAGAACTCCTGCATCCCACCGCTCTGCGTATCCACGACGCGTACGCCGGTCGCGCGGTCCCGTTCCAGGGCGTAGACGATCGAGTGCACGAGGCTGTACGGCCGCAGGGTCAGCTTGCCCGTTTTCCGCGCGGCCGGCAGCGTCGACGCCTGGCTGGAGAAATAGCTGCCCGTGGAGCACCCGCGAGCGCAGGGACCGCAGTAGTGGCATGGAAGGCGATCGCCAATCGCCTGCGTCAGCACCGCGACGCGCCCGATGGTCAGGCGTCGATCCGGATAGCGCGTCGCGAGCCGGGCCTTCACCCATTTCTCGCCGGCGTTCATCTCCATCGGCGGCTGGAACTCGCCGTCCGGCAGTTGCGGCAGACCGAGCTTCTCCCCGCTGATGCCCACGAACTTCTCGACGTACGAGTACCAAGGGGCGATGTCGGCGTAGCGGACCGGCCAGTCCACGCCGTGGCCGTCCTTCAGGTTCGCCTCGAAGTCCAGGTCGCTCCAGCGGTAGCATTGGCGGCCCCAGGTGATCGATCGTCCGCCGACCTGATTGCCCTGCACCCACAAGAACGGCTTGGCCTGAACGTAGGGATTCTCCGCATCTTCGAGGAAGTAGTGCCTCGTCGCCTCGCGGAAGCTGGGCGTGTGGGCCTGAATCGGGTGTTCAGGCGCCTGGGCGGGCGTCAGCTTGCGCTCGCGCAGCGGAAAAGCCCACGCGGGCTTGTGCTCCGTTGGATAGTCCCGGTGATTCTGGTCGCGGCACCGCTCGAGTACCAGCGTCCGCAGCCCCTTCTCCGTCAGCTCCTTCGCGGCCCAGCCGCCGCTGATACCCGAGCCGACGACGATGGCGTCGTAGTGGTTTGCCTGGGTCATGACCAGGATCGCCCCACGTCTGCGTACGGGATGTCGGCGCGCCAGGGACCGATGGGATTCGCACGGAGCTCCTTGGTGGCCCCGACTTCCGACGTGTAGTAGCCGACGACGACCAGCTCTTTGAACGTGCGGAAAAACGAATCCGCCTCGCCGCGCGATCCGTCGCTCGGCTGAAACGCCTCCCGGTTCAGCGCCGTCATCAGCTCGAGTTGCTGTGGCGGCGGCAGTTCGACGAAGCGGCGGCCAGAGACGCGCTCGGCACGGGCATCGACGCTCGCGAGCCCCGCCACGAAGCGATCGCGTCGCGCCGGCGGATAGAAATCCGTCAGCATTGCATCGATGAATTCGTCGACGCGTGCCGCCCGGGCGCCTGGCGTGTCGGTCTCGGGCAGAATGTGCTCGGCGATGCTCAGCACCATCTCATGCTGGGCGGACGAAAGCGTGCGGGGTTCTTTCCGCTCTTGAAACGCCAGACAGCCGGCGAGCACACCGTCGATGGTCGGCGCCGAAATAGCCGCGCCGAGTAGACAGGCGGCGCGGCGCAGGGCCTCGCGCCGGTGAATCATGCTACAAGTATCAGGCGTCATCGCTTCGGGATTCTGCCATGACGGACACACAACCGGAAGTCAAAGCCGCGCACCTGCTGCGGGCGGAAGACTGGCAGTTCGAATACCAGCAGAAGTGCACGCCGCAGACCTCGAACCTGCAGTGGCTGACCTACGGGATCTATCGCATCGCCGGACGCGTCTCCAGCGACGAGCTGTACCACCGCGGTGAGGAAGCCATTCTGTTCTGCCTCTCCGGCGAACACAGCGTGCAGGTGGAGAGCCAGACGTTTCGGCTGAAGCACTACGACACCCTGTACGTCCCGCTGGCCACACCGTATCGGATCGCGAACGAGCGTGACGAGCAGGGCATCCTCGCGGTCTGCCGCGCGCCCGCGACCAACCGGCACGCTCCGATGCACGCTGTGTGGGAGCAGGTTCGCGCCGACGAGGCGCGCATCCGTCACCTCGAAGGCAAAGACGTGTTCCTGATGTTCGATGTCAGCGAACGCGCCGATCGCCTCCTGGCCGGCTACACGATCTTCCGTTCGCACGCGCGGTCGTGGCCGCCCCACAATCACACCGACCAGGAAGAGATCTATCTCTTCACCAAAGGACGCGGATCCATCGAGGTCTACGCGGACGAGAAGACCAAGACGTTCGTCCACAGCGTCAAGGTGCTGGACGCGGCCACGATCCCGCTGCTCAACTACCATCCCGTCTTCAGCCAGGACGAGGAACTGCACTTCATCTGGTGCCTGGCCGGCGAGCGCTACTGGATCGGCGACAAGCACCGCGAGTTCATGGATGCGTCCGTCGACACGCTGACCACCGGCGCACGATCCACGTCCGACGCCTCATGACAGGCGCGCGTTCAGCTCCGCCATTTTGATGCGCGCGACCCTGAGATCGTGCGCTCCGTCCGCGCGCGCGTATTCGTAAAACGCCCACGCGCCGCGATCGGTCGCGACGGCATCCAGGTAGCGGAGCGAACCGGACGCGTGCGGGCTGGTGAAGGCCGGGCCGCGGGCAGTCAGCGTGTTCCACGATCGAAGATCGCTCGACAACGCCAGCCCGGTCTTCTCTTCGTAGTTCTCGAGGTGACTGGCGCTGCCGTCGTAGAAGGCGAGGTATCCTCGCTCGTGCCGCAGGACGCTGTTGATGCGCCGGCAATACGCATCCCACCCGGCAGTCGGCGGCGCGAAGACGACACCCAGCCACTCCCACGAATCGAGATCGCGCGAGCGCGCCAGCCCCGTGGCCGACACGCAGTCACCGGTGTTGAAGATGTCGAGCGTCGCGTGCGAGTCGTCGCGAGTTCGCGGCGTCCTCACGGCCACGCTGAGCATCATGTACCAGGAGCCGTCCTCCTCGAAGATCCACGGGTCCTTGATGCCTTCCAGACCGAGCGGCGCGGCCGAGAACAGTCGTCGCGCCCTGGAAGGATCGAGACGGCCGACGTCTGCATCCTTCATGACGCACACGCACCAGCGTCCATCGGCGGGATCGACAAAGCAGCTGAAGTAGCGCCAGATACCATCGGGACCCTTGCGAATCGCGCTGCGCTCGATGGAGGCGGTGTCGTACTTGTCCTTCGTGACCGACCAGACGTCTTCGAAATGCGTCAGGTCGGCCGAGCGGGCGATGCGCGCTTCCCCGCCGCGATCGGGCGGTATGCCACGCGGGCGTCGAATGCGGTAACTGAGATAGAACGCCTGCTCGTCGCGGGCGTAGAACACGCCCGGCGCGCCCGTCCAATAGCCTGGCTCGGCACCGACCGGTTCGCGGATGGTGCGCGAGTCGCGCAGGATTCGATCCGCTGCTTCAGTAGACTGCATTCGTCATTCCGGCAGCGGCTTGCCCTTCGTCTCCGGCAGGAAGAGCAGCAGGACGAGACCGAGCACGAACAGCGAGCTCAGGATCATGACCGCGTCACGCAAATCCATTCCGGGAAGGCCCTTGAGCATCCCCGACAACCAGAGGATCGGCGCCGCGACGAGGCGTCCGCCGTTGAAGCAGACGCTCGTCCCGGTGGCCCGCAGGTGGTCGGGAAACAGTTCCGGAAAATACACCGCGTACCCAGCGTGGATCCCAAGGGTGAAGAAGCCGAACAGCGGCAGAACCCACAACATCTGGAGATAACTCTGGGGGAGGTAGCACGTCACCGGCACGATCACCAGTGCCATCAGGTGCATCAGCGCGAACGCACGCCGCCGTCCGAGCCGTTCGGCCAGCGGCCCGAAGCACAGAAGGCCCAGGCCGCCGCCCGCGGTCTGCACAATCCCGAACGCGAACTTGGCGCGTTCCGCCGCCAGTGCCGGCGCCACACCCTGGCGCAGCAGCAGCGCCTGCGTGAGATCCTGCCCGGCGACGGTGACGCCCCAGAACGTCCCCAGGCCGACGGCGGCCAGCAGCAGTCCGAAGATCGCCGGCCTGGCCCAGCGCGCGACGCCGAACAACTCCGAAAAGCTGCCGCGCCGGCTCTGGTCTCCGCCCGTCCTGAGCCAGCGTTCCGGCTCTTTCACGCTGCGGCGAACCCAGAGCACGAGGAGCGCCGGAAGGATGCCGATGATGTACGCGTAGCGCCACTGCGCGCCGACCGCGAGCCCCGCTGCCGCGGCGAGCCACGTGCCGACCACGCTCGTCGCATGGAAGATTCCCGACGCTCGCGCCCGCGCGCGCGGGGGAAAGACCTCCGCGACCAGCGACGCCGCCACGGCCCATTCTCCGCCCACGCCGAGCGCGACCAGGAAGCGCAACACCGCCACGTGCCACAGTTCGGTGGCGAAGTACGTGAGTCCGGAGAAGATCGAGTAGAACAGGATGGTCAGCGCCATCGTCGGCTTCCGGCCGTGGCGGTCCGCCAGCCATCCGAAGAAGATGCCGCCGAACGTCCCGCCGAGCAGGAAGATGCCGAGGAACGTGTCGCCCCACATGCGGACGCGCTGCGTGCTGCTGCCGGGTCCCATCAGCTCGGCGAGCATTTGACCTCGGGTGATGTTGAACAACTGCCCCTCGAAGGCATCGAACATCCACCCGGCCGAGGCAATGATCAGCACCAGCCACTGGTACCTTGTGACGCCCGCGTACCACCGCTGATCGGATGCGGGTTGATTGGCCGCAGCAGGGACGCTCATGTTCTACTCAGCCGACAGTTGAACGGGCCGCCCCGATTCGAGCGATTCGGCAGCCTCGAGGCACATCGACACGGACCACAGGCCGTCCTCGCCTCGACATGGCACGGGCGTCCCCTCCCTGATCGCACGCACCACCGCCGCTACTTCGTCCACCAGCTCGTACACCTCTCCAGAGGGCTTCTCGATCGGCACGTCGGACAGTGTGTCACCGCTCTGCAGCCGCAGGCTGAACGTCGGCTCGAAGGTGCGATCCATGGCTCCACTCCACGACGCCCACAGCGCGCCTTCGGTGCCGGCGATTTTGGCCGTCTGGTGGTGCTCCCATCCCGCCAGCGTCTGCGAGATCACGGCGTACCGCCCGCCGGGAAAGTTCACGATCGCGGAGAAGTTGTCGTGCAGGTCCGGCTGGTCGGGACGCTTCCCGTTCGCGCGCGCGTAGACCGAAACCGGCTCGCCGACGCGATCGAAGTACCACCGGGCGAGATCGAAGAAATGAATCGGCTCCTCGAGGATCCAACTGCCCACGCGCTGGATGTCGTAGCGCCAGCCGCCGGAGCCGAGCCGGTACGGCCGCCGCCACAGCTCGATCAGCGCGTAGAGTGGATCGCCAATTGCGCCGGCATCGATCAGCTCCTTGACCTTCCCCCACAGCGACGACAACCGCAGTTCGTGGCCGACCGCCAGCACCAGGCCGCGCGCCTGCGCCAGCCGGATCAGCTCGCGGCAGTCCGCGACGGCGAGCGTCATCGGTTTCTCGAGCAGCAGATGGCGGCCGGATTCGAGAACCCTCCTGGCAACCTCGTAGTGCAAGTGAGATGGCAGTACGACGTCGCAGAGCTCGAGCTCCTCGCCCGCGAGCAACGCGCGGTAATCATCGTAGATGGCCGCGTGCGGATGATCCTCGCGCGCAGCGGCGGCGTTCTCGGCGGAACGGGCGCAGATGGCCTTCAACTGCGCCCCGGGCACAGAGGCGAGGGCGCGGGCGTGATGCCGGCCCCACGCTCCGTATCCAATCACGCCGACACGCACCACGTTCATGCTCACTCCCCTCGTCCTCCTCGTGCTGCGGCAGGATTATGTCGAAAGCGCAACAAGTCAAGCGGGTGAAAAGGAACGCCCGCGTGGTGGTATCTGATATCTTCTGCTGCCATGTCGACGGGCCAGCCGTCCTGGCGCAGCGGCCAATGCCCGACCACCCTCATCGCTGGCGAGTGGCGCGATCCGGCGAATCGCAGGGACGTTCGCAACCCCGTCAACGGATCCGTCGTCGGCTCGATTGGATGTGGGACGGCCGCAGAGGCGCGCGCCGCAGCGGACGCCGCGCAGGACGCGCTCGAGCGCTGGGCCGAGACCCCGCCGCGCGCACGCGGAGATGTGTTGCGGCGGGCCGCCGACCTGATCGACGAGCGAGCGGCCGACCTCGGTGTGCTGCTCGCGAGAGAGGCGGGCAAGCGCAAGCCCGAAGCGCTCGCCGAAGTCAGGTTCGCCGCCGAGTACTTCCGCTGGTACGCCGAGGAGGCGCGGCGTCCGTCCGGCGAGTTCTATCCGCATGAAGCGCCGCGCAGGCGCCACCTCAGTATCCGACGACCGGCAGGCGTCGTCGCCAGCCTGACGCCGTGGAACTTTCCCTGCTCCATTCAGGCGCGAAAGCTCGCGCCCGCGCTCGCCGCCGGCTGCACGGTGGTCGCGCGCGTGTCGGAGCAGGCGCCGCTGGCGGCGACAGAGATGATCCGGTGTGTCACCAACGCCGGTCTGCCGCCCGGCGTCTTGAATCTCGTTCACGGTCCCGCAGCGGAGCTCACGGACGCCTACCTGCGCCATCCGGCCGTACGCGTCGTCAGCTTCACCGGATCGACACCGGTGGGCCGGGACATCATGGCGAGGGCGAGCCACGGTCTCGTGCGGCCGCTGCTGGAACTGGGTGGCAACGCCGCCTTTGTCGTCTTCGAAGATGCCGACCTGAACGCGGCCGTCGAGGGCGCGCTGATTGCGAAGTTCCGCAACACGGGACAGTCGTGCATCGCGGCGAACCGCTTTCTCGTCCACGACGCCGTCTACCAGCAGTTCGTCGAGACGCTCGCTCACCGGATCGATCGGATGACGCTCGGCGACGGCCTGGCCGAGCCGACCCCTGACCTCGCGGCCTGCATCAACGACAGCCGCGTACGGGCGGTGACGGCGATGGTGGAGGAAGCCGTGTCGAAGGGCGCCAGGAAAGTCACGCGCGACTTCGACCTTCCGGCGGGCGCTTTCTGTGCCCCGGCGTTGCTGGTCGACGTGCCTGACGACTGCGCCGTCGCCCGCGAGGAGATCTTCGGTCCGGTTGCCGGCGTGTTTCGGTTCGGCGATGACGAGGAGGCGCTCCAGCGAGCCAACGCAACCGACATGGGCCTGGCGGGTTACGTGTACACGAGGGACACCTCGCGGGTCTGGCGGATCGCCGAACGGCTCGAGGTCGGCATTCTCGGCGTCAACACCGGTCTCCCCTCCGTCTGCTTCGCGCCGATGGGCGGGGTGAAATCTTCCGGCTTCGGCCGCGAAGGCAGTCGGCTCGGCCTGGAGGAGTTTCAGCAGGTGCGCTACGTTGCCCTCGAGCTCTAACCCGCGCCCCGGCGTGGCCGCGGCGGCGCCGCTCGCCGACGGCGCGGGCGTCGTGGACGTCGCCGTCGTGGAAGATCTCTGGGGCGAGGCGTTCGACGACCTTGCCACGCGCCGAACGGTCGTCCGGCTCCCGGACACCTGGAAGAACGCCGCGGCGCTCCGCAGCATCGCCGTCCGCACCCGGGCGCTCGTGGTGCGGAACATGGCCCCGGTCACGCGTGATCTGTTGGCGGCGGCTCCTCACCTGGAGATCGTCGCGCGCGCCGGTTCCGGCCTCGACAACGTGGACCTCGCGGCCGCCGAAGAGGCCGGCGTGGTGGTTGTGTCTACGCCAGGCGCCAATGCGACGAGTGTCGGCGAACATACTGTCGGCCTCGCTTTGGCCATGGCCCGCCGGATCGTCGAGCTTGACCGGAGCACGCGCGCGGGCGAGTGGAACCGGACGATGGGCCACGAGCTCTCTGGAGGCACGTGGGGCTTGATAGCTGCAGGTCGTACCGCTCGTGCGACCGCCCGCCTTGCCCGCGGGTTTGGAATGCGCGTGCTCGCGTACGACCCCTACGTCGATCCGGACAGCGAGGACTTCCGTTCGCTGCAGCTCCGCTTGACCGCGATCGAGGAGGTCGTCGCCAGCGCCGACGTCTTGAGCCTCCACGTGCCCTTGACGGAGGAGACGCGTGGCATGGTGGGCGCCGCGCTCCTCGCTCTCGCGAAGAAGCACGTGATTCTCGTTAACGTCAGCCGCGGAGAGGTGCTGGACGAGGATGCGCTCGCCGATGCGCTCGAAGGCGGCCGCATCGCGGGCGCCTGCCTCGACGTGCGCCGCGGCGAGCCTCCACGATGTGGCCGCCTCGAGCGGTTGTCCAACGTGCTCCTCACGCCGCACGTCGCAGGGCTGACGGTCGAGTCGCAGGCGCGGATCGCGCGCATGCTGTGCGCCGACATCGACGCCGTCCTCGATGGCGGCGAGGCCAGTTGCGCGGTGACGCGAATCTGTCGGCCTCAGCGCGCCTCGTGATCTGCTGCGGCCGCCGAACGAGCGGACATGATCATCGACTTTCACGCCCACTATCCGAACGAGCCTGATTTCATCGAGCGGCTCGTCGCGCGTCTGCCGGAAGCCGGGATCGACGTGATCTGTCTGTGTTCGGCAGGTGAGGCGTTCGGCCATGCGCCGAACACCGCTGTCCTCGACGCCGCACGGAAGCACTCGAACTGCATCGTCGCCTTCGCTCTGATCGAGCTGGGGAAGGACCCACCGGAACGCATCGATGAGTATGCCGCGCACGGTTTCCGCGGCTTCAAGATCACGAATCCGCGCGGCCCGTACGATGACGAGTCGTTCTTTCCGGTCTACGAGAGGATGGAGCGCACGGGCCTGCCGCTGCTCGCGCACACGGGCATCCTCATGCGCACCGCCATGACCGCCGGCAAGCGCGTCAACTCACGATGGATGCGTCCGGTCTGCCTCGATGCGGTCCTCCGATCCTTTCCGTCACTGAACGTCGTCGGCGCACACCTGGGCGCCCCGTGGCACGAGGAAGCGTCGATGATGGCGCGGGTGCATCCCAATTACTATGTCGACCTGACTGGCGCGTCGTGGGGAGGCTGGCGCGCCAACAAGGGACCGGAGTTCTACCGCTACCACTTCTTCTGGGAGAACGCCTGGGACAAGGTCCTGTTCGGAACGGACATCCTGGCGGTGGACGACTTGATCCCGAGCAAGCAGCTGCACGACGGGATCATCGCGCAGCTTGCACTGCCGCCCGCGACCGTGCAGAACGTCTACGGACGAACCGCCGCCCGGTTGCTCGGGCTCTGATACGAGTCGTTATGGACGACAGGATTGATCGTTCCCTTGGAGCCCTGGCCGAACAGCGCGGACTGCAGGCGCAGGAAGTGCCGGATACCGATGCGCTCAATCGGCTCGTCGCGACCGAACTCGTATCGGCGCTGCGGGCCGCGATCGCCGCGGGCCGGCAACTGAAAGTCATCGTCCCGGTCGGACCGCTCGACTACACCTTCTGGGCGGACGCGCTCAATCGCGAGCAGATCGACGGCTCGGCGCTGATGACGATCAACATGGACGAGTTCCTCGACGCGTCCGGCGCGTGGATCGACGTCGAGCATCCACTCAGCTTCCGCCGATTCATGCGCGCGACGCTCTTCGACCGGCTCGAAGGCAAGAGCCGCGTACCGCCGGAAAACCAGATCGTTCCCGATCCCCGCGATCCCGGCCGCGTCACCGCCCTGCTGCGGGATGACCGCGCGGACATCTGTTACGCGGGAATTGGTCTCAGCGGCCACCTCGCCTTCAACGATCCGCCCGGCGAGCGGGAACCGTGCGACGACAGCGACGTTCGCAACAGCGTCACCCGCACCGTCACGCTCGAGGACGTGACTCGATCGCAGATCTGCATGGGCGGAACCGACGGCGTGTGGGAACTTGTCCCGCGTCGGGCTATCACCGTGGGCATGCGCGAGATCCTCGAAAGCAAGTTGATTCATCTGACGCTGCTACGGACCTGGCACGCGGGATTGTGGCGCCGCGCCTTCTTCGGGCCGGTCTCGGGAAGATTCCCGGCCTCGTTCCTTCAGGAGCATCCGAACGTCAAGGTGACGGCAACGCGGGCGGCCGCTTCCCCTCCGGCAATCCACGCGGCGCTGCGCGTGTCGGCGTGAACGCATCATGATCGTATCCGTCGGCCTCAGCTGCCTGGATTGCCGGTTCCAGATTGCGGATCCGCTCTCGTCCGAGCGCCGCCGGTACCCCGCTCGATCGTACCGTGAAGCGCTGGGCGGACCGGCGGCCGTCGCGGCGCAGACGGTCGCTCGTCTCGGCGGCCAGGCGTTGCTCTGGAGCCGGCGCGGCGACGATGTCGCGGGACACAAGGTCGCGCATTTCCTCGAGGCCGATGGCGTTGACGTCGCCGACTGTCGCGTGTTCGCCGGCGCGCAGAGCGCGGTGAGCGCGGTCGTGATTACACCGGACGGCGATCGGGTGCTGTTTCCTTTTTGGGGGAACTTGCCGGACGAACCCGATTGGCTCCCCCTCGAAAAGTTGCGTTCAGCGACGGTCGTCTCGATCGACACCCGCTGGCCCGCCGGCGCGCTGCGCGCGGCACAGGCCGCGCGCGACCGCGAACTGCCGGTCATCGTCGATTTCGATCGGGACACGCCCGAGGCCTGGCGGCTCGTCGAGCGTGCAACACACGTGATCGCTGATGAAGATGTGGCCAGGATGGCCGGTGGTCCTGCGCAACTCATTCGGAAGCTTCAGCAGATGAACAAGTGGGCAGCCGTGACGCTCGGACCAGCCGGCGTCGCTCACCCGGGCGGGCACCTGCCGGCATTCGCGGTGGAGGTTCGTGACAGTACTGGAGCCGGCGACGTCTTCCACGGCGCGTTCGCGCTCGCCATCGGCGAGGGACAGGCCGAAGCGGACGCCGTGCGGTTTGCTGCCGCAGCCGCTGCGGCGCGGTGCCGGCTGGCCGGCGTGCCGCGCCGGACCGACGTTCTCGAAATGTTGTGAGCCGCAGTTCTTTCCGTTCGCTGGGCTCACGTGCGCGGGCATATGTCGCGGTCACGACCGCGGCAATGCCTCTTGGCCGAGACCACGCGGCCGAGTGCCGCGTCAGGGCCTTACGACACCGATGGGAAGCGCGTTGCTGCACTGCATGAAGATCGGCGCGGCACTCCGGCCCTCGGTGAGGTCGCACACAATCAGCAGTTCATATCTGCGGCCGGGCTCGACGGCGGGATGGACGCGCGCCGAAAGACGCCGCTGGTTCCATTCGAGCACTCCAAGACGATGGCGTACGAGAAGTTCCCGGTCGGCGTGGTCGACAACGGCAACGGCCACGACATAGTTATCCCGGCGTCTGCCGAGGTTTCCGTCGATTTGGATCCGTCCGTCAGGAGCAACCACGTCAGGAGTCACGCTGCGAAGGGTAAGCATCGGCTGCGTACCCGGGGCGCAGGCCTGGGCCGAACAGAGTTCACGCCTGCCGTTCGATCGGCACCGCGTCTCACACGTGCGCGAGTCATCGTGCCTGAGCACTTCTCTCCACCCGTCGGACCCGCGTGCCGCTGCTCGGGCCGGCGGCGGCGGTTGCCGTTTTTGAGCGATTGCTCCCTGCAGGCACAGGCTGCTCAGAATTGCGATGACGCCAGCGCGAAGTAGCTTTGCATGCCGCATGATGATGCTCCTTGCGAAATGGTGCTCCTTGCGAAGGGCCCTTAGGAAGGCACGATGATACCCTGCCGCACCGCCCTGAGGTGAAGATCGGTAGTGTCCGAGGGCGCCGGCGACCCGCCGGCAGCAGGATCAGGAAGGCGCACGCACTTGGAATAAGATGCGTCCCGCAGAGTCGGCCGGATGTCCAGTCTTGTTCATTTGAGACGCATCCTTGTCTTCATCGGCCTGGTGATTCAATGCATCCCAGCCATCGTGCGAGGAATGGCGAAAGCCGCGGGCAGCCGGGTTCAGGCCGATAACCGAGCGAGGAGAGGCTATCATCGGATCCGGCAACTGCCGCTCGGCTCTCCGCACGTACGCGAGATCCCGGCGACAACGGTCGACAGCATCGAAGAGTACCTCACGCATCTCAAGGCAGGTCGGCTGCGAGATCGGGTTTATCGTGGACAGGCGAGTCAGTACCAGATCGGTGTCCCCGATTCGCTGTCCTTGCTGCCCACGATGGCGAGGGAGCACACCACGCTGAGAAAGCCGGGATTTCGCATCGAGCGGGCATTCTCTCAATACGTGGACGAGGTCATCCTGCAGCATGTGACGGCGCTCGGCAGTCATGGGCGCGAGGCACATCTCTTCGTGAAAGCCGCGGCCGGCAAGGCGTCTCTCTTTGACAACGAGGCCTACTACCTCTCCCGCACTGCGCAGGGCCGTTTCATCGGCTCGCTGTATCCGACGATCAACCTGCCCTACGCCTATCAGGCCGCGCTGCAGCATTACGGCTTCCCTACGCTCGCGCTCGACGTGACCTTCTCGCCGTTGGTCGCGCTGTTCTTCGCAACTTGCCGATTGCCGCTCAATGCGAGCGGCGCGCGAATCTGCCAACCGGCAGGTTCCGGCGGCGTCGTGTATGTCCTCGCGGTCCCTGCACAAGACGTCGTCACACATCCGGAGCTCGGCAACCTACCAGGCGCGGTGCGTCCCACGTTCGTCGATCTCTCGGATCTGAGCTGGGACAGCGATACGCGCGCGCGTCGGCAGTACGCCGCTCTGCTCTGCCGGCTGCTGCACGTGGACTTGCCAGTGACACCGCACTTCAACAGCTACGCCTTCGACGTCGTCGAGATCATCAGGCTGTCGGACAGGTTTTGGCAGCACCCCTCGACACGGGACTTTCTGGACGGCAGTCTCGGCGGGTGGTTCTTTCCCGGTCCTGAAGTGGATCGGCTGGCGGCTCTGCTCGGGGCAGCCGATCGGCTCGGCTTCGAACGCTACGATCTCGGGCCGATCCAGCGTTGCCGGGACCCGCGCGGCCAGTTCGAATACCTGCAGCTCCGGCGAATTGTGCTCACGGGCACCGACACCGACACCGTCCGGCGATTGTTTGCAGGCACATGGTACGCGCGCAAACGGTCGCTCGAGGAACTGCCGGTTCACGAAGTCCTCCGTCTGGTCGAGAATGCCGACGAATCGATTGACATCGATGTCATCGTCGTGTGCGAGCCCACCAAACCGGACGGTCAGCAACTCTGCTCGCAGATCCGCAGGCTCGGGCGTGGCGCGGATCGATGGTACGGGATCGTCGATGCCTCTCCGATCGGCCGGAAGATCGACCCCCCTTCCGCCATCGTCATGTCGCTCGGCGACGCCCCACACGTCATCGTTGACGATTCGTACGACTCCGACGTGTCTTTGCAGCGTGCGATCCTCGATGCGTATCGCGCGACGCGGCGCTTTCGCTACGACGATCGGATGAAACCTTCCGCGAGAGACTGGCAGAAGTTCCTGCCGCGGTCGTTCGGGGTCATCTCGCAAGTGACGAGGTGAAATCGCAAGTCCTTCCGCTCGTCACGGCGCTTGCGTTCGGGTTCATTTCGAGTCTGCAAGCGGCAATCGCTCACCATGGGGGGCCGACGTTCTCGAGATCCTGTAGATGGTTACAGCGGTCCAGATGTCCACGGCCCCCAGATCGCGACCGTTGCCGCACGCTCGAATGGCTCCGGGCCAACCGGGATCTGCCGTGCCGCTTTATAGGGGGTTGTCGTACGCACGGTCGAGCGCCCGTACATGTTCACGAACAACGTTTCCCCATCCGGGCTGAAGCACGCACCGGCGAACTCGATGGTGTTCCGCAGGTTTCGCGCAAAGTCGAAGATCTCGCCAAACGGCGTGATGCCGCGCAGGTACTGGGCCGCGCCGGCGTCCTCACAAATGATGAGGCCGCCGCGGGGGGTCGCGCAGACGTTGTCCGGGCCGTCAAAAATCTGATGGCTCGGCGATTCGGCAATCAAGGTCAGCGTCTCGGCCACAGGGTTGTAGGCGAACACCTGGCCGAAACCCATGTTTCCGCCGTTGGTCGATACGAAAAAGATCTGGCCGTTGGCGTACCAGCATCCTTCGAGGCGCCGGAACCGCACGCCGCCGGCTGCGAAACCCTGAGCGAACACGGCTGACCCGGCTGACCCGTCGATCGTGGCGCCGGGCGGCGTCGGATCGGGATTCGCAATCGGCACCCATTCAACCGGAAGGGGCTGTCCGATCGTCTGATTGACGGCCGTCACGTATTGATGTTCGCCCGCAATCTTCATCATCTCGAAGGACCCGCCGGTTGCGGCGAGATCCCCGGGCTTCGTCGGTTTCGTCGCAGGCACAAACCGGTAGAATCCGGAAACGTCTCCCTGGTCCTCCGTCTCGTAAACGATGCCGGTGGCGGGATCGACAGCGACCGCCTCGTGGCTGAAGCGCCCGAGGTGCCTGAGCGGCACTGCGGCCGGCGGTCCTCCGGGATCAACCGCAATCGGCACCTCGAAGATGTAGCCATGGTTCTGCGCATAGCCGGTCGCAGAACTGTTCGCGAGGGTCTCCTCGCACGACAACCAGCTGCCCCAAGGGGTCGGGCCGCCGGCGCAATTGCGCAGCGTTCCGACCAGACTCCAATACTGCCGCACGACGCGGCGCAGACCGTGCGGCTCGACTTCCAATGACGTCGTGCCGCCGCCTGCGAACGCGTCGTACGCACGATCACGCGGGCCGTAATGCGTGTCCAGAATATCGTTGAGGATTCCATCCGTGGTCGAGGTGCTGCCCTGCGGCCGCGGGCGAAGGCGCGAGGCTGCCTCATTGTCCTCATGGTTGCGGATCAGCAGCACGTTGCCATTCGGCAGCGGGAAGGCGGCCATGCCGTCCATCGCCTTTGGTGTCGGAAAGCCATCCGTCATGGGATCGCCTTCGTTGCTGATCACGCGATACTGGAAACCGGGTGGCAGCGATAGATCCTCACCGGCGGGCTTCAGCCGACCGTAGCCGATCGCCGGGTCATCGTTGGTGACGGTGCGCGCGTTCGCGGATCGTGCCACCAGCGCCTCGAAGACGCCACCGCCCAGCGTCGTCGCGCCAACTGCGCCCGCGGAACGCACGAAGAACTGTCGGCGATTGAGATCGGAGCGGTTCGCTGGCATGTGCCCTCCCTCTCATGTCGTGGTGCCACACGTCCCGACGTGAACGTGCACGGGCGCGAGGATCCCGCGCGCCGTTGAGGAGGCTAGATTCTGCCCACACGAAGTCGCGCGATCAAGTGGAATGTCCGCGCTGAGCTTGGATTTACGGAAGGTGCGTAGAATACACCCGCCTCCCGACCATGCCTGTCACCGTCGCTCCGCACGCGCCACCCGCCGCAAGCCCGCACGAGCACTGGCGCTGGGCGATTCCGCTTCTCACGGCCACCGCAGTTTGGCTGATGCCGCACGCGGGCTTCCCAGCGCGCCACTGGGGATTGCTCTGTATCTTCGGCGCGACGGTGTGCGCATTGATCACGCGTCCGCTTCCCTCGGGCGCCGTCGTCCTGGTCGCGGCAACCACCGGAACGCTGCTTGGCGTGTTCACGATTGAAACGGCGCTGTCTGGGTTCGCAAACGTCACCGTCTGGATGATCGTGGCTGCGTTCCTCTTTGCGCGCGGCCTCGTCATGACGCGTCTCGGCGAGCGCATCGCCTACACGATCGTCAGGCGGCTCGGCGGAAGCCCTCTGCGCCTTGGATATTCACTCGTGCTCGCCGATGTCGCGATGGCGCCGATGACGCCGTCGAACACCGCGCGGGCCGGAGGAATCCTCTTCCCGATTGCCCTGAACGTCGCGCGGGCCTTCGGGTCCGAGCCGGGAGCCACCGCGCCGCGAATCGGCGCGTTCCTGATGCTGACGCTGTATCACGGCGATCTTGTCGCCTCCGCGATGTTCCTCACGGCAACGGCGCCGAATCCACTCGTCGCCGGGTTCGCGCAGCAGGCATCGGGAGTCACTGTGTCGTGGCTGACATGGGCGGCGGCAGCAGCCGTGCCCGCGGCCGTCGGACTGCTCGTCGTGCCGTACGTGGTGTACCGTCTCTGCCCGCCTGCGGTGCACGATGCGCAGACAGCGCAGACCCTCGCAGCCGAGCGGCTTCGCGAGATGGGGCCGATCCGTCGCGATGAGCGCATCATGCTGGGCGTGTTCTCGCTGGTACTCGCGCTCTGGCTGTCGGGCGAGTGGCACGGCGTGTCGCCGACGACGGTGGCCTGGCTCGGGCTGACGATGCTGGTGCTCACCCGCGTGCTGGCGTGGCGGGACATCATCGAGGAGAAAGGCGCGTGGGACTGCCTGATCTGGTTCGGCGGCCTCATCATGCTGTCCACGGAACTGAACAGGGCAGGCTTTCCCAAGGCACTCGCAACGGCCGCAGGAGGCTTCGTCGGCGGCTGGCCATGGTGGTGGGCCCTGATCGCGTTGATCGTCGTCTATCTCTACTCGCACTACGCGTTCGCCAGCCTCGTCGCGCATGTGACGGCGATGTTCCCCGCCTTCTTCGCGATTTCGATTGCCCTGGGCGCGCCGCCGCTCGTCACGGCGCTTGCGTTCGGCTTCTTTTCGAGCCTGAATGCGGCGATCACCCACTATGGCACCGGGCCGGCGCCGATCATCTTCGGTGCCGGCTACGTCACACAGCCGAAATGGTGGCGTGTCGGATTCGTCATGTCGGTCGTGCATCTGGCGATCTGGCTGCCCATCGGCTTGTTGTGGTGGAAGGTGATTGGCCTCTGGTGAGCGGAGACTGAGAGGCATTGATGTGAAGACCTATCGGATTGCGGTGATTCCCGGCGACGGCATCGGTCATGAGGTCACGCCGGCGGCAATACGAGTCCTCGACGACGTCGCGGGGCGCTGGGGATTTCAGTTCGAGTGGCAACGCTTCCCGTGGGGCTCGGCGCACTATTTCGAGCACGGACGGATGATGCCGGCCGATGCGCTCGACGTGCTGCGGCCGTTCGATGCGATCTTGTTCGGCGCGGTCGGCGATCCGCGGCTCCAGGACAACATCACGCTGAATGGGCTCCTGCTGCCGATCCGGCGCGGGTTCGATCAATACGCCTGTGTGCGGCCGGCGGTTCTCTATCCGGGCGTGCGGTCGCCGCTCGCCGGCCGGCGGCCCGGAGACATCGATTTCGTCGTCGTGCGTGAAAACACCGAGGGGGAATACGCGCAGGTCGGCGGGCAGTTGTATAGGGGCACGCCGAACGAGGTCGCGATACAAGCGGCGACGTTCACGCGTCACGGAACCGAGCGGGTCATCCGATTCGCGTTCGACCTCGCGATCAGGCGCGGCAAGCGACGGCGGGTCACGTCGGTCACCAAGTCGAACGCGCAGGGATTCAGCATGGAGTTCTGGGATCGCGTGTTCACGGAAGTCGCGAGCGAGTACGCGGATGTGCGAACCGAGTCGCTGCTGGTCGACGCGGCCTGTATGGATCTGGTGAGGCGCCCGCAGGACTTCGACGTGATTGTCGCGTCGAACCTGTTCGGCGACATCCTGACCGATCTCAGCGCGGCGATCACCGGCAGCCTCGGGCTGGCGCCGAGCGCGAATCTCAATCCGGCGCGGACGTTCCCTTCGATGTTCGAGCCGGTGCACGGCTCGGCGCCGGACATTGCCGGTCGCGGCATTGCGAACCCGATGGCGGCCATGTTCGCGGGAGCGATGATGCTCGACTTCCTGCAGGAGACTGCGGCGGCGGCAGCCGTGGAGAACGCCGTGCGCGCCGTTCTCACAGACGGAAGGGACCTCACGCCGGATCTCGGCGGCACCGCCATGACGGCGGACGTCACCACCGCCGTTCTCGATCGGTTGACATGAGCGCACGCGAGCGATCCGCCTGGCTGAGAGCGCTCGTGGGCGTGGTGGCGGCGCTCGCCTGTCCCGCGCCCGCCGGCACGTCCGTCACCGTGCAGAACGCACAGCGGCCGAACGTCCTGTTGATCGTGACCGACGATCAGGGCTACGGCGACTTCGGCATCCACGGCAACCCGAAGCTGCGGACGCCTCATCTCGATCGCCTCGCGCGCCAGGGCGTGTGGTTCCGCTCGTTCTACGTCTCGCCTGTCTGCTCGCCGACCCGCGCCAGTCTCCTCACCGGCCGGTACAACTACCGGACCGGGGTCGTCGACACATATCTCGGCCGCTCGCTGATGCACCCCGACGAGGTCACGCTCGCTGAAATGCTGTCGAGCGCCGGTTATCGCACCGGCATATTCGGGAAGTGGCACCTTGGTGATAACTATCCACTCCGCGCAATCGATCAGGGCTTTCAGGAATCCCTCACGCTCAACGGCGGCGGCATCGGGCAGCCGTCGGATCCGCCGGGAGGAGAGAGCTACTTCAATCCCCTGCTGCGCCGGAACGGCCGATGGGTGAGGACGAGAGGGTATGTCAGCGACGTGATCACCGATGCGACGATTGACTTCATCGCGCGCAATCGCGGCCGTCCGTTCTTCGCCTATCTGGCCTTCAACGCGCCGCACACGCCGCTCGAGGTGCCGGCAGATTCGTACGCGATCTATAAGGCAATGAATCTCGGGATCGACGACTTCCCTGCCGCAGGCCATCCGATCTCCTCGAAGTTCGATCCGGAGACGACGGCGAGAGTCTACGGAATGGTGGAGAACATCGACACCAACGTGGGCCGGGTGCTGAACACGCTCGACACACTGAAGCTCGCAGGAAACACCGTCGTCATCTTCCTGACCGACAACGGACCGCAGCAGCCGCGCTACAACGCCGGGATGCTCCGCCTCAAGGGGACGGTCAACGAAGGAGGCGTCCGCGTTCCGCTGTTCATTCGCTGGCCGGCACGGTTGACCACGAGACGGGAAGTGGATCGCATCGCCGCGCACATCGACGTCACGCCGACGGTGCTCGCGATGTGCGGCGTGGCGACGCCATCGCACGTTCGACTCGATGGCGTCAGCCTGTTGCCGCTGCTCGACGGCGCCGGGAAGGGCTGGCCGGATCGCTCACTCTTCGTTCAGTGGCACCGCGGAGACGTCCCGCAGATGGGCCGCGCCTTCGCGGTCCGCTCGCAGGGATACAAGCTGGTCCAGTGGCAGGGCGCCGGCGAGCGTGCCGCAGTGCCGACGGCGGCGCCGGAGCTGTTCGACATGAAGGTCGATCCACTGGAAGAACGGAACATCGCCGCTGACAGGCCCGAGATTGCCGGCACGCTTCAGCGCGAGTACGAGGCCTGGTTCAAGGATGTCACGGGCGGACGGGACTATGCGGACAGCGGCATCGCGCACATCGCCGTCGGCGATCCGCGCGAGGATCCCGTGCGGTTGACGCGGCAGGACTGGCGCGGGCCGCGTGCCGGCTGGTCCGCCGACAGCGTCGGCCACTGGCAAGTCGACGTGCGGCATGCCGGCCCGTACGTGCTGGCCATGCGATTCGCGGCACTTGCCGGACCCGGTGTGCTTCGCGTGGTCTTCGGCGGCACGACGATCGAGCAGAAGGTGCCTGCCGGCGCGACGACCGCCTCTCTTCCGAACGTGCGTCTCGCTCGAGGCACCGGCCCGCTTGCCGCGTACATCGTTCAGGACCAACGCATGGTCGGCATGATTGACATCGTCGTGTCGCGGCGGAAGTGAGCCGCAGCACCCGCGTCTGTCACTCGAGCGCGCCCTGCATCCTCATGTCGCCCCACGTCGGGTTTTTTGATGCCATCCGCACAACCAGCTAACGGATCTCCAGCAGGACACCGCGCCGTCCGGATCTTCTGGCGTACGTCCACGTTCCCGCGGTCAACTGGCGATGCCAGATCGAACCGTGAACTTCGCGAAGCGAATATGACTCGCGACCGAGGATGGTTCGTGCATTGGCGTGGCTGATTCAGCGCACGTTGTCGATCATCTCGATGTCGCTGCCCCAACGGTCGTTGGTGACGTAGAGCATCCAGCGGCCGTCGTGGGTAACGGCAAGACTTGGATTGTTCGCGTCGAGGCGGAGTCCCGCCGGAAGCTGCGCCACGCGCGTGAGGCTCCTGGAGTCGAAATCATAGAAATCAATGCTTGCCGGTTTCGAGCGTTTTTCCATAAGGACGATCCCGCGTTCGGTCAGCGCCCAGGAGCCCTGGAGACCGCTGTCGACAACGCGGATCTCCTCGCCGCCACCCGCGGGGACGCGCCAGATACCTGGACCGCTCCCCACCTTCGCGTAATACACGTAGTGGCCGTCAACGGATTCGAACGGTTCCAGGCCGCCGCGTTCCGTCAGCTGGGTCGCGGGGCCTCCACCCGCCGGAATCTTCCAGATCTGCTCGCGTCCCGATCGATTCGATCCGAAATAGATCCAGCGCCCATCGTGTGACCAGCTTGGCCGGAAATCGCTCGACGATTCTGCAGTGACGCGGCGCGGCTCGCCCCCCTGGGCGCTGACCACGTAGATGTCGTACGTGCCGGCTCGCATGGAGTCGAACGCGATCCACTCACCATCTGGACTCCACCGAGGGCTGCCGACAAACGCGCCACCGAACCGGGTGACCTGCACGGGATGTGCCCCATCGTTGTCCGAGACCCAAACCTCCGGCGTCCCGGAGCGGTTGGAGATCCAGACGATCCTCCGGCCATCGTGGGAGAACTGCGGTGATCGGTCCGCACGCGTGGACGCAATGATCCGGATAGCGGAAGAGGCGGGAGACAGCCCCCCGTTCGGTCCTGGCAGCCGCCAGATGTTCCAATCGTTTATCTGCCGCTGGAACAGCAGCCGTCTTCCTGCTCGTGCGAGCGACGGGCTGTAAAGCCCCGCGCTCACATGGATCGAATCCGGCTGCCCGCCGCTGGCCGGTACTCGCCACAAGCCGGAATCGTTCGCGAACACGATGCTGCGGCTGTTCGGCGTCCAGTCCAGACCTACTGCAGTGTCGGCAAACGTCAACTCGTGGGGTTCGCCGATGGCGCGCAGATTGCGGAGCGGCTGCACGAAGACGCGGCCCGCTGAGAATCCCGAATTCCGACGGAGAAACGCGAGATGGCGACCGTCCCGCGACATTGCCGGCGCCGCATCGCTAAAACCATCGGAGGGTGCCGTCAACTGGCGTCGTGCTCGTGTATCGAGCGAGCACACGAAGACAGCGATGGTCGTGCTCGTGCCAACTCGATCCACGAAGAGCAGGCTGGAGCCATCGGGCGTCCACGAGAGCCCGGTTGCGGACGACATCCCGGCGCCCAGGCTGAGGTCGAGCACCTGTTGCTCGGGGCCGCCGAATGCCGGGACCATGAAGATCTTGCTGGTGGTATACATGGGGGGAACGCCGCGCAGGAACGCAATCCGCTGCCCGTCGGGTGACCATGTCGGTCGCCGATCTGCAGCAGCATCTGTCGTGAGACGCTGGCGCTCGTCCCCGTCGATCCGCTTCACATAGATGTCGAAGTTGTTCTCTGCTTCAGCATTCCACGCGAACGCAACGTGTTTCCCGTCCGGTGAGAGCGCCGGATCGACTTCCTGGCCCGGATACGTCGTCACCGGAACGCTCGAGTAATCGTCCGCTATCCCGGTCGACCATCGCTGCGTTATCCAGATTCCCGCGAGCGACACCACCATGAGGGCCGCCGCCGTCAACACGACGATCCGTGCGGTCCGCTGACGCGGTCTCGGTGCCGCGGTGTCCGCAGCCGGCATGGGCACGCCTGATGCGAGATCGCTCGATCCGTCAAAGACGCCGATGAAGCGATAGCCTCGTCTGGGCAGCGTCTCGATGAACCGAGGCGCGTCCGCCGAATCCCCGAGCGCATCCCGCAGCCGCTTCACCGCCGCATTCAACCCGGCTTCGAAATCGACGAACGTGTCCGGCGTCCACAGCCGTTCCCGCAGTTCCTCCCGTGTCACCAGCGCGCCGGGCCGCTCCAGCAGCGCCTTCAATATCTCAATGGATTGATCCGGAACGCGCAGACGGTGTGAGCCCTTGTGCAGCTCTCCGGAGTCGACGTCGAGCATGAAGGGCCCGAACCCGATTGCGCCGGGAAGGGCGGTTCGATCCTGCATGGCAGGGGGCGGAGAGTACTCGAAGGGTAACACACTGGCCGGCCAGGTTCATAGATTTCAAGCACTTACCGTGTCACATCCATCTCAGACGAATGTTAGTTCCGTGCCATTGAGGATAAAGGAGTCCGGCGGCGACCTTTGGGCCACTCACGCGGAGGTGGCCCATGGCGGAAGGTCGCGCGATTGCGGCGTTGCTGATTCAGGTTGCCGTGTTCAGCGGGGTGTCCGGGCAGGGCGCTGTGAGCCTCAGGCCCGTCGGGAACGCCGCTTCCGACCGATCCGGTGATCAGGCCGCGTCGAAGACAACCTCCATCAGCCACCCGGCGTCAGCGCCGAAACCATCGTCGTCGCGGAAGAACTGGCCCCTCGTGCACATTCCCGATCCAGTCGCGCGGCAAGCGACGATCCAGGCGCTCGAAGCGGCGTCCGGGCGGCTGGCGCGCGACGAGTGCCGTCGCATCCTGATCGACTTTCCCGAACAGGGTGGCCGTCGGCTCTCCGATGTCCTTGTCGCGCTCTCCGTCGATCTCCGAACCTATCCAACGATGCTCGTCTTCATGGACGACTCACGTCATCGTCGATGTGTCAGCGGTGTGCTGGCGTTTACGGCGCCGGGCAGTCGGGTCGTGCGCGTGTGTGTCGACGAACTGAAACGAACGTGGACCGAATCTCCTGAGTACACGATCGCCGCGCTCATTCACGAGATCCTGCACACGCTCGGCCTGGGAGAGAACCCGCCATCACCCGCTGCGATCACCGCGCGGGTGATGTCGCGATGCCGGCCATCCGGCAAATAGACTAGAACAACCAAAGACCAACGCGCTCGATTCGATGTATCGAATCCCTGTCGAGGGTGCTTGAGGAGCTGCGCGCGTTGACGCAGAAGACGGGACACGTGGTCTGCGGCTATCCTTCGCCACGGTCGGCGTCGATCAGCTCCACAGCCGTCCCTGGAGGAAGCGCAATATCGGGCCAGTCCTCCGTTGGATCGCCAGCTTCGAGTGGCGGCCGAATCACGCCTGAGGCGACCAGCTCGTCAAAGCGGCTCACCGTGCCCGTTGTCTTTGTGCCCGGCGGGACGAGCTCCGCGACCACGCGACCGTGCGCCGTGATGGCAATTCGTTCGCCGGCCTCAATCCGCCGGATGTAGCGGCTCAGGTTGTCCTTCAGCTCCCGAATGCCCGTGGATGCCACCCGTGAATTATAGCCACATGTGGCCACATCTGACAAACATGACTGCAGGATCCTCGCCGTAGGTCTCGCGGCGGACGTCCGACTGTACATCCGCGGTGATCTGGATGTAAGGGCCATCGCAGAGATCGACATCCTTCGGCATCCGCGCTCCCCAATTCGTTGGGTACTCTGCCGCCTGCCTCCGAGCATCACAACGGTATGCCAGCCTAGAGGAGCTCTTCGATATGGAGGCCAGGTGCGCAGGGTTCTTGATGAAAAACAGCCGCCGCCTCCCCACCCACACGACACGTCCGGCCGGCTTGCGCTGCAGCAGTTCCGCCTTCGCCGTCTGCAAGGCTTCACGCTGCTGCAAATGTCCAAGGGCTGAAACCCGGTGAACGAACGGCCATAGTGACAAATGGGAACCCGAGTCGCTCGGTGCGACCAATCGACCGCGCCGTGAAATTCGCCCGCGAACAGATGCGCGAGCGCCCGGTACGAATAGAACGCCCAGCGCTGCGGATCGAACGGGCTGAGGCCGATCGCCTTCCGTTCATCAGATGCGATCTCGCCCCGACAGTAGCCGTGAACGAATCATCTTGCCGTGGCTCGCCAACATCGGGGTCGCGGTCCACGAGCTCGCACTTGAATCGACGTTCGCGCCTCACTTCCTCACGGCGCGCACCTTCCATGGCCGAGGAGAAGCTGCCGGCAAGCACGCCAAGGGCCTCCGTCACTCGAGAACGAATCGATAGGTGTAGGCAAATTCCCGCGTCAGGAGCACTCGCCCCTCGCCCGTGAGGCGCACGACCATTTGCGTCGTCTCGGCCGGCAGCGGGCACCGGAAAAGAGCCCCGTCGCTGGAGATCTCGGCGCCTTGCATGCGGATCGTCGCCTGCGTGCCAGTGGTAAGCGTGACGCGTTCGCTCGCGTACGCGTGCGCGCACGTGGAGCCGGCCGCTGTGAAGTCCGCGCTGAGAACGCCGGCCGGAATGTCCTGGTCAACTTGCACGTCGAACGCCAATCGCAACTCATTCGCACAAAGGTACGGGAACTCGGCCCACATGCAGTTCCGCACGATCATCGTTGTGCCCGGCTCCGGTGCAATGGAACGGACGGCGATTGTGCCAGCGATCTCCGGCGGAGCGGGCTGAGGTGCCGGAGGTGGCGGCGGGGTGAACGACGTGCCGGCAGATCCAGACGGACCAACCGGTGATTCGACGGTTCCGTTGCAGCCCGCGAGAGCGATGATGGTGGCAAGAAACGCGGCAAGAGGTGAGAGACTGCGCATGGGATTCCTCCTTCATCGGATCGGGCGGAATCCCGTGCGAAAAAGTGCAGCGTCGTTACCGTGGGCCGAAGTTGAACCTGACGCCGAGCATGACGCGACGGGGATCGACGAAGACATTCGGCACCCCGAAGTTCGGCTCACGCGCGGAGCTGACGGTCGCCAGCGTATCGCTGACGAGACCTTCCTCGGCTGCCTCATTCAGGGCGTTGAGCACGTCGGCCAGCAGTTCGATCCGGACCGCTCGCCCGGCGTGGATCGACCGCGATACCCGCAGGTCGAGCAGCGTCTGTGACGACAGACGTCGAGACCCGCGCGCCTCGAGGAGGATGCGCTGGGCGGGGTTGTGGGCGCCGGCATCGATATCGGTCGTCGCCGCCCACGGCTTGCCGCTGAAATGCTGCAGATTGGCGGCAACCAGCAGCCCCGTCCGCGGCACGTCGATCGACCCCATCACGCGGAGGACATGCGGACGATCGTTGGCGAGCCGGCCTCGCGCGTTGGTCAAGTCATTGGGATCCGAACCGAACATTCCGGCCGGGCCGACGGTGCTGGTCTGCTCGCCGCCGGCAGTCGTTCCGCTCGAGGGCTGCAAGCCGGTCGCGCGCGAAACCGTGTACGACCCGAACGCCTGCCATCCGTGCGATCGCCGCTTTTCGGCAGCGATCACAAGCCCATGGTATTTCGCCGAATAGTTCTTCTGGTTCGTCAAGAGATAACGCCGCGCATCTGCCGGCGTCACCGCGGTGTCGAGCAGGAACACGGGTACGCTCATCCCGTTGAGGAGCGTGCGCGTCTCCTGACGATAGCTCCCAGCGATGTCGGTCCACCCGATTGCGTCGCGGCCGTTCTTGTGAACGTAGGCGATGGCGACCGCGAGCTCGCGGCCGAGCTGCCGATCGACGCCCGCCGAATACTCGTCGGTGTGCGGCGCGCGCGTCCGCGGGTCGAGCCGCAGGTTCACCTTTGGATCGTCTACGCGCACCTGGCGGGTGGCAAGGTTCGTCGTGTAAACCGGCACCGCTCCTGGATGGAAGAAGTCAATCTCCGCCGTGAGGACCCCCTGATAAAACCGCCCGTAGCTCGCGCGCAGGATCGTCCGGCCGCTGCCATCGAGTGTCTTCGTCGCGCCGAGACGGGGTGACAGCACGTTCCAGGTGTACAGCGTCCCGAGCCCGTGGAAGATCTCTTCGGTCCTACGTCCGGCCAGATCGACGCCATGCAGATCCTGACTGAACGCGCGGTTGTGCTCGAAGCGCAGACCGGCGCTGATCGTCAGTCCCTCGCCCAGCCTGACGCCGTCGCTCACGAACGCCGCGGCGGTCAGGAACTCCCCACCGATGCGTGACGGCGCCCTGGCGATCTTGAGGAACGGCCGCCCGTTGTTGTCGATGAACCGTTCGCCGGTTGGAACGACAATCGCGACGCTGTGGCCGCCCCGTTCGACTTGTCCCCCTGCCTTCAAATCGTGATCGGCGCCGAAGAGTCCCGCGCGGTAGTGACTGAGCGTTCCCTTGGCGCTCGTCCGTCCCAGCATGATCTTCGTGAGGATCGGCGGAGCGCCGCTCAGTACGTTCGTCGCTCTATCGACCCGCGACACTGCCGTCAGATCGCCGGTGCTCGGCTGGCTGTCCTGGTCGTAGACGAAGCGGCCCACGCGCATGTCCCACATCGTGTTGGCGGACAGGGCGTGCATCACGTGTCCGAAGGTAAACGCGGGTACGGACGCGCTCACGCGCAGCGTCGCCTCGTACGGCCGGTTGATCGTCGGCTGCTGCGGGTTGACCCAGAATTCCTCGTGAAAGCTGCTGAACACCGTCCAGCCCGCCGCCGGACGCCAGGTCAACTTGCCGACGACTTTGTCCTGCTCGTACCGCCGTGGCCGCGCGCGATCGGTGCCCGGCTGACTGTCGTAATCGCGCAGATGCTGGTAGCCGGTGAAAAACCACAGCCGGTTGCGAACGACCGGACCACCAGCATTCGCCGTCGCGTCGCGGTAGCGCACGCGCTCGTATCCGGTTTCCCGCGCGCTGAAGCCGCCCAACGGCAGCCGCACCGGCTGGCTCGTGAGCGCGGCCGGCTGCCAGTAGGACGACGCGTCATAAAGGAACCGGTCGCTCCCCTGCCGCGTGATCACGTTGATCACCGCGCCCTGGATGTTGCCGAATTCGGCAGAGGCTCCCGCCGTCTGAACCTGGACTTCGTGAATGAAATCTATCCCCGGTTCCGATCGCGCCACGCCGACGCATGGACACGTGAAGTTCGTACCGTCGATCAGGAACGCGTTCGTGTTGATGCCGGAGCCAAATGCCGACAGGGTCGTGGCCGTGCCGCTCGACGGCGACGTCGGGGAGATTCCCGGCGCCGCGCGCACGAAATCGAACATGCTGGCGCGGCGCGTCGGGAGGGTTCTGAGATCGTCGGGACCGAACCGCGTCGCCAATCCCGGCTGACGGCCAATCAAGCGCGACGTCTCTCCCGTGACGACGACCGATTCCGATACGCCGCCAGGCTGCAGGATGACGGTCCGTTCGAGCGTCTCGCCGGCGCCGATCTCGATACCGCGCACCTCCGCCCGCGTGAAGCCGGACTTGGTGATCTCCAGCGCATACCTGCCGGGAGGCAGAACCGGAAAACGCGCCTGTCCTCTTTCGTTTGTGGTGATCTCCAGCGAGCCGTCGATCAGGGCGGCGGAGCTGATGCGCACGACAGCGCCGGCGACGCTGCCCCCGTGGGAGTCCGTGACGGTTCCCCGGAGCGCGCCGGTCAGGCTCTGCGCGGCCAGCTCCGTGGGGAGCGCCATGGCGACCGTAGCGACGAGCGCGAGCGGCCACAGGCGCGCTCCGCCTGGACGGTGTCGGGTGTGCATGTGACCTCCGCCGGGGGGCCGATGATTATCACCCAAGCTGCCACCTAGCGGCGCATGATTTCGATGTCGAGGTGTGTGTCGCCCGACACGCCTATCTCCGAGCGCCCGATCGTCTGATATCCCTCCTTGGCGACATAGAGGCTCACGGAACCGTCGAACCGGCTGCACTCGCGGCTTTCGAAGACGAGCCGGTAGCGACCCTCGGCATCCGTTTTCGAAGAAATGTGCGTATTCGAGTCCTCGACCAGAACACCGGCCACCGGTACCTGGCCGGCCGCGGTCTTTTCGTAGACGACACCCGAGAGCGCCGCCGGCGGAAGCGGTTCCCGCGGCCGCACCGGCACCAGGCGAAGATCCAGTGGCGTCACGCCGAATACGTCCACGGACGTGGTCACACTCTCGTAGCCATCCATCGCGACGGTAATGATTGAGCTGCCGGACGGCAGTTCATAGATCAAGTACGCGCCGCGCCTGTCCGTCGTCACCGAGCGGCTCGTCCCCGTGTGCGTCACGACGGCACCTTCGAGAGGCACCAGCCCGCACACGTCACGGACGGTGCCGGACAGGCTGTTGATCGTGCGCGGTTCGGGCGCCGTGGGGGTGTCGCCGCACGCCGCCGTGCTCGTCGCGCACGCGACGGCGATCGCGCCCAACAAAGCTGTAATCCAGTCGGTCTTCCGGTGCATGCTCCCTCCTCCATAACCGCCGCTACTGGTTCGGGCGGAAAGCTGCCGGAAGAAGTGCAACGGGGTTACACTCCGGGCGACGTGCCGAACGACCGCGATGTGACGGGTCTCCTGCAGGCGTGGAGCCAGGGCGATCGGGATGCGCTCGCGGTCCTGGCCACGGTCGTCCACCAGGACCTGCGTGAGCTCGCGCGGCGCATCCTCGCCGACGAGCGGCGCGACGGCCGCTGGCGTCCGACCGAGCTCATCAATGAGTCGTACCTGCGGCTGCTCGACTGGAGCGGCGTGCAGTGGCAGAACCGGGCGCACTTCTTCGCCACCGCGGCGGGAATGATGCGCCGCGTGCTCGTAGACGCCGCGCGTGCGCGGCGCGCAAGCAAGCGCGGCGACGGCGTCGACGCGATTCCGCTCGACGGCATCGACGTGGCCGCAGCCGGAAGGCGCGTCGACGTGATAGCCCTCGAAGATGCGCTTGAAGCGCTCGCGGCGGTGAACCCGCGCGCGGCGCAGGTCGTCGAACTGCGGTTCTTTGGCGGATTCAGCGTCGAGGAAACCGCGCACGCCCTCGAAATGTCCGTCCGAACCGTGATCAACGACTGGAACACGGCGCGCGCCTGGCTCTATCGGGAACTCGCTCGAGGTGAGTCGCGATGAAGACCGACCAGTGGGAGTACCTGTCCGCCTGGTACAACGAGTGGCTGGCGGCCGATCCCGCGGGCCGCGATCGGTTGCGTGCGCGGCTGGCGGTCGAACACCCCGATCTGCTTGCGGACGCCGACGCCCTCGTCGACTCCAGCGGACACCTTCCCGGTTTCCTCGAAACACCGGCGCTGGTTCTCGCCGCAGAGGAGCTGGCGCAGGACGACCCCCTGGTGTCGGCGGACTCGTTGATCGGCCCCTATCGCCTCGTGAACCTGCTCGCCCGCGGCGGCACCGGCGACGTCTACCGCGCCACGGATGAACGGCTGCGCCGCGACGTCGCCGTCAAGGTGCTGGCCCAGTCGAGAACCAACGATCCACAGCGCGTCGAGCGTTTCATGCACGAAGCGCGCATGACGGCATCGCTCGACCATCCCAACGTCGTCCGCGTGTACGACGTGGGACGCGTCGACGATCGGGCCTACCTCGTCGCGGAGCTGCTCGAGGGGGAGACGCTGCGCGCGCGCATTGCGAGCGGGCCGATGGCGGTGGACGTCGTGGTGCGGATCGGGATCGAAATCGCACGCGGACTTGGTGCCGCGCACGCCGCCGGCCTCGTCCACCGCGACCTGAAGCCGGAGAACATCGTCCGTACCCACTCGGGCGCGACGAAGATTCTCGACTTCGGCATCGCCAAGCTGGCGCAGGACGAGCCGGGCCGCGACGGGTTCGCCACCGTGACCGGCGTCGTGCTCGGCACCGCCGGCTATCTCTCCCCGGAGCAGATCCGCGGCCAGGCCATCGATGCGCGCGCGGATCTGTTTGCGCTCGGAGCGGTGCTCTTCGAGATGCTGACCGGCGCGCGCGCGTTCGGGCGCGAGCACATGGTCGAGACGCTGCACGCGATTCTCCACGACCCGCCCTCCGATGCCCTTGCCTGTCGCGACGACGTGCCGCCAGCCCTCGCGGACGTCGTCGTGAAATTGCTCGAGAAATCACCGGACGCGCGCTTCCAGTCGGCCGGTGACGTGATCGAAGCGCTGCAACGCGTCGAGACCCACGCGCCGCGGCGGCGCCGTGGAATCCGGCTGCCGGGCTCGATCGGACGTGGGCATGGGCGTCGCCGTCCCGCCCCTTGGATCGCGGTTGCGCTCGTCGCAATCGTGCTCGCAGGCACAGCGGCTGCGTGGACGCTGTGGCAATCGTCGCGCTCCTCCGGCGCTGCCGAGATCACGCTGGCTGTCATGCCCTTCGAGCTGACGCCTGCAGCCGATGGAAGCGAGCTCCTGGGGCTCGGGCTCGCCGCGCTGCTGGCTGATCGTCTCGGTCAGCAGCTCGCGAGCGGCCGGGTACTGGCGGCCGTGGATACCGCGGGCTGGGAAACGAAGGACGCGCGTGAAGCGGTACGGCGCTTGTCGGCGACGCACGTGCTCTCGGGCAAGTTGTCACGCCAGAACGGACGGGCGGTGGCGACGGCACAGTTGTTCTCTGCGGCCGACGGCCGCGTGATGGCGCTCGAGCCGCTCGAGCTCCCCGCCGACCGTAGCAGCCCGGTCGATACGGCGCTCGTCTCTCACGTCATTCCGAGGGTCGCGAAGGCGCTGGACGTCGCCACGCGCGCGACGGCCGCGAAGCGCGGGACGCGCAACCAACGCGCGAGCCAAGCGTACCTTCGCGGCCGCGCCATCGTGCTCCGCCCCGTGGCCGAGGATCTGAAGCGGGCCGCGCAATTCTTCCAGGAAGCCATCGACTTGGATTCCGAGTACGCAGACGCGTATGCGGGTCTCGGATCGGCATACAAGCGCATGCCGATCACAGGGGGGCTGCCGCCGAAGCAGGCGTTTCCGCTCGCCGAGAATGCGGCGCGCCGAGCGCTGCAGCTGGACCCGGCGAACGCCGAGGCGTACTCGGTACTCGGAACGAAGGCACTGTCGTACGACTGGGATTTCCCGGCGGCGGAGAAGTACCTGAGGCACGCGTTGAATCTCCAGCCGAACCACGCGGATTCGCACCTGTTCCTCGGAAACTTCTACTCCCACACCGGGCGCCAAAAGGAAGCGATGGACGAGATCCGGCGCGCGCAGGAAATCGACCCGCTGTGGCCGCAGGCGCGCGCCATGCAGGGGCTGCACCTGGTGATGGCGCGCGACTACGAGGGCGCGCTGAGGCATCTCGATGTCACCGTGAGCGCGACCGATCCGACGTTGTGGACGGCACACACGTTCAGGGCGGACGCGCTCATCGGCCTCCGGCGCTTCGAAGACGCGCTGCGCGCCTTCGAGCGTTCCGTCGAGCTCGGCGGCAGTAGGCTGAACGCGTCGTTGAGGGCTCACGTGCTGGCGTCGATGGGACGTCGAGACGAGGCAGAAACAGCCCTCGCGAAGATTCCTCCCGCGCACCATTACGCGCGCGCGCTGGCGCTTCATGCGCTGGAACGCAACGAGGAAGCGATGATTGCGCTCAACAAGGCCGTCGACGACAAGACGGTGCAGGTGTCGGCCCTCGGCGTCCAGCCGAAGTGGGACGCGCTTCGCAGCTTCCAGCCGTTCCGGGATGTCTTGAAGCGCGTCAACCAGCTCGACATCTCGGATCGGACCGTGGCGCAGTTTCGCTTGAACGCGCGCTGACACAGCCCGCCGACCCGCCTGCACTTTTCATCCGTCTTTCCCGCCTGGATGGGACAGGAGGAGCTTTCTATGAATCCTGTCCATCGCACCAAACTGGCGGTTCTGCTGGCGATCGCGCTCGTCGTTCGCGCCGCCGCGAATGACAGCGGCGAGATCTGGATCACCGCACAGAACACGAACGAGTTGAAGATCCTGCGCGGAATCGGCGAACTCGAAACCGTGCCACTCTGGCCCGGCGCCGAGCCCCACACCATCACGTTCTCGCCCGACGGCTCGTACGCGTACGTGTCGAATCTCGGCGACGGCACGCTGGCGGTGGTGCGTGCGCAGGACCGGCAAGTCGTCGCGACGATCGACCTCGGCCCGGACTGGACGCACCACACGGTCCCATCGCCTGATGGATCGATCCTGCTGTCGGCAAACCGGACGACGGGAATGCTGACGAAGATTGCGGCGGACGAAGAAGCGGAAACCTGGACGCCGGTGGCCGAGGTGAACGTCGCCGCGGCAATCGCGGGACCTGGTCCCCTCTGCGTCGCGTTCCGCCCCGACGGCCAGCGAGCGTACGTGTCGGTGTTCGGCCCCGGCATCGCCGTCGTCGACGTGGCGACGATGACGGTGATCAACAAGCTGCCGACGGCCGGCGGCGTGACCTGCGGCTTCGCGAGTTCGAAAGACGGCCGGACGATCTTCCTGATCGGGAACGCCGGCCAGGGCCACTTCTATCGGCTGGACACGATGACCGACACGCTCACCGAGGACACCAGCTTCGGCGCTATTGCGCCCGGCATCCACGGGCTGATCGTGTCAGCGAACGAGAAGCGCGCCTACATCAGCGCTCCAGCATCCGAGCTGGTGAAAGTGCTCAATCTCAATAGCGGCGAGGTTGGCACGATCTCGCTCGATCGAACGCCCGGCGTGGCCGACGCTCCAGACAGCTTCGCGCGCAAGGGAGTCCACGTGTACGTCGCGCTGCGATTTGCGGGAGAGCTCGCACGGGTGAACACGCAGACCGGAGAGATCGACTACCTGCCGATCGCGCCGCCGGCTACGACCGGTTGGGCGCTCCACGGGATGGCCGTGCGGCCGTGATGTGTCTGGTGTGCTGAGAGTGGGCAAGAAGAAGAACGCCCGACCTCCGTCGGGCGTTCCTTGTCCGCCTTCAAGCCGAGTGCGAGCGAGAGCGCGCGTGTCGAGGAGTTCCGCCTGCGCCAAAGCTGCGGCGGACAAGGCCGAGGGGCGAAGCGCCGGCAGCGCGAGCGAACTGAGCGAGCCACGCGATCGGAGCGAGGCGACGAAGCGCCGAGCGAGAACGCGTGTAGGGGAGTTCCGCCTGCGCCAAGGCTACGGCGGACAAGCCGAGGGCCGAAGGGCCGGCAGCGCCAGCGAGCGGCGCGCGCGAGCCACGCGATCGGAGCGAGGCGGCGAGGCGCCGAGCGAGAGCGCGTGTGGGGGAGTTCCGCCTGCGCCAAAGCTACGGCGGACAAGCCGAGGGGCGAAGGGTCGGCAGCGCGAGCGAGCGTAGCGAGCGAGCCACGCGATCGGAGCGAGGCGGCGAAGCGCCGAGCAAGAGCGCGTGTAGGGGAGTCCGAGGGGCGAAGCCCCTCGGATAAAGTTGGCGGGGCCGACGAGACTCGAACTCGCGACCTCCGGCGTGACAGGCCGGCGTTCTAACCAACTGAACTACGACCCCGCTCGGGTCAGTCCGCATCTCCTCTGCAGCGCCGGCAGGAACATGCGGAAGACATCAATTATATCTGTTCGATTCGACGAGGCGCAACCGCGAGAGCTTGCCTAGCCGTAGCTCGAGTCCCTTCGCAGGGTAATCAGGTCCGCCTCTGCGGCTGCGCCGCTACGGCGAGACAGCCTTCGCCTGGATCGTGGAGCGAAGGCTGGTGGGCGGTACAGGACTCGAACCTGTGACACTCGGCGTGTAAAGCCGATGCTCTACCAACTGAGCTAACCGCCCGGCCTGGTCCGTTGCTGGCGCAATTCCATCCTACATCGCGGCGCGCCACAGCAGCCAGGCGAGGACGACGGCCACGCCGATCACCGCGCGGTACTCGCGATTGCGCATCGCCCGCTCGAGGCTGAACCGCCGCGCCTTGCCGGCCACGCGCCCTTCCCGATACGCCGGGTAGACCTCGCCGAACTTCTCCGTCAGGTGTGACTCCTCGGTCCTGATCGCCGCCGTAAGCGTGATGACGAGATACGCGAGCACGACGACGGCGACCGCGGCGCTTGCCGCGCCGATCGCGAGGCCGACGCCGATCAGCGTCGATCCCAGATAAAGAGGATGCCGCGTCAGCCGGTACGGCCCGGACGTCGTCACCTCCCTGCCCTTCTCGAGATGCCCAGCCGCCCACACGCGCAGCAGCTCGCCGGCGACGGCGATCGGTGCGCCGATCGCGAGCGACCGCGGCGTCGGCCGCGCCAGCCAGAGGACCAGCGCGCCGAACGCAAATCCCAGCGGCACCCGCCTCCGCGCGAGCGCTTCGGCGAGGCGGGCCCGGGACGCGACGTGTCGCAGCAGATCAGCCATGAAGCGACAGCCGCTGCTGCACGGCAGCGGTCACCTCCGCGACGGTGACGCCGCCGAGACACCAGGACGATCGACGGCAACGGCGATCGTAATGACAGCCGCAGCCCTCGTAGCGCGAAATCACCACATCGTCTGCCGACCACGGGCCGTTGCGCGAGGCATCGGTCGGACCGAAGATCGCGACCGTCGGCGTGCCGGCCGCAGCGGCGATGTGCAGTGGTCCGGTGTCGCCCGAGATCATCAGCGACGCTTCGCGGCTGAGCGCCAGCAGATCCGCGACGGACGTCGGCGGCGCCGGGCGCGCGGCGGCGGCGGACGCTTCCGCCACGGCACGTGCGAGCTGCTCCTCTCCGGGCCCCCACAAGACGAACGAGGCGATGCCGCGCACGTCGCGGAGGAACGTCGCGATTTCGCCGAACCGCTCCGCCGGCCATCGCTTGTTCGGCCACGCCGCACCGGGATTGATCAGCGCGAACGGCTGCCCGTCGCCGGCCATCGACCGGATCGACCGCAACGCGGCCGACTCGACGTGCGCCAGCGGGAACGCGATGCGATCGTCCTTCACGCCGATCGTCTCCAGCAGCTTCAGGTTCTTCTGAATGACGTGGGTTCCGACATCATCCGATCCGGTCTGCGAATAGAACGGACGCGCCGTCTTCTCGCGCAGGTGCCAGATCGAGAAGCCGATTACCCGCGCCGCGCCCGAGGCGCGCGCCAGAACCGCCGACTTCATCAGTCCCTGCAGGTCGAGCGCGACGTCATACGCCGTCTGCCGCAGCTCCTTCACGGCCTCGGACCAACCCGTCACGCTCGCGCGCCTGACCGGGATGACGCGATCGATGACGGTGACGAGGTCCAGGATCTCGCGGTGCTTCGCCTCGACGAGCCAGTCGATGCGGGCATCCGGGAACGCGGCGCGCAGCGCCGCGGCGGCAGGGATGGCGTGGACGACGTCTCCGAGCGCCCCTAAGCGGACAATGAGGATATTCGTCATCGCTTGGATGGCGGGGGCCCCTGCACCCCGCCAGGCGGCCTGCACTGCGCCAGCGCTACGCCGCTGGCTCCGTTCCGGCCGCACCAGTGACGACGATCGAGGCTGGGCGCCTTCATCGGCGGATGCGAGCAATCAAGTCGCGCGTGGAATGATGCTTCGGGTCGCCGACGATGGCAATGCGGCCGCCGTAAGCGAGGACGGTCTCGCGCTCGGGCACGGTGGCGGTCGTGTAGTCGGTCCCCTTGCAATGGACGTCGGGCCGCAGCAGCGCGAGCAGCGCTTCGACAGTGCGCTCGGGGAAGATGGTGACGTAGTCGACGCCGCGGATGGCCGCCACGAGCTCGGCGCGATCCGCCGCCTTCAGAATCGGCCGGCCCGGTCCCTTCAACGCCGCATTCGCATCGTCATTGACGGCGACGACGAGGCGATCCGCTTCGGCGGCCGCCGCCTGCAGGTAGCGAATGTGGCCTACGTGCAGCAGATCGAAGATGCCGTTGGCGAACGCGATCGTGCGGCCGGCGCGGCGCTCGGCTTCGATGGCCGCCGCGAGCGCGTCGCGCGGCAGGATTTCAGCCACGGTGCGCCTGCACCGCCTGCCGCAGTTCATCGGCACTGACGGTCGCGGTCCCGCGCTTCATCACGACGACGCCACCGGCATAGTTGGCCAGATGTGCGGCTTCCTCGAACGTTGCGCCAGCCGAAAGCGCGAGCGTCATCGTCGCGATGACGGTGTCGCCGGCGCCGGTCACGTCGGTGACCTGGTCGGATCCGACGATCGGGATGTGAACGGTTGGCCGCTTCCGCTCGAAGAGTGCCATGCCGCGGCTGCCGCGCGTGACGAGTACGGCGGGGGCACGCGTCGCGTCGAGCAACTGCCGGCCGCATCGTTCGAGCTCGCGCGCGTTGTCGCCGATCCTCGTGTCGAACAGTTGCTCCAGCTCGGATTCGTTCGGCGTGCACGTCGTGATGCCGCGGTACCGCAGCAGCGAGTACCGCGAATCGACGAGCACCAGCGACTGCCCCGTGCCATCGCTCCTGAGGCGTTCGCGTGTGGCCCGTACGAGCGCCGGCGTCACGAGCCCGCTGCCGTAGTCGGAGACGAGAAGTGCGTCGCATCGTGCTGCCGCCGTCAACAGCCGCGACGCGACACGCTGCAGATCGCGCTCGGCGGCGTTCGACCGCGCGACGCGATCGATTCGCACGACCTGCTGCTTGGCGGAGTGGACGCCGCCCGCGAGGATGCGCGTCTTCGTCGGCGTCACGTAGCGCCGGCCGCGGACCACGCCGCGCTGGTTGACGCCGCGGCCGTCCAGAATCTCGAGCACGCGCCGGCCGGGTTCGTCGACGCCGGCAACGCCGACGGTCGACACGCGGCCGCCGAGCGCCGCGACGTTGCTCGCCGCGTTGCCGGCGCCGCCGGGCACGATCTCCGTCGAGTCGTAGTTGAGAATCAGAACGGGCGCTTCGCGGGAAACGCGCGCGATCTCGCCGTAGATGAACTCGTCGACGAGCAGATCGCCGAAGACCAGCACGCGCGCCTTCGCAAAGCCGTCGACGAGCGACAGCAGCCGGTCCCGATCGATCGTGTGGCTGGAGCGCTTCATGACGCGCGCAGGATCCAGGAGACCGCCCCCATGAGATTGTCCGCGACTGCCGCCGGCGCCACGCCCTCGCGTGCCACCCGCTGCTCCGTGCCGCGGCCGTATCCCGTGCGCACGAGCACGCTGCGAGCGCCGGCTGCCTGGCCGACCAGGACATCCTCGAACTTGTCGCCGACCATGTACGACGCCGTGAGATCGAGGTCGAGGTCCGCGGCCGCTCGCCGCAGGAGTCCCGGCGCCGGCTTGCGGCAGTCGCACGTGCAGCGCAGCGTCTCGACGATGCCCTCCGGGTGATGCGGGCAGTAGTAGAACCCGTCAATCCGCGCCCCCGCCTCCGCCGCGCGGTCGGCGATGTGCGCGTGTGCCTCGGCGACGAATGCCTCCTTCACGATTCCTCGAGCGATCCCCGCCTGGTTCGTGATCACGACGACGGCGAAACCCGCGCGGTTCAGCAACCGGACCGCGTCGAGCGTGAACGGAAAGAAGACGAGGCGATCCAGCGACGCGAGATACCCCGCCTCCTCCAGCATCGTCCCGTCACGATCGAGAAACACCGCGCGTCTGGCGCTCACTCCCAGCTCCCCTAACCCTCGGCTCCCAGGTTCCCCGGCCCCCCGGCCCCCCGGCCCGCTTCCAGCCTCTCGCTGACGGCGCCAACCACTCGAGCCACGGTGATGCCCTTCATGCAGCGATGATCGATCGGGCATTCACGCAGCATGCACGGACGGCAGAACACGTCGTGAATCAGCACGTCGTGTGCCCCGAGTGGCGCCGTCTCGCGCTCGTCGGTCGGGCCGAAGATTGCCGTCACCGGAACACCCGTCGCAGCCGCGAGGTGCATCGCGCCGGAGTCGTTCGAGACGAACGCGTCGCAGCGGGCGAGGATCCCAATCAGTAGACGGAGGTCCGTGCGGCCGGTGAGATTGACGATGCGGACGTCCGGCGGCAGCGCTGATTCTATCTCACGGCCTGCGGCGCGGTCGCCGGCGGCGCCGACGAGGACGCACGTCGCGCCCGGCTCGCGCGACAGCCTGACGATCGTCTCTGCCACGCGCCGCGGCGGCCAGCGCTTCGCGTGTCCGTACGCCGCGCCGGGCGCAAAGCCCACGATCGGGCGATCGGGAGGGACCCGCTCGTCATCGAACAACGCATCGGCTCGCGCCAGCGTTTCCGGTCGCGCGCCGACACGAGGCAGTTCGTCGCTGTTCACGTCGATGCCCAGCCCGCGCACCAGCGCGCGGTAGTACTCCGCCTGGTGCACTTTGCCTGCAGGCCGCTTCACGGCGCGCGTGAGGAGAAGGCTTCGGCCCGCTGCCGCGTAGCCCCATCGCTCAACGATGCCGGCGCGACGCGCATTCCATGCCGAGCGGAACGAATTCGGGAGGAGCAGGACGGCGTCGAAGCGGCCGTCCCGGAGCGCCGCGATGTCGCGCGCGTCGGCGAGCGTCACCAGTTCGTTCTGCTGCGCAAGCGTGTCTTCCTCGAACAGCGGCGCGATCGAGGGAGGCGCGGCGATCGCGAGGGTCGCGCCCGCATACGCCCGGCGCACCGCGGCGATGGCGGGGAGCGCGAGGACCGCATCGCCGAGCCAGTTCGGCGTGCGGATGACGAGGCGATGGAGATCTCTTCGCACGGGATCCACTTGTCACGCTGTAACGATCGTCACGATTCCAGCCTTCGGCCGACACGAAGGCACGAAGGCACGAAGACACGAAGGCTTGAAGGTACGAAGCCAACAATATTGCTTTCGTGACTTCGTGTCTTCGTGCCTTCGTGCAAGCCGGCAGGCTATCCGTCCCTCACGTCCTCATTGCTGGCCACCGGGAACATCCCGCCGACGCGCTCGGGCGGCGGGCCGACGTCGCGCCAGCGGCGGTGCATCCAGAGCCACAGGTTCGGGTAACGCCGCACGTACATCTCCAGCACGTCGGTGCATCGCTGCGTGAACTCACGGATCGCGTCGGGATCGTCGCGCCGCGGCGGATCGACGGCGTGCTCGTAGACCATCCGGAACCGGCCGCCGGCGAGCGGCAGCGCGAACACCGGTACGACCGGGGCGCCGGTCCGCAGCGCGATTGCCGCCAGCGCGGAGGTCGTCGCCGCCGGCCGGTTGAAGAAGTCGACGAACACCGCATCCGCCGTCTGAATGTGCTGGTCGATCAGCACCGCGATCGCCTGGTTCGACTCGAGCGCCCGCAGCACGCGGCGCAGCGCGCCCTTGCGGTAGATGACGGTGTTGCCGGTCGACGTCCGCACGCGCTCGAGCAGATCGTGCAGCAACGGGTTGTCGAGGGGCCGCGCCAGCACCGCGATCGGGTGGAGCGCGATCGCGTGCACCAGGGCGTTGATCTCCCAGAAGCCGAAATGCCCGGTGAACAGCAGCACGCCCCGTCCGAGGCCATGCGCGCTGCGCACGCGCTCCTCCCCCTCGAACTCGACGCACGCCATCATCTGCTGCGGCGTCATCGTGCTGAACTTGAGGAGCGCCATCAGCAGCCGGCCGAAGTGCGCGAACATCTCGCGCGCGATCGTCCGGCACTCGCCTTCCGTTCGATGCGGAAAGGCCGTCCGCAGATTCGCCAGCGCGAGCCGCCGGTGCGGCCTGTCGAACAGATAGAACGCCGTGCCGAGCAGCGCGCCTCCCGCCAGCACGGCCTGCATCGGCACCCGGCGCACCAGCGACACGACGCTGACGACGGCGCCGTACTCGAGACGATGCCGGAAGATCGGCCTGTGTTCCTCAGTCAATGATGACGTCGCGGGCCGCGGCGATCGAGCCGGCGAGCCACTGCCGGAAATCGGTCGGCGCGTCGGGTTCCATTGTAAGCGGCAGCCACCCGATCGGCATCCCGAACGGACGGTACCGGAGCAGCCGGACGTAGTCCTTCTCCGTCGTCAGGATCGCCGACGCTCCCGCCGCACGCGCGGCGGCGACGATGCGTTCCAGATCGCGCGTCGAGTACGCGTAGTGGTCGCGGAACGCCATCGCGCCGGCAACCTGCCATCCTGCCGCGCGCACGTCGGCAACGAATCGGTGCGGGTGCGCGATGCCGGCGACGGCAAACACCGATCGCGAGCCGCGGTCGACCGCGATCCCCGGTGGATCGCCGATGCGGCGCGACCAGCGGAACACCGGGATGTCGACGCCGCGCGTGTCCACCTCGAGGTCGGGTTCAGACGTAATCACCGCATCGGCGGCGACGAGCGTATCCATCGGCTCACGCAGCCGCCCCCCCGGCACCGTCACCGGCTCCTTCACATCGTCCCGGCCGACGATCACGAGATCGACGTCGCGATCGAGTTGCAGGTGCTGGAAGCCGTCGTCGAGAATGTGCGCCGTGGCGTCGAAGTGGTGCTCGGCAAGACGGCCGGCGAGATAGCGATCGGGCGACGACAGCACGATCGCGCCGGGCACCTGGCGCGCGAGCATCAGCGGCTCGTCGCCCGCGCGGTCGATGTCCGCGCGGATGTCCTTCGGATCCCGGACGACGACGACGCCGTCGGCGGCTTCGCGTCGAGCGTAACCGCGGCTCAGGATGGCGGGCCGCTCGCCCATCTCGAGCAGCAGCTTCGCGACGTGGGCGACGACCGGCGTCTTCCCGCGGCCGCCGACCGCCAGGTTGCCGACGCTGATCACCGGCCGCCGCAGCCGTCGGCGCAGGTGCGGCCGCGCGGCGTAGTACTCGCGGCGGCGCCGGACGATTGCCGCGTACACGCTGCTCAGCACAGGTGTGAAGGTACCACGGGTCACACTGCCTGATCGCTGCAGCACGCCAAAATGGTCACGCCTCGACACAGCCCCTGTCGTCAGTCGCCTTCACAGGAGTCACCATGAGCTCCGCTCACCCCGCAGCATGAAAGTCCGCGGCCACGCCAGCCTGCGGCTCCCACGAAGACACGAAGGCGCGAAGGCACGAAGCCCTGTTGTTTTCGTGTCTTTGTGGCTTCGTGCCTTCCTGATCGCGCAGCCGGCCGTCTGCCCGTCCAGCGGCTCTCATTTTCCGAGCAGCAACGGAGAAGGGAAGCAGCTAATTCCTTCTGTAAAGAAGAGATTGCTCCCCTTCTCCCCTGCTCCTGAGAACGCGAGATCCCCAATTAGTGAATGCGCCGGAATGGTCGGACGACGCCGCCGGCCGACGGCGGCAGGAGCTGCCCGACGACGGCGAGGCTGCGGGCGCGCGCGCCGCGGTTGGCCTCGACGAGCGCGCGGGCGGCGGCGCCGAGGCTCGCGCGGCGCACGGGATCGCCGAGCAGGTCGAGCAGGACGGTCTCGAGCTCGCGGCCGCTCTGGATCTGGATCGCCGCGCCGTTCTCCAGGAACGTCTGCGCGATCTCCGCGAAGTTCTGCATGTGGGGCCCGAAGACAATGGGCTTTCCGAAGACCGCGGGCTCGAGGATGTTGTGCCCGCCCCAGTCCACCAGGCTTCCACCGACGAACACGGCGGTCGCCACCTGATAGAGCTGCGCGAGCTCGCCGATCGTGTCGAGCACGACGACGTCCTGCCGCGGCTCGGCGTCGACGCGGAGCTCCGTGCGCCGCGTGACGTTCCAGCCACCGCGGCGCGCCAGCCGCTCCACCTCGTCGAACCGCTCCGGCTTGCGCGGCGCGATGATTAGCAGCGGGTTCGCCAGCGTCGCGCGGATGCGCTGGAAAGCCTCGAGCACCGGCTCCTCTTCGCCTTTCAGCGTGCTGGCCGCGATGATCACCGGGCGATCCGGACTGATGCGGAAGTAGCGCAGCACGCGGTTGCGGCCGCGGTCTGGAACCGTCGAACCCGGGATCTCCAGTGAATCGAACTTCAGCGATCCGGTGACGACCACGCGGTCACGCTCGGCGCCGATGTCGATGACGCGCCGCGCCGATTCGTCGCTCTGCATGCAGAAGCGATCGACGTCCTGCAGCACGCGACGGAAGAAGCCGCGCGCGAGCCGATAGCGCGGATACGACCGCGAAGAAATGCGGCCGTTGACCAGCATCGTCCGCACCCCGGCGCGACGGCATTCGCGCAGCAGGTTCGGCCAGATCTCGGTCTCCATCATGATGAACAGCCGCGGCTTCACGAGCTCGAGCGTGCGCTTGACGATGAAGCTGAAATCGAACGGGAAGTAGAAGACGTCGTCGACGTACTGCAGGTTGTTGCGCGCAATCTGCTGCCCCGTCATCGTCGTCGTCGAGAGGAAGATGCGCAGGCGCGGGTAGCGCTCGCGGAGCTCGGGCAGCAGCGCGCGCGCGGTCAGCACCTCGCCGACCGAGACCGCGTGAATCCAGATCGACTCGTCGCCGTCGAAGTTGAACGACACCGGCAGATAGCCGAGCCGCTGCGGCAGCGAGCGCACGTACTTGCGGTAGCGCACCGCCTGGTAGATCAGGTACGGCGACATCACCACGAAGAAGGCGACGATGAGAATGCTGTAGACGAAATACATCGAAAAACGGAATGAAAACCCGGTGAATTTCGAATGTACCACGGTTTGACCGACCTCGGAGCCGTTCATTAGAATCAGTTGTTTGCACTACTACAGACCGCTGCAGCCGTCTGCACGGCGCCGGAGGAAAGCTGACATGGCCATCAAAGTGGGGATCAACGGCTTCGGCCGCATCGGCCGGAACATCATGCGCGCCGCGATGGGCGACAGCGCGTTCGACTTCGTCGCCGTCAACGACCTGACCAACGCCGAGACGCTCGCGCACCTGCTGAAGTACGACTCGATCCTCGGCAACCTCAACGCGGACATCGCCGCCAAGGGCGATCGGATCTCGGTCGGCAAGGACGAGTTCCAGGTGCTGTCGGTCAAGGATCCCGCTCAGCTCCCGTGGAAGTCGCTCGGAGTGGACGTCGTGTTCGAATCGACGGGCCTCTTCACCAAGCGCGACGACGCGGCGAAGCATCTCGACGCGGGCGCGAAGAAGGTGGTGGTCACGGCCCCGGCGAAGAAGCCGGATATCACCGTCGTGCTCGGCGTGAACAACGAGAAGTACGACGCCAAGTCGCACCACATCGTCTCCAACGCCTCGTGCACGACGAACTGTCTCGCGCCCGTCGCGAAAGTGCTGCACGAGACCTTCGGCATCCAGAAGGGGTGGATGACGACCATCCACTCGTACACGACCGACCAGCAACTGCTGGATCTGCCGCACAAGGACCTGCGGCGCGCGCGCGCGGCGGCGCTGTCGATCATCCCGACGACGACCGGCGCGGCGCTGGCGGTGGGCGAAGTGCTGCCGGAGCTGAAGGGGAAGCTCGATGGCATCGCCATGCGGGTGCCGACGCCGAACGTCTCGGTCGTCGATCTCGCGGCGATCGTCGGCAGGAAGACGTCGAAGGAAGAGGTCAACGCCGCGATGAAGGCAGCGGCGGACGGCGCGCTGAAGGGCATCCTGCAGTACGTCGAAGCGCCGCTCGTCTCGATCGACTTCAAGGGGAACGCGCACTCCTCGATTCTCGACGCGCCCTACACCAGCGTGATGGACGGCGACTTCGTGAAGATCCTCTCGTGGTACGACAACGAGTGGGGCTACTCGAGCCGCTGCGTCGACCTGCTGCGATTCCTCGTCGAAAAGGGGCTGTAAGTGCGCCGCATCACCGACCTCGATCTCGCCGGGAAGCGCGTGTTCATGCGCGTGGACTTCAACGTCCCGGTCAAGAACGGGACGATTGGCGATGACACGCGCATCCGCGCCTCGCTGCCGACCATTCGTCATGCGCTCGAGCGCGGCGCCACGGTCATCCTCGCGTCGCATCTCGGGCGGCCGAAGGGCAAGGTGAATCCGGACTACTCGCTGCGTCCCGTCGCGGCGCGGCTGTCCGAGCTGCTCGGGCGTCCGGTCGAGTTCGCTGACGATTGCGTCGGTGACGCCGCTCGCCAGGCGATCGAGCGCGCCGGCGTCGGCGGCGTCGTGCTGCTCGAGAACCTCCGCTTCCACGGGGAGGAGGAGAAGAACGACGCCGGCTTCGCCGCCGAGCTCGCGGAACTGGCGGACGTCTACGTCAACGACGCGTTCGGCTCCGCGCACCGCGCCCACGCGTCAACCGAAGGCATCGTCCGGCACGTCAAACAGTCGGCGGCCGGCCTGCTGATGGCCAAGGAGGTCGAGTACCTCGGGCGCGTGCTGGAGCATCCCGAGCGGCCGTTCGTCGCCGTGCTCGGCGGCGCGAAGGTGTCGGACAAGCTCGAGGTCATTCAGAACCTCATTCCGCGCGTCGATGCGCTGCTCATCGGCGGCGCGATGGCGTACACCTTCTTCAAGGCGCGCGGACTGCCGGTCGGCACATCGCTCGTCGAGGAAGATCTCCTCGACGCGGCGAAGGAGGTGGAGCGCAAGGCCGCGGAACGGGGACTCCGCTTCGAGTTGCCGGTCGATCACGTCGTTGCGCCTGCCCCGAGCAAAGCCGAGGGGCCGAAGCCGGAGGCGGGCGCGCCGGCCGAGACCCTGGAGGTCGGCGACCCGGCGATCGGCGATCGGATGGGGCTCGACATCGGTCCGAAGACGATCGATGTCTATCGCGGCGTCATCAAGGGCGCCAGAACGGTGACATGGAACGGGCCGATGGGCGTGTTCGAGATCGACGCGTTCGCGCGCGGCACGATCGAGGTCGCGCGGGCGGTTGCGGAGGTGCAGGGTACCACCGTCATCGGTGGAGGCGATTCGATTGCGGCGGTCGCGAAGGCCGGCGTCACGGATCGGATCGCGCACATCTCGACGGGCGGCGGCGCCTCGCTCGAGTTCCTCGGCGGGCGTAAACTACCGGGCGTCGGCGCGCTCGGCGGCTGAACCACTACGGAGGCTCCATGCGAACGCCTTTCATCGCGGCGAACTGGAAGATGTTCAAGACCGTCCACGAGGCGGTCGTGTTCGTCAAGGAGTTCCGCGGGATGGTGAAGGACATGGGCGGCGTCGAGATCGTCGTCGCGCCGCCGTTCACCGCGATCCACGCGGTCGCCGAAGCCGCGCGGAACACGCCGATCGGCGTGGCCGGCCAGGATCTCCACTGGGAACGCGAGGGGGCGTTTACCGGCGAGATCAGCGCCGGCATGCTGCGCGAGGCAGGCGCCGAGTACGTGATCATCGGCCACTCCGAGCGGCGCCGGCTGTTTCACGAGAGCGACGAGACGGTGAACCGCAAGCTCGGCGCGGCGCTCGCGGCGAAGCTCACGCCGATCGTCTGCATCGGCGAGACGCTCGAGGAGCGCGAGGCGAACCAGACGCTCGCCGTGCTCGATCGGCAGATCAAGGTGGGGCTCGACGCGCTCACCGCGGCCGACATCGCGTCGCTGGTCATTGCCTACGAGCCGGTGTGGGCGATCGGCACCGGCCGCAACGCCACGCCGCAGCAGGCGGCCGAGGCGCACGCGCACATCCGCGGCCGGTTGCGCCAGTGGTTCGGCGCTGACGCCGCGGATCACGGGCACGTCATCTACGGCGGCAGCGTGAAGCCGGACAATATTCACGAGCTGATGATGAGCCCGGACGTCGATGGCGCGCTCGTCGGCGGCGCGAGCCTCGACGTCCGCGCGTTCTTCGACATAGTGGCGCGAAGCCGGCAAAGCGCGGTATAATCACGGCTTATGCTCTACTACCTGGTCGCAACCTTGTACGTGGTGTCGTGCCTGCTGCTCCTGCTCGTCGTGCTGCTGCAGCAGGGCAAGGGAGGCGATATGGCGAGCGCGTTTGGCGGCGGCGGCAGCCAGACGGCGTTCGGCGCCCGCGCGGGCGCGACGGTGCTGACCAAGGCGACGACCGTGCTCGGTATCCTGTTCATGCTCGGCGCGATCGTGCTCGGCATCATGGGCCGCGGCGAGACGGGCTCGCTGATGAGCGACGTCCCGGCGGCGCCGGCGCAGCAGCAGCCGAAAAAGTAGGGCGGGACTCGAGTCCCGCCATCTCCCTCCGAGCGAAAGTGGCGGAACTGGCAGACGCACCAGCTTGAGGGGCTGGCGCTCGCAAGAGCGTGGGGGTTCGAATCCCCCCTTTCGCACCACTCGACTCGCCGCGGCTCGCCTCACGGCGAGCCGCAGGCTCGCTCGTGGCAGGCCGCGCCATGTCGAGTGCCCTGGGCGAGCGGCGAAGGCGCGAGTCGAAGGGCCGACAGCAATCCCACTCTAACGCTTGCCGCAAAGCAGCGACGATGACATCGTCGTCGAGTGCTGTTTGTCTACATCCTCAGGTGCGCAGATGGATCCCTCTATATTGGGTACACGGAAGATGTGGACTCACGCGAACAGATCCGTGAGCCGCTGCTCACGCGGTGATTCCGGATCCAGCCGGATTGCGTGCTCCGTTCGAATCGAAGCTGAATGAGTTCTCAAACCTCGCCGCCCAGAGGATTCTGAACGCCGAGGAAGTGGCGGCCAGTTCGGCCGGCCATCTAGGAAGCCGAAGCCCTCTCGCGAAACACGTCGAGCCTCCATCCTTTCCAGATTAATCCGTTTACGCGGCACAGTCGCCACTGCGCAACGGCGCCACGCGGCAGCCTGGACCGAGTTCTGCTCTCGAGGGCACGAGACGGCCTGTGCGTGTTCGTACCGCGCCATCCTTCAGCAGTAATGGTTGCGACGTACGACGCGCTGGGGACCGCCGGCGTGCGCGAGTTCACGCAGTGGCGCGGCCTCGCCTGCCATTCGCCGGCACCCTGGCCACCGCCGGCGATGGATTTCGATCTCGTCGGCGACATCACCGACGTCGAGACGATCGCCGCCGGCCGCGGAATACGCGACCGGAAACGCCTGCGCCGCTTGTATGGTACGGGGTACTGGAGGAAGATGAAGGGCAGCGCCCGCATCCGGCTGCGAACCGGCCGGATCCGATTCGCTGAAATCCATTGGTATGAAGCGCATGGCATCGGCAAAAAGGAATTCAAGCGCAAGAGGTACCTCGACTAGGCGTAAGTCTGTGGCGCCACAGCGCCGGTTCGCCGTATGTGTGCGCAATGAGGGGTACGAGGCATCTCTGGAGCGCAACAAGATCTACGCGGTCCTGCCGGACGAGGACGCCGAGCGGGACGGGGACCTTCGTGTAGTCGACGAGAGTGGCGAGGATTATCTCTTCTCCGCCGACCGTTTCGTCGCCATCGAACTTCCAGCCGTTGTGAGGCAGTCGGTTCTACGGTCTTCGTGATCACGCTCGACTGACCGAGAACGCACGGGGATCACCTCGTTGAGCTTGAGGACTGGCGCTCGCACGAGCGTGGGGATTCTGCCGGAATTACGGCACTTTAGGGCAAGGCGATTTCCGTGCGAGCGGGAAATTTTCCGCGCACGGCCGGTCGTCGACGACGCCCCCTCGTGCCGATTCACGGCGTTTTCCACAACGGCCCACCTCGGCACAACGCCTGGACTCAGTTATGTGATCGGCGATGTGATCGGTTCCACAAATCGTCCCACTGGTGTACCATTTGCTCGACTAGCTCCCCTACTGTCAGCAACTTCCGGATTTTCGTCATAGTCCGCCGATCGACCGCGTTGGTTCGCCGGACAGAGGGGTGTTATGGCGCGGGTACGGGTGTTCGTCGTCGCCGTCATGCTGTTGCTGGCGCTGCAGACCGGGACAGCCCAGGACGCAGCCAAGAGCCTCGTCATCGTCAGGGGCGGCGGGGGCCCGGGCGAAACCGGCGTCACTAACACGTTCCGGGAGGAAATGGAACGCCGGTGGCCGGGGCGGCTCTACTTCCACACCGAGGACGTCGATCCCGACCGGTTCACCGCCGGCGGCTATGACCGCGAGCTGCCGGAGTACCTGCGCGCCAAGCATCGCGGCCGCACCCACCTGGTCCTCGCGCTTTCCGACCCCGCGCTCGAGTTCGTGCTCGCGAATCGCGAGCGCGTCTTCGCCGACGCCCCGATCCTGTACGCGGGGAACACCCGCACGATTGCGGAGCTGAAACAGCGCCGCATACCGGGCGTCGTCGTCGTCCCGGATGTGGCAGGGACGATCGATGTGGCGCTCGCGCTGCACCCGCAGACCAAGCGCGTGGTCGTCGTCAGCGGCATGAGCCCCAGCGATCGCGTGGCCGAGCAGGCTGCGATGCGACAGCTCGCCAGGCATGCCGCGAAGATCCACGTGCGGTCGCTCACCGGCCTGCCGGTCGCGGGGGTGCTCGACGAGATTCGGAATCTCCCACCGGACACACTGGTCTTCTACACGCGCCTGACCCGTGACGCCGCCGACGCGAAGTACGATCCCCGCGAGGCGCTGGAGCTGGTTCGCAGAGCGACCGCTCTCCCAATCTACGGCTGCGCGCGGTCTTATCTCGGCGCCGGCATTGTCGGCGGCGTTCTCGTCGATGAAGCCGCGGCGGGCCGAACGCTTGCCGGCGTGGCCAGCGCGATTCTCGCGGGTGAACGGCCGGAGCTGATCCCTCCCACCGAGGCGAGCAGCGCCCTGGCATTCGACAAGCGCGAACTCGTGCGGCTCGGCATCGGGCATCTCGTACCTCAGGGCGCCGCGATTGAATTCCAGTCGCCATCGTCGTGGGACCGATGGCGACTGCCGACGACGTATATCCCGCTCATGACCGTGACGCTCTCCCTGCTGGTCGTGGGATTCGTGCTCCAGCGCCGGAAGCACCGCGACCTGCTGCGCTCCCTGGAACAACGGCGGCTGTTCGAGAAGAACTTCTCGGAGATCTCGACGGCGTTCATCACGACGCCGCGAAGCAGCATCGATCTCGCGGTGCGGGGCGCGCTGCAGCGCGTGGTGGAGACCTTCAGCGCCGACGTCGTCGCCATCTACGAGGCTCCCGCGGCGTCGGATGGCCTCTGGACTCCCCGGTTCTTCGAGACGGCACATCGCAAGGGCATCGCCCCGCCGTTCGAGGACTGGGACCCGCAGCGCAGCCCGTCGATCGCCTCCAAGCTCCGGGCGGGACAGATCGTGGCGTGTTTCAGCGGCGAGGACCGCGAGCAACTCGCCGCCGCCGCGACCTGGCGGCTGAAGCCTCCGGCAGCGGCTGTGATCGTGCCGCTGGCCGTCGGCCCTTCGGTTCTCGGAGCCCTCTGGTGCATCTGGTTCCGCACCGCGGGCGCCAAGTTCGATCGCGAGGCGATGATCGAACGGTTCCGTCTCGTGGGCGAGCTGCTCGCCAACGCGCTGCAGCGAGGCGGGATGCAGGACCAGATAGACGAAACCGCCGCGCTGAACGTGGCGATCCTCTCGTCGCTGTCGCTGAACGTCGCCGTGCTCGACCGGGACGGCGTGATCATCGCCCTCAACGAGGCGTGGCTTCGCTTCGGCCGGCGCAACGGCGCGAGCTCCGACGCGACCATCGGCATCGGCGTGAACTATCTCGACGTGACGGCACGCGCCGCACGCGAGGGCGTGGCGACGGCGCGCGAGGCACTCGCCGGGCTGCGCGACGTCTGCGAAGGACGCCGGCAGCTGTTCACGCTGGAATACGAGTGTTCGTCGCCGTTCGAGCAGCGCTGGTACCAGATGACCGTCGCCGCGCTGCGGCGCAAAGGCGGCGGCGCGGTGGTCACCCACCGGGATATCAGCGAGACGAAACAGAACGAAGCGGCGATTCGCGAGAGCGAGGCACGCTTCCGTCTGCTCGCGGACGCGCTGCCGGTGAGCGTCTGGATGTCTGACGTGGACGGCCGCCGCACGTATTTCAACCGCGCCTGGCTGGACTTCACGGGCCGCGCGCTGCCCAGCCTCATGGGCGACGGCTGGATCGATACGGTGCATCCCGACGATGTCGCGACGTATCTGGAGTCTTACCGCGCCGCGGTCGCCACTCGAAGTCCGTTCTCGATGGAATACCGAATCCGGCGGCGCGACGGCGGCTACGGCTGGTTCGTGGACAACGCCGTCCCTCGATACTCGGCCGACGACGACCGGTTCCTGGGATTCGTCGGCGGCTGTCTGAACGTGTCGCGCAGAAAGGAAGCCGAGGAGGCTTTGCACGACGTGACCGGCCGGGTCATCTCGGCCGAGGAAGAAGACCGCCGGCGGATCGCGCGCGATCGGCACGACGGGGTCAACCAGCTCGTCGCGCTGCTCGCGATCGACATCGACCGCCTTGGCAGCGCCCCGATCACCTCTCAGGAGACGCTCTCGGAAAAGGCGCAGGGCCTCTGGAAGCGCACCGCCGAGATCGCCAGCGAGCTGCATCGCCTGTCGCACGCGCTGCATCCGGCGCGGCTCGAGACGTTCGGCCTCGTGCCGGCGCTGGAGGCATGCTGCGCCGAGGTCGTGCAGCAGACGAAGATTCGCGTGCTCTTCTCGCAGGAGGATCTTCCCGACTCGATTCCACCCGATGTCGCGCTGTGCGTGTTCCGCATCGTGCAGGAGTCGCTCAGGAACGTGATGCGGCACAGCGGCGCAACCGAGGCGCGCGTGGAGTTGACGGGCGGACCCGCCCATCTGTCGGTCTCCGTCATCGACGACGGCTCCGGGTTCGACACCGTCAGGAAGTCCGCAGGTCTGGGCCTGGTGAGCATGCGGGAACGCGTGCGGTTCGCGGGCGGCGAGCTGTCGATTACCTCCCGGCCGGGTCAGGGCTCGTGCATCCGCGTGTCGCTGCCGCTGCACGTCGCGGCGCCGGCCGCCGGACAACCCGTCGGAGCCGCCGACACCGCATAGAGCACACCGATGTCACGACCACGCATCGTGCTTGCCGACGATCACGTCCTGCTTCTCGAGGCCCTGGAGAAACTGCTCTCGGAAGAGTTCGACGTCGTCGGCAAGTCGGGGGACGGCCGATCGCTGCTGGAGCTGGCGCAGAAGCTCCAGCCGGACGTGGCGGTGATCGACATGATGATGCCGGGCCTCAACGGCCTGGACACGGCGCGGCAGCTCAGGGCGATGGTGAAGCGCGTCGGGCTGGTCTTCCTGACCATGGTGGAAGACGCCGAGCTCGCGGCGGAGACGCTGCGCCTGCATGCCTGCGGCTACGTGCTCAAACGGTCGGCGGGCTCCGAGCTGGTCACGGCGATTCGCGAGGTCCTGCAGGGGCGATCGTATGTCACGCCGCTCATCACGGGAGGCGTGGTGGAGGCCCTGCAGCGGGCTGCCGCCGGCGAACACCGCCACGAGCTGACCGACCGGCAGCGCGAGGTGCTGCAGCTGCTGGCCGAAGGGCACTCGATGAAGGAAGTCGGGGCCATCCTCAACATCACCACCCGTACGGTGGCCTTCCACAAGTACCGGCTTATGGAAGAGCTGGGCATTACCACCACAACGCAGCTGATTCAATTCGCCATCAAGCACCGCCTGGTGTCGTAAGACCCCCAATCGACAGGTCGTACGACTGTAAGACTTTGTCGAAAGAACTGTCAGAACTGACAGTTCCGCCGATTCACGGTAACGGCAATAGTCATCCTATAGCTCTACAACATTGCCGTGCGCGCCTCCAGGTCCGGCGGCAGGAACATCGTCAGGAATCATCAGATGCAAAACGACTCGACAACTTTGACTGGGCGGAGCGCGGCCATGCGCGCCGTGACGGACATGCTGCTGCGCGCCGCGCGCACCGACGCGAAGGTCCTCATCACTGGGGAAAGCGGCGTCGGTAAGGAGATCGCCGCGCGCCAGATCCACCGCCACAGCGCCCGCGCACGACGCCCGCTGCTCGCTCTCAATTGCGCCGGCATGCCCGAGACGCTTCTCGAGTCCGAGTTGTTCGGACACGTGCGCGGCAGCTTCACCGACGCAGTGCGAGACAAGCCCGGGCTTCTGGAGGCGGCCAACGGCGGAACGGTCTTCCTCGACGAAGTTGGCGAGATGAGCCTGAGGATGCAGGCGGTGCTCCTCAGATTCCTGGAGACCGGAGAGATCCAGCGCGTGGGAGCAGGCCGGACGCTGCCGCCGGTGGACGTTCGGATCGTCGCGGCGACCAATCGCGACCTGCTGCGCGCCGTCCACGAGAAAGAGTTCCGCGCCGATCTCTACTATCGGCTCAACGTGATTCACATCGTGATTCCTCCGCTGCGCGAACGCCGCGAGGATATCGCTCCGCTGATCGAGCACTTCTCTGCGATGTACTCCGAGCGGTACGGCGTGCCAACCGCGCTCAGTGCCGAGGTCCTCGCACGCCTCGAGGAGTACGACTGGCCGGGCAACGTGCGTGAACTCAAGAACGTCATCGAGCGGCTCGTCGTGATGCAGGGCGATGGCGGGCAGCACGTCGAGGGCCTGCCGCTCGACGTCCGCCGATGCCTCGGCGACGGCGCGGCCGCGCCCCCACCGCCGGCGCGGACGACGGCCGAAGAGCTGTTCGATTCCATCGTCAACAAGCAGCAGTCGTTCTGGACGGTCGTCTATCAGCCGTTCATGCTCCGCAACCTCACCCGGGCCGACGTCGTGGCGCTCGTGGAGCGTGGGCTCGTGGAAACGAGGGGCAGCTACAAGCAGCTCGTGACGCTGTTCAACATCGCGCCACTGGACTACCGACGGTTCCTCAATTTCCTCCGCAAGAACCACTGTCACGTCGAGTTTCAGCCCTACCGCAGCGGCGCGCGCTCCACGACCACCAAGCAGGGGGAGTTCGGCACGCGCGCGTCCGCGTGACATGCGGACGCTGCAAGGGGATCAGATGTCGTTCGTGAACTCGAATCTGGTGACGACGCTGCGGCTCGACGTCGGGCCGCGCGGGAACGGAGCCTTCGCGCGCCGCGGCGAGCCCATCGCCTGCGGCATCCCGATCGCGAAGGGGCTGCTGCCCTCGCCTGAGTTCGTATCGCTATTGGATCGACGCGGCCAGCCGATCGCGACGCAGGCGTCCGTGACGGAACGGTGGAACGACGGGTCGGTTCGCTGGCTGCTGCTTCGGTTCGCGGCCGACACCGACGAGCGGGGACGCGCGACCTACGACCTTGCGCTCGACGGAGGGCCGGCAGAGGACGCCACGCCGGCGCCGTGCGTGCGAATCGACTACCTGCCAATGGAGATTCGCATCGACACCGGAGCGCTGACGGCGGCAATCGGCCGGCGCGTCGAGATCGTCGTTCCCGGCGAACGCCCCTCGCGGGTCGAGCCCGAATTGTGGGACGCGCTCGGCCGCGCGATGGACGTTCGGTTCGACGCGCCGGTGATCGAGGAGGCCGGTCCGCTCTACGTCCGGGTGCGACACGCCGGCGTGGCGCTCACGAACACGGGAGAGCGGGCACTCGACCTCTCGCTGCGGCTCGAGTTTTTTGCGCGCCTGCCGATCATGCAGTGCGCGATCGCGATCACCAACCCGCATCCGGCGCTGCACCCGAAAGGATACTGGGAACTTGGCGATGCCAACTCGGTGCTGCTCCGCGGGGTGAGCGTTCGCGCGGAGCTGCCAGAACGGCCGGACGACCCGTGCGTGCGCTACTCGCTCGGCCCCGACGAGGCGTGGCAGCAGGCGGACGCACCGCTGCTCGTCGATCAGCAGTCGAGCGGCGGCGAGGCCTGGGCGAGCCGCGCGCACGTGAATGCCGCCGGCGAAGTACGGCTTCGCCTGCGCGGCTACGAAGTCACCAGTGAAGCGACGTCGTTGCGGGGGATCCGCGCCACGCCGGTGGTGCAGCTCCAGGGAACCCGGAACGCAATCGCGGTGACGTCAGAGCGGTTCTGGGAGAATTTCCCCGCGGCGATCCGCGCGGACCGGCGGTCGATTGCGTTCAGCATGTTTCCGAGACGCGGGCCCGCCCTCCACGAGATTCAGCCCGGCGAACGGAAGACGCACCGGTTCACGATGCTGTTCGGCAACGACCCTGTCACTGCCGACACGCTGGCATGGGCGCGGTCCCCGCTGCTCGCGCGGCTCGAGCCGCGTGCCTGCCTGGAAGCGGAGCCGCTGCCCCTGCTGGTGCCGCGCGGGACCGATCGCGCGGCCGATGCGCTGATCGACCAGGGGATCGCCGGGCCGCACTCGTTCTTCCAGAAGCGCGAGGACGTGGACGAGTACGGCTGGCGGCACTTCGGTGACCTCCCTGCCGATCACCAGGCGAGCGGCTCGAAGAGCCTGGTGTCGCACAGCAACAACGAGTACGACGCGATCGCGGGGTTCGCCGCGCAGTACCTGCGCACGGCGGATGATCGGTGGTGGACGCTGATGGACGATCTCGCCGCGCACGTCGCCGACATCGACGTGTATCACGCGAGGGGGGACGGCGCGGCGTACCCGGGCAGCCTGTTCGGCCCGACCTGGCCGTGCACCGACGCGGGCACGTCGACTCACCGGTCGCGTCCGTCGGCGCCGGGTGTCAAGGGCGGCGGGCCCTCCGCGGACCACAACTACTCCACCGGGCTGATGCTCCACTACTACCTGACCGGCCGAAGCGAATCGCGCGAGGCGGCGCTCGGGCTCGCCGAGTGGCTAATGGCAAGCGACTCCGTTGCTCGCCCGCGGTTTGCCTGGATGCTGCGCGGCAGCAACGCACACGCCAGACAGGCCTCGCGCCGCCATCGTCCGGACGGCGGCACGGGCAATTCGATCGCGGTGCTCGTCAACGCGCATCGGCTCAGCGGCGAACGGCGGTTCCTCGACAAGGCAGAAGAACTCATCGCGCGCTCGGTTCATCCGGCCGACGACATCGCCGCGTTGAACCTGGATCAGGTCGAGCGGCACTGGTCGTATACGGTGTTCCTGCAGGCGGTCGGCCGGTACCTGCTCCACAAGTACGAGCACGACGAGCTCGACGCGCAGTACGCGTACGCTCGCGCCTGTCTCGTCCACTACGCCCGGTGGATGACGCAGCACGAATACCCGTACCTTGACAGGCCGTCGCGGCTGGAACGTCAGACCGAGACGTGGTCCGCTCAGGATTTGAGGAAGGCCGAGATCTTCGTCTTCGCCGCGCTCTGCGCAGATGCCAGTGAACGGCCGGCATTCATCTCGCGCGCGAAGTATTTTCACGAACGATCGATCGAGACGCTGCAGCAGTCCGGCACCTCGTGGCTCACGCGACCGCTGGTCATTCTGCTCTCGACGTCCGGTGCGCTGCCCTGGTGGCAGCATACGGCGGGGGCGCGCTCGTTGCCCGAGAGTAGAGCCGTCGTTGACGTGGGACCGTGGCACGCGCCGGATGCGCTGGCGACGGCGGGCGGCGCCTGGGTCCTCGTGACGTCTTTGCTCCGCGCGGTGGCTGCCATTCCGCGCCTGGCTCCGTGAGACCGGCGCGTCCGCGTGGGCGGCGATTGTGCGAATCGCCTCTCGCTACTGGTACTTACGGGGAACGGAGATTGCACCCGACATGCGCGACATGGATGTGCGATTCATCTCGTCGCTGACGGCCGAAGACGAAAGCACGTTCGCGCCAGCGCTCTTGAAGGTCGTTTCCGCGTTTCTCGATCAGTTCCCCATCGCCTATACGCTGCGAATCGAGACATCCGGGGCGAGGGTCTTTCAACATACCCATCCATCACTCGACGTGGCCGGCAGGGACGCAGACGCTTCCGCCGTCAAAGTGCGGAATGGCGGTACGTCCTAGGCCGGACGACGGCAGTCCGGCTGCCGCGGCGACGACTTTAGTCGCCGTTTGAAGGCACTGATCGTGTCCACACGTCCCACGCTCCTGACCATGAACTCACACGCAACTGACCTCCACCACAAGCTGACGAACCGAACGGCGTCCGTCGGCGTTCTCGGCCTGGGCTATGTCGGCCTGCCACTCCTCGTTGAATTCGCGCGCAGCGGCTACCGCGCTGTCGGCCTGGATCTCGACGCCGCGAAGGTCGAGGCGATCAACGCCGGACGATCGTACATTCCGGATGTCGCGTCCGGCGACGTCGCGGCGCTGCGAGAGACGGGACGACTGTTCGCGACGACCGATCTCGGCGCGCTCGATCGGCTGGACACGGTGAACATCTGCGTGCCAACGCCGCTGCGGAAGACGCGGGATCCCGACATGTCGTTCGTCGTCAGCGCGGTGGAGGGCATCGCGGCGCACCTGAGGCCAGGCATGCTCGTCGTGCTCGAGTCCACGACGTATCCCGGCACGACCGAGGAGCTGGTGCGACCGATGCTCGAGGCCGGGGGCCTGGTCGCCGGGGGCGACTTCTTCCTCGCGTTCTCTCCCGAGCGCGTCGACCCGGGGAACGCGGAGTTCACCACGCACAACGTGCCGAAGGTGATTGGCGGTGTGACCGACACGTGCGCCGAGCTGGCCGCGGCGCTCTACCAGCCCGCGATCTCGCGGATCGTGCTCGTCAGCTCGACGCGCGTCGCGGAGATGGTGAAGCTGCTCGAGAATACGTTCCGCGCCGTCAACATCGGTCTCGTCAACGAGATCGCGCTGATGTGCGACGCGCTCGGCGTCGACGTCTGGGAAGTCGTGGACGCGGCGGCGACGAAGCCGTTCGGCTTCATGCCGTTCTATCCCGGCCCGGGCCTCGGAGGCCACTGCATCCCGATCGATCCGTTCTATCTGTCATGGAAGGCGCGGCAGAGCGGGTTCGAGGCGCGGTTCATCGAGCTGGCCGGGTGCGTCAACGGCTCGATGCCGCAGGCGGTCGTGCAGAAGATCACCGATGCGCTCAACACGAGCGGGAAGGCGGTGAACGGCTCGCGCATCCTCGTCGCCGGCGTGACCTACAAGCGCGACATCGACGACACGCGCGAGTCGCCGTCGCTCGACGTGATGCACTTGCTGCAGCAGCGCGGCGCGCGCGTCAGCTACAGCGATCCGTACGTGCCATCGCTGTCCGCGGCGCACTGGCCGGGTGGCCCGGGTTTGCGGTCGATTGAGCCTCTGGACGCGGCGACCCTGCGGTCGTTCGACTGCGTCGCGATCCTGACGGACCACAGCGCGTTCGACTACGCGGCGATCGTGGAGCACGCGCCCCTCGTCGTCGATACGCGCAACGCCATCAAACAGCGCGCGCCGCACGTGTTCCGCCTGGGCGCGCCGGCCACGGCACAGACGGCAGTCGCCGCGGTGCCGGCACTCATCTGAAAAGAGAAGACGCGGGCGTACAGACGAGCGGCTCGTCGGATGCAGGTCCGACGAGCCGTTCACTGCGCCTTTCGCCCTTTGCGTTTCAACGACGCTAAGCACTCTTCCTTCGGCGCAGACGGTGCGCGGCACCGAAAAGCGCCAGACCGAAGAGAGAAAGCGCGGTCGGCTCCGGCGTTGTCGCACCCGGGACACTGAAGGCATACAGTGTCTCGTTGCCATCGTTCGTGTTCGTCGCGTTGAATCCTCCACCGACTCGGTAGACGCTCAAGGCATTGACGGCCGCCGCCTGTGTTGCGTCGAGAATGAACACCTGACCTGATCCACCAAGTCCGGTGCCGGTATCCTTGCCGTAGGTGCCGATATCGGCAGCATCGAGTGTTGCTGTATACACCAGATTCCCGCCGGCGTCGTAGAACCAGAGCGCGAGAGCCTCCAGATCCACCGCCTTGTCGCCGCCGGTCTCTGAGACGTTGAACACCACCCCCACACTTCCGCCCTGGTTGCTGGACAGTCCCATGTCAGACAGAAGCACAGTACCGCCGGGACCGTTCGCGATCTCGTCTCCTCCAGCGATGTAGCCAGCTCCGGGACAGTTACCCCCGAAGACGTCTACCCCGCCACTGTAGTAGACGCAGCCCGACTCCGAGCCGGGAGGCGTCGTTTCGTGACCCGTCACCAACGTGTAGACCGCGCCGAGGCCGCTGCCGCTCACGGTGATGTCGGTGGTGAAGATCAAGTCCGCCTGCGCCGGCAGCGCAGCGAGTCCCAGCATCACCACTAGTAGCGAACACACTCTCACAATTCTTCGTCTCATTTGCCCCCCCCGGGTAGACAGGTCGCACCCGTTTGAACTGCTGGGTATGCAATCTCGTCTCCCGTGCACGGTCTCTCGTATCCACTTTTTCTGCAACTATTTACGGCGCCCGCGTCGTGGCTGATGTCGTCAGATGCGCCCTGCAAGAAGACTTTGGTCGCCACAGCGAGGGTTCGGGAAACCGACGAGGGTTCTGCATCGATATGGTCAAGCAGAAACTGGCGAGTGGGATTGACGGTGTTCGTACAGTCTGGCAGTGATAATTGTCGGCTTGAAGATTGCTGCGTTGGTGGTCGCGCCAATGAATCCCACAGTCACAGTTCTGCGCACGGCTTCCGTTCTCGTTCTGTTCCTGAACGTGACTTCCACCGCAACCGGCCAGACGGCCGGCAACGTCGCCGTGGTGATCAACGAGAACAGCCCGGCGTCGGTCCGCATCGGCGAGTACTACTCCCGCAAGCGCGCGGTTCCGCCGTCCAACATCATCCGCATCAGAACGTCGATGGCTGACTCTATCAGCCGGCCGGGTTATGCCACGAGCATCGAAGGCCCGATTGCGGAGGCCCTGGCGCGCCACGCCCTTCAAGACCGCATCCTCTACATCGTGCTCACGAAAGGCGTGCCGCTCCGCATCATGGGCAGCGAGGGACGAAACAGCACGTCGGCCAGCGTGGATTCCGAGCTGACGCTGCTCTACAGGCGATTGGCGGACTGCCGTCCGCTGCCGCTGGAAGGACCCGTGGACAATCCGTACTTCCTCGGCGGCAGGCCCTTGAAGGATGCCAGGCCGTTCACGCGCGCCGCGCACGATATCTTCCTCGTCACCCGGCTCGATGGCTTCGCCGAAGAGGACGTCGTCGCACTCGTCGATCGCGCGGCTGCGCCATCCACGGACGGGAGCATCGTGCTCGATCAACGCGCGGAGCCGAAGGCGGCGACGGTAGACGGATGGATGGCGGAGGCAGCACGGAACATCAAGGCGCTCGCGCCGGATCGCACGGTCCTGCTCGAGCAGTCCCGAGAGGCCGCACGTCCAGTCGGCGACGTGCTCGGCTACCACTCCTGGGGATCGACGGATCCGGCGCTGCGCGGGCGGCCCCTGGGGCTTCGCTTCGGCGCCGGGTCCATCGCGTCGATGCTCACGAGCACCGACGGGCGCGATCTGATTCGCGAAGGTGTGACGGGTGCGGCGGGAAACGTGTCGGAGCCGTACCTGCAAAGCGTGGTGCGGCCGCAGATCCTGTTTCCCGCCTATCTGAGCGGCTTCAATCTCGCCGAATCCTTTTACCTCTCGCTGCCACATCTGAGCTGGCAGGCCGTCGTCATCGGCGATCCGCTCAGCCGACCGTTCGGGCGAGGATCCGCGCCGACCGTCGATGCTGAATCCACGACGGACCCGACGACGGGCCTGCCGTCCGTGTTCTTTGACCGGCGGTTGAAATCGCTGCTCGGCGAGACGCCGGGCGCTCCGCGGGATGCCTTCATTCAGTTGCTCGTCGCCGAGACACGGCTCGCGCGCGGCGATCGGGCCGGCGCGAAAACGACGCTCGAGAAGGCCATCAGCCTCGCTCCGGCATTCGCGACGTTCCAGGTCCAGCTCGCGATTCTGCACGACCAGGACGGCGAGTCCGCAGCGGCGATGAAACTGTACCGGCGCGCCGTCGCGGTGCAGCCGAGTAATGTGATCGCGCTCAACAACCTCGCCTATGGGCTGATGACGCACACGAAAGACCTCGAAGAGGCGCGCGCCATAGCGCGTACCGCACGCGCGCTGGCGCCGAGGAGCGGCACGGTGCTCGACACCTTGGGCTGGATCGAACATTCGGCGGGGAACGACACCGAGGCGGCCGTTTTGCTCCGCGCCGCGGCGGCGCGGGAGCCGGATCACCCGGAGATCCGGCTGCACGCCGCAATCGTCCTCGCGGCAATTGGCGCGACGGCGGAGGCCGCGAGCCACTTGTCGGCATCCGTCACCCTCGATCCCGCGATCGAGCAGCGCGAGGAAGTGCGGCGGCTGCGGAGCGTGCTGGCCGGCAGCTAGCGCGGCAGTCCTACAGGCTTCGGTCCAGGATCTCGACGATGCGGGAGGCCGCCTGGCCGTCCCAGAGAGGCGGAGTGCGCCCCTGCGGCGGAGACTGCCGCTGCGCGGACCACGCCGCGAGGATCCGCTCCGGTGTCGTTCCGGCGACCACGTTGGTTCCGTGCGTGACGGTCGCGGGCCGTTCGGTGTTGTTGCGCAGCGTGAGGCACGGAATCCCGAGAATCGTCGTTTCCTCCTGGATGCCTCCGGAGTCGGTCAGGACGACGGTGCTCGCCTGCATCAGGCCGATGAACTCGAGGTAACCGAGCGGATCGAGGAGCTCGAGACGGCCGCTCACCACCAGCCGCTGCGCGCGGCCGGACGCCGCCAGTGACGTGCGCGTCCGCGGGTGAACGGGAAACACGAGCGGCATGTCGGCCGAGATGATCTCCAGGGCGGAGAACAGCGCGTCGAAGGCCTGCGGATCGTCCACGTTCGTCGGCCGGTGCAGCGTCAGCAGGCCGAATGGCGCTTTCAGCCCCAACGCCGACGCCACGTCGAGCGCGCGCGCGCGTTCCCGGTGCGCGAGCAGCGTGTCGATCATCACGTTGCCGACGAAGTGAATGCGGTCTCGTGGCACGCCCTCGCGGACGAGGTTGTCTTCCGCCGACTCCTCCGTCGTGAACAACAAGTCGGAGATTTGATCTGTGAGCAGCCGGTTGATTTCTTCCGGCATCGTCCGGTCGAAGCTGCGCAAGCCCGCTTCGACGTGTGCGACGCGGACGCCGAGCTTCACGGCGACGAGCGCGCAGCCGAGCGTCGAGTTCACGTCGCCGACAACGATGATCAGATCGGGACGCTTCTCGAGGAGGACCGGCTCGAACGCCGCCATGATCGCGGCAGTCTGGACGGCGTGCGACCCCGAGCCGACGTTCAGATCCACGTCGGGCCGCGGCATCCCGAGCTCGTCGAAGAACACCTTCGACATCGCGGCGTCGTAGTGCTGACCGGTGTGCACCACCGTCGTCGCAAATCGTTCCGGCCGCTTCGCCAGCGCTCCCGAGATCGGCGCCATCTTCATGAAGTTGGGACGTGCTCCGACAACGCAGAGCACGCGGGCGGGAGTCATCAAACCGAGCATATCACCCGGCTGTCACTCGTCGGCGCGACCAAAGTCTCCCGCGCTTCGGACTATCGCGCGACCGTCCGTTTCGCATTCAGCACGTAAGAGCCATTGGTGCAGGCAATTTCGGCTTCCCGTCAGCGGTGACGCCACGGCGTCAGTCTTGCTGGAGGCGTGGCGCTGACTGTCGGCGTTGCCGCGTCGGCAGGTTGCGGAGGGAGATAACGAGGTGAATCGTATGTGGGGAAAAGTGACACGCGTTCTGGCGATCGTCGTGCTCGCAGTCGCGGCGATGGCTGGAACTGCAACACGCGCCGACGCGGCCTTCATCGCGGCAATCTGCAACAGCGCGGATTGCTCGGGTACGGCGGGAAGCGACTACATGATGGTGACCGACGAAGGCGCAGGCGACCTGGCGGGCGGGGTGAGCGGCGCCATCTCGATGATCTTCGCGACGGGCGGTCTCGAATTCATCGTCAATACTTCGCAGAGCAAGCCGGCGCTCTCCGACGGCATGGACCTGACGTTCACCGTCACGAACATCGCCGGTGGAGGCGGCACGGTGTGGCTCTACGCCGCGGATACGGGCTTCGCCGGCCCCGGATCCCTCTCGGGTGACATTGGCGGAACCACAGCCGCGGACTCGACGGTAACCGCCTTTATGTGCGGCGGGACGGACAACTCCGGTCCTTCGCCGATCAATTCCGGCTGCCTGTCGAGCGCAGTTTTTGGCGGGGGATCGGCCGGGGCATTCTCCGGAACTTTCGGACCGCTGCTCGCAACGGCGAATCCGTACTCGCTGGCGATCGGGGTGGCGATCTCCGTGCCGAACGCCGGGACGACCACGACCGGCAACCTTGCCGTGACCAGCCCTGAGCCCGCAACGATAGGACTGTTCGGCCTGGCGTTACTCGGCCTGGGTGGCGCCCTCCGTCGTCGCCTTCCAGCCTGAGCTGCGCCCGCCTGACAGGCAGCATTTCGACGCCGCACCTGCGGGTGCGGCGTTTCTTTTTGTCCGCGGTGCACGGGTGCTTTGTCGTGCTGCGAGCGCACAGAAGTCTTCCGGCGCGCGGACTTCTTCCGGACGCAGGCCCGAATGTCGACGGTTCCCGCGAAAACCCGCTGGCGTGCCGCTTGCCTGACATGTCGGGGCACGCGGCTGCGCGTTCGCACGCCGAGGCCCTCACAACAGGATTCAACGATGATGAAGTCTTTCGCTCCGATGGTCGTCCTCGCGCTGCTGACGGCGCTGGCCGGCTGCTCATCTCCGCAGGACACCGCTCAGAAGTATGTGCGCCGCGGCGACCAGTACCTGTCGGAGAACAAAGTGCCGGAGGCGATCCTCCAGTACCGGAATGCGGTTCAAGAAGATCCGAACTCCGGCGAGGCGCGCAAGAAGCTCGCGGCTGTCTACGCGCGCGTCGGAAACACCAGGAGCGCGCTGGCCGAATCAGTTCGTGCGGCGGACCTGCTGCCCGATGATGCGGACGCACAGCTCTCCGCCGGGAAACTGCTGCTCGCGACGCGGCAGTTCGAGGATGCCGGCGCCCGGGCCGACAAGGTCCTCGCACGCGATCCGCGCAACGTCAGCGCACACGTGCTGAAGGCAAACGCGCTCGCGGGACTGCGCGACCTGGATGCGGCGGTCACGGAACTCGAAGAGGCCATCTCGCTCGATCGCGAGCGGACCACCACCTACGCGAACCTCGGCGCCCTCGAGGCCGCGCGCGGGCGCCACAACGAGGCGGAGGCGGCGTACCTCAAGGCAATCGAGGTCGCGCCGGACACCGTGGGCCCCAGGCTGGCCATGGCGAACTACTACTGGGCGAGCGGGCGGATGAAGGAGACGGAGGAGAACCTGCAGGCCGCGCTGCGGATCGACGCAGGCGACATCGCGGCAAATCGCGCGATGGCGATGCTCCACGTCGTTACCGGCAATCCGGCGGCGGCCGAGAGTCACCTGAAGGCCGTTGTTGCCAAATCGCCGGAGGCGGGGGCGCGGCTGGCGTTGGCGGATTTTTACCTGGCCCTCAACCGTCCCGACGAAGCGACGCCACTGCTCGATGACGTCACGAAACGGCCGGAGTCGTTCGCGGCCGCGACGTCGCGCCTTGCTGCGATCGCGTACGGCAAGGGCGAGCGTGAGAAGGCCTTCGCGATGCTCGAGTCCGTCCTCGTGAAGGAGGCCAAGAACGTCCAGGTCATGTTTGTCAAAGGCAGTTGGCAGCTCACAGAGGGCCGCACCGGCGAAGCGCAGAAGACAGCCGAGGCAGCGCTCAAAGCTGCTCCGGAGTCGGTCCATGCGCACCAACTCGCGGCCAACGTGTACGCAGCCAGGGGACAGGTCGAGGAAGCCATCGCCGAGTTCCAGGAGGTGGTCAAGCTGAACCCGAAGGCGGTCGGTGCGCAGTTGCAGCTGGCGAAGCTGCACGAGATCCGGGGCGGCCATCAGCAGGCGCGCCAGCACGCGCAGGACGCCGTGAAGCTCGCGCCGCGGAGTGGCGCCGCCCGCTATGCGCTCGTGCGCTCGCTGATCGCGGCGGGCGAGCTGGCCGCGGCCGAGCGCGAGCTGGAGCCGCTCGCGCGCGCGGCCAGCGGCTCGTACGAGGTGGAGCTGTCGGTCGGCCGCATTGCGCTGGGACGCCGCAACTATGCCGCTGCTCAGAAGGCATTCGAGCGGGCGAACGCCGCCAATCCCACCGGCTTGGAGGCGCTGGCGACGCTCTCCAACCTCGACGCTCGAAACAACCGTCTCCCTCAGGCGAGCGCGCGCATCGCGTCGGCCTTGAAGAAGAGGCCGCAGGATCCGGGATTGCTCGTTCTGTCCGCGCAACTGGACGCCGCCGCGGGCCGGATCCCCGCGGCGGAACAGACGCTCCGCCGCGTGATCGAGGCGTCGCCCGACCACCTGCCTGCATACGCAGCGCTCGGGCAGCTCTACGTGCGGCAGAAAAACCTCGATGCGGCGTTGCACGAATTCGAGGAGCTCTCCACCCGCAGGCCACGCGCCGTGGGACCGCGCACGATGGTTGCGATGATCCACCACGCGCGGGGCCGGCCGCAGGACGCAAGGGCCGCGTACCACCGCGTGCTCGAACTTGATTCGCGCGCGGTCGTGGCGAACAACAACCTCGCGTATATGTATGCGGAGGACAACGCGGAGCTCGACATCGCCCTCCAGCTGGCGCAGACGGCCAAGGCCGCCAGCCCCGACGACCCGGACGTGAACGACACGCTCGGCTGGGTGTTCTACAAGAAGGGCATGGCGACGCAGGCCGTCGGCCCGCTCCTGCAGGCCATTCGGACGCAGCCCGCCAATCCCGTCTATCACTACCACCTCGGCCTCGTCTACCTGCAGAGCGGAGATCGGTCCAAGGCAAAGGCGTCGCTCGAGCATGCGCTGTCTATGGGCTATTTCGCCGAAGCTGCGGCGGCACGGAAAGCCCTCGAAGGTATCCGGTGAGCGTCGCGGCTGAACGACCGCTTACGGTTCCGGCGGCGAATCACTGGCTGGGCGTCGCCGTCGGCGGCGCGCTCGCCGTCGTTTACGCTCCGACGCTGGTCTGGCTCTTCGGCCGCTGGACGATGAGCATCTGGCACCATGCCCACGGCCTGTTCATTCCGCCGCTCGTGGCCTGGCTCGTCGCCGGCGAGCTGCGGCGGCATCGCGACGAACCGCTCACCGCCAGCGCGTGGGGGTTCGCGCTGCTGGTTCCCGCGCTTGCGCTCCATGTCGTGGACACCGGCATCCAGACGCAGTTGTTGTCGGCGCTGTCGATCGTGATCGCGTTGCCGGGGCTCGCCCTCCTCTCCGTCGGATGGCGTCGAACGAAGTCCATCCTGTTTCCGCTGCTGTTCACGGCGTTTGCGCTGCCGATTCCTCTCGCGTTGACGGAAGGGCTGCACTTCGTGCTCCGCCGGATCACGACGGAAGCCGTCTCCGCGCTGCTATCGGCGGCCGGAGTCTCGTTGCTCGCGCAGGGAACGACGGTGCACCTGCCGAACGCCATCGTCGAGATCGCTGATGCCTGCAGCGGGTTCTCCACGGTGTACGCGTCGCTCGCCTTCGCCGTCCTGCTGGCGTACTTCAGTCCCGTTGCGTGGCGGCGGGTTCTGGTGCTCGCCGTGGCGGTGCCGGTGGCCGTCGGGTCGAACGTCCTGCGAATGTTCATGCTGCTCGCGCTGACCGCGTGGCGCGGGCCGGAGGTCCTGGACACCTTGATTCATCCGTTCTCCGGAATGCTGACATTCGCCATCTCGCTGCCGCTGCTGGTATGGCTCGCGGGAACGAAGCGAGACGCGGCGGCGTGAGGAACACGATGTACTCGACGCGCTACGCTCCGGCGGTCCTGGCGCTGCTCGCGATCGCGGCGCTCCCGACGGTGATGCACAGCTACCTGGAAAGCACCGAGGTGGCGGGACGCTCCGCGCGCGCCGTGCCGGCGACGCTCGCCGGAAAGATCGGCACGCCGACCACACGGCGCGCGGGCTGGGGCGCGGATCGGTTCAGCTCTTCGGACTGGATCGAGCGCCGTTATGCCGGCCCGCCGGCCGTCACGCTTTTCGTCGGGCAGTCGTTCGATGCGAAACGCCTCTATCACCACCCGGAGCTCGCCCTCGACTACGGTCACCGCTACGGCCCGCAAACGACCGTGTGGCTGCCCGCGCGCCCCGGCGTGCCGGTCCACCTCTTGCGAGGCACCGGAACCGACGCGCGGCGGCTCGCCGTCTACGCACTCCGCCAGGGGGACGAGTACGTCGCGGATCCCATCCGCTTCCAGTTGCGCGCCTCGCTGCGGCTGCTGATCCGTCCCCGTCAGCCGATGACGTTGTTCTTCGCCGCGCAGGACCTCGATGCGCGCGGCGAGGCGGAATCGTCGGAGGCGGCCGCTCTGCTGCTGGCGTCCCTCGACGCGTTCGAACAACAGCCGGTTACACGGAAGTACCAAAGAGCGTGGTGATCGCCGCACGCACACACTCACCGCGCGGATCCGTTCCCCTTCTTCCAACTGGCGAAGATCGACACACCGAAGGGAGCGCTCCACCCTCGTCGTAACCAGGTGTTTTCAAGGCTGAGCACGTGATAGAAGAGGCGGTCAAGGACGCGGCTCTTGACGAGCGAAAAATCCGAGCCTGAGCCGGAACGGATCCATTTCTGCGGCAGGAGCTTGGTGATTGCGCGTACCCCGATGATCGGCAGGAACAATACGGAGTTGAAGTACGACGCGTAGAGCACTCGACCTGACGACTTAAACAGCCGCCTCAGCTCGTGCAGCCGATAGCGCCGCTGATGATGGTTGACTACATCGTGGTGGCTCCACAGCATCATGAAGGCGGGCACACTGACCGCCACCGCGCCTCCAGGCCGACAGACGCGTGTCATTTCGCGTACCGCGCGCTCATCCTCTGTGACGTGTTCGATGACGTCGAAGGCGCACACGAGATCGAACGAGTCAGGGGGAAAGGGAAGGTCCGTGACCGACGCGTTGATGAAGATCTTGCCTGAACTCAGGGCAACGAAATCGCAACACTCCTTCTCGTACTCCACCGACACGACGTCGCCGTAACGTGAGAGCATGTCGCTGGAAGCACCGAGCGCTGCGCCTATGTTCAGAATTCGGGCACGACCTGGCAGGCCACGTACCAGATTCGCTATCTGCGCCGCAAGAATACGACTCCTTGCGCGGAACCACCAGTGTTCGCGCTCGAACGTGAGATACTCCTTGTAGTACTGCTTGTCCATCGCAGCCATCCGTGAAATCCCGCTGCGCCGAGTGGTCCGGTCTTTCTTCGACTTTTCACCCGGCCGCGCGCCTCGCGTTGATGACCTTCCACGCTCCGCCGCTCAACCGTTCAATGCCGTAAGCGGCGGCCGGAAGAAGTAACACAAACACAGGCGTCTCAGCTCTGAATTCCCGGAAGTTCGTCTGTAGGAACAGAATTGACGCCACGACCACTGCGAGGAGGACACCAGCCCGTCCGATATCATCCGCCATCCGGTATCCGAGGATCGCGAGCACTGCCGGGATGCCAAGACCGAGCAGTGGAGGATAGCCCGGCCCATAGACCCAGACGTCGCGAACGTTGCGGGCGCTGAGCGCCATCCAGTCGCGAGGCTCGAAGCCGCCAGGCGCCAGCCACTGAAGGAACAGATAAACCGACACCGTAGCCGCTGTAAGCAGGCTCACGATAACGCCTGTCTGTCGCCAGTTCGAGCGGCGGTATTCTGCGAGCAAGACAAACAGCGGAAAGATCACAATGTCGTACTTGATGAGTACGCCGACGACAAGAACCAGCGCGAGATATCCCCATTTCCGCCACCGCGTCAACAGAAGCGCAAGCAGCCACACCGCCAGCGACGGCTTGTCCCACGGGTGGAAGAAATGGAGCACGTACGTCAGGGGCAGGACACACCCGAAATACAACAGTCCGGCAAACGCGAAAGCAGCGCCAGCGCACGCGTCGAGAAAACCAAACAGCAACAAACAGCACGCGAAGAGACCTGCCGTTTCGATAAGCGCGTAGGAGTGCGCCAGCGACAAACCGGTTGCACGCCGGAGGCCCTCGGTAGTCCACACGGTCAGAAGCCGCACGTTCATGCCGTTGGCGCCGAGGCTGCTCCAGGACTGCACGCCCTCCGGGAGCCGATTGTTCAACAACGCGTAATGCAGACGCTCGCGCTTCCCGTCGTGGTCGTTTCCGTAGATGCTCATCCGGCCGACCCATATCTGACTGGTCAGCGTGATCGAACCGGAGATTCCCGCGGCGACAAGCCACAGTGACCATCTCCCGGATCGCTCGCCCTTCGGCAGCCTCATGGGGTCAGCGAAAACTCATTCACGGTCCTGCTACCGGGGTATGAAGTCGCGCGCGGTTGGACGTTCATCGTTTCGGCAATGAGATATGGCGGCCGACGCTTCGTCTCCTCGAACAGGCGTCCGAGGTACTCCCCGAGGATGCCCATACCAAAGAGCTGAAGGCCGGAAAGCGAGAGGATAGCCAGGATCAGTGACGTCCAGCCTGGCGCGTTTCGAGGATTGTAACCGTACACGGTGGCATTGGTCATGTACTGAACCAGGAAGATGACCGCAGCGATCAGTGCGAACACGCCCACTGCAATCCCCGTCAGGGCGAGAATCCGCAGCGGCTTGTACGAAAAATTGATTACGCCATCCAGCGCGAGATTGACGAGACTGCGGAACGTATATTTTGGAACACCGGCGGCACGCGCATGGCGCTCGTACGAAACGCCGATCTGTCGATATCCGATCCACGTTCGCAGGCCGCGAACGAACCGGTTTCGTTCCGGCAGGGCATTGAGCGCGTCGAGGGCACGTCGCGAGAGCACGCAAAAATCGCCAGCGTCGAGGGGCATGTCGATGTTGGCCAAATAGCGGAGCAAACGATAATAGGAAAAATAGGCGGCGCGCTTGAGTACGCCTTCTTTGCGTTTAACGCGAACGGCGTACACGACGTCGTAGCCTTCCTTGATCTTCTCGAGGAAACGATAAAGCTCCTCGGGCGGATCCTGGAGGTCCGCGTCTATTACGGCGACTATGTCGCCGGTCGCATGGATGAGTCCGGCGGTCACTGCGGCCTGGTGACCGAAGTTGCGCGTGAAGCTGAGCACCTTTACGCGCGAGTCTCTTTCGGCGAACTCGGTCAGAATCCGTAGCGTCGCGTCCCTGCTCCCATCGTCCACGACAACGATCTCGTAATCTTCGTTCCAAGTACTCGCGGCGGCCGTCAGGCGTTCATAAAGGAGCGCCAGCCCCGCCTCTTCGTTGTAGGCGGGCACCACAACAGAGATCATGCGGTACGAACGGCGCTCGGCGTCAGGCGATTCGACGCAGCGCGACCAGAGCGACAGATCCGCGTTTGTTCGGGCCACGCGCATCACCCAAGAGCCTTGTCAGGCCACGTATTGAAGTGAGAGGCGGGATGCAGGCGGCCCGTCCAGCCTGAACCGCGTCCAGACAAACGGCTGCCTCCATTCTTCACAATCATATCGGCTCCTACCTTGCTGCTCCGTCCGCAAACCGCGCTCTCAGGAATTAGCCTGCTTGCGGCGACATTTGTCGCCTGTGAAGCAGCCTTTTTCCTTCTATCTCGAAATACGTATTTCCACCCAGATGAATCGGGCCGTTTTGCGAGTCTTTCTCAGCGTCCTTTGGACCCGCCGGCGGCCGCGACTTTGCTCCAGCGGTACTGACAACCCTGTTCATACTCAATGCCAGAAACCGGCACTATCGACACGAGCCATAGAACGCCCGGTGCCGCCACACGCATGTGGCGAAGGAGCACCCTCGCCGGAGCGCTGGTCCTGACGCTTGTCGACGCCGTTCTTCTTCAACAGACGAAGTCGTTCTTCACCGGCGGTTTCCTGTCGCGCGCGTTCGTCACCGGCCCGCTCGAGACGACGGCGTTCGTGCTCGTCTCCATCATCGCGGATGCCGCGCTCGTCGGTGTGATGGCGGGCATGGCGGTGTGGGTCTTGGCGCGCGTGCGGTTGACGCAGCCGGCGCGGACGTTTGGCGTGCTCGCGGCAGCGCTGAGCGTTCCGCTGCTGATGGACTTTGCGAGCTACCGGCTCTTCAGCTATTTGGGGGATGCGTTCGACCTCGGGATGATGTTCGAGCTCGCTGGGCGTCGCGCGAGCGAGCTCGCTGCCGTGGCCTCGCCGCAGGTCGTCCAGATTGCGGGGTTGGCGGGCACCGGGCTTGGATGTGTCGCCGCGCTCGTTGCGATCGTCGATCGGTTCGGCCGCAGCGGGCGGAGGACGCTGCCGCCCAGCAGCCGCGCGATTGCGATTCCCGCGGCGACACTCTTTTTCGCAGGCATGCTCGTCACTTCGGTGCTCGGCGCGGCCAACGAGACTCTCGGCGACGGCCTCTCGCGCAAGCCGAGCGGGCGTATCTTCGAATCGATCGTCGCGGCTTTCACCGATGTCGATCGAGACGGCTTCGGTCTCGCGGGCGGCATGCGCGACCAGAGCCCCTTCGAGGCTGCGCAGCATCCATGGGCGGTCGATGTGCCGGGCAACGGCATCGACGAGGACGGCATCGGCGGCGACCTTCCCGGGGGCACGCCCGCCTACGAGGAGGGCGGCACCAGCGCTCGGACGTGGAAACAGCGGCCGGACGTGCTGCTGTTCGTCCTCGAGAGCTTCCGTGCCGACGCGGTGGGCAGGCGGGTGAACGGTCACCCGGTCACGCCGGTCCTCGATCGGCTGTCTGAGGAGGGCGTGGCATCATCGCGCGCCTACTCGCACAACGGATACACCGCACAGTCGCGGTTCCACCTGCTCGTGGGCTCCCTCGCCGGGCTGCGCGCCGGCACGTCGCTCATCGACGACTTCCGCTCGAACGGGTACCAGACGGCGTACTTCTCGGCGCAGGACGAGTCGTTCGGCGGCCCCGCCTGGGATGCGGGATTCGCCCGGGCCGAGGTTGCCTACGACGCGCGTACCGATCGGAATCGGCGCTCCTCCACCTTCTCCACGCCTGGCAGCCTCGCCGTGTCACACGTGACGCTGACGGAGCGCATCGCCGCGTTCCTCGCGTCGCGCGACCGCGGCCGGCCGCTGCTGCTCTACGTCAACTTCCACGACACGCATTACCCGTATCACCACGCGCAGATCGAGCCGTTGGTCTCGCCGACCGTGCTGCCGGCGGGCCGCATCGCGCCGTCGCGTCAGGCGGCGCTCGAAGAGATGTACTTCAACAGCGCGGCGAACGTGGACCGCGCCGTCGGCGACGTCATCATGCGAGCCACCGCTGCGCTCGGACACGCACCGGCCGTCATCGTCACCGCCGACCACGGCGAGAGCCTGTTCGACGAGAACTTCCTCGGGCACGGCTACGCCTTGAACGACGTGCAGACGCGGGTCCCGCTCATCGTCCGAGGGCTGCCGCTCGAGATCGCCGAGCCGTTCGGTCAGGCGGATTTGAGGGATGCCGTCGACGCCGCGCTCTCCAGCGACGCTTCGCGACGCGCGTTCGGCCCGCGCGTCGTCCAGCGGCCGGACAGGCTCGTCTTCCAGTATCTCGGGCAACTGCGCCGGCCGCGGCAGATCGGATTCGTCAACGGCTCGACGCGGACGCTCTATGACTTCAGGCAGCGAGCGGCCCTCGTGGGCAACGGCGGCTGGCGTCGCCCGGAAATGCTCTCGGGCGATCAGCAGGCGGCGTATCTCGATCTGGTCCGGTTCTGGGAGCGAATGATGCTGGCGAAGGCGGAGCCATGACTCCGCGTTGGATTCGCCGCGTGGCGTTGCTGACCTTCGCGATCGCGCTGATCGCGTGGCCGCTGTCAGGGGCGGGCACCGCGCTGGTCGAGTCGCATCCGATCGTGTCGCCAGAAGCGATCGTGACGCTCGGGAGCCACGAGTGGGAGCGGCTTCCCGCGGCCGCCGACCTTGCGGCGGCGACGCCTTCCGCGCTGGTGTTCCTCACGCAGCCGAGGAACCCTACGGAGAAGAACTGCCACGATTGCGCGGCGCGCGTCGCCAGGCTCGTCGCCGCCGGCGTCGCCGAGGCGCGCATCGTGACGCTGTCCACGACGGTGTCGAACACGCGCGAGGAAGCCGCCGCCGCGCGCGCGGAATGCGAGCGCCGCCGCCTGCGGCGCCTGACCGTCGTGACCTCGCCGTACCACACGCGGCGCGCGTGGCGCACGTTCCGGCAGGCCTTCTCCGGCAGCCACGTCGCGCTCGGCATGATCCCGACGATCTACTCGCCGGCACAGCCTTCCCGCTGGTGGCGCGCATCGTACGACCGCGCCTACGTCCGTTACGAGTGGGCGGCCATCGCCTACCACTACGCGCGCGACGCATGGAGCGGCGGGAGGTGAGCGTGACGGCCGCAATCAGCCTTCGCGATCGAGGAGGCTACGCGCCAGCCGTGCGGCCGATCCGCGTCCTGCACGTCGTGCCGCTGCTCGGCAACGGCGGCATGGAAGCCGGGGTGATGAAGCTCGTCACCCGCTGCGATCCGCTGCGCGTGGTCTCGGACGTCTGCACGCTGGAACCCGCCCAGGCGTTCACGGAACTGTTCGGCGGTGACTCGTTGCTGTACCAGATGAGGCGCAGGAACGCGCTCGATTTCGGGGTCGTCGAGGAGCTGGCCAGGACCATCCGGCGTCGAGAGGTGGACGTCGTGCACACCCACTCGTGGGGCACGGTGCTCGAGGGGTGGGCCGCCGCGCGGATCGGTGGCGCCGCCCACGTCGTTCACGGCGAGCATGGAACGCTCGAGATGCGCGCGACGAACATCGCCGTGCAGCGCTGGCTGTGGCGGAGAGCCGAGAGGCTGTTGGCGGTGTCATGCGAGCTCGCCGACCGGATGGCGACCGGCATCGGCGTTCCGCGTCACCTCATCGACGTGATTCCCAACGGCGTGGACGTCGATCGCTTCGGATGGCTTTCGCGGGCGGACGCACGCGCGACCCTGTCGCTTCCCGCCGACGCATTCGTCGTCGTCGCCATCGGGCGGCTCGTGCCGGTCAAGAACCACGCGCTGCTGCTCGACGCCGCGCGCGAGATGAAACGCGTGGGCGTGCGGGCGCAGTTTCTGGTCGCCGGCGATGGTCCGCTGCGCCCTGAGCTCGCGGCGCGGGTGGCCGCCGAGAACCTGCAAGGAATGGTGCACCTGCTCGGTCACCGCCGCGATACGCCGACGCTGCTCGCCGCCGCCGACGTCTTCGCGCTCGCGTCGCGGTCGGAAGGCATGTCGAACACGATTCTCGAAGCGATGGCGGCGCGGCGGCCGGTCGTCGCCACGCGCGTGGGCGGCAACCCCGAGCTCGTCGTCGACGGGCTGACCGGCATGCTGGTCTCACCCGACACCGGCAGCGCGCTCGCGGATGCACTGGCGAGACTGATGAACGACCGCACGCTGGCCGGACAGATGGGCAGAGACGGACGGGTGCGGGTGGAGACCCACTTCAGCATCGGCACCATGGTCGCGCGCTACACCGACATGTACGAGAGCGTCACCGGACGCGGGGCGTCCGTTCAACGCGCCTCGGCGCAAGTTCTGCCTCGATGAGGACATTGGTCGTCCCGAGCGCAGACTTCATTCCGCCGCGGAGGCGGCTTCTTACGATTGGCACCGTAAAGACGGAGTTTTTCCGGCGGGTTTGCGGCCGGGTCTTTGCTCCAGAGTCACGAAGAGCGTTCCGATGAGGATTGTCGTTTTCGGATTGGGGTACGTCGGGTCCGTGACGGCCGCCTGCCTGGCGGCGGCCGGACACGAGGTCGTGGGCGTTGACGTCGAACCGCAGAAGCTCGAACTGCTCCGGCAGGGGCGTTCGCCTGTGACGGAGCCTGGCCTCGACGAGCTGCTCGGCACCGCGATCGCGTCGGGGCGCCTGCGGCTGGCCGAGAGCGCCGGGCGAGCAGTACGCGAGACAGATCTGGCCCTCATCTGCGTCGGCACACCGAGCCGCCGGAACGGCAGCCTCGATCCGGCGTACCTCGTGCGCGTCATCGGACAGATCGGTCAGGCGCTCGCCGGCGGTCCTTCCTACTACGTGGTGGCCATCCGCAGCACGCTGCTACCGGGTTTGCTCGAATCGACCCTGGTGCCGGTGCTCGAAGAAACCAGCGGCCGCCGCGTCGGATGGAACCTGGGCGTCTGCATCAACCCCGAGTTCCTCCGCGAAGGCAGCGCGATCCGGGATTTTCAGCATCCGCCGTTCACGGTGATCGGTGAAACGGATGCGCGCGCGGGGGACGTGCTGCAGCAGGCATACGCGCATATCGACGCGCCGCTCCGCCGGGTGAAGCCGGACGAGGCGTCAATGGTGAAGTACGCCTGCAACGCGTTCCACGCGTTGAAGGTCGCGTTCGCGAATGAAGTCGGCGCGCTCAGTCGCGAACTGGGCATCGACGGCCGGCGTGTCATGGAGATCTTCTGTGAGGACCGCGATCTGAACATCTCCGCGCGCTACCTGCGTCCCGGCTACGGGTTCGGCGGCTCCTGCCTGCCGAAGGACCTGCGCGCCTTGAACTACCTGGCGAAGACATCGGACGTCTCGACGCCGCTCCTCGGCAGCGTGCTCGCGAGCAACTACGCGCACATCCACCGGGTCGTCGACGCGGTGCTGGCCTCGGGGAAGCGGCGCGTCGCCCTTCTCGGACTCGCCTTCAAGTCGGGCAGCGACGATCTGCGCGAGAGCCCGTTCGTCGCGCTGGCGGAGGCGCTGATCGGCCGGGGGCTGCAGCTCCAAGTGTGCGATCCGGACGTCGCGCTCGGCCAACTGGTCGGCCGCAACCGCGCGTTCATCGAAGAGCGACTTCCGCATATCGCACGGTTGCTGGTGACTGACGGCGAAGCGGCCGCGAGAGAGGCGGAGGTTGTCGTGGTCGCCAAACCGGTCGTCGACGCCTCGCGCCTCGCCGACCAGCTCAGGCCGGATCAGCTCGTTATCGATCTCGTCGGGCGCCCTGAATTGTCCTTCGCCGTGCGTCCCTGGGCCGCGGCGGAGCAGGCGGCATGGCCGGCGCCCCTCGGGGCGGACTGAGCGCGCGGCGGTGTGAGGAACACCCGGTGCCGTGGTGCACATGCGGTGCATCTCCTCCGCCCACAGTCGCGGATGCGCCTTGAGCCGCATGATGGATCTTTGGCCTTGTGGCGCTGCCTGTCGTGCGAGATGGTTCACTTCCTCAGAAACGAGCAACACTCCCAGGCTGCACGCGAGGTCGCAGGATGGACGTGAACAGCAGTGCTGCCGCGTCGGAGAATGCTCGCGGGTAGACGCGGTCGACCTCCTGAAGCTGCACGAGTACCTGGCGTCTGGCTTTCCGGTCGAGCGCACTCGTCGACCGGTCGATCGTCTCGGTGGTCCTAGCGACCGGACCGCGCGCCGGGAAGGCGCCGGAGCGAATACCTGCGATCTGCGGGTGAAGGACATCGAATATTTCCTGGACGATCTGAGACCAACGTAAATGGACAATCGGTTCGAGAAGCGTCGCTCGTACGGGAAGGTCGCGAAGGTGGGACTCGTTTGGGGATTCGTCCGCGAGGGCGCGAATTCGCTTGTGGCGCTGCCCGCCGCGATGATTCTCGCCAGACTGCTGTCGCCGGCCGAGATGGGCGTCGCCGCCGCCGCGGCGTTCTTCGTGCAACTGTCCTCGCGGCTGACCAGCTTTGGGTTTGGAGTAGCGCTGGTGCGGGCGCGGTACATCTCGCGCGATCACGTGTCGTCCGTTTTCCTGGTCAAACTGGTCATCGGCCTTCTCGGCTGGGCACTCGTGACCCTTATCGCGCCTGCGGCAGGCGCCTTTCTGCGGAGCGCGGACGCGGCGGCGCTCATTCCCACCGCGGCGCTGGCGTTTCTCATCATGCCATTTGGCACGGTCGCCACTGCGCTGCTGACGCGGGACATGCGGTACCGCGACAGTTCCACGTCTGACTGGCTCGCAGCACTCTCTCAGTACGGAACGGCGATTTTCCTGGCGGCCCATGGCTTCAGTTACTGGAGCCTCGTCTATGGGGCGCTGACCGGAGAGGCCGTTCGGGCGCTGTGCAGGGCATGGATGGCGCGGTGGTGGCCGCGGGTGGCGTATTCGCGCGATGCCATGAGGGACCTGTTCTCATTCGGGGCCGGCATCTACGTAAAGGACCTGCTCGACTTCAGCGCACAGAATCTCGACAACCTCATCGTGGGACGCGTGCTTGGCATCACCGCGCTCGGCTTCTACGACAAGGCGTTCGTGACGATGAAGCGGCTGACCGCAAAACTGAATCTCGCGGGCCCCGGCGTTTCTTTCCGCATCTTTGCGCTGATTCACGACGAGCCGGAGCGGTTCCGACGCGCGTATCGCAAGGTGATTCTGTCAATCACGGTGCTCGGCTACCCGGCGATTACCGGAATGATCGTCACGGCGCCGGAGCTCATCGAGATCCTGTTTGGCGATCAATGGCTGCCCGCCGTATTGCCGTTTCAGATCCTGTGCGCGGGAGCACTGCTGCAGCTGCTGAACACGTACGCGAGTACCGCCCTCCAGGCCAAAGGACACATCTGGTCACAAGTGACGCGCCAGGTTGTGGCCACGATCGTCCTTGTAGCCTCCGTCTGGATATTCAGCCGATGGGGCATCGCCGGAGCGGCGGCCGGCGTCGTCGCTGCCACCCTGGTGATGACCGTCATGCTCACGGGGATCCTACGGCGCCTGGCAGCACTGAGTTGGAGAGATCTCCTGTCGCCGCAGGTTCCAGCTCTCGTCTGCGCGGGGGGCCTTCTTCTCGTGCTGGTGGCGACGCGGATGCTCGTGAGGTCGATAACTGAGCAGCCGGCGGCGGAAACGCTGCTGGCTGTGTGCGTCACGATCGGCGCCGTATATTACCTGTCGTTCCTTCTGTTCTCACGATTTCGCGACGTGCGCGCGGTCCTCCAGGAAACACTCGAGGATCTGGCGCCGTCTCTGGCCCGACGGCTGCCTTGGGCGCAGGCCTCGCGCAAGCTGCAGACGGCGTCTCCGCTGTGATCACGACCACTGCCCCGCGTCCGCGCGTGACCTACGTATCCTGGGCGGAGTCGTGCAGTCGCAGCGACCACACGGCTCGGGAGCTCGGCGGGAACTCGCACATGGTGTACGCGCCGATGTTCGGAAGCCGCGCGGCCACGGCCGGATTGAAATACGCGATTCAATGGATTCGCACAGCGCGGATTCTGAAGCGCGAGCGGCCCGATGCGGTGTTCGTGATGACGCCACCCGTGATCGCCGCGCTGCCCGCCTTCTGGTACGCGCGGCGATACGACAAGCAGGTCGTGCTGGACGCTCACAGCGCGGCGTTCATGCACCCGCGCTGGCGACGGCTTCTCTGGCTGCAACGCGCGCTGTGCCGTCATGCCGCGACCACCCTGGTGCACAACGATCACGTCGCGAACAGCGTGCGCCAGGCCGGCGGTCATGCCACGCTCGTGCCCGACGTGCCGGTCGAGTTTGCGAACCTCACTCGTTTCTGCCGGCCGGCCGGCTTCACCGTCGCGGTTGTCTGTTCGTTCAACGACGACGAACCCGTTCGCGAGATCCTTCGCGCAGCCGGAACGCTGCCCGACGTTTCCTTCTTCATGACCGGCGACCCGCACTACCTCGACGTCCGGCTCGCCGAACGACTGCCGGAGAATGTTCATCTGACCGGCTTCCTCAGTACCGCAGCGTACGGCGGACTGCTGACGGACGCCGACGCGGTCATGGCGTTGACCACCCGCGACCACACAATGTTGCGCGGTGCGTACGAGGCCATCTACCAGGGAACACCCGTCGTCATATCGGACTGGCCATTGCTGCGACGGGCGTTCCCGGAGGGCGCCGTGCACGTCGAGAACACCGCTGAAGCGATCGCGCGCGGCGTCCTGGAAATCCAAGGCAATTCCGAGAAGTACTGCACCGGCGCGCGGCGCCTCCGTGAATCGATGCGGGAGCGCTGGGACGCGACGAGGCAGTCGATTCTCGCGCGCGTCGCGCTTCCACCTGCCAAATGATCAGAGGGCGGAAAGAATTGCATTTACACAACGAGAATCGTGTCGTACTTACCCGGCGCGGCCGGCCACACGACGCTTCGACGACCATCCGGCGCCGCATTCTCGAACAAACGCGGGCGTGCTGCAATGGCACGTTTCTTGTGTTTGAGGTGGCTCTCTGTCCTCTTAACTGGGTCGCGCAATTATGAAAGTCACCACGCCTTTACTCGCAACAGCGGCTGCCGCCGGACTTGCAGCCGGTTGGCTCCTCAGCGCGGCGTCGCTCACGGCGGCAGCCGATCCGCACGCGTACTTTGACGCGCTGGTCTCTCGTCCTGACTTCTGGAAGGGATACAGCCTGCGTCCCCGAGCCGGACAACCTGCGACGAGCGTGCACTACGAGAATCAGCTGAAGATCCGCGCTGAGGGCGGATATCTCACCACCAACGCGAGCGGCACGTATGTGACCTACAACCCGTCGGCCGATCCAGACCCGAACCGTCAGGATGCCGCGAAAGTTGTCATACCGGCGTTCGTTGCGTACGCAACGATCAGGCAGCCGATGCTCGCTGCCACCAGCGGCACGGAGGAGACAATCGAACTCTCCACTGTGGCAAACTTCGACAACAACAGGGCGCTCAAACTCGACGACGAGATCGTGGTGATCAAGCGCCTGCCCAATTCGCCAAGCAGCGCGTTCGTGACGGTCATCCGCGGCCAGTTCTCCACGTCGGCGGCGGCGCATGCCGCCGGGACGATGGCCCACGCATCCGAAAACAGTTTGTTGTCACAAGTGCGCCTCCCGTTGGACACCTCGGATGGACGAACGTATCTGTTCACCTGGGACGGATACTGGACCCCTTCATACGTGCTCGCGGGGTCAGAGTTTGGGCACAAAGAGTTCCAGGTCACGAGCCTTCGAGGCGGCGATCAGTGGTTGGAGATAATGACGCAGTTCAGCGGGCCGCTGTCGAGAACGCCGAATCCCGCCTGGAACAGCGCCAGCGACGTGGCGGCAGTGACCGCGCGAGGATACTCGATCTTCACGCCTCCAGTGACGCATCGAAACCCGATCACGCCTATGGCGAACCCTCCGTTCATCATCAAGCCGAAGAAATGGACACGCTTCTGGATTGTCGTCGAGGCGAACAGGGAAGACGATCTCTCGAAGTTCTCGGATGTCACGACGCTCGCGCAGCCGGTGGCGACGGCGTCCGAGACGACGGTTACCATCAACCATCCCGACACCCTGCTCTTCAATCCGTTCACGTCCGCCACCGCCATTGCGGGGAGCTCCTGGCCCGGCCGGTCGATGAGGATCGACAACGAAGTCATGACGATCGTGAGCGGCCCGAGTACCGGACTCACACGGACACTGACAGTCGTCCGGGGGGCTTACGGGAGCACTCCTGCGCCGCACGCGGCGAGCGCGACTGTGCAATTGGTCCACGATTATGCGAGCCTGTACGTGGCGGATGAGGACACGGAGGCGACCGCGCTCTACTACCGCCTTCCCGGGCACCTGCCCATCAACAGCGCGACACCTTCGCTTCGCGGCAGCATGAACAACTTCTGGATCGAGTTCAACGCGAGCGAGACCTCGTACGTTCGCGGCAGTTTGCGGGACTTTGTCGCCTACGTGCGCAACTTCGCGGCGCTAGTGAACCCCCCGCCCGACGTGGCACCGCTGCTGCTGCGGCCTGCGGCGGGGGTCCCGCCACCGTACACAGGGCCGATCGGTCCTGCTCCACCGTCGAACCTCCGGATCGTCAGGTGACGGCGAGTGCGGCGATCAGCCGCACGTCGCCCTTCAGCACCGCGGTGAATTGCTCGACGTCAACCGGATCGTGGGCACCGGCCGTGCGCAGCAGCACGTGCCGGTGGCCGAGAATCTCGCATAACGTCCGGAAGTGCGACTTTCCTGGATCGTTACCGAGTTCCAGCACCGTTGCGCCCGCCGCCATCCACAGGCAATTCGCCAGCCCGGCGCCGTGCTGCCCGACAACCAGCGTTGCGCCCGCAAACAGGCGGACCTGTTCTGCAAACGGTATCTGCTCCAGTTGCACGTTGTGGAACTCGTAGGGCGCCCTCACCCACGAGCGGAGCACGTCGGCGACCGCCTCGTGGTTCGGGATGTGCCTCCGCGAAGCGCCCGCGCCGCGCTTGGTGGCGGCCGTTCTGAAGAACGGCTCGGGCGGAAGACGTTCGATGAGCAGGACGTTTCTCGCCGCGGAGTGCTGGACGCCCACAACAGACCGGATGTGCTGAGCAAACGAGGCCAGATCGCTGCGGGTCACGTGCACGAGGAACGGGTTCATACCGAGGAGAACGTGCTTCCCCGCCCGCTCGCGAGGAGCCACATCGCTCGCGATGGTCACGCGATTCGGAAACAGCCACTCGATCCGCGGAAGGAATGGTCCCGTCGTGTCCACCGTGACCGTGGCGTCGGGCGCGGATTCCAATAAGAGATGCAGCGGCAGGCACAGGTCGAACAGGAAGTGGTAGTAGTGCTCGACGAGGTTGTCGGTCGTCAGCACGAGAGGGGACTGACGCCGCGCTGTGTTTGCGAGCGAGCGGCGGTTGTGCACCACCCGCGCTGCACGCAAGCGCTTGAGCAGCCGGGTCGGAATCAGTCTCTTGGCAAAGTCGTGCATGACAGCGCAATCGTGTCGCTGCGGTCCCGCAGCAGCCTGTATCCATGGCTCGTGAGGAGATCGGCGCACGCGCGGCGATCCGCCGTCGTCAGGTGCAAGTGCTCGGATGCAATCATCCGAGGCGAAATGCCGGCAGCCAATGCCAGCCTGACGACCTGGTCATCGAATCCCTCGGCGTCGACGACGGCAAGATCCACGCGGTCTATGTCGTAGCGCGCCATCAGCGTGGGAAATGTCACGGTTCGGACCTTCATTTCCATGATCGCGCGCCCGCTACCGAAGTGGCGCCGCACGGTCGCATAGTCGAACGACGCGCGAAGTGTGGCGCATCGGGAACTGTGTACAGCGCTCGTAGTTCTGCTCGAGCGTCCTGAATGCGTCTGACTGCGGCTCGAGCAGCAGGCCGCGCCAGTGATACCTCCGTACCGGGTGATGAATCGGGTCGCCGCGTCGGCCATGGTGCGCGCCAACCTGCACGAAGAAGAAGCCTGGATCGTCGGGATTCAACGTGCGGACGGCAAGCTCGAAATGCGTTCAGCTGGCTGCTTCCGTAGTCGACGATTCGCTCGATGCGGTATCCGTAGTGCGCCAGCAGGTGGCTCGCCTTCTGCTTCAACCCGTGTGTAAGGCTCATACCGTCCTCACGCCCGCAAGGTCCAGAACCGCTTCGACGTTGCTCCGCCAGTTTCGGCGCTCCTCCACGGTCCACCGCGCGCGCCGGCCGAGTGCCGTTCGCAGCCGCACGTCGGCTGCCGCCCGGCAGAGCACTTCGCGCAGGGACTGGTCCCGCGAGGGATCGAACAGGAGGCCGTTCCACTCGTCTTCCACGACGTCGCGGATGTTCTCGAGCCGCGGCGCGACGATCGCGCGGCCCATCGCCATGTACTCCAGCAGCTTCATCGGGCACGCGACGCCCGTCCGGTCGTGCGCAACCGCGGCGACGTCGAAGGCGGCGAGGTAGTCCGGCATTTCGGCGTGCGGGACTCGACCTGTAATGACCACGCGATCGCGAACGCCCGCGCGCGCAGCCAGGCGTTCGAAGACGGGGCGGTCCGGGCCGTCGCCCACGATCAACAGCACGGCGCCGTCCAGAGACGCGACAGCATCCAGCAGCAGCTCGAGCCCGTGCCAGGGACGCAGGATGCCGCTCCAGCCGACCACGAGTTTCGACTCGAGCCCGTACCTGGAACGGATCCGGTGCGGATCTGCGGTGCCCGGGTCGAAGCGCTGCGGGTCCACGCCGTTGGGCACTACGTACGCCCGTCTGTGCGCGAGCTCGTCGACTTGACGCGCGAGCGGCGTTGATACGGCCGTGATCGTGGTGGCCACCTCGAATGCGCGTCGTTCCAGGCGCTTCGCGACGGCGGGGAGCACTAGCGATTCGAAGTCGCTGTACGGCTTCGCGGAGTAGACGACGTTGACCTCCAGCACGGACGGCAAGCCGTGGCGTCGTGCCGCCGCGAGCGCACCGAGCGCGTACCGGCCGTGGCGCGCGTACAGCAGCTCCGGCTTGAAGCGCGCAATCCGTCGCGAAGTCTCCATGAACTCGAGTGCGTTGTGTGCCACCGCGGCTGCCTGGACGGCGCTGTCCGGCAGCGCGTGGCGGCACGCGTCGACGATCCCGCCGTTATTCTCACGCGCAGTCGCGGGTTCTCCACCCTGTACATGCACTTCGTGACCGAGCGTGCGGAACGCCGACACCATTTCGGCGATGTGGATGCCCTCGGCTCCATCACCCAATGTGCGGTGGTGAAAGAGGATGCGCATGTCAGGTCCCGGTCAGTAGCGCGACCTCGGTCTCCAACGTGTCGGCCATCTCGTCGACGAGCATCGCGCGCGGAAGCGGCTCGCGATGTTCCAGGACGCGCAGCACCACCGAGGCCATCCCTGGCGCGTCTGTCGCCGCATAAGTGAGCACGCCGGCTGGCCTGGCGCCGTTCTCGCAGGCGACTACGGGGACACCCAGCGCGAGCGATTCGAGCACGGATGACGCCACGCCATCGGTGATCGGGGTCCGAAGATACAGAGCCGAGCGCTCGAGCGCGGTCAGGAACGCGTCGTGGTCGAGATCGTCGACGAAACACAAACGCTCCCGGATCTTGTGACGATCGATCGCTTCCTGTACGGCGGGCCAGACCCCCTCGTCCGCATGGCCGGTGCCACCGCACACCACCAGCCCCACGTCCGGCCGTGCCTTCATGACGCCCGCCATCCCGTTGACAAGCGTGACGGGAAAGAACAGCCGTCGCATCCGCAGGTACGACAAGACGACCGCGGGGTACTTCGAGAAGAACTCCTCGACGTGCGCCGGCAGCGGCACGCGCGTGAATTCGACGTACTGGCGGCTGAACGCGGGAATCGCCACGATCTTCGCCGCGTCCACGCCGTACGCCGCGATGCACGCTTTGACCGGCTCGCTGTTACAGATGATCCGCCGAGGAATCGCGAACAACAGGCGGAACAACGGCGTGAGCCACCCGCTACGATCGCGCGGAAAGTGACGCTGGATCGCCCCGGCATGAAAGGTGAGGAAGCAGCGGCGACCCGATAGCAGATTCAGCATTTCCGCGAGAAGCGCGAGCAACATCCCCGTGGGCGAATCGCCGTTGGCATGCGCGTGCACGACATATCCGCGCCTCGAGTACCGCCAGACCTTCCGCACGAAGTCGAACCCGCCGAGCACCTTCTCGTACTCGGAGCTGGGGATTCGCCGGCTCGCGCCGATGTTGAGGACCACGCAGTCGTGACCGTCTCGCTCGAGTTGCCGCTTCAGGAACTCGACGCGGACGCCCCACCCTGCCCTCGGCGGCGGATACGACGTGACCTCGAGAATTCGCGCCGGCGCCGGAGATTTCATCGCAGCTCCTCCGCCGGAACCAGCGAATGGCACAGGCGTTCCAGCCGCTCGCGGTCGCACCGCAGGTGCGTACCGAGTACGAGCGACCGCTCCATTCTGTCGGAGGTGAGTCGACAGACCGCCAGCCGCGCGTCGGTGTGAATGACGGCGCCGGTGGGGAGCCCCGCGGCGGCGATCCAGTCCACGCCTTCGGCATCTTCGATGCTGATGAGGCGAAGGCCTTCGCGCGAGACGACGCGCGCATGGAACGGCGACCGCGCGATGACGGTGAGCAGCGACGTGCGGTTACCCGACATAGCGGCGGCCAGCGTCAGTCGCGGAGCCGCTCGTCGCACGCCGAGGCTGCTGCAGATCCATCCATCCGCCGGTCCGGGACCGCCGCAGCGTGCAGCGGCATTCCACTGCGCATCGCCGGCCCACGCGAGCTGCGCGAAGCCATCAAACATGGCGGTGCCGCTTCCGGTGAGCCGCAGCGCTCCGGGTGCGAACTGATAGTTGACATCGATCGCGTGGTCTCCGGCTCCGCGGAATTCGTCGTGAACGAGCACGTAGCCACGGCGGAGCCACACTGTACGTCGATGCGTGACGCCTCTCGGACCGCGAGCGAAACCGTCATGCGAACCGGCCGTCCAGCACTCGCCGTGGTTCTCGATCACCGCGCGATAGCTGTGAGACCACGCCATCTTCCCGATGTGCCGGGCCTGGTCACGGCCGTCGATCCGGGCGGTGCTGTGCGCCGCCGTTTCACGGAAGTGCGCCTCCCAGGGCCCGCCGCAGTTGTAGGCGTAGAGGCCGGAATCTACGAGCACGCGCTTCCCCGCGAGCGAGACGATCACCGACAGGCAGTCGGCATGGCCGTGCATTGAGTTCGGAACACCGTCGGTCCGCATCCCTGCGGCCTGCTCGCCGACGTCCATGCACACGTAGTCGGCATCGCGGCTCCAGCCGCTGCGAGCCATCGCGTAGCCGCTGGCCTCAAGAACGACGGACGTGCGGCGCGGCGATCGGCTCTCGAGCGCGGCGAACGCGTCGAGACCGGTGGCCCCGAGAAGCCACAGGGCATCCTCATAGAAGCGTCCCGCAACCCACTTGAAATCCGGCCGCTGGAACATCACGGCGCCAATAGCCTGGTAGGGCCGGAAGTCCCAGAACGGCAGGTGCTCCATCCGGATTGGCTTGCCATCGTCCGCTCCGCCGATCGCAGGGGTTCGGCCGTCGGGCTGCGCAAGCTGCATACTGAACTCGATCGCACGCTCGATGGCGCCGTACACCTCCGGCGAGAACTCCTCGCCGTTGGCCCGCCCGAGGAGCGCAGCCAGAATGTAGAAGCCAGTCGTCGCGTGGTGATAGAAGAGCGACTGCTCGACCGAGCCGCCGTCCGCGTAGTACTGGTCGCGAAGACGGCTCTCGAGCACGAAGCGGCCCTGCCGGCGCCATTTCGGTGACGCGCGGAACTCCGGAAAGCACACGCCGACGGCATAGAGGGCGGCTGCTTCGCCTATCAAATGGTTGTACGGGCTCGTGTAGTGCTCGAGATGTCCGGCGAGGAACCGCCCGTGGTCGTAAAATGCCCGCAACCACTCGAGGTGAAATTCATCGTCGAGCACCTCCGACGTGAGGTGATAGGCCCACAGCCACGACCAGACCCGGAACGCAGGTTCGAGGGCGCACGACCAGTTCACGCCGGTGCCGTACGGGTTGCCCGCTATCCAGCTTCGTACTAGACGCCGGATAGTCAACAAATCCTCCTCGGCGCCGGTCAGGTAGACCGCCTTGGCGAGGTCAATCAGGTACTGCTGCCTGTTCAGTTCCCACACGTATTTGACGTCGCCGTATCCCACATCCCCGCCATGCACAGGGACGTCCGCGTGGTACACCGCCGGCCACTCACGACTCGACACGGGATCGGCCTGCCAGTGGATCGCATCGGGAAAGTGAAATTCCTGACCGAAGAACTCGAACCGGTTGTCGCGCGCACGGGCGGCCTGCCTGAGTGTGTGCCGGAGCTCGTCAACGTACGGGCCGGTGAAGAGGCGGCGCATCGCGCTCGGATCGTGAGCGCCCGGGAAAAAGCGCGCGCCGGTGTCGCGCCGCGAAGCGAGCAGGCGTGCCTGCCAGCGCGCGCCCACGACTTCGGTGGTCAGCGCGCGTTCGAGCCGGTCCGGCGCGGAGAGCGTGCCGCGGTGGTGCTGCCACCGTTCGAAGGCTGTGAACGCCTTGCCAGTGGACCTCGCAACGAGCTCGCGCGCAGACATGGCGCGGAGTTTTGCGACACGCTCGCCGAACGCGACGGGGTTTCGGGAAATCACACGAGTTCCACGGCGGCCGGCGGCCGCTCGAGCTCCTCGGCGATCCACCGCTCGTGACGGCGGCACACGAGGCGGTTGTACAGAGACTCGGGCAGCGCGGTGCGGCCGAGGGCGACACCGGTCAGGTGGTTGATCCTGTGCAGGAGCACGAGCAGCCTGAACAAGGGAGCGCTCGCGGCGACTGCAGGATCGAACCCGCGCACCAGCGCGCTCTGGAGCTGTTTCACCACACGAGTCCGCAGGTGCGGCTTCAGGCAGAGCATGTCCAACTGCACGAACACCCTCGTCAGGTCGTGCAGCCGCGTGCCGCGCTTCGCCATCGCGAAATCCAGCACCACGACGCGGGACCCGGAAATGAGGATGTTGCCCAGAGCGAGGTCTGAATGCGTCGCCACGTCCGTCCACTCGGCTGATGGCACCTGCGATGACAGATCGTCGACGTGGCGCAAAAGGCGCGCACGCAGGTCCTCCGCGTAGCGGCCGTTCGTTTCTCGCACGAGACGCGTCAGGCGATGATCGATGTACTCACGGATCGCCGCCGGCGACACGCTGCCGGACGCCTGTCCCGCGTCCTGATACACGGCGACCCAGCGGCCGACCCGTTCTAGCACACCGCACAGCCGCTTCATCACGTCAGCCCCGGGCCACCACGACGCGTGCGTCAGCAGGTAGTCCAACAGCGTCGGACCTTCGACCTGTTCGGTCGCGATCGCCAGCAGATCCGGGTAACAGGCAATGGGCGGGACAGCCCCGAGATCCGATCGAGGCAGCATGTGCTGGTAAGCACGACGCGTTGCTTCGAAGTCCCGCGCAATGCGATCACGAAGGCCGTCCGCACGTCCGTCCACGATCTTCGGCTTGAAGATCTTGACGAAGAGACACGACAACGGCGTAGGCGATTCCTTGCCGTAGACAGCGACTCGAAGCAGGTGAGAGAACGGGCGTTCTTCGTAGCCGGATGGAACGAGGCGTACGGGTCCGCGGTCGAAGTGCGCCGCGGCATCTCCCTGCAGCCGGTCGAGTACTGGCGCGAAGAGGGCGGCAGCATAGGCAGGCATCACGCTGCTCCCGCATGCTCTGGAACGTGCCAGGGGCAGACGCTCTCCGCTCGCGGCTCGACGGCCTCCACTTCGCAGTTCCTGTGGATGCGGTACGCGACGATGGCGAGGGCGCAGAGCCAGTAGATCGACTCTCCATACAGACGGTCGGAGAACGTGGACGCCGTCAGCGTGCCGATCAGCCCGACCTGAATGGCGAGGCTGCGATAATAAGTCAGCGGGTCCGTTGTTTCACGGCGAATGCGGTGGAGGACACGGAACGTCACCGCAACGAACGCGATGAACAGCGCGAATCCCTGGATGCCCCACTCCGTCGCGACGAGGATCCACGTGTTGTGAGGGGACACCTTGCCGGTCGAACGGTCTCCGGCAACCTGCGGCGCGTAGATCGGACTCAACTCGTTGTAGCCGTATCCCCCCGTGCCGAACGGGTAGTCGTCGAGCACTCTCATGGCGGAGCCCCAGTTGCTCAGCCTGCTCTGCGCCGTCGCCTCAGTCTCGTAGTTGAGCGTTGACTGCTGGCGGGCGATGAACTGCGGATCGGCGAGCAGTACGAACGTGGCGAGCACGCCCGCGCCGGCGAGCGCCATCTTCTTGCGATCGCCCGGTTTGGCGAGTACGAGCGTGAACACCAGCGCCACGAGCATTCCGATCATCGCGCCGCGACTGTTGCAGAGGACGAACGTGTTGACGATCAGCGGTAGCGCGACGACCCCGAGGACCCGCATTCGCTTGTCCTTGACGAGCAGCAGAAGCAGGAGAGCGAAAGGCAGCACCGTCAGAAGGTGGCCGGCGGCCTGGTTGTCGTTGAGCGTGTCCGACGAGCCAACGTTCATCAGCCGTCCGGCATCGCGTTCCGGGTTCCGGAAGGCTTCCCATCCCCACCAGGCCGCGCCGGCGACATGCATCGCGACGAACGTGTTGAACGCCCATTCGGTACGCAACACCGCGATGATCACCACGTACAGCGCGATTAACTTCCAGAACGCGATGATGGCGTCCTGGTTCTCGACCGCGTTGACCGCGAATGGCAGCACGAGGAACATGTTTATGCCGAACGCCAGTAGCCATCTCAATGCCGGGTTGTCGCTGAAACGCTGCTCGGGAAGCTGACTGCGGCCCAGAAAGTAGGTGAGCACGACGACAAGGGAAGCGATGAGGCTGTAGCGCCAGGCTGGGATCCCTGCGCCCCACCAGTGCAGCGAAGGTCGCAGGTAGTACTCGAAGAGATACGCGACCAGCCCATAGACGGGCGAGAAGAACGATGCCGCGAGGCCGCCGCAGTAGATGACGAGCCAGACGAGCGTCATCTTAGGCACGCGGCACTCCTTCGGCGGCGACCTGCAGCGGCGCGCACGGCAGAACGCCGACGCGCGCTGCCGGTCCGAGCCGGCGCTTCAGGGCGGCGAGCGCCGCGGTCCACGTGCTCGTGACGACGTCATCCCCGCAGAAGACGGCGCGCGCTTCCGCCTCGGTCACGCCCGGCGCGAACACGATCAACGGCCGCCCGCGCAGCACGTTCCTCGGTGCGGGAGGCCTGAAAAGCCGTCCGCCGGGTCCGAGCAGGTGATGAATCCCAAGGCCGTCGGTACACGATGCGGCAAGCACCACCGGCGCGCCGGGCTCGAGACGTTCGAGCAGTCCGCCCTTGAGCGCCACGAACGCCGCCTCAGCCTGCAGCAGCTCGCGATCCTTCGGGTACGCATTCACGACGAGCGCGTTCAGCGGCGCGTCCGGGAGTGGCGTCCGGCCGATGCGCGCGGCATCCGCTGCTGCCGCGCGATGCGCGCTGACGAAGTCACCCGCGCGAAGCGACGCGATCTCCCTGCGGGAGTTCACCACGACGTTCGCGGTCCAATGGAGGCCAATGCGGCGGACGGCCTCTTCCATCGCGAGGCGGAAGCGGTTCTTCTCGATGACATCTCCGCCGTGCAGGCCCATGAGCGCGAACTTGTGGCTGCGCGCGAGCACGTCCAGGTCGGCGAGACCAGGGATGACGATCTTTCCGCCACCGCTGAAGGCCGCGAACGGATGCGGCATCACGGACCCGACGCCGATGCGCAGGTCCGCGTCGGCGAAGGTCCGGTTGATCCGGACGCGCACGCCCGCAAGCTCGACGCCGGTGTCCGCCAGGTCCTGCTCGCAATCGTGCGGCACGACGCGCAGCAGCCGCGCGAGCCCGGTTCCGACCTTGCTCGCGATGTCCGCCGCCGATGCGCGGCGGTGTGCTCCGCTGGCGATCACCATCGAAATCCGCGCGCCCGGGACGCCCGCGGCGACCAGCCGCCGGATGATTCCCGGCAGCACGAGAGCGGCAGGCGTCGGCCGGGTGATGTCGTCCACTGCGATCGCGGCGCTCTCGCGTCCGCGGGCGAGTATCTCCAGCGGCTCGGCGTCGATCGGCGACCCGAGCGCCTGGTCGATCTCCGCAGGCGCCAGCGCGTCGGCGTCAGCCATACGCAGCGCGACCACGCTCCAGCCCTCCGGAAATTCGAACGTCATCTCCCCATCGTGCCAGGCGCCCCATGGCACGCGGACGGACGACGTGCACGGCGCGGTCTCAACCGGCACGCTCGCTCCTTCCACGCTCGACGAACGCGGCAATGGCGGCGATCGAATCGAAGTTGTCCGGGATCATGTCGTCCTCGGATACCTCCACCTTGAAACGCTCCTCGATGAACGACACGAGGTGAATCACACCGAGCGAATCGATCGCGCCTGCCTCGAGCAGTGAATCGACGTCACTCACCTGGCGAACGTCGCGTCCGAGCGCGTTCTGGAGGAACCGTCTCACCTCGGCCTGCACCGGCATTGCCTCTGTTTCCACACGTCACCTCATATGTCCCTGTCGCCCACGGTCATGTACCAGGCTGCGGCGTTCGCGACCGCGTCACGCGCCGGCCATCCTTCCGGCGCGTATGTCACGGCGGTGGACCAGTCCGGCCTCTCTCGAAAGCCGAACTGCCGCAGGCGGGGGAGATCGCCGTTGGTCTCCAGCGCGATCACCGACACGGACTGGGCGCCGCGCGTGCGGGCCAGGTGCGTGCACGCAGCCCAGACGGCGTCCAGAGCGCTCGAGTCCTCGGCGAGCCAGTCCTTCACGTGCACGACGTCCCCACGGACGACGAACGCCAGGTAGGCGCGCAGCCGTCCGGATGCCGGCAGCGCCAGCAGCTCGCAGGAGTCGACCGGCGTGCGCCGGAACCGCCAGTCGAGATACCGGGCGTCCCTGACGAGCGCCGTGCCAAGGCGCGGTGACACGCGATCGTAGAGAGCGTCGAATTCCTCCCCCAGCTCGCCAGGTCCGATTAGCTCGCAATCCGCCGCGCTCCTGACCGTCAGGTCGCGTCCGGCGAGGCGCAGCGCGGCGGACGACAACGTGTCGAGAACCGCGATACCGGTGTTCAGCCGCAGTGGCCGCGCGTAACGGACCATCCGGCCGAGCGCAGAGTGGCCGACTTTCAGATGCACCGGCAGCATGCGCTCGTTGGGATGCGCGTAGAGGAACGGGGTCACGCCGGCGTCGACGGCATCGCGAGCGGCGCGCCGCAGCTTGATGGCGACGCCGCCGGTGCGGTAGCGCGTATGGATCGAAAAGTCTCCGCAGTTCCACGCGAGCACCTGTTGCCCGCTGCGCAGCCGTACCCGCCGGGGGAACACCGCCGTGAAGCCGGCGATGCCTCCCGTGCGATCGTCAACCGCCAGCCACGCGCGCGCGCGTCCGTCGGGGTTCTCGTGATAGAGCCAGCGAAAGCGGTCGAGCGACGCGGTGTGCTTCCGGTTCGCATTGAGCGTCGCGGCCATCAGTTCCACGTCACGCTCGACGTCCGCCTCGCGGATCTCGATCCCCATGACTACACGCGTCCCGCCGCGGCCGCCTGCCGGCCTGCAGGAAGTACCGCGCCGTGGACGACACCCGCGAGTACCGCCTCCGTTTCAGCGGCGCGCAAGCTGCCATCGAAAAGCGCGCCGGACGCCGGCATCACCGGCAGGCGCGCCAGTTCCAGGATCCGCAACACGCCCGCCGCGATCGCGTCGTGATCGTCCGGCGCGACGGCGCAGCCGATGCCGCCGGCTCGGATCAATTCCGCCGTCTCCCCTTCCTCGGTCAACGCCAGCACCGGCCGCCCGGCCGCGAGGTACTCGTACGCCTTCGCCGGCACCGACATCGTCGTCCCCGGCTGGAACAGGAGAAGCGCCGACGCGGCGCGCATTTCGTGAAGGATCTCGCGATGGCTCAGTCGCGGGATGAACTCGACGACGTGCTCGAGCCCGAGCTCACGGCATTCGCGAATCAAATCGACGCCGGGGAGGCTGACCGGGCCGACGAAACGCACGCGCAGGTTCCCGTCGATCCGCCCGGCGGACATCAACTGTGACAGGACCCGCAGCAGGGCGAGCGGATTGCGCTTGCCGTACAGTGAACCGGCATGCAGCAACAGCTCGCGCGCGTTTGACGCTCGGTGCGGAATGCCATCGAAGAGGGTCGCGTCGCAGCCATTCGGAATGGCGTGGAATTTGGCCGCCTGCCGCGCACCGTAGCGCTCGGCGAACTCCGACGCCGTGGCGTGCGTCGCGAAGATCACCGCGGTCGCGCGTCGCACGACGAACCGTTCCAGACGCGATGCCGCCTTGTTGAAGAATCGCGACGAACGCGCGCTGCGCCACGGCGCGCGCGCCCAGGGATCACGGAAGTCGAGGACCAACGGCCGCCGGAACAACGACGCAAGGCTCGCGGCGGCGAGATGTCCCGTCCATGGCGGCGCCGACGAGTAGATCACGTCGGGACGAGCGCGCCACTGCTGTCGGACGGCCGCCGCGACAGCGGGCAGCAGCCACCCGATCTCGGCATCCGGAATCCCGCTGACCGTATCGACGCCGTCCGCGACTGCAGCCAGCAGCCTCCTGCAGCGCGTGCCGAGAGAACCTCCGGAACGTCTTGGCGTGGGCGTGGTAACGGATCTCGCGGACGCTGACTTGTCAGTGCATTCGCGGCGGCGTCGAATCACATTCTCGACGGCGGTGACGGGACGCCACGCACGCGCGCGAACGACTCTCACCCGATCCGGCACGCGGTCCAGCAGCGCCGCGTCAACGGGTGTGCCGCGCCGGAACGACCGTGGATCTCCGGTCAGCACCGTCACGTCCCACCCACTGTCCACGAGCCGGCGGACGACGCGCAGCGTCCGCTGCGTGCCCATTGCCGCATGCGGCGGAAAGTCGTACGCCACGATCAGCACGCGGATGCTGCTCATCGCCTGGCCAGGCGAGCCGTGTGAGGATGTTCGGCCCGTACGAGTCGTTTGAGTGAATCACTGAACAAATGTTTCACCTCGCGCGGCGCCCCACGACAAGGACGCGTGACGCTAGCCAATTGAACGGCGGCACGAAGGTAATCGATTCCACCTTCTCGCCGAGCTCCGGCATGTGCCGAAGGGCCTTGTACGCCAGAGGCAGAACTGTCCCGACGACTTTGACCCGCTGTGCCAGACCCTGGGGAAACAGCCGCCGACTCTCAAAAACGCTGTTGAATTTCGTTCGTTCACGACACTGCCGTTGTTCCAGGTACCGAGTGATCCCCAGGCCTTTATGAATGCTCTCTAGTTCGACAATCACGAATCCACCGCGGGCGCAGACTCGAGTCATTTCTGCGACAAGCTCCTGCTGCAAGTCGTAACGGAACATGTGAAGGAAGTTGAGCGAGATGACGAGCGGAAACGTCCCCTCAGGGAAGGGCAAGCGAAAACCGTCACCGCGGACGAGCCGGGCCCGCGCGGCCCCTGTGAGTCGGATATTGCTGGCGGCGCGGTCGAGCATCGCCTGGGTGAAATCGACACCGATCACTGAGGTGAATCCCGCTCTCAGCAAGGCGCACAAGCCAAAGCCCGTACCACTGCCTACGTCGAGCGCCCGAGCCTCTCGTGGAAGATCCCTGACAACTCGTGCTAAGGCTCGAAGGCGGATCCGTCCAAGATACTCGTTGGTCCGCCCCGAAAACCGGGCCGCGTCGTATCGTGCGGCGTACCCGGTGTAGTCAATCGTTCGTGTGTCGACCTTCGCTGTACTTCGCATTGTCGTTCCGGCCACTCTTCAAGTAGCCCACTCTGATCAAACCCCCGCAACTGCCATGTCGCGGCCGCTTGGCGGCATCCGACGTTCCAGCAACGGGCGGAGTTGTCCCTTGTCCACCTTGCCGGCGGCGTTCTTCGGCAGCTCGGCGCGCGCGACGATCTCGACCGGCACCTTGTGATCGGGCAGGTGCGCGCGGCAGTGCGCCATCACGTCCGCTGCGGTGATGCCGTCCTGCAGCGCGACGAACGCGGCGGGCGCGTGCCCGAGCACCTCGTGCTCCACCGCAACCACGGCCGCCTCGTACACCCCGGGGTACTCACAGAGCGCGTCCTCGATCTCGCGGGCCGACACTCGGTGTCCGCCGACCTTCAGCATGTCGCCCTGCCGCCCGACGACGTAGAAATAGCCGTCGTCGTCGCGCACGGCGAGATCGCCGGTGTGGAAACCCTCGGGCCCGAAACGCGCGCGGGTTTCCTGTGGATGATTCCAGTACCCGCAGGAGATGTTCGAGCCCCGCGCGACGATCTCACCCACCTCGCCCGGTTGCGCCTCGCGTCCGTCGTCCTTGAGGAGTCGCAACTCGACGTTCGGAATCGCCTTGCCGATCGAACCGACGTGCGACTGAAGTTCGGTGGGATCGAGATATGCGAGCCTCGCCGAGGCTTCCGTCGCGCCGTACATCACGAACAACGGCACCTTCGGCATGGCCATCATCCACTGCCGGATGCGCGCGGGAGGCATCGGCCCACCAGCCTGCGTCGCATACCGCAGGTCGGGCAGCGGCACCCGCCCGAGGTTCGATCGCTGCAGCATCAGCGCGAACGTCGATGGCACGCCTGCGAAACCGGTGACGGAGTGCCGGCGCATCGCGTCCACGACGACGTTGGGAAATGCCAGGCTGTTGACGAGCACGAGGCTGCCGCCCGCGGCGATGTGCGTGTGCAGCAGCGAGAGGCCGTAGACGTAGAAGAACGGCAGGACGACCAGGACGCGATCGTGGCGGGTCAACCTGAGGTACTTCAGGATCGACTCCGTGTTCGAACAGATGTTCAGATGCGTGAGCATCACCCCGCGCGGCGCGCCGGTGCTGCCGGAGGTGTAGACGATTGCTGCGAGATCCTGATCGATCCGCTTCACGTCCAGACGTGCCGAGGGAGCGGCATCCAGCGCTTGTTTCAACGACCCGCCAGTGAGCAGCAGCCGCAGCGACGCCGGAGCGTTTCGACCCAGCAGGTCCGCCGCGCCGGCATCGGCGACACACGCCACGGGCTGGCAGTCGGCACAGGCCACGACGAGCCTGTCGCTCCGCGAGCCGGGTGGCAGCGGGACGACCACGGCGCCGGCTTCGAGGGCGCCGAAATAGCAGGCGACGAAATCGATCGAGTTCTCCAGCGCCAGGACGACACGATCGCCCGGACGCACGCCGGCGCAGACGAGGACCCAGCCGAAACGCCACGCGCGGTGCGCAAGCTCCGCATACGTGATGCTGGTGCGGCCATCGATGACGGCGACTGCGCCGGGAGTTGCGGTGACCGCCCGCCGAAGATATTCATGAACCAGCATGCCGCTCAGCCCCGACCGCCGACGGGCCGGAACGCGAAGCGTTCGACCTCCAGCGCAAACGCGAGATCCTCCAGCCGCTCCGAGACGCGGATCCGCTCGAGCGCAAACGGATCGCTCTCCGCCGACGCGACGCCGTTTCGTGACGTCGTTGCCGCTTCGAACCCCGCTTCACGGACGAACCGCTGGATCTCGAGCGTGTAGTACCGCTCCGCGCCGCCGTTGGGATAGGAGAACATCGTGACCGGCACGCCGAGCGTCTGCTCGAGCAGGCGCCGCGATGCGGCGATTTCCTCGCGCGCATCCGGCCCGGCGCTCGGCAGGTTCGCGTGCGTGAGCGTGTGCGCGCCGATCGTCATGCCCATCGCCGCCAGCTCGCACACATCCGCCCACGACAGCATCACCTGCGGCGTGGCCGCGCCCGGCGCGAGCTCGCGCAGCGATTCGCGCAGCCGTTCGCGTACGGAGATGCGAACGGACTTGAACAGCCGGGTGAGCCGCGCGACAGCGTCCTGCCGATCCGCAGCGGTCCGCAGCGGCAGGGCGATCCGGCGCCCGTTCGCGTTGAGCTCCACGGAGGGCTCCTCGATGGCGCCGACGAGATAGCGCAACTCGGCTGGCCAGAAGGGCTGCCGCCCGTCCACGCAGCCGGCCGTTATATAAAAGGTGGCCGTGAGCCCGTACCGGCTCAGCACTTTCGCCGCCGCGAGGTTGTCGCGATACCCGTCGTCGAACGTAATCGCCACGGCGTTGCGGCCTGGCGACCGCTTGTGCCGCAATTGACGCACGGCCTCGGGCAGCGCGAGCACGCGATACCGCCGCGCCAGGTAGGCGGCGTGCCGCTCGAACGCCTGCGGCGACACGCAGATGTCGGGGCTGGCGTAGCCGGCGTCTGGCCGGCAGATCGCGTGATATCTCAGGATTGCCAGCCCGTCGCTGGGGCGCACGGCGCGCAGGACGCCCATCGCTCCCGTTCTGAACAGGAGCGACTTCGCCGCCGGAGCGGCCCCGCTGCGGATCGACCGGTAGACGTCTGTCACGGCGCTCATGACGGCTGCACCGTCGCCCGCGCGAATCGCCGCCACGTGACCGGCTGACGGCCGGCGAGGCCGCGCAGAAGGCCAAGGGCGGCGGCCACCTGCACGAGACAGAAGTAATGCGCCAGCGCGACGAGCGGGATCCGCCGAATCACCGGAACGCAACCGGCCGCGGCCAGCGCGAGCATCCCTGCTTCGATTGCCACGATGCCGCGGAAGAAGCCCGACGCAGGCGCGAGCACCACCGACGCGACGAGTGCGGCGGCGCCGAACGCCGGCGACATCCAGCGCAGCGTCTTGTGCGAGGCCAGCGTGAACAGCGCCTGCACCTGCCGCGCCGGCACACCGCTGTCGGGCCGCATCAGGAACTGCACCGCTCCGGCGACGAGCCGGACCTTGCGCCAGAATTCCTGGGTCGATGAATCGGAACCCGCTTCTTCCGCAAGGGCGGACGGCTCGAACACGACGCGCGAGCCGGAACGCAGGACGGCCATCGGAATCGCCATGTCGTCGAGGATCGTGTCCGCCGGCGGCGCGACGAACAGTTCGCGTCGGACGGCGTAGAGCGCGCCATCGACACCGACGAGCGAGCCAATGCGCGACTCGAGCCGCTGGAGGTGCCGCTCGTACCGGTAATAGAGGTCCTCGGAACCGGCCAGCGCCGCTCGCTCGCCCGTCAGCACGACGTCGCCGCTGACGGCGCCAACCGCGGGGTCGGCGAAGTTCCTGACCAGCACTCGCACGGCGTCCCGCCGCAGGAACGTATTCGCGTCGGAGAAGACGACGACGTCGGCGGCAATCGACGGCATGGCGTCGTTGATGGCGGCGGTCTTCCCGCGGCGGCGCTCGAAGGCGAGCAGGCGCACCCGCGGCGCGAACGTGCGCACGATCTCGTTGGTGCCGTCGCGCGACCCGTCTGATGCGACAACGATGTCGAGCCGGTCCGTGGGGTAGTCGAGCGCGAGACAGTTTTCGAGCTTCCGGCCGATGACGGCAGCTTCGTCGTTGGCAGCAATCAGGAGGCATACGCGCGGCGCGGCGGCGGCGGCCTCTACGGCCTTCGGCGAGAGAGCCGCCCACGCGTGGAGGACGAGCGGGTACCCGGCGAAGACGTAGGCGACGACTGCGAGAGCCGACCAGAACACCGCCCGAGCGCCGCCGCTCTCTCCGAACAGCAGTGCCAGACCCGCGGCGGCGATGCAGGCAATGACGAGCAACAGGATGGGCGCGCCGGGCCGGATGACCGCCTGCCCGGCCGTCGCCTCCCGGGGCGTTGCCCAGACTCCCGAGACGTTTCCGATCGTTCCGCGGACGATTCCCGCGAAAGAGGCGGCATGGATCGCCGCGAAATAGACCACGAACGCCGCCATGCGCCTGGTCCACGGGAGCGCTACGACCAGGGCGGCCACCGCGATGCCGGCGACGACATTAATAAAGGAGAGGGCGGCGGCGAGCAGGACGAAGAGGAACGCCCCCGAGAACCAGCGCAGCACCTTGTGCGACCACAGGCAGAACGCGAACATTCCCACCCTGAACGGGTTGAGGACGCCGCGCGCCTGGAACACGGCGCGCCAGCTCCGGCTGACGATCCGGACGCGCCGGCGCCACTCGCGGCCGATGCCGCCGGCGGTTTCTTCGTGGCACACGGCGTGGGGCTCGTACACGGCCCGCCAACCGGCCGCGACGATCTGCAGCGGGTTGAGAAAGTCGTTGATGGCGTTCTCGGGCAGCGGCTGCCACAGGGACCGCCTGATGCCATAGATGGCGCCGTCGCCGCCGACCGTCGAGCCGATCGCCGTCTCGAGGCGTTTGATCCAGATCTCGTAGTTCCAGTACGCGCGCTCGCCCGCTTCGGCAGCGGAGGCGCCGCCTTTCAGGTATCTCGCCTCGCCCGTCACGCAGCCGACTTCCGCATCCGCGAAATTGCGAACCAGCTTGCGGAGCGCGTCGCGCTCGTACATCGCGTTCGCGTCGGAGAACACCACGATCTCGCCGGCGAGCGTCGGCAGCACCGCGTTCAGTCCTGCCGTCTTGCCGCGACGCTCAGGCTGCCGGAGCAGCCTGACGCCCGCGCGCTCGAAGCGACGCGCGATCTCGTCGGTGCCGTCCGACGAAGCGTCTGACACGATCACGACCTCGAGCAGTCCGCGCGGGTAGTCGAGGGACAGGGTGTTGCGGATCTTCCGCTCGATGACCGCGGCCTCGTTGTAGGCGGAGATCACGAGGCTGACACGCGGCGTCGTGTCGGCGCGCCGGACCGGCCGGCGTCCCCTGATCCACACGAGCACCTGCAGCATCAGCGGGTAGAGCGCATACACGTAGACGAGACCGCCGAGCGACACGAAGCAGGCGATCTTCACCATGGTCAGCACGGAATGCCGCGGACGATGCGCGGCCCCAGGTAGGTCGTCAGCCGCACCGGCAGGTGACGCCACAGCGCCACCGCCGCGCGGTATTTCGGGTTGCGCGGCGACTTGTCTATGTCAATCGCCGGCCGTGCGGTCCAGTACTCCCACACCAGCGGCCGCGGCTCGGCGCCCCATTGCCGCTTGAAGTGATAGGGGCCCTCGCCGGGTGTGCACCGGCCGAACTCGAACGTGGCGCACTGATGTTCGATCGCGAACTGGAGCATGCGCCAATACAACAGCACGTTGGCGGAGACGCCGTTCGACTCCCTGAGCGCCGACGCCCAGATCACCTCGATCGTGCCGCCGCGCCAGTGCGCAATCGACGCCGCGACCGGACCGTGGTCTCCATGGCGCGCGCAGAAGACGCGCGTCCGATCCGGGAACGTCGCGAGCGCTTCGTCGAAGAGCCGTACGCTGAAGACCGGGGTCCCGAGATCGTGCATGTTGCGCGCGAAGATGCCGTAGAAGTCCTGGACGAGATCCGCCCCACCGCTCGAAACAGTGACACCGTTCTTTTCCGCCTTGCGCACCTGGTTGCGGATCTTGCGGTCGAGCGCCTGCCACTGCTCGTCGACGGTGGGCTGCAGGACGAGCGACATCGCGACCTTGTGCCGCCGTTCGCTCAAACGCCGATCGTGACGGCGGCAGTGACGTATCTCCAGAAATTCGGCACCGCGTACCTGCGCGACGTGGATCGCAGCGTCGATCAGCGTGTGCTCGACTGCGGGGTCGTCGGCCAGGAGACCCGCTTCGTTGAGGTACGGGAGCGAGACGGCGAAGCGGCCGAACAGCCGGGATCGCATCGCGACGAGGGGAAGAACACCGATGACCGCTCCACCGCGCGTCGCGGCCAGGAGAACGGCCTCGTGGCCGAACGCGCGGGCGAGCAGCCGGGGCCATCCGGAGTAGTGGTACGCCGTACTCTCCTGGTGCGCATCGACGTAGGCATCCCAGCGGGCGTCGTCAACGACGCTGACCGGCTCGACGAACCCCGCGCCCGCGACTGCGATGTCCATGACGTCCCCGCAGCTACCAGCAATAAGGCAGCGGCTCGCTGCCGATCGCCGCTGCGTGGGGTCGCTCGAGCGGCGCCAGGAGCTGGCGCATGGTGCCGAAACGGAAATCGCCGAGCAGGCGCCGCAGCCGCGTTTCCGTCTCCCCGAGGTTGCGATAGTGACGCAGCCGGCTGAGACGTCCCGCCGGCAGGCGCGGCTGCTCCGGATCGATTTCCCACGGGTGGAGGTAGAAGATCGCCGGGCGGCCCTCGACCCTGTTGATCCGAGAGATCCCCCACTGGGTCCACCAGTACGGCAGGAGGCGGAAATAGCCGCCGCCGCCCACCGGGAGATTCAGCGGTCCGAGGCGGACGGCTGTTCCCGGCGCCTCGATGAGCGATCCGCACCTGCGCTCCAGCACGTACGGCGCGCGCGGTGACAGCGGAATGCCGTAGCGATCGTGGTGGATCGGAAAGATGCTCGCGTCGTAGACGAATCCCTCCTCGATCAGAATGTCCAGCGCCCACAGCGACCGCGGCGTCACCGAGTAACTCGGCGCGCGATAGCCGGAGACCTTCGCGCCCGACGCCGATTCGATCAGGTCCTTGGATCGCCGGATGTCGTCGCGGAACGCGGCGCGCGTCAGGTCGTAGACGAGGCGATGCGCGTAGCCGTGCGACGCCATCTCGTGTCCTTCAGCGGCGATCCGGCGGATCAGGTCCGGGTGATGCTCGGCCACCCAGCCCAGAACGAAGAACGTCGCCTTCACCCCGTTCTCGCGCAGAATCGCGAGGAGCCGTTCGGTGTTGGCGCAGACGCGGCTCTGGAAGTCGCCCCATCGATGGCGCGGGGCAATGCCTTCGAACGCGCTGACCTGGAAGTAGTCCTCGACGTCGATCGTCATCGCGTTGACGATCGCCGGGGCGCCGCGCTGTCTGGTGAACGCCCGCATCACGCGCCCCGCCGGTGCAGGACCGTCTTGACGGTCTTGAAGAGGATGAACGCGTCGAGAGCCAGCGACAGGTTCTTGATGTAGAACAGGTCGTACTGCAGCTTCTCCAGCGTCGTGTCGACGCTGTTGGCGTACTGGTAGCTGACCTGCGCCCATCCGGTGATTCCCGGCCGGACGATGTGACGCTGCGCGTAGAACGGGATGTCGCGTGCGAGCGAGGAGACGAACTCGGGGCGTTCCGGCCTGGGTCCGACGAGGCTCATCTCCCCGCGGAAGACGTTCCACAACTGCGGCAGCTCGTCGAGCCGCGTCTTGCGCAGCAGCGAGCCGACGCGCGTGATCCGCGCATCGCCCTCGGTCGTCCAGATCGGCCCGGTCTTCTCCTCGGCGTTCGGCGTCATCGACCGGAACTTGTGCAGGACGAAGATCAGCCCCTGACGGCCGACCCGCCGCTGGTGATAGAACACGGGACCCGGCGATGTCACTTTGATCGCTGCGGCGATCGCCAGCATCAAGGGAGCCGCGATGATGAGGCCGAGCCCGGACGCAACCACATCGACGGCGCGCTTGGCGGCAAGCGGCAGCCGTCCCTTGCGGAAGCCCGGCGCGAAGATCAACCAGCTCGGACGCAGGTTCTCGACGGCGATCTTGCCCGTGTACTCTTCGTAGACCGAGGCGAGGTGGTCGAACGCCACGCCGTCGAGCCGCATCTCGAGCAGCTTGTCCATCGGCAGCTTGCCGCGCGCATCGGCCAGGCTCACGACCACGCGATCGACGCGCAGGGCGCGCGCGACGGTCGGGATGTCGTCAATCGCGCCGACCACACCAGGGTTGAGCACGGGCAGCCCGATCCGTTCCGGATCGGGATCGATGAATCCCGCGATCTCCACTCCCAGATTGCGGCGCTCGTACAGCTCACGCGCGAGCCGGACCGCGCTATCGTCGGTGCCGACGAGCAGCAGCCGCTCGCGCGCGCCCACATGGCGATTCGCCCACTCGAAGACGATCCGCCAGCCCAGCACGAACGTGATGACGCACAGCGCCGAGAGGATGAACACGCCGCGGCCGATCACCAGGTCGGGGAACCAGTAATAGACGGCGGCGAGCACGAAGGAGGTCGCGCCCAGCGCGCGCACCGCCCGCACGAACACTTCGCGGCGATCGGAGATCACGCGCAGGTCGTAGAGATCGGAGTAGTACAGGCAGACTTGCGTCACGAACGGGATGAGGAGCCACCGGATCCAGTCTTCCCAGAAGTAGTCGAGCACGCGGTCGCCGAACCGAAGGTACGCGGCCACGGCGATGGCGCCGAGGATCGAGCAGGTCTCGAGCAGCATCAGGCTCCCGGCCCGCAAGGTGATCCGCCGCAGAGCGACCGTTCGCATGATCAGCGGGACTGCAGCGCGCTGCTGTACTCGTAGCCGTACCCGTAGTGGTACCCGGCGTGCACGTGGCGCAACACGCGGTTCAGGACGACGCCGAAGATGCGGTCTCTGCCGAGAGCCTGGACGGTCCGCTGGACGTCGGCATACGGCGTGCGGCCGGCCTCGACGACCAGGACGACGGTATCGACCATCGCCGAGAAGAGGCTCGCGTCGGTCAGCAGGCCGACGGGCGGGGTGTCGATGATCACCCAGTCGAAGCGCTGCGACGCTTCGCCGATGACCCGCCGCATCTTCTCGGAGACCAGCACCTTCATCGGATCCGGTTCGGGCCGGCCCGCCGTGATGAGCGTCAGGTGGCTGGACCAGTGCACGAGCGGCACCTTCCCGTCACGCTCGGCGCGCAGCCCATCGTTCAGCCCGGCGACGTTTTGCAGGCGGAACAGCTCGTGGACCGACGGACGCCGCAGGTCACCGTCGATCAACAACACGTCGCGCTCGTACGATTCGCTGAGCGTGAGCGCGAGGTTCGCGGCCGTGAGCGTCTTGCCTTCTCCGGCAAGGGCGCTCGCGATCATCACGACCTTCATGCCCGACGCCGCCTGGGCGAGATGGAGGCGCGCCGCAAGCCGGCGGTATTGCTCGACGCTCACGTGATCGGGCTCGGCCGCGAGTACGAGCTTCTCGCCCAGCCGGCGTGGACGATTGAGCGATACGTCGCCCTCGTGATCGGCCTCCGTCGCCGCCTCGACGGTGTCCAGGGAGGTGATTTCGGAAATCGTGGACACGTCCGGTGGTTCTTCGCCGGGCGGGAAGAGCGGCACGCCGCCGTGACCGGATTCCGGTGGCACGGATTCGGTGCCTGGTGTGTTGGCTCTCGCTCGCAGCAGCGCGTCGTGGACGCGAGTCATCATTGTCACCCCAGCAGGGAAAACCGCGTTCTCCACGGCGAACGCCGGAACAGCCCGATTCGCCTTCTTTCCGCCGGTCGATCCGGAACGACGGTTGGCGGTGCACTCTCGAACACCGAGGCGGGCGCGGCCGCCACGGCCGCCGCACGGCGCGGCGTTTCGGCGTCGAGATCGAAATCGCGGCAAGCATCCGTGACCATCGCGCGCGTCGCCGGACGGCAATTCGCCGCGAATGCAGACAGCAGCGCGTTGTCGCAGATGACGTTGATGACGCGCGGGATGCCGCGAGAATGCTCGTGGATCGCCATGACCGCGTCAGCGGTGAACAACTGCTCCCATGCGCCGCCGGCCAGCCGGATCCGGCCCGCGACGTAAGCGGCCGTTTCCCGCATGTCGAGCGGCATCAGCATGCACCGCAGCCCGATGCGCTGTTTGAGCTGCCGCAGTCCGATCGTGTTGAGCCGCCCGGCCAGCTCGGGCTGGCCCGCAAGAACGACAGGAAATATCTTCTCCGCCGCGGTCTCGATGTTGGCCAGCAGGCGGATCTCCTCCAGCAGCTCGTCGGAGAGACTCTGCGACTCGTCGATCAGGAGACCCGTCACGCGGCCTTCGGCGTAACGGCGCATCACGAGCGCGGTGAGCGCCGCGAGCATGCGCGTCTTCGAGGCCGCCGCTTCCGGCCCGAGGTCGAACGCGTCGGCAAGGCACTCGACGAACTCACTCCTCGTCAACGTCGGGTTGTTGACGTACGCGACGAGGTGGCCGGCCGATTCCCACTTCTGAAGTGCCGTGCGGATGACGGTCGTCTTCCCGGTGCCCGCCTCCCCAAGGATGAGCGTGAGGCCCTTGCGACCCGTGATTCCGTATTCGAGCGTGCTGAGCGCCTCGGCATGGCGCGTAGTCAGCAGCAGAAACCGCGGGTTCGGTGAGAGCTCGAACGGCCGCTCGCGCAACCCGAAGAAGTGTTCGTACATCAGCCGATCCACCGGTCGAAGAGCCGCAGCTTCCAGGCGGCGGCGCCTGCGGCCATGACGAAGGCGGCAATGGACACCGCCATGATCAGGCGCCGGCGGTTTGTCGATTCGCGCGCCTCCGCCTTCGTCGTCATCGCCGGAACGAGCGCCAGGACCGGCAGCGTCAGAACCGTCAGCACGTCGCTGTCGGTCTTCAGGCTCGAGTCGCGGTATTCGAGGAGGAGGGCCAGCGCGAGGCCGAGGCCGAGTCCGAGCATTGCGCCCATCCCGATGATTCGCGGGCGGTTCGGACTCACCGGCCGCTCGGGCAGACGCGCGGCATCGACGATCTTGAACTGCTCGCCGATCTGCCGGCGTTCGAGGTTGACGGAGAGCTTCGACGTCTCGCTCTTGCGAAGGAGCTGGTTGTAGCTCTCCTTCAGCGTGTCGTAGTCGCGCATCAGCTCGACGAGCTCGGTCTCGCGAGCAGGCGCGGCTTCGACACGCGCCTGGTAGTTCGACAGCGCACCTCGGAGGCGGTGCTCGTCGGCCTGCCGTGCCTCGAGACGACGATCCAGCGCCTTGATCTCGGTCTGCATGGCGGCGATGCGCGACAGCCGGTTTCTCTCCGCGAGCACGGCGCCGATGTCCGTGCGCGTCTGGGCGGCAGCGGTCGGCGCCGCGGACGCCGGTTCGCTGGCTTCCGACACCGGGCGTGCCAGCGTCTCGGCCTCCGCTTCTTTCTCGAGGTCGCGAATCACGCGTTTGGTCCGCTGCACGTCGGGGTGATCCGGCTTGAGGCGTAGCTCCAGCGCGCGCAGGCCCGCGCGCGCTGCCTCGAGCCGCATGGTTACGGACCCCGGCGACGGAGTAGTGCTGGTGGTCGCGGCGGCGGCCGGGTCCCACGGCGGCGCGGTTGGCGGCGCCGGCGGCGCTTCCTGCGCATCCGCCCGCGCGCGTTCCAGAAACAGCCGGCGATCGCGATCGCGGTTCGACGCTTCCTGCAGCGCCTGCAGCTGCATCTGCGCCGTCTGAATCGCCTGCAGGTTCGCCTGCACTTGCGTCGGCAGCGACCCGGCGTTCCGCCGCTTGTAGTCTTCGAGTTTCTGTTCCTGATCGATCAGCCGCCGTCGCGCGTCTTCGAGCTGCGTGTCTAGGAACTGGCTCGTCGCGTCCGCGAGTACCGCCCGATCCTCGAGGTTCTCCCGGATGAACAGCGATGCGAGCCGCTCCGTGACCAGAAGCGCCGTGCGCGGATTCTCGGACTCGTAGCTGACGGTGAAAGCGGCAGTCTCCGTCCGCCGGCCGCGGTTCGGGGGGATGTTGACGCCGATGTCCTTGCGCATCTGCTCGACGACGTCTTCCATCAGCGTCGCGCGCCGCAGGTCCCGATAGAGATCGAACTCCTGAATGACGCGTTCGAGCCGCGTGCGGCTGAGGATCTGCTGGCTGATCATCTGCAGCCGATCGGCCAGCACGGTGGTGACGGTCGACTGCACGTAATCCTGCGGCACCTGCTGCGGGACGATGAGAATCGCCGTTTGCGCGCGGTAGCGATTCGGCTGCAACTGGGCGTACACGACCGCCCCGATCAACACGAGGACGAACGGCAGCAGAACGATCCAGCGCCTGCTCCATGCCATCTGGAGGTAGTCCTCGGGCCTGTACGTCTTACCTGGCAGCATCGGGTCTCCTCACCACGTGGACGAGCGGCGCCCACAGCGACAAATAGGCCCTGACACTCTGCCGGTTCATCGTCCGGCTGAATCCGGCGGGCAGTTCGGCCTGTGCGGCAAACGCGTATCGGTAGAACGAATAGTCGACACCAACGGCGAGGTTGCGCGTGATCCCGTAGCTGACGCCGGCAGTGGCCAGATACGTATCGAAATCGCTGCGCCTGCTCCTCTGTCCGGGATGCGCGAACGTGATGCCTGCCATCGAATGAAACCCGAGCTGGCGGCTGAACATCCCGTTGACGCTCGCCACCGCCGCGTCCGCAAGCGTCGCCTCGTGGAACACGTCGATGAACTGCACGCTGCGGTTGTAGGCGAGCGCGGCCGCCCACGTCCGGCCGATCTCGTGGACCAGGTGGGCGCTGCCGGTGACGTGGTACCTCGTGTCAACCGCGTCGCTGACGGCAGACGTGCCCGTCGCAAACGACAGCGTGGTGCGGCGCGAGAACGACAGCGCGCGGTTGTAGTCGATGCCGGCGTCGATGCTGTGCACGCGCACGGAAGACCGCCCCTCGGCATCCGAGTCCGAGATTCGACGGGTATACCCGGCGCGCGCGCCGAGGCCCTGTGCGAGCGAGTGGCGATAGTGCGCCGATGCCGACTGCGAGGTGAAATCAGCGCGGCCGCCTCCGAAATCCGTCGCGTACCGCCCGTAGCCGACGGCCAGCGATCCGCGTCGCGAGAGCCGCTGCGACCAGCCGGCGCGCGTGCCGTAGCTCAAGGTGTCGTCGCCGGTGACGGCAAACTCGTGGGCCTCGTCGATCGACGGTGCCAGCGTCTCGTCATCGAGCGACGGAAGCAGGCGGAAGACGAAATACGGCTGATACGCGACCGACTGTCCCACCGACACGCGGCTGCCGCGCCACAGGCTCGTCGCCAGGCTCGCCGAGGCGCTGTGACCGGCGTAAATCGTGTCGGCAAAACTGTTTCCCCGCCTGAGACGCGCCGACGTTCCCGCCGCGGCTCCCGCCGTCACCCGCGGTGTGTTGTAGGACCAGGCAAGACCGGCCGACGCCGTGCCGAACGACCCGGGCTTCGCACGCCGCATGTCCTGGCTGATGCCTTCGTCGGCCAGGATGTTGTCATCGTAGCCGGCGCCCAACTGAAAGCTGATGACGAGTGACTGCTCCGCGTCGCCGATGCCGCTGGCGAACAGCCCTCGGTACGGGCGCTCCGGCCGGGACGCCTGAGCAGCGACGGAACTCGCGGCGAAAAACATCAGGGCTGCGACGGCGATGATTCGAGAGACGGCGATCATGGCAGTGAAGAAGGCACCAGCGCCGCTAAGGCACGATCACCGTGTCGCCCGGTCTGAGCTCGATGTTCTGCCCGAGGTTCTTGCGACGGCTGACGTCCTTGTAGTTGAAGCGGTAGCTCACCGTCCGTCCGCTCTCCATCGTTCGGAGGATGGTGATGTTCTTGGAATCGGCGTACTCGAGCACACCGCCAGCCATCGCGATGAGCTGGAGGACGGTTATGGGGCCCGCGATCGGGTACGGTCCGGGCTTCCCCACTTGCCCGGTGATGAACACCTTCCGGCTGTTGATGGCCTTCACGACCACCGTGACGGTCGGCTCTTCGAAGAACCGGGCGGCGGCTTCCGTGAGCTGCACGCGTAACTGCTCCGGCGTCAGGCCGGATGCCTGGACGTCGTTCAGCAGCGGAAGGGAGATCTTGCCGTCGGGCCGCACGGACACGTCGGTCGACATGTCCTTCTCACGCCAGAACACGATCGCCAGCAGATCGTCGGTACCGATCAGATAGTCGGCCGGCGTCGGCACGCCGGCAGGAATGCGCACGCCGGGCGGCGGCTTCGCGCCGCCGTCGCGCGGGAGTGCCGCCGACTGCTGCTGCGCGCCGGTGAGCGCGGTCACCGCGAGGACGCATGCCAGGCCGAAGCTCGTGAGGATCACTGCCGGTACTCCTTGAACGGCACCTGGCAATCGTGCTTTCGCAGGAAGTTCAGGAACCGCTTGTAGTCGCGCTGTTCGAGGTTGAACATGCGGACGACGATCTTGTAGTTGCCCCTGGCGGTCTCGAGAGCCCTGCGCACAATCTCTCTCACGTTGGATCGCGTGATCTCACGTTCCATGTAGAGCGGGTAGACGGCGCTCCAGAACGACTCGTGCTGCTCGGTCAGCCTTTTGTAGAGATCGTCGGCGACGGTGCGGCGGCGCTCGCGGATCGGCCGGCCGCCGAGGGTGTCGTGGCTCCGGACTTCGGGAGGCAGGTCCTCCGGCGCTACTGACTCGTTACGGCCGGAGACGACGAGGCGCTCGATCACGTTTTCGAGTTCCCGCACGTTCCCCGGCCACGGGTACGCACACAGCAGGCGCATCGCCTCCGGTGCGATGTCCTTGACGACGCAGCCGTTGTTGCGCGTGAACTGCCGCAGGAAATGATCGATGAGGGCCGGAATGTCGTCGCGGCGCTCGCGGAGCGCGGGCACGTTCAAATGAATGACGTTCAGGCGATAGAAGAGATCTTCCCGGAACGTTCCGCTGGCGATCATCTCGTGCAGGTTGCGATTCGTCGCCGCGACCACGCGCACGTTGACGCGCGACGTCGCTCGGTCGCTCCCGACTTTCTGCAGCTCGCCCGCCTCCATGAACCGGAGCAGAAGCCCCTGCATCCGGAGCGTCATCTCGCCTATTTCGTCGAGGAATACGGTGCCGCCGTCGGCGAGTTCGAGCTTGCCCACCTTGTCGCGGTACGCGCCGGTGAACGAGCCCTTGACGTGTCCGAACAACTCCGATTCGAGGAGCGTTTCCGGAAGGCCCGCGCAGTTCACCGTGACCAGCGGCCGCGACGCGCGAAGGCTGCGCCGATGGATGGCGGTCGCCACCAGCTCCTTGCCGACGCCGCTTTCGCCGGTGATCAGGACTTTTGCGTCGGACTTCGCAATCCGCGCTATTTCCTGTACCAGCTCGGCGACCGCGCGGCTGGTTCCAATCAACTCTCCGTTCCCGCGCGTTGTCATTCCACCCCCCGCCGAGCTCTGCGCCGATGCCGCCGAACAGTCCTGTACATGCCGGACCGGCGCCGATGGCCCGCCGATAGATCGACCACCCACCAGATAGCGAGTTCGAGCGGCTCTAGTGCAAGGAGGCCGCCACGCGGCGGCAGACATTTGGTCCACGGCGCGGCGCCACTTTTCTGCCGACTGCGCTATCGTTTACAGGGGAAGCGCCCGAAACGGTTCCATGAGCGGCGAAGAACGTCGGGATGAAGCGGCCAAAAGGTTCACCAAACGAGCGACTTTAGTTCTCGCGCAAGTAGACCGGGGCAAAAACCGCCCGGCGCTCTCTCTGATGGCAACTGCCTTGGTCGGCCCGGCCTCTTGCATGTCATAGTGGTCGGGGCGATCTGTCGATCACAAAGCCGGTTACGATAGGGGCGCTCATGACTTCCGGTACGCCTGGATCCCGACGCGAACGCATTCTCATCGTCGATGACGAACCGGCGTTCCTAGATGGATTGACGATGGCGCTCGAGGACGAGGCCCGCGACATCGTCCCCTGTGAGACGTTCGAGGGGGCACGCCAGAAGCTCATCGGTGAGAAATTCGACGTGCTGTTGACCGACGTGCGTCTCGGCGCGTTCAACGGGCTCCAGCTCGCGATCATGGCGCGGGACCGCGACCCTGACATCCGGATCGTCGTCTTCTCCGGATTCGACGACAGCGTGCTGCGGGCCGAGGCCGCCCGTGCCCGGGCGATGTTCATGCTGAAGCCCGTCAGTGCGGGACAACTGCTGGATGTGATCCGAGCGCTTTAGGCGACCACCCTCAGCACGTCACCGACAACGGTCTGCGACACGCCCGGATGATGCGCCGCGCACTCGATGACGGCGAAGGCGCGCGGGCACATCGCAATACGGCCCCGCGGCAGCGCGATCATCCGCCTCAGCACCTGCCCGTCGCGGTCCACGAAGAGCAGGTCGATCGCGAACTGCATGCGGAACGTGTGCACTGCCCAGCACGGCGCGATCGCCAGCGCGTCGGATTCCGGCAGCTCCGAGCGGCCGAGCAATCCCGTGCGGCGCGATGCGGAATCGAATGCCGGCAGGATGCGCGACGCAACGACGACCCCTCGGCTCGCGTTGAGGAGCCGATGGCTGACATCCGGAGACGCGAGGATCGGGCGGAGGAACATGTCTCAGCCTGCTGCCGCCGGCACGAGGGCACGACCGACTGCCGCGGCGTAGCGCCGCGGCACTGCCTTCCGAAGCGTCTCGATCCCGAGCGCCGGCGCCCAGTAATCGATCACGGCCTTCAGGATCCCTTCGAGGTGGACCTTCGGCTCGAAGCCGATGTAGCGGCGCAGCTTGTCGATGTCCGGCACGCGCCGTGGCATGTCCTCGAATCCTGAGTCGAACACGGCGTCGTACGGCTGGAAGATCACCGGGGAACGGCTGCCGGTCATCTCGCGGACCTTGAACGCCAGGTCGCGTATCGAGACCTCGCGTCCGTTGCCGACGTTGAAGACCTGGCCTGCGGCGCGCGGCTCGTGCATGAGCGCGGCGAGCGCCCACACGACATCACCGACCCACGTGAAGCTGCGGGTCTGCGATCCGTCGCCGTGCACGACCAGCGGCTCGTTCACCAGCGCGCGACGAACGAAGTTCGGGATGACCATGCCATAGCGCCCCGTTTGCCGGGGACCCACCGTGTTGAACAGCCGCACGATGACCACCGGCACGCCGTGCTCCTTTGCGTACGCGAGCGCCAGGAATTCGTCCATCAACTTGCTGGTCGCGTAACCCCATCGCGTCTTGTCGGGCGGACCCATCACCAGGTCGGCATCCTCCCGGAACGGCAATGCATGCCCCTTCCCGTAGACCTCCGAGGTCGAAGCCACGAGGACACGCTTGCGTGCCCGGCTGGCGTGCCTCAGGACGTTCTCGGTGCCGGCGATGTTGGTGTGGATCGTATGAATCGGCGCGTCGAGCACGAGCTTCACGCCCACGGCAGCGGCCAGATGGTAGACGAGGTCGGCCCGGTCCACCAGTTGGCGCACCACACGATCGTCGGTGACGTTGTCGATGACGCACTCGAAGCCGGGACTCCGCCGGACATGTGCGAGGTTGTCGAGCGAGCCGGTGGACAGATCGTCGAGCACCGTCACCTCGTGGCCCTGCAGGGCAAGGACCTCTGCCAGATGAGAACCGATGAACCCCGCCCCACCCGTAATCAATGCGCGCATGAAGCTCCTTCGAATCTCCGTCAGAAGCGGCGAACCAGCACGGCCTGCCCGCCGAATCCGCGGAACGCGCCGCTCTGCAGCCGCTCGTTCAGCGTGGCGCGGCCATTCAGCTTCAGCATCCAGCCGCGGTAGATGCCGAAGGTCGCCTCGACCGCCGCGTTCGCGCCGGGGGCGAACGCACCCGAGCGGTCCGCGCGCTGCACGCCGACGGCGGCGAATCCGCCGAGGCCGGTGCTCTCGCTGACCTTCCAGTACGGGTAGATGACGACTGCATAGCTTTCGTACAGCGAAGGGTCGTAGTAGCCGTTGTCGAAATCCTGCGTGGTGCCGAACTGCCGGAGCTGCACGCCGAGGTCGAAATTCAGCCGCTGCGTCCGCAGCATGCTCCGGCGCGGCGCCACTAGTGCATGCCAGCGTCGATTGCCATCCGACAGTTCGTCGTAGGTGCCTTCGATCTCCACGACATCGCGAAACGACGGCGACCATTCGAGTCGCACTCCGTGGGTGACCCGCGTGATGCCGAGGCCGACGGTGCGCGGCGAGACCACGAAGAATGCGGACTCGCGCGAGGCTGACAATTGCAGGTGATCCGACACGAACGCCGCGGCAACGAGATAGCCGACACGGTTCTGTCTCGAGGCCGTCTCGTACCCGGCGGCCGCCCGAATGCTGAACAGCCCCACGCGCTGAGAGAAGCCGAGCCACGTGAGCTCGTGCCGCGCCCGCGTGGCGCCGCCGATCTGCTCCAGCCCGCTGCCGGGGCGCGCCCGCAAATCCGCTCGCTCGTACCCTGCGTCCACTCGCAGGCCGTTCGCAACGGCGACGCTCACACGCGGATCGATGCGGCGCACCTGGAGACCATCGGAATCGCTGTAGAACGACGCGCGAGGCTCGCCGGTCGATGCCACCGATGTGCGCACGAGGGCCTGGGCGTCGCGTGTCTCCGGCTGTTCCGGCCCCAACCGTTCGACGGTGGCAGACGCAGCCAGCGCTTCAGTCCGTCGGTGCCGGGCGGCGAGCGCGATCGTGCGCGACACGTTCAGTCCGAAATCGGCCGGCGCCCCGACGAGCAGACGATCGATGATCGGCAGCGCGGCGCGGGGTCTTCCGCCGCGCGCGAGCACCGCGGCGCGCTCGCGTGCGTACGCCAGCGACTCTCCAAAGCGGACCAGGTACTCGTCGAGCGCGCTCCAGGACGCCGCGTAGTTGCCGCGCCAGGCTTCGGCGCGCGCCAGCTCGATCCAGGCGTCGGCATCGGTTCCGCGGATGGCGAGGTACTTCCGGTACATGGCGACGGCGGCGTCGGTATCGCCAGCCCACGCGTTCACTCGTGCCAGGCCCAGCGCAGCGTCCACGTCACCCGGATTCAGGTCCAGCAGCCTCCGGTAACTCTCCTGCGCGCGGCCGTACTTTCCGGCCCACGTCGCCAGCGTGGCTCGACGCCGCAGGATGTCGGCCGATCGCGGCTCGAGAGCCGCAGCCATCTCGATCGCCTCGAGCGCCGCTTCGGCACGCCCGGCTTCGGCATGGATTTCCGACTGCCGGACGTGGATCGTTGCGGAAGAAAAGACGGTCGTCGTCGTCTGGGCACTTGGCACAGAGGGGAAGAGGACCGCGAGGAGGACAAGCGCGTTCCTCATTTGCGCCACTCCCTGTTCTTCGTGAGCCAGAGATCGCTCGTGAACCTCGTGATCGTCACGAGATCCCACGCGAGCAGCGAGTACCGTATCGGGACGACCGCCAAACCTTTGAACAGGTACTCGAGGCGCTGTCCCTTCATCACGCACACGAGGACCGACACGCCAACCGCGGTCTCGATACCCACGGTCAGCCACACGCCGTGCCAGTTGCCGAGGATCATCATCAGCAGCAGGATCACGGGAAAGAAGACCTTCTCGATCGCTGCGGCCAGCAGGAGCCAGCCGACGGGACGCCCGTAGGCGCGCGTCCATCGCGTGCCAAACGGCTGCCGGTACGGCTCGCTGATGGTGCGGCGTTCCGTTGAATCGTGAGGGGCCGGTGACTCGCGTCTCCGCGTTGCGGGTTCCAGCAGCGCGACCGCGCTCATCTGCATCGGCGCGCGTCCGCCGAGCACCGATGGAAACGAAACGACACCCGGACCGGAGCCGGCGGCGATGGGAACCGGCGCCACGCGGAGGCGTGACGGCGGCTGCCGGCGCGGTCCGCTGCGGCGGCGCTGCTGCCACCGTCTGTAGACCTTGAATGGACTTCTGACGAGCGGATCGAAGTAGTAGCAGGACTGCAGGAACGACGAGGACCAGAGGTAGACCTGGCTCGCAAGCCGAGTGACCTGCGGTTCCTGCGTTCGCGCGTAGACGTCCGCGACCTGGACATTGCGATAGCCCTCGTTGAGCAGGGCAAATCCGATGAACACGTCCTCCGAATTCGTCAGGTCGTCGCCGAGCCGTGGCGAGATCTTCTCGAAGAGCGTCTTGATGTACTCGCGGCGGTACGCGACCGCACATCCCACCGGGTTCGTGATGGTGCCGAAGAAGGCCATCTCCCCGTGGTAGATGAATCGCTGAAGAAACAGGTACAGGACTTCGCGGTAGACGTTCGTGATACCGCGCGAGAGCTTTTCGAGCCGGCCCTCTCGCCGCGCGGGCATCGCGGATGGCCTGGCGGCGGCAAACTGCCGGACTGCAGGCTGCTCCCGGATCGTGCGCCGATCGCGCTCGCGCAGCGGGAGGATCGTCCCGCACGCCGAGGCGATGCCGGCACCCTGGTACAGCTCCTGGACGACACGCTCGATGTAGTTGTCGGACTCGAGCACCGTGTCGCCGTCGAGGATGAACTCGACGTCCGAATCCAGCTCGCGCGCCTGGCGCTTGATCGTCGGTGTCTTGCCTATCGGTGCGCGCCGCTGGATGACGGTGAGCTCGACGTCGTAATGCGCGCAGAAAGCCGTGGCGCACGCCACGGTCCGATCCGTGCTGCCGTCGTCGATGAGCAGGATGCGCCGGGGCCGCAGCGTCTGGCGCATGACGCTCGCCAGGCAGAGCACGATTGTCTGTTCCTCGTTGAACGCAGGAATGACAACGTCCACCTTCGCCTGCCGCCAGTCCTCCGCGGGCGTCGCGACCGTCTTGTCGGCGCCCCGCAGCAGGCCGATGACGCTGACCAGCGTGTTGGGGCCAAGCACGAAGTAAGGAAGTGTCGCCATACGCTCGCGGAACTGAAGAGCAAGCCGGTCGCCACGCACGAGCCGGCGATAATCGTGAAAAACGGCCGGAAACTGGCACGTTTTGCTGTCAGACACACTTGCGGGTGCCCGGAGTTATGGCCCCGCGATCAGGAATCTGTGGCTCAGGACGCGGTCGGAAGATCGACCGATGGCAACGCCGCGCCGGATGTCGAGGACGTGCCGGTCATCGACGATCGGAATGCGCGGAAATCGACCTTGCACTCGTGCGCCGCGAGGAAGTTGTAGAAGCGGTGGTACTCGGAAGGCGCCATGCCGAACAGCGGCAGAATACCCCGGTAGTTGCCTCGGGTCTCGGTGAGGGCGCGGCATACGAGCTCGCGCAGGTCGTGCCGTGTGAGATCGCGGTTGAGGAACATCGGGTGCACGTGTTCCCAGAACGTGTACTGGCCTTGCGAGAGCGCCTCGTAGAGCTGATCGGCAATCTGTTGCCGCCTCTCGCGCGCCGGACTGACGCCAGGGACCGCGGCCTTCCGCAGCGTCTCGGGCAGATCGCCCGACTCGATGACAGAGCCGTCGGCCAGCCAGACGGCCTGCTCGACGACGTTCTGCAGCTCGCGCACGTTGCCCGGCCAGCGATACTTCGTCAGGACGTCCATCGCGTTGTCGGAGAAGGAGACGGGACGCGGCGCCTTTCGGGCGAAGAGATCCGCGAGCGCCTTGACGTCTTCCGGCCGTTCGCGAAGCGGCGGCACGTGGATCTGGATGACGCGGATGCGATAGAGGAGATCCTCGCGGAACTCGCCCGCGGCGACGCGATCTTCCAGGCTCCGGTTCGTCGCGGCGATGACGCGTACATCCACTCGCGCGCAGACGCGGTGCTCGCCGACGCGCTGCACTTCGCCGTTCTCGAGGAAGCGCAGGAGGAGCGCCTGCATGCGCGGGCTCATCTCGCCAATCTCGTCGAGGAAGAGCGTGCCGCCGTCGGCCTGCTGCACTTTGCCGGGCGTATCGCGATAGGCGCCCGTGAAGCTGCCCTTCACGTATCCGAACAGCTCGGATTCCAGCAGCGTTTCCGTCAGCACGGCGCAGTTGACGGGCACGTACGGCCGCGCCGCCCGCGGCGACCACTGGTGAATCTGCCGGGCGACCACGTCCTTGCCCACTCCGCTCTCACCGGTAATCAGCGTCTTCGCCTCGCTTCGCGCCGCGCGACGTGCGAGGACCTGGACATGCTGCATCTTTGCGCTTGCGGCAACAACGCTTTGCTCGGCGATCATCACGATCCAACCTCCGGGCAATGGCTGAGCAAGCGCGATGCCTTCGGGCGCCGGTTCGCCGACGAACTTCGTCAGATCACGAACTTCTTGAGGAATCGCATCGGAACTGGTACTGTTTTCCCCCTTCCACTGGCAAAAGTACCAGCGCTCATTCGCAAGTCTCGAAACAAAAGTCGGCGACTTTCTGGATAAAATTCGCCTGGGAGGAAGACTTTCTCTCGCCCCGTTCCGCCGCGAGCGCCATATCGGGCGCCGAGGGCCTGGGCCACGCTCACAGCGCGCCCAGGAACGCGATCAGGTCGGCTCTCTCCCTGGGCGTCAATCGGATCCGGAAGCGCCGGTCGTAGAACGCGACGACATCCTCGAGGTCAGCCGCGGAACCGTCATGAAAATACGGCGGGCGCGCGGCAAGGGCGCGCAGCACCGGCCCTTTGAACTTGCCCACGTCGTTCCACCGGCCCGTCACCATCGCACGTCCAGGATCCGTCGTCTGCACCACTTCACCGGTAGTCCAGTTCCGCAGCGTGTACAGCGGCAGGTCGGCGGTGCGCCGCGACGCGTCTGCCACGCCGATATTCAGCGGCATCGCAATCGAATGGTTGCCGGCGTTCGGCGTGTTGTGACAGAGCGTGCACGTCCCGCCAGACATCGGCCCCGATACCGGATCTTCCGGTGTGGCATTGAGCCCGGCGACGTTGTCGATGACGAACTGACGCGTATTGAAGATGAATTCGCCGCGCGCGATCGCCGCCCGTGCCGGCGCTAGTGCGGTCGTCCACGCGCCGAACAGCGTGAACACCATCGGGTCGAGACCGGCGGACGGAGTCTCGCACGCCCCCGGCACGTCGGGCAGTATGCCAAGCGGATCGTTGATGCCGATGCAGAACGGCTGCCGGGCGAGCGCCTCAGGGCCTCCCGACGCGTCGGCCGCCGACAGGCTGCCGGCCGATCGATCGTGAGTCTGCGCGGTGAAGAGCCCGAGCTCGAAGTCCACGATCGCCCGCAACTGCGATGCGGACGGCGGCGCGCCCTGCGCGTGGCCGGTGACGGCGCCGAGCGCCTGGGCGATCAAGTCGTCGCGGACGGACCGCCGAGGCGCCGACTCGCGGCCGTCCCACATCACGGCACTCAGGAACGCCAGGTTCGTCGAGGGCAGCGGACGGCGATATACGGACGCGGAAGTGGTCGTCGGACCGCAGCCGTACGGGTCGTCGATCGAGAGGATTTCGAATTCCGCGCCGTCCGGCACGCCGAGACCGATGCGAATCAGGCCTTTCGACAACAGCAGGCTGAAGGCACTCCTCCGCGCTTCGGGGGTAGAAACGTCCGCGTTCTCGCAATTCGATCCGTCGTTGGTTCGGAATATGGGGTCGAGACCGGCGGTGCGCTCGAACCGTTCCGCCAATTCAGCGGGTGCGATCGTCCACGCCTGCGCGGGGCGATGGCACGTGAGGCAGCTCCGTCCGTTCGTGCCGAGATCCTGAAAGAACGGGTTGCCGGCGTCGATCGCTCCGCCGACGCTGAACGTGCGCTGCGCACCATTCGAGTTGCTGAAGGCGGGCCCTCCGGCACGCGGCTCTTCGGCTGCGGTGCCGCGAGCCAGAAGGGCCAGTCCGCCGACCAACATCGCCACGACGAGCGTCAGGCCGGTCGGCCAGCGGCGTACGCTCGTCGCGCGATGCTGCAGTGTGCTGCCCATCGGCGTCAGGGCAGCTTCGGCGAGTACGCGGCGCACGACACGTCGGAGTGCCAGTTCACGAACGTGCCCGTCGGGTTCTCTTTCCACGCCCACACGTGCAGCGTGTAGAACGGCGGCAGCCCGAAACGGTTCGGCGCCTCGAAGTAGTGAAAGAGCTGGCCCATGAGCTCCGGCGGATTTCCCGGGTGCTGCGCATCCCACGCGTCGGCAAGCACGATGTAGTCGGCGCCAATCAGGTTCACGCGTCCGTTCGCTGCCGGTTCGTAGATGACGATCTCGGGCTTCGCCGGATCGAGCTCGCCGTCGATGACCAGCGGACCATTGACGTAGTGCAGCCCCATCGCGCCGGAGTCGGGACCGCTGACGCAACCGAACTTGAGGAAGTACCCCTCGGCCTCCGCGACCGCCACATCCTTGAACCGTTCCGTCGCCGCCCTGACGATCTTCACGAGCTCGTTGGCCTTCTCGTCGGCCGTGAGGGAAGGCGCCTGCGCCGGCTTGCCCGAGCGATCGGCCTGCGCCATCGCGAGAGCGGGCAGCGCACCAGCGAGAGCAAACACTCCGCAGACCGCTACCGTGACTGTCGATGCGAACCGTCTGACGTTCATTCGAAGACCTCCTGTGCTGACGGCAATCCCAAACAGAGCGGCGCGAAACTGCGCCGTCCTGCACTTGAGATATCGAAAAGGAGCGGTCGAGAACGACAGATGGCGGCAGTCGCCTAGGTCAGCGGGATCTGCACGCGGTACCGCACGGGCTGTCCGTTGCGGGTTGCGGGGCGGAAGACCCATGCCTTCACGGCAGCAAGGATCATCACATCGTAATAGCGACGCTCGGCGGTCGTCATGACCAGGCGTACGAGATCGACCCGCCCATCTCCGGCGACGACGACTTCCACGGCGCCCAACTGCGCCTCGGCGAGGCCCACCAGTCCGAGAGTCGGCAGGTGCGGCCGCAGGAGCGCCGGGGGAATGACGTCCGGGTCGCTGCGATCGTGGATGCGCGTCGAGTCCTGGACAAGGTTCGGCGCAGGCGGCGGCGAGGACACGGTGCGTGCCGACAACAGCGGGAGGTCGTGCAGCATCGCGACGGATGGCACGAACGAAAGAGGATCCTGCGGCGACGTCGTGTTGGCCGCGACGGCCGGGCGGCGCATCGGCTTCCGCCGCAGAACAGCAGGCGCGGGCTGCGTGGTCTTCTCGATGCTCGCCGGTGCCGGAGGCGGGGTCTTTTTGAATGCGGATACCGCCACGTCGCGGAGCCTTTCGACGATCCCCTTTCCTTCCGCTTCACGATCACCTGGCGCGCCAGCAGCTCCGCGGCTTGCGACGGACAGGGTGGCGATGGCCGCCACAGCCACCACGCCCAGGAAGACGAGAGCCACGACTACCTTCGTGTACGACCTGCGGTGAGGCGCGGCCGGCTGTCGGGCGCCGCTCGGGACCTCCGCCTCGGTGCGTGTCTTTCGGCTCAATCGCTCGATTTCATCCTGGAGTTTCCGCTCCTCACCGATGTCGCTGAGCCTGGCACCGAGCGCGCGAAGATCGTTCTCGTGCCATGGCCGCTCGAAATACGCCAGCGCCTGCCGGAAGTCGGCGAGCGCATCACCGGTCCCGCCTCGTTCCTGCCCTTCGGCGAGCGCTCGAAGTTCGGTGGGTGCGTCCGACGGCAGCAGGGCCCGTAGCAGTTCACGGAGTCCCGATGCGTGGCGCGTCGCGTCGCCAGAGGCATGCCGTGCGCTCGGCGGTATTTGCAGCGATCCATCGCGCTCGAGCGCCAGCGCGCCCGGCTCCGGAACCGAACCAAGCCGGCCGTCCTCGAGCGCGTCCGCCACGCTGCGCACGACCGCGACGGCCTCGTGCCACGACACCGGCACCTGTTCACGCGTGACGAACATCGGCTGCTCCATTTCCTGCGGGCCCGGCCTACCCCGTCACCGCCTGCACGACGGCCGCGGCCATGCCCATCGCCCACTGAATGCCCTTGACGAGCGCGCGATCCACCGCCGTGACCGCGTCGACGGGCGTCCCATACATCCAGATGAAGAACCCCCCGAATATCGCGGCGGGCGCGATGAACAGCAGGGTCTCGGAACTGCCACGACCCGACGTTCTCATTTCGTTGCTCCTGCCTCGACTCGACTCGCGGTCAGCGGCTGCGGCGCGAAGTACCCGTTCTGGCTGCGGACGCGCGTATCCGGCACGCGGCTGGAGATTTCCACCTCACGCCAGGCGCCGTCACGAGTCGAGTTCGTTGAGGTGTACGTGATGACGTAGCGGCGACGGAGGTTCTCCAGGATGCGGCGGTACTGGATATCGAGCTCGGATACATCGGCCGGAAAGTACGCGTCGCCGCCGGACTCCGCCGCGACCTGCTCCAGGACCGTCTTGTCCACCTTCGGGCCGAGGCCGATCGTGAAGATGGCCACCTCGGTCTCCTTGATCGCCTCGAGCACCTCGTCGAACGTGTGACGGCTGCCGGGCGCCGTGCCGGGATTGTTCTCGTCCCGGCCATCGGTGACCACGACGATCACTCTCCTCGTCTTCTCGTGCTTCAGGCGGAACAGCGATCCGTAAATCGAGTCGTAGAGTGCGGTGCCACCGTTGGCGACATAGCCGTCGATGCCGGCGTGGCTGAACGAACGGTTGGTCGAGAGGTCGTGCGCGAACCAGATCTTGTCCGCGAAGGTCGCGACCGCGAGAGGATCCTCGGGCCGCAAGGCCGACACGAAGGAACGGGCGGCCGCCTGCACCGACGCGGCATCCTTCTTCATGCTGCCGCTCGAGTCCAGCAGCAGGATCATCGACACCGGCGCCACCGCCTCCTCGAACGTGTCGAGCGTCTGCTCCACGCCGTCCTCGACAACCACGACATCGTCCACGCTCACCGCCAGCAGCTCGCGGTCCCTGTTCATCAGCGAGAACTCGAACGAGGGGCGGATCGGCGGCGGCGTCGGGGCAAAGTAGCCGGCCCGCGTGCGCACCTTCCACTCCGGCTTGGTCGTCGCCAGCTCGATCCGCCGCCACGTACCGTCGATCTTCTGATTGCTGGAGGTGTAGGCGACGACGTAGCGCTGCTGAACCTCGTCGGTGATGCGCTGATTCGCCCAGTCGAGTTCAGCCTCGCGGTAAGGGAAGAAGGCTCTGCCGCCCGTCTCAGCGCTGATTTCGCGCAGGAACTGTTCCCCCTTCATCGAGATCCCCGCCGACGCGGCGATGCCAATCGCATAGAGCGTCAGGTGATTCCGTTTGATGGCAGCCAGCGCCTCCTGGCGCTCCAGCGTGCTGTGCTCGTCGTAGCCGTCGGTCATCAGCACGATCGCGTGGCGGCCCTCGTAGGGCTGCAGTTGCTCGGCGACGGACCTGAGGACATTGAGGATCGCGGTCCCGCCCGTCGCACCGATTCCGTCGATTGCCTCGAGCACGGTCTTGCGATCGGTGGTCGGTCCGGTGATGGGCAGCAGCGTCCGGGAAAACGGGGCGACGACGATCAGGTCGTCCGGCCGGAGGTGCGAGACCAGCTCCGAGGCGGCCTGCCGCACCGCGTCGATCCGGCGTGACATGCTCTGACTGGTGTCCACGAGCAGCGTGAAGGTCGCCGGCAGGCGCTCCGGACGCGCCTGGTCGAGTGTCTGTGCCTCGCCGTTCTCCGACAGCCGGAAGTCCGCCGGCCCCAGCCCGCGCACGAACTGTCCCTTGGCGTCGTGCACCGCCACGTCGAGCACGACGCTCGAAACCTGCGCGGCCTCGGTCACCTGCAGCGGCTCGAGCAGCACGCGATCGCGCGCCACCTGGCCGCCGGCGTCGCTGACCTCGACGGCGATCTCACGCGCTTCGAACGGATTCGCGTCGGTCCATTCGAGCGCGTACGGCGGGCCGTCGGTGTCTTCTCCCAGGAGTGCCGAGTCCACGAAGAACTTGACCGGCTGGAGTGCGCTGTCGTCGTGATGCTGCACCTGCGCGACGATGCGGATGCGCTGGACCAGCCCCGTCCGGCCGAGCGGAGATGTGATCTTCACCGACAGCCGGCCAACATCCTGGCCGGCGGACGCAGAGAGAACGACGCACGCGCTGAGTGCCGCGAGCACCGCAGCCGTAGGGCGCGACTTCAGTCGCGCCCATGCCGCCCGAGCGTGCACGGGGGTCCTAGGCATACGAGGCCGGCATCTCGCGGTCGTCTACGAAGTAGCTCGCGCATGCGGCCTCGAGCAGGTCCGGCGTCAGCCGCCGCTCGTCGCCGAGGTAATCGGCGAGCGAGAGCACGTGCTCGACGAGGTCGCGCGGATGGCAGCCGCGCAACTGGATCTGGCGCGGCCGGTAGAAGTTCGCGAGCATGTGGTCGATCGGCTCGCGGTCGAATGGGATCAGCCGTTCGTCGCAGACGTTGCGGAAGATCTGCATGAACTCCGGCAGCGTCGGGCTCTCGGCGAAGATCTTGTAGTGGATGCGGCGGAGAAACGCCTCGTCCACCAGGTCCGCCGGCTTGATGTTGGTCGCGAAGACTACCAGCGTCATGAACGGCAGCTCGAATTTCTGGCCGCTCTGCAGCGTCAGGAAGTCCACGCGGCTCTCGAGCGGCACGATCCACCGGTTGAGGAGTTCCCTCGGCGAGCACGCCTGCCGGCCGAAATCGTCGATCACGAGCACGCCGCCGTTGGCAACCGTCTGCACGGGCGCGCCGTAGAAACCGGAGGTCGGGTTGTAGCTCAGCTCGAGTGATTCCAGCGTCAGCTCGCCGCCAACCATCACCATCGGGCGATGGCAGATCACCCATCGGGCGTCGAACTGCTGCCCCTTGTCGAGGCCGTATCCAACCGCCGGATCGTCGGACGTCGTGGCCTCGATTGGCTCGTGGTTGACTGGGTCGAACAGACGGATGATGTTGCCTTCCACCTCGATGGCGTGCGGGATGGCGATCTCTCCTTCGAGCAGCTTGCGGATCGCCTGCGAGATCACCGTCTTGCCATTTCCCGGCGGGCCGTAGACGAACATCGAGTGACCCGCGTTGATGGCCGGTCCGAGCTGGTCGAGCACGCGCTCGCCGATGACCAGATGGGAGAACGCCCGGCGCACCTGCTCGCGCGTCGCCTTTGGCGGCCGCGCGTCACGAAACGCGTACAGATAGCGGCGGTACTGCTCCAGGGGCACTGGCGCGTAGCCGACGTAATGGCTCGATTCGAGAAAGAGCGCCGCGCGCGTGCGGCCAGAGTCCGTGATGCGGTACCGGTACGAGGAGCGGCCGATCATCGAGCCGCCGCCGATCTCGCAGTGGTGCTGGGCGACGAGCATCTCGATCACCGGCTCGATGACGCTGAAGTTCAGTCCGAGGCGGCGGGCCAGCTCGATCCCGGTCAGCTCGCCGGTGAAATGCAGCGTCTTCAGCGCGAGCTGGATGAGCAGGTCCGCCTTGAGGCCCGATTCTTCCAGGGTGGTCGGGGCCAGAGGATGCTCGACCGCTTGCAGCGCGGCGGTGGTCGTCGTCATTCGAATTCTCCCGGCGCGTCGGCCGGCAAGGCTTGGAGCGCTTTCGCGCGCTGGCAGGAGTCCTGCGGGCCGTCACCTGCACGGCACGCGGCCTCGAACGCCGCGCGCGCCGCCAAACGGTCTCCGAGCGAAAGGTTGATGATGCCCTCGTTGTAGTCGGCCCGCGCGACGGGCCCGGCGTCGCGCAGCGCCTGGCGGGCGAGATCCATCTGGCCAGCGGCCGCGAACGCCAGCGCGAGGTTGTGCCGTGGCGCGATCAGTATCGCGTCGGCTGCGACCGCCCGTTGGAAATAGCGGATGGCGGTTGCGGCGTCGCCGTCGATGAGCGACAGGTAGCCGATATTGTTCAGGGCGTAGGCGGCGTTGGGCTTGATCGCCAGAGCGATCTCATAGGCAGTCCTCGCCGCACGGTTCTGTCCGAGCGCCTGCAGGACCGTTCCGAGAGTGTTCCGGGCCTGCGCCGAGTGCGGTGCGAAGTAGACCGCGCGGTGCGCATCGGGAAGCGCTAGCCCTGGCAGCCGCGCGTCGCGCCACAGGCGCGCGAGCCCGTCGTAGGTTGCCGCATCGCGCGGGTCGAACACCAGCGCCACGCGGTAGTGGCGGTGCGCCGCGTCGAAGACGCCGAGCCGCGCGTATTCCGCCGCCACTCGACGGTTCGATTCGGCGCACGGCATCGTCTGTACGGCGAGGAGCGCGGCTGCCAGTCCCGGATCGGAGCTCTCGAGTGTCGCACCCTGCGCCTGCTTGGGAACGGGCCTGGCGCGCGCCGACAGTTCGCGAATCTTGCCGATCGCCGTTTCCAGTGAATCCGTCATGACGCCCGTGTCATACGGGGCGGGAGCGGCCGTGGAGTCCGGCCGGGCGGGCCGCACGAAGCGGTCCGTGAGGCCCGTCCGCCGGGACGATGACGCACATCCCGACGCCATCGCTCCGGCGATAAGAAACGCAATAGTCAGACGGGCCCGCGTGTTCATGGTCATGTTCCGTTCAATTCCGAGACGGGCGAAGGCGCGTTCTACTCGAACTGATCGCTGCGCAGACGTGCGCGACGCTTCGCGAGGTAGAGGCCGCCAAACACCACCGCGCCGATGATCCCGACCAACGTCATAGTGTCCATGTCCTCACTCCTTTGTTTTTTCCTGTCGTCACGAGTACCAACCCATTCACTTCGCCCCGAGAATTCCGATTGTTTCCAGGATTTTCAGAACCGCCGGCCCGAGCACGACGACGTAGAGCGCGGGGAAGAGCAGAAATACGAGCGGGAACACGAGCTTCACGGTCAGCTTGGCCGCGCGTTCTTCCGCGCGCTGCCGCCGCTTGGTGCGCGCCGTGTCCGCATGGGTCCTCAAGGCCTGCGCGACGCTCGTGCCGAACCGGTCCGTCTGCACGAGCATGGCGACCAGCGCGCGCACGTCGTCGACGCGCGTCCGCTCGGCGAAGTTCTTGAGCGCCTCGAGTCGCGGCTTCCCGGCGCGGCTCTCCGTCGTCACCAGTCGCAGCTCCTCGGCCAGCGCCGGATACGCGATGTCCAGCTCCTCGCTCGCCTTCACGATGGCCTGATCCATGCTCGACCCTGCTTCGAGGCACACGATGAAGAGATCCAGCGCGTCCGGCAGCCCGTTCCGGATCACCTTCTGTCGCTGTCTGGTCTTGTAGCCCAACCAGAAGTCCGGCAGCATGTAGCCGACGATGGTCGCGGCCGCGGCAATCAGGAATTTCCCGCCGCCGAAGACGGCCAGCGCGCTCGTACCGAGAACCGCGGCCGTCGCGAGCTTCGCCACCGAGAAGGCGATCGCTGCGTTGATGCTGCGATAGCCCGCGGCCGTCAACCGGCGCCGGATCAGGGACATCTCCTTCGGAGACTTCGGCACGACCGACCCAATCCTCTTGGCAAGTGCGCTGGGCGTATCCGTCAGCATCGGCGCCTGGAGCACCAGGCTCTGCGTCGGTGGTCCCGTCAGCGCCTCGAGCCGCCTCCGCGCAGGAGCGCGATCGAGCAGGAACGATCGGACGACTAGCGCTGTCGTCGCACCGACGCCGATGAACACCGCCAGAACTGTCAACAGGAGATCCGCGTTCATGGTCGCCTCAGTATTCGAGATTCGTGAGCCGCTTCACGACCAGGCCGCCAGTCACCTGCATCACAACCGCGGCGATCACCAGCTTGATGCCTACAGGATCGGTCACGAGCGTCTTCATGTTGTCCGGAGAAACGATTGTGATCGCGGCCGCGGTTGCGGGCGGAAGCGCGACGAGCACCGCCCCGGTCATGCGGGCATGTGCGGAAATGACTCTGACCTGCCGCTTCACCTTGAATCGCTCGCGGACGACGCGCGCCAGGTTCTCGAGGACTTCGGAGAGGTTGCCGCCCGCTTCGCGCTGTGTGAGCACCGCCGTCGCAAAGAATCTGGCGTCCAGCAGCGGAATGCGCTCGGCAAATGCGCGCAAAGCGTCGGCCAGCGGCATGCCGAAGTTCTGGCGATCGTAGAGCAGCTTGAACTCCGATCCGACCGGAGCAGGGATCTCCTCCGCGACCATCCCGAGGCCGGTCGTGAAGGCGTGACCCGCGCGCAGCGCTCTCGAGATGAGGTCGATGGCCTCGGGGAAGCCTTCCTCGAACTTGAGCAGCTTCTTGCTGCGCTGCCAGCGCAGGTAGAAGAACGGACAGGACATGAGGAATGCGCCGACGACCGCGGCGATGCCGCGGTATCCGGTGAAGACGGTGATGAGGGAGTAGCCGCCGACTCCGGCGGTTACGCTCAACAACACAAACGTGCCGACGGTCATCCGCGAATCGGACTGCTCGAGCAGGCGCTCGAGCCAGGATGTGATGCCCGTCGTACGGACGAGGAGGTGGTTCAGAGCCCCGATCTGACTGAGCTGCTGTTCTTCCTTTGCGAGCAACGGCCGCCGGGCCGCGAGCGATCGAGCGCCCCCCTTGAGGCGTCTCCTGAGCTGCCTGATCGACTCGTGCTCCGAGCGCAGGATGACGCCCCAGTACAGGCCGACCACGATGACCAGGACGCCGACGAAGGTGCCGAGAATCAGCGGATGCACTGTCCCTCCCATGTCAGGCGACGACTTTGACGTGCTCGAACATATCCATCGGCAGCGGGAAGCCGGACGCCTGCAACTGCGGGCTGCATTTCGGCCGGATGCCCGTCGCCTTGAACCTCCCGAGAACTTTCCCGTCCGGACCCAGCCCGGTGCGTTCGAAGACGAAGATGTCCTGCATCGTGATGACGTCCTGCTCCATCCCGGTCAGCTCGGAGATCGCCGTGACGCGCCTCGCGCCGTCGGTGAAGCGTGTGATCTGCACGATCAGGTTGACCGCGGAGGCGATCTGCTGGCGCACCGCGCGCTCCGGGATGTTGAGGTTGGCCATCGCCACCATCGTGTCGAGCCGGTACAGCGCGTCACGCGGGCTGTTGGCGTGAATCGTCGTCAGGCTGCCGTCATGGCCGGTGTTCATGGCCTGCAGCATGTCGAGCGCCTCGTCGCCGCGAACCTCGCCGACGACGATGCGATCGGGGCGCATGCGCAGCGCGTTGATCACGAGCTGACGCTGCCGCACCGCGCCGTTGCCCTCGATGTTCGGCGGACGCGTCTCGAGACGCACCGTATGCCGCTGCCGCAGCATCAGCTCGGCGGCGTCCTCGATGGTGACGATGCGTTCTTTATCGGAGATGAACCCGGACAGGACGTTGAGCAGCGTCGTCTTGCCGGCGCCGGTGCCGCCCGAGATGATGACGTTCAGCCGGCAGGCCACGGCCGCCTTGAGAAAGTCGAGCATGGGCTGTGTGAGTGACACGCGGGTCACGAGATCCTGCGCACCCAGGCGGTCGGTCCGAAACCGGCGGATCGAGAGGCACGGTCCGTCCAGCGCCAGCGGCGGGATGATGGCATTGACGCGCGAGCCATCCTGGAGTCGTGCGTCCACCATCGGACTCGACTCGTCGACGCGGCGGCCGACGGAGCTGACGATGCGCTCGATGATGCGGAGCAGGTGCCGGTCGTCCTTGAAGACGAGCGCGGTTTCCTCGAGCTTGCCGTTGCGCTCCACGTAGATCTGGTCGTGGCGGTTGACGAGAATGTCCGAGATGTCGTGGTCGCGCAGCAGCGCCTCGAGGGGCCCCAGTCCGAAGAGCTCGTTGAGCACGTCCACGATCATCGACTCGCGCTCGAACAGGCTGAGCGGTACGCTGCCCGACTCGCGGTCGAGCAGCGACGCGATGATGCCGCGGATCTCCGGCTCCGCCTCTTCTTTGCGGACCTTGGCGAGCCGCTCGAGGTTCAGCCGATTCAACAGCTCCTGGTGGACACGTGCTTTCAGGTCCTGGTACTCGGGATTACGCACGTCGGCGGTTGCCGCGGGCGCCGGTTTCAACGACAGTGAATGCATTCCAGTGCTCCTCGGCTTCCGGTTACGACCGTGCCAGGCCAAGGCGGCCGAAGAGGCCGGCCTGACGTTCCTCGGTGTTTGCGGCCTTCGCGACGTCCAGCCCCGCGAGGCTTCGCGCCAGACTGGCGAACGACGCGGACAGCCGGTTGTGGTTGTCGATCACCACGGGGCGGCCCTTGTTGAGCCCGTCCAGCGCGAGCCGGTAATCGCTCGGAATCACGTGGCGCACGGCGCCGCCCGTGACCCGCTCGACGTCCTCGCGGCCGATCTCGCAGTTGCGATCGAATCGGTTGATGACGAGCGCGACATGTTCCTTGCCGTACCGTTGCCTGAGGGCGAGCGACAGGGCGCCGGCGCGCCGCACAGTCGCCAGCTCCTGGTTGGCCACGATGACGACGCTCGCCGCGCGGTCGAGCGAATCGAGCATCGTGATGTCCGAACGTGGCACATCGAGGATGACGTATTCGTAGTGTTTCGCGGTGAAGTCGATCATCTCGCGCACGGGCTCGGGTCCTGCAATCGGCGAGACGCCACGATCGGATGATCCCAGCACGTGCAGGCCGGCGGGCGTCGTCGAAATCACGCCGTGCAGGTAGGCCTCGTCGAGGCGGTGGATGTTCTCGAGGACGTCCGCCGTCGTGAACCGCGGCTCGACCCCGGTGAACAGCGCCGTGTCTCCGTGCGAGAGATGGAGGTCCACCAGCAGCGAACGGCGGGGCGCCACGCGGGCCAGCGCGGTCGCGATGTTCACCGCCACCGTCGTCGTGCCGACGCCGCCTTTGGCGCCGACGAAGGCAAACAGCTGCCCTTCCGGTTCGCCGTGAACGTGCTGCGCGGTCACGCGCTGCACCGCAGCCACCAGGACCGCGGCCGTCAGCGGCTCTGGAATCCACTCGCTGACGCCGGCCCGCATCGCTTCCAGCATCAACGTCGCATCGAGGGCGGGGGCGACGATCACGACACCGATGCCTGGATGCTGCCGCTTCAGGTGCATCAGCGCCGGCGGCAGGGACTGGCGATCGCGGAGATCGACAATCACCGCGTCCGGCTGCGGCGCGCCAGATCGCCCGATCGCCGCGAGATCGTCGATCGCATGCGAAGAGACGTGGGCGCCGCTCTCACGCATCATCTCGTCGATCTGGCGGTCTGACGAACCCGTAACAACGATCCTGACCTTCGAATGAGTCTTCATTACCGCACCAGAACGATCGATCGGAGAAACGAGGCATTGGGGCTGAGCGGGGTCTTTCCGGCCATGGCTAGCCCCGGCATCGTCACGAGCCGGCCGATCACCACCTTGTTCTTGTTGTTCAGCGGATCGTCGGGATTGAAGTCGATGGTGCCGTCTTCACGGACGTCGCCCATCCCTTCAATGAAGAACCCGAGGATGTTGACGACCTTCACGACGCCTCCCGATCCCGACGGATCGGCGGCGAGGTAATCGTCAACATGCATGACCGCGATAGGCACGATTCGCGGGCTGGAATCGCAGCAGGAGCCGGCGATGTTGCCGACCCCGCCGTTCAGCGTCTTGTCCCATCGCGCCGATGGATCGCGACCGAAGATCGTCTCGATGCCCGAGATCGTCTGACCCTGGATGATGCCGGTCTGCACCCGCACGCATCCGTCGGCTGCTGCCTTCACCTTGTCCTCGAACGTAGCGATGGCGCTGGCCGGCGGGCATGGCGTCCCGGTATTGATGTTGACTGGGTAGCCATTGCAACTGACGATGTTCGCGCCGTACGCATCGCCGCCGAGGTTGCCGGTATCGACGCGCGGTAGATCCAGCGAGCGGTACCAGCCGGACGACACGGCGTCGTTGCCCGGCGGATCGGTTCTGATGGCGAATTGACGACCGAAATCGTTGAGCGTCCAGCCAGTGCCCGTCGAGTTCGTCGTCGTCGAGGGCGGAGCGTAGTAGTCGGCCTCGTACGGCGCGTTGGGCTGCGCCGGATACTTGTCGAAGGTAGAGGCGTAATTGAAGTCCGGATCGGGATTCGGATAATCGGGCTCCGCCCCGTCGGGAACCCATTCATCCCAGCGATCCACGATCGCCCACGGCTTCAGGCACTCCGTCGCCGTGCCGTTGAGGACCTTCGCCGTCGCGGTCGCCACGACGCCCTGCGACAGCACGCCGACGATACGGGCGAAGAACGTCGGCAGCGGGTTCGTACGCGCCTGGTTCCGGTAGACGGTGACTGTCAGGCACGTGTCGATCGCATCTGGAGGGGGGCACGGTGCGATCTTCACGTCGGTCGCGAGGTCGACGACCGGAGCCTGATTCCAGACCAGGTTGGCCATTGCGTAGCTGCGGGCGGTCTGCGCCGCCAGTCCGCCGTTCGTGCAGTTCGGCTCGTCGAAGGCACACCCGACCGCGCCGGCCAGCGCGCCGGCGTCCGCGGCGTTCTGCGCCTGGGCGCGAGCGACCCAGTGCATTCCTGCGTCAATCGCGAGCGCTGAGATCGCCAGCAGCCCGACGAGCGCAATCGCCACGAACACCAGGACCGCGCCTTCTTCTCGACGACGTCGCGCCATCATCGCCCCACCCCTTTCCACGCCTATTGCCCGCGCTTCGGCTGTGCCGCGCCGACCGGCGGAGCGTCAACCGCGCCGCCCCCGCCGTCCATGTGCTCGCCGACTCCGTCCTTCCCCGGCGGCAGGAACTTGCGTTGCTGCGTCGGAAGCGGTGGCACTTCGTCCGGATCCAGCGGACGCACGAGTCGCGGAGTGATCAACACCATCAGCTCGGTGCGCGCCGCTCGCGTTGCCTTGCTCTTGAACAGCGGCCCGATGATCGGGATCCGGCTGAGGATCGGAATCGCGGCCTGATCGTCCTGTGAGGAGTTGTCGAGAAGCCCGGCGATGGCGAACGATTGCCCGTCGCGGAGCTCGACGTCGGTTTCGGCGCGACGTGTCGTGAGCGCCGGAATGCGGAATCCGCTCAACGTGAGGCCGCTGCCGAAGTCGAGCGAGCTGACCTCGGGACGCACCTTCAGCCTGATCGTGTCGCCGGCGATCGTCGGCCTGAAAGTCAGGCGAACGCCGAATTCCTTGAACTGGATCGTGACGGTCCCGGTGGCCCCCTGGACAACGGGCACCGGGAACTCGCCGCCGGCGAGGAAGCTCGCCTCCTGGCCGTTGTACGCGATCAGGTTCGGCTCGGCGAGGCTCTGGAAGGCGCCGCTCTGGTCGAGCACCCGGACGACCGCGCCGATGTCGTACTTCGCGCTGAGCACGAACAGGTTCAGGAAGTCGCTGAACGCGATCTTGCCGCTCACTGACGCGAGATCGTCGCCGACCTTCGTCGATTGCAGGTCTTCGAAGGAGGGCGCCGGGAACTGCCCGGTCGTGCTCCGCGCCCACGTATCCTTGAAGCCGATGCCGGAGGTGAAGAACGAGACGCCGCGCTCGGCGAGCATCCGGCGGTTCACTTCCGCGAACCGCACCTGCAGCATGACCTGCTGGCTGCCGGCGCCGCCGGGAAGCTGCAGCATGTTGACGACCCGAAGTTTGCTGGAGCTCGCCTGCGCGATTTCAGCGGCGCGCAGCATCACCTGGTTGTTCGAGACCTGGCCCGACAGGATGATGGCTTCATCGCTGACGTTGACCTTGATGCCCTCGGCCGGAAAGAGCGCATGCAGCTGCTGCTCGAGGTTCGTGACCGCCGGCTCCACGACGAGGTCGTACTGTTCGCGACGCCCGGCTCCCCACACGAACAAGGTCACCGTGCCTGGTGACTTTCCGTCGATCAGCACCTCGCGGGGCTGCACGACGACGACATCGGCAACTGCCGGGTTCGTGACGGCGATGCGGGTGATATCGAAGTCGGTCGGCATGACGGTCGATCGACCGGCCGTTAGGTGCACCTTCTTCACTTCTCCCTGCGGCAGCGCGTCCGGCCGCGCCGCGGCAGGCGTTGCCACAGGCGCCGAGGGCTGCTGGGACGACGCGGCAGCTACGGAACCCGCAGCGCACGCGATAACGAGGGCCGCTATGGTCTGACGAGTCACTTCTTCACCACCTCTTCACCGCGCTTCGCTGCGCGGATGGTCTCAACCGTGTAGATCGGGGCAGGAGCGGCAACCGCCGGCTCCGGTTTTGGCGCTGCCACCACTCGCCGGCCGCCGCCTGCGGGCTTGATGACCGGCGGCGGCGCCGGCGGGCCGGTCAGGCTGGCCATGCGGATCCCGGCGGTCTGCGTCGGCGCGGTGTCGAGCGGATTGCGGAGGGTCAGCATGACCTTCCCCTCCGTGGACGCCAGCGTGATGCGTTCGGCATCGTCCGGTGTTGCCAGCAGCGTGACCACCGTGGCCGGAATCGGTTTGCCGTCGGCTTTCGCCTTCTCCTGGTCGAACCGCGTGCCGGAGGTCAGCACCTCGACGTTGCTGACCACCGCGCGCGTAATGCTGGCGGAGTTGCCACCAGCAGGGGCGACGGTGACGAGCACATCGACGCGCGAGCCGGGAACTACGAACCCCGCCACGCCAATCACCTCGTTGACCTTGACGGAAACAGCACGCATTCCCGCCGGGATCGTCGGCGACAAGCCGCCGCCGGCGCCCACCGGCGCCAGCTTGCTCTCAGTGATCGGCTCGTTCTCGCCCACCGGCATCACCACGCCGCGGTTGACGACAGCGTCGACGGTGGCGAACGCGCCGGGAACCTGGTTGCGCTGGGGCCAGGGCACCACCGTGACCATGTCGGCGGTGATCAGGGTGCCGACCGGCAGGTTCGATTTGGCGACGACAACCTGCACCGACGCCACCTCGACTTCCCGGATCGGGATGCGCTCCACGGCGCGGAAGACACCGTAACTGGCGACGCTGGCGGTGATCAGCGCGATGGCCATGACGAGAATTGTTCGATTACGTCGGTTCATTGCTGTAATCCTCAGGGAGTTCACGACCCCGTTGCGGCGATGTGGACACGCATCAGCGCCGTCGATTGAAACGTGATTGTCGGAGCGAACGTGCCGTTGATCAGGCCCGCGGCCGGGCCGAGGAACCGGCTCGTGTACGTATAAGAGATGGTCACGCGCGTCCCCCCGGCGGTCAGTGTTCCCGTCCCGAGCGGCATCGTCTCCGGAACGACGGTGACGGTGTGGGCACCGGTGAGGCCGGCGTCGGCCAGGTAGGCCTCCACGCGCGCGCGCACGACGGCGTAATCGCTCCCCTCGTTGCCGGGGAGGGCGCCGAGCCGGGCGCCTTCGCGAGCCGCGTTGACGGTGACTTCGTGGGTCCTGAAGAGGAGCCCGAACTCAGCGATGCCGCAGAGGATGAGCAGCAGGGCCGGTATGGTGATGGCCATCTCCACGAGCACGGCGCCGGAGTCTGAATGCGGTCGCTTCACCATAGGTGCCTCACGTGCACGGCACGATTGACTGGATTTCCGTTCGCATCAGTGACGACGTGTTGAACGTCACGGCGTTCGTCATGCTGCCTGTGAGCAGCGCGACGACCGGCCCGACGATCAGGAAGTTGTGCGTGTAGGTCACCGTCACACGCATGCCACTGCCCGGCGCGCCGCATGTCGTGAGCGGGACGAGCGCCACGGTCGTCGTAAAACTTCCTCTCGCCCCGCCGGTTTGGATGTAGGTCGCGACGCGGTCCTTCGCAACTGCGTAGTCGTTCAGTTCGTAGCCGGGGAGTCCCGCCAGCCGGGCCCCTTCGCGAGCGGCATTCGTCGTCACCTGGTAGCTTTGAAAGAGGAACGCGAAATCGATGATGCCGCCGATGAGCGCCAGCAGCACCGGCAGCACGACCGCGAACTCCACGAGCTCGGCGCCGCGTTCCGACCACCGCCGCCGCGCGGGTGCTATCGAAGCCATACTGTTGTCAACGCGCCCGCCGCGATCGGCACGGCGTACGCGAGCCTCGGTCCGCGCGACGTCTCGAGCGTCAGCTCGGGAACGGGACGCGGTCCCATGGACTGCCAGGTCTTGAGAATCAGCCAGACGTTCCAGAACGTCTGCGTGATGTAGCGGCGCAGCAGCACGGCCACGAGCGCCATCGCTCCGCCCGCGAGTGCGGTGAATGCGGCCAGATACAGCGCGTCGAATGCGCCGAGCCACGCTCCCAGCGCAGCGATCAGCTTGACGTCGCCGGCGCCCATGCCGCGAACGGCGAAGAATGGAAAGAAGAGGACGGCCCCCGTCAGCCACCCTGCAGCGCTCCAGCCGAATCCGGCGAGTCCTCCCTGCAGGGCCGAAAAAATCAGCGCCGCCGCCGCGCCACCGAGCGTCAGCAGATTCGGCACGCGGCGCGTCCGGATGTCGCTGACGCACGCGACGAGCGCGACGGCGACGACGGCGATCGAACGGGCATCGACGGTCAACTTCGAAACTCCTGTCAGCAGCCGGACCCGTCAGGTCCCGGCGTGCAGCTCCCAAGGTTCTGATCCTGTGTGTCCCACCACGTGTATCCGGCGGCGACACCGTCTTCGATTGCCAGCCAGGCGGTCAGAACGGTGAAGGCGACGAACGCGACGAGAAGCGCGTACTCGACCAGGTCCTGGCCGCCGTCTTCCACGAAGAACTGTCTGAGCATGGCTGGCACGTGCACCTCACGGCCAAAGCGGGGGCGCGGTGTCGCGCCCCCGCCCGACCGCGCCTGGAGACTACGCCGGGCTCCACCCACCGACCACCCCCGCGACTGCGTTGTAGTAGTTCAGCAGGTTGTTTCCGAACGCCGTGACCCCGACGATCACGATGAAGGCAATCAGGGCCACCAGCAGCGCGTACTCGGTGAGGTCCTGGCCTTCCTCCTCACGAACGAAACGATTGAACAGATCCTTCATACCGACTCCCTCTCACTGAACGGTTGACGATGCGCGGGAAACCCTCCCGCGCGCTTCTTCGCGAGTCGCCGGGGTTCGAGCGTGTTTGGGTGGGCCCATCGGCCCTGTCCGCCAAATCTGGCGATAGCACTGAACCCCGTCATGACCCGCATGCACAGTTCCCGCGTCGGCCCGGTCGGCTGTGCGCCCGCCGCGCCGCATCCGTCATCGTTCGACAACGGAATCTCACGCCCTTATCTGCTTCGGACGCTCTCTATCTCGTCCGTCCGAGCCCGTTGCCCTTTCGGCGTGCGCCGATCGACGCGGCCAAGCGTCTGAGCGATCCCTCACCGGGAGGTTCGAGCCAGGCGAACTCCGCTCCGACATGGAACCGATCGCCCGCGCCGGAAATCGCCTGGCAGCGTTCGACACGCAAGGCGTCCCGGTATTCATGGCCTCCGACGTCGAGATGCAGCATCGCGATCGTGCCCACCTCCACCGCGCGATCGCTCTCGAACAGGCAACCAGCGCAGCTGATGTCCACGAGCCGCACCGGAACGTCCCGCTGCACCACGCCGATGACGTCCGGCTCGCTGAGCACCGCATCGAGCGGAAGCGCCGACCGATCGTCAGACACGCGCATCCTCCTGTCCGTGTGCACGCCGCAGCTTCAGCTGATGCCGAACCGCGCCGTCTACGATCACCGGCCGGCTCTCGACGACCTGCAGCTGCAGGTCGACGTATCCGGCGCTGCTGGTCACCGTCAGCGTCAGATGCTCGTCAACGCGTGCCGGTGTCCTGCTGATCACCACGAACTCCCCTCGCTCGTTCTGCCGCAGCCAGACATCGCGCGTGACGCGCATGACCGCTGCTCGGGGAGCTTCGAACTGGAATCGCTCATAACTTCGCCTACCTGCCACAGAACCCTCATATGCCACGCCGCCGAAAGCTGCGGGTGATGTCTGCGTGGAACCTACGCATCTACCGTCGGCGGCGTGAATCGCAATCGCGATACCGATGACGGCCAGCGACGCGCCGTGGTCGGAAGTCCTTTGTTTGTCGGAGCTAACGGCGAACAACACCGCGCCCTGCGGCGCGGCCGTGTCCGGTTAGTGCGGCGGCAGCCATAACAATCTGCGAGTCGGATCTGAATGGGAGGGATTCAGGAGAGGCGGCGTCGGTTTACGCGCACCAGCGCACACCGCGGGGTACCACACGACCATTTGGGAGAAGTGTCAGATGACTGAGCGCCGCGCGCAGGCGTCGCCACACGGGCGGCCGCGACCGCCGTCGTCCCCGGCGATATCACGCGTCAAACGGGAAACCGCTCTGCGGCGTTGACGGGCCGATGATCCCGACGGTGCACCTGAAGCCATAGCAGGTCCTGCTGTCGAGGGCCGCTCGCCTCCGCCGCCAACCTGCACGAAAGCGCCAGTTTTGAGAGCCGACTCGTCACTCACTCGGAAAGCAACGTGGACCTGGCCAAATCCGATCCACTTCGCGCGCGGCGGAACTCGCGTCACGCACGAGCACTGTGGAAACGGGGCCGCGGAAACTCGCCCGCCATCCCTCCTGTTCGAGCCTTGCCACGACCGGCAGATCCCGCGGGATCCAGATGACGTCCGGATTCAGCCTGTGCACGAGCGCTGTGGACGAACCGAAGTAGAACGCGAGGTGGGCTTCGATCAGCTCGTTTGAATACACCGTTTCGCGGCGGCCATCCATGGACACCTTCAGGTTTGGCAAGTGCCAGATGGAATACTCGCCCCAGTCGAAGAACGTCAGCATCCGCCCCCGCAAGTTGCGGAGGAACGCTGCGGCCTCAGGCTCGGGCACGCTGAGTGATGGTGGTCGGATCGGGAAGAACTGACGCACCCACCCCTTCGGGAGGGCTGGTTCTACATCAATGCAGACGGCGCGCCCGGCCGAGGCCAGAGTTGCCGACAGGAACATCAGCACTGCGGTACCCGCGACCCATGGCCGCCAACCCGGCAGCCTGGCGGTGCTGACAGGCGCGCGGCCGAACGCCGGCCCCAGTAACATGACCACCCCGATCGTAAAGAACGCGTCAATGCGGCTCACCCGGACGGCGGCCACGCACAGCATCGCGGCGATGCCCACGGCAGCCGGGTCCACGCGGCCGCGAACTCGCCAGAGCGCCACCAGCGCGGTGACCACCACGAGCAACCAAGGCAGAAACAGATGCGGATCACCGTACACCGGCATCCAGTCGACGATCCCAGGGCGTGACAGACCGACGGTTTGCCACAGGAACCGCCACAGATCCACGCCGTAGGGCGTCAGAAGCGTGGCGAGTACCGCGCCTGACATCACGCCAAGCAGCGCGCGCCAGTGATGTGGGGACTGGAGGAACCGCACTGCGCTCCAGACCGCCAAAACGCCCAAACCGACGATGTAGCCACCGTGAAAATTCGCCCAGGCCGCAAACAGCACCGGCACGGCCAGCAGTACAGCGCGCCTGCCTCGATCGGCCATCGTGAGCACGAGTAGGAGCGCCGTGAAGAGGAGCAACGAGAACAACTGAGGCCGGACCAGCTGATATCTGGTTAATGTGCCGTAGAGGAGGACCGTGATCAGGAAATCGTGATCGCTCGGGCGCCACGCCCGCCCGCGAAAGAGCAGGAGGACGCAACCGACGACGGCGGCGACGATCATCATCTTCAGTGCGACCAAGCCGGCGCCGCCACCCGCGGCGAAGGCACCGTACATGACAACTTCGGCGAGCCATTCATGGTTCACCCAGGCTCGGTCGCTCGTAAACGAGTAGGGATCGTGGCTCTGCAGCGCCGAATCTTCCACGATATCGCCGCCGAAGCGCACGTGGCCCCACAGGTCAGGGTCGATGGCCGTACTGAAAGCGATGTACACAAACGCCACGGTCAGCATCGCCACTCGCAACAGCCGCAGCACCTGCACGTCGCGTTCGGGAGGAGTCGTCGGGCGTACCTTCATGGAACCTCGGTGGGCTGGGAACTTATCATGCACTACGGTGTGAGCGGGTGGAAATAGAGGTTGTGCGGGTCGGCGCGTAAGTACTTGCCCGCGACGACGTACCCGTGCCGTGCGAAGTAGTCAAGGATCGCCTGGCGCACTTCGGGATGAGCCTCGATGCAGACCAGTTCCGGACGGAAGCGGCTGATATCGAATCCGGCGAGGGCCTTGGGCTCGGAGAGTTCGATGTCCATTGTGAGCAAGTCCAGTTTCCGGATACCTGTCTCCTCGAGCACGGCATCGAGCGTTGTCGATGGCACCTGGCGCGCCGCCCCCTGCCGCCCGTAGCGCCGGGTGAACTCAGGGTCCGAGGAGGCCACCAGCCGATTCGAAGGCACAAAGAACTTCACGGTCGAGTCGACCACGTCCGAGGCGAACATTGCGACAAACCGTGTGCGCGGTCGATACGTCCGGTAGTCCTCCGCGAACTCCTCGACAGCATCTATGGCGATGCCGGTCCAGTCGAGGGACGTCTCCAGGAAATACGTGTTGCTCATCCGACGATAGTGATTCGCACCGACATCCAGAAACACCCCGCCCCGGCGATCTTGAAAGTAATCCCGGATAATCCACTCTTCGTGGTACTGCGAGTGCTTTGTCGGTCCGTACCGCTCCGCAAGGGCAACTATGACGGGGTCCGAGGGCGCGCTGGCGGCCGTACCAACGATCTTGAACGCCAGGAGCATCAGACTGACCGTTGCGGCGCCGACCGCCATCACATCGACTATCGAGAAACGGGACCGGAGAGCCGATCCCCTAAAAGGAACCATCCTTCACCTAGCCTTTCCTCTCTCCGATTCGGTCGATCGTGTGCCCGTCTGTCCAACCCCCCTGCCGCTCGAGGAGCTCGATGCCGTGACCTGTCACTGGATCGGCTCCGAACGTGTCCAGGGTCCGGTAACCCGCCCGGATCCATTCATGCGTGCGCCTTCCGTACGGCTCCGTTCCAAACACCGGGTAGCCATACTCGGCCATGTCCTTGTAAACGAGGAGTATGAACCTGGGGGGCGCCGCTCTCAGCGCTCGCAAGATCTCGTCCTCGCCGAACGCCAGGAATTCGGGAGGCATCACGTTCACTACTCGCAGCGGCGAATCGAGCCGCGCGAGGTAATTCAGCATCACTCCTTCAGGCAGCACAGCGAGGGTATCCCCAGGCTGGCGCAAGGACTCGATGGTCCGGAGTACATCCCGCACCGACGCGCCCTGCCAGTACCGTGTCGTGTGCGACGCCAGAAATCGGTCGGATCCAGCACCAACGGACACGGTCTTTGTGCGATACGCCGCGTTGGATGCCCCAATGTACGGCGCCAGTCCCGCTGCCAGCACCATGACCGCCACGCGCCTGAATGTTTTCGCCGTCTCGGCCTCGAGCCCACGCGGAACGAGCCAGCAGAGGACGATGACCAGCACTGTCGCGGCAGGAAGCGCGAGATAGAAGCCATAGTGGTGAAAGCGGGCATGCAATCCCAGCTTCGCCAGCAACACGAGCGCGTAGGTACACCACATCACCAATACGAGGTATCGCATTGCTGCCGCGTGTTGCCGGTGGAGGTAGAACGTTACACCTGCAACTAAAGCCGCTGCCGCTGTGATCAGCGGCAATGCCCGTGGGAAACCGAACAATACAGCGACCGGAGCGACGACCAGTACTGCCAGCCGCCCGACCTTCCTGACGGTGGGCGACAGGAACGGCGCGGGGGATGCCCTGCAGACGACGACCATGGCGGCAACGTAGACCAGGAAGGCTCCGAAGATCACAGCCATAGCCAAGGCGTTTGACGCCGGCCGGTCCAGGCCCATTCCACTCACATAGAACGTGTTGCCTGTGATGGATCCCTCGAGCGCTGTTGTCCAGCCCCTCGCGATGGCGCGCAGAGAACTTCCGGCGTCCATGTACTGTCGGAAATAGGCGAAGAACAGCAGCGGCGGCACGAGCGCGGCGAGCGTGAACAGCAGCACGAGCGATCGGAGAAAGCGCCGGGCGCCGACCATAGTCCCCGCTCCAACGATCGCCACGCCCGCCGCGGCCGCCGCGGCAAGTGAGGTCTCGGGCTTCGTGAGGAGCAGCGAGCCGAATGCGAGTCCGGCGACTGCACCGAGTGCCACGCGCGAGGAAGAAAGCGCGCCATGGAGTGCCACCAGGACTGCAACACCCAGCGCGATGCCGTGGATCGCTTCGTGCGCGTATGGGGTGACGAAATTGTAGTTGCCGACCGTGCCAAGCTGCAGGCAACCAAAGAGCGTCAGAGCGACAAGGCTGGCCGTGGTAGCCGTGAATCGATCGGTGGCCACGTGCACGAGGCGATGAATACCGGCGATGACGGCTGCGAGAATTACGAGATTGACGCCAACAAGCGTGAGCAGCGACACGCCGAACAACCGGAACCAGAGCGCGTTGACGTACGGCGACAGTGGCCCGAACAGCGATTCGATGTCGCGAAACAGGACCTTGCCGCGGGTGATCTGCCAAGGCACGTACAGCTCACGGCCGAAGTCGATCACCGGATCGGGCCACTTCAACCAGCTCCAGCAGACCAGCACTGTAAAGAGCAGGCCATGCGCAGCGATGATCAGCGTCAGGTCAACCTTTCGGCGCTCACGCCACGAAGCACCTGGATGACACGATGCGGCGGAAGCCACCGTGGCAGATTCGATCCGCCCGGAATGCCAGATCACCAGTGATCGGGTCAGCATCAGCGCGGGGCGAAATCAGAACCCGTGCCACAGCACAAGAACCTTTAGAAGGCGCGGCAGTGGACGGATCACAGTTGCCGGAGCGCAGCGAAGTTAGCCGGAGACAAAAGAAAATTCGACCGGGGGAGGCAGAAAGAACGTCCGGAATCTCGGCCTCTCGGATAACAAGCCGGCGCCGGACCCGAACGGCGGCAGCCACTGCCCGAGCACCGGCGCCGCCGTCGGAGCGGCGACATACGACATGTAGCGTCTGTCACCGTTGGCGGCGGTCAGCACACCTTCGCCGATCATCCCTGCGGGCGTCGTGCAGTGCCACGCCTCGTATGTGACGGCCTTTGGCTCGGATTCTTCCGGGACAGCAAGCTCCTGAAAGTCGCGTTGAAAGCGGAGCGACCGGCGGGCGCGACGGTGGTTGCCGATGTCAGCGAATCGCCGAGGGGCGCAGCGTGGTCGGTTGATGACACCATCGGCTGCACCTACGCTGTTGCCCCTGACGGCCGCCGCGTCCTGGTGGTACGCCCGAACGAGCAGACGCCGCAGCGGATCACCTCGCTCGACGTCATCACCAACTGGAGTGACGTTCTGGAGCGGACGCTCCACGGGCCCGCCGGGCGGTGAAGCGGTCATGTCATCCGTGCGAACCGACGATCTCCGCGACATCACCGGCATGCTCACCGCCTGGAAGGCGGGAGACACCACAGCCCTCGATCGTCTCGTGGTTCTGCTGTACCCCAAGCTGCGACGCATCGCGAGACAGCAGCTGCGGCTTCGGCGAGCGGCCGAGAGCGTCGAGTCGGCGGTCCTGACCAACGAGGCGTACGTGAAGTTGGTCCGCAGCAGCGGGATACCGTGCGAGAACCGGACGCACTTTCTGGCGCTCTGCACGCAGATCATGCGCCGCATCCTCGTGGATCACGCGCGGCGACGCGGCTTCGCGAAGCGCGGCGGAGACGCGATGCATGTCGTCCTGGACGAAGCGCTGCTGAGCGCTCAGTCGCGTGGCATAGAGTTGCTCGCGCTCGACGAAGCGCTCGAGACGCTTGCTCGCGTCGATCGCCGCAAAAGTCGCGTCGTCGAACTGCGCTATTTCGGCGGCCTCGACTCGATGAGATCGCCGACGTGCTCCGCGTGTCGCCGGGCACCGTGAAACGGGACTGGCGGCTCGCGCGCGCATGGCGGCTCGCGGAACTGCAAGGTAGGCAGAAACTTCCCTAGCGGCTCGAACCTCATGCGTTCGCGACCTGTCGGGCGCGACGCGTATTCTCCCGCAACTATCGGAAACGCTTCCAGTTGGACCAGCGTGAGCCGTTCCGGAACAGGTCAGCGGTTTCCGCGGTCTGCTTCTTGCCGTAACGAGTGCCAGCCATCCCGCCCGGCTGGGCGGAGAAAGTGGGGACACGTGGCTGGCAGTGGTCGATACACATTCGGCTCTTTCACGATCGGCGCGATCGCGCTGAGCGTTCTCGTTACGACAACCGCGTGCGGCGGGTCGCCGACGGCGCCGACGACGACGGCCTCGAGCACGGCGTCGAGCGGTCCGGCAACGCCAGCGTCACCACCCGAGGAGCCGGCGCCATCGCAATCGCCGACGAGTCCATCACCGACTCCGACTCCCGCTCCGGCGCCGCCTGCGCCAGCGCCAACGCCCGCGCCAACACCGGCACCGGCTCCGGCGCCAACGCCCGCGCCCACGCCGGCGCCTTCGTCTCAGACGTTCACGGCGTCGGTCGAAGACGTGCGGTGGTATGGACCGCCGCTCTTCGGCAACACCTTCACCATCGTGAAGTACGCCGATCGCGTGAAGATTGGAACCGCGCTGGAGCTGCCGCTCGTGGCCGACGGCCCGGATGGCTGGTTCGCGGCAACGAGGGACGCGAAGTTCACGGTAAGCGCCGGCCGCTGGACGCTCGCCAGCGTGCACGGCGACGGCGTCGGGACGGTGCGGTAACCGAACGCTCAGTGCCGGGGCGCGTTCTCGACTTCGCTGGCCGCCGCATGGCCGGCGGCGTGCGCGCGCTCGGTCTCGAACACGCCCAATCGATCGCGCCACGCCAGGCCGGCGCGCTCGAGCGCCGCCAGATCGACGCGCTCGATCTGCTCGACCACGTGCTCGAGCTCGTGGGCGAGGAGCTCGACCTGATCGCTGTTGACCGGCAGGACGATCTCCGCGTCGATGAAGCCGGCCTCGTACTTCCGGATCGTCGTCAAGGCGCGGCTCATGGCGGGCATCGGCGCGCCGGTGACCCGGACCACGACGCGCGCCGGCGCGGCCGCGATCACCGCAAGCTGACGCTGAACGGTCGGCGACAGCGCCGCGATCTCCTCGATGAACTCACGAACGTCCCCTGGCGACGCCACGTTCGCCGGCAGCGGCACTCTGCGGACGATGGTCTCGGCCCCTGCAGCGGCCACGAGCGTGACGACGGCAAGAACCGCCATTCCGGACAACTGCATCAATCGCATGTCGCATTCGCTCTGAAGAGAGGGGCCAACGCTGGTTCCTGGATCCATTGGCCCTTGGTCCTTCCGGGTCGCCGTTTTTCAGCGGCCTGCTGAAGGTGAGGACGCCGCAGTCGTGCTGCGCGTGTGACGCGGCTGTGACAAATCGATGGCGGCTACGCTGAAACGGCAACGCCGATCGCCGGCGCACGCGGCCAGGCGGACGGAGCGAAGGTGGTGGTCGGTGCGCGATCACCGTAACTGGCGGGAAAGCGTCGGCGGAATACCGGCAATTCGGGAGCGTGGTACCGCTATTGTCGAGATTGTCAATGGATTCGGCGTCCTGATGTCTCGACAATTCGTGGACCGCATCTTGCTCGAGCGCGGGACACTTCGAGTTCGGTTCTCGGACGGGACGGAGGAGATCCGATGGACTGGAGCTTTCGATTTGCCCGCACTGCTGTCTTCGCTTCTCTGATCACCTGCTGGTTCGGCGCGGTTGCTGTCCGGGGCACGGGGCTTCAGCAATCGACTGCCGCCGTCGGCACTCCCGCCCAGGACGTCACCGCCGACACCTGTCTGACGTGCCACGACAGAGCCGGCGAGACGCGATTGCAGGAGTACCACCGGAACTGTACGTCTTGTCACTCCGGCGGAGCGGCGCACGTCGAGGCGCCGGAAAAGAGCAACATCAGCCGGCCCGCGGCGGCGCAGTGTCTGACGTGCCACGGAACGGCGATGAAGAGCAAGTGGTCGTTCGGCCAACACGCGAAGTCAGCGATCGCCTGTTCGAGTTGCCACACCATTCACGTCTCGAGAGCGCCCGCCGGCCTGGAAGGGCGCGGCAGACGGACCGACCGTGTCTCCTCGATGTGCGCGGGATGCCATACCGACGTCATCGCCCGCTTCCGGCTGCCCTCGCACCATCCTGTCGCCGAAGGGGCCCTGTCGTGCACCAGCTGCCACGACCCGCATTCCAGCGAACGAACGTCGCTCCGCAGCGAGGTCGAACGATGCGGTGCGTGCCATCAGGCACAGCGGACGCCCAAGGCGATCGTCCATCCGCCGGTCGCGGAAGGATGTTCGACGTGCCACGACCCACACGGTTCACCCAACCGGCGCCTGCTGGTCATGGCGCAACCCGCGCTGTGCATCCGGTGTCACTCGGTCGCGGACAATCGGCACGCGGTCGGAGCCGCCGCTCGGGGCGCTGCCAGCGGTGCCGTGCTGCGACGCTGCGTCGGTTGTCACAAGGCCATCCATGGCGGCCACATGGATCCGCACCTGCGCTACTAGCTGGGAGTCCGGGACATGCAGCTCAACTCGCTCCTGCGTTCCGCCGTGCCGGTAATGCTGTCGACGCCGCTCGTGTGGGTGTGGCTCATTCAGCCTCTGCATGCGCAGACTGCCGAGCCCACGCCAGCGCAGCCAGCCGCGCCTTCGCCCGCCGCGCCTCCGAGCAGACACGGCACGGTCTGGCCGGCATTCGTGGCCAATGGGCTCTTCGACGGTCCGTCCGGCGATCGGACGCATTATCTGGAGCGCTACGGCGTCCGCCGCGGCTTCGGCAGTGATCGGCGGACGGGAGTGCTCGCGGACCTGGCCGACGTGGGGTTCGTCTATCACGACGGCCGGCGCGACCTGTTTGCGATCGACCGTCACGTATGGTCGCGGGATAACCAGCGTGCAACGGCACGCTTCGATAACGGGCGCATGCGCGTGTCCGGCGGATACGGGTACTTCCGTCAGGCGGCCAACGGGCTCGACTATCTCTTTGCTCCCTCACTGGTATCGGGAGGCGTCGATCCGGCGTTCACCGGCGGCACCGTCGGGTATGTCGGCAAGTTCAACGACAACGTGCACGACGCGCGGTTTGCGACGACCCGGACGACCTACGACCTGGCCGTGGAAGTCAAGCCGGCGACGTTCGGCGACAAAGCCACCGCTGCGGTTGCCGTGCGGGGCATCGAACGATCGGGCCGCGTGTTCGAGAGTCTGAACATGGGCGGCGGCGATGTACTGGGGACGGACGCGGACCGGCGCGCCAAGCTCCGGTGGCAGGGCTACGAGTCGAGGGTGGACGAGTCTGCCAACGAGCTGCTCTTCACGGCAGCCGTACGGCCGAAGAAGGACATCAACCTCGAATACGAGCTGGGATACGAGCGCTTCCGAAACGATGCGCCGACGATGACGTTTGCCGATCTTGCCGTGGTGACGGGCACCCGCCTCGTCAGCTCGACCGCCGAAGCCGGCGCACAGGGAGGGTTCGCGGCGGCAGTGGCCGAATGGCCCCTGCACTTCGTAGCCGACAGCAACATGCTGCGGCAATCCCTCCGAGCGTCGGCGGGCAGCGAGCGTGTCCTCGTCAGTGCCGGCGCCGGCTGGAACGCGCTGACGCAGGAGAGCTTCACCGGCGAACAGATCGAGGCCGGGTACCGCCGGGGCGACATCGAATCGAACCAGCTCTACGTGAATGTCGCGGCACGCCCAGGCGCGGCCGTTCGCGTGGAGGCCCACGCGCGGCGTTCGGACACGAACCGGAACATGGACCGTTTCGAATCGAAGATCCGCCTCAACGCATTCACGCTCTCGACCTACGGGCTGGAGGCCGAAGTGCGGCCTGGCAAGGCGAATCTGGCCGTTACGCCCGGCTGGACCCGGCGCACAGTCGATCGCGACATCCAATTCGGCGACGTACCGCAGCAGCGCAGCCTCTTCCGCGCAGACAGCTCGAGTGACGAGATCTTCGTGCGCACGCAGTGGAAGCCCTCGCGCCGCGTATCGGTCCGCGCCACTCCCTCGGTGCTGTGGGCCGATGACACCGGCTACATCACCGAGCCGGAGCTCGCGGCGAAGATGAACCTCGCGGTCTCATGTGCCAGCGCGGACGGCACGCGCTCGGCCACGGCGTTCTACACCATCCGCAGTCGCAGCAACGACAATCTCTCGTTCGTCGGCGCCGCCGCCTCGGAGGTCACGCAGGATGCAGCGGGCCTGCTTCAGCAGATTGGCGTGGCTGGAAGCGCCGCGCCGCTGCCAACCACGAACGTCTTCTGGAGTTACGCGTGGAGTCGAGACGAGTACCACGCGGATTTCATCAGCGCGACGACACGCCGTTACGACGCGGCGCCAGTGTTCTACTCCCGCGGCGACCGGCAGACGTATCTTCTGGGTTCGCACAGTTTCTCGGTGGGCGCTGACATCACACCCGCAGGGCGGATGCAGTACGGCGTATCGTTCACGACGACGCGGGCGGCCGGCAACGCGGCCAGCGGCCAGGTGCTGTCGCTGTTGCCGACGGCCGATGGCCGAATCGCGAACTGGTACCACACGGCCGCGTTCCGTCTGGAGCGCGATCTCGGGCGGTCGTTGAAGCTGGGCGTCAGCTACCTGCTCGACTACTACAGCGACAGCAGCTACCCGGATCTGACCGGCGGCCTCAACTCCGTCATCGTCGGTATCGGCTACCGGTTCTGAAGTCGCTTTCGGCTACGGCGGCCGTTTCTCCTCTTGCCGCAGCATCCCTCGCGTTCGAGCGCCGCAAGGTCGACGCACTCGATGTGTCGTGCTGCGCGTGTGACGCGGCTGTGACAAATCGATGGCAGCCACGCTTTCCGGGGCAAGGCGCGTCGGCGCGGCTACACTGAAGATACATGACGACACCGAACGCCGGCGCACACGCCAACGCGGGCGGCGCGAGGGTGCTGGTCGTGGAAGACGACGAGCACATCCGCGATCTAGTCGGGCTGCATCTCGGGCTCGAAGGACTGCGCGTGACGGCCGCCGCGGACGGCACCGAAGGACTACGGCTGGCGCGCGCCGAGCCGTTCGAGCTGATCGTCCTCGACCTGATGTTGCCGGGCATCGACGGCATCACCGTGTGCCGCGCGATTCGCCGCGAGTCGCGCAACACGTCGACGCCCGTCCTGATGCTCACGGCGCGCCGCGAAGAGAGCGACAAGGTCCTCGGTCTCGACAGCGGCGCCGACGATTACCTGACCAAGCCGTTCGGCATCCGCGAGCTCGGCGCGCGCGTGCGGGCGCTGCTGCGCAGGCGTTCCGCGGCCGCACCCTCTGGCGCACCCATCGAAGCGGGAAACCTCACGATCGATCCGGCCCGCCGGCAGGCGCGCGTCGAAGGACGCGAGATCGAGCTGACGGCGCACGAATTCGACCTGCTCTATCTCCTCGCGTCGAACCGCGGCATCGTCTTCAGCCGCGAAGCGCTGATCGACCGTGTGTGGGGCGGCGACACGCACGTGACCGAGCGCAGCGTGGACACGCTGGTCAAGCGGCTGCGGCGGAAGATCGAAGACGACACCACGTCGCCAAAGCTCCTGCTCACCGTCTGGGGCACGGGCTACAAGTTCGCCGATGTCTGAAGATCCCGCGCCGGCTCGCACGCGCGTCTGGTACCGCAGCCTCTACTGGCGGATCGGATTCGGCTTCATCGCGCTGCTCGCCGGGCTGCTGCTGGCGCAGGCGGCGCTGTTCCTCTGGCTCACCGGACGATTCGCCGAATCGCCCGTCGGACGATCGACGCAGGAGCTCGCGGATTTCGTCGCGCGCGAGCTCTCCGGCGAGCTCACCGTGCGCCCCGACCTCGATCTCGAGTCGTTCGTCCGCGAGGAGTTCAAGACTGTGCGGCGCACGTTCTTCGTGGCGATGAAGGACGGACGGCGGGCGGCGCACGTGACGCAGCAGAGCAAGGCGCCGCCGGGACCGCCGCCCGGACCGTCGCGAGGACGTGGGCGCGGAGGGCGAGGCGGACCACCGGGGACGAGCTGGTCGCCGATTGTCGTCAACGGCGTCGAAGTCGGCATCGTGTCCGTCCCGCCGAGCCCGCCGGTTTTCATCGCCATCCAGGAGTTCGGTCCCACGCTCGCCGTTTTCGGTGGCGCGCTGCTCGTCGCCGGCGCAGCGATGGCGGCGCTGCTGATCTTCGGGCCCGCGCACCGGCGGCTCCGATCGCTCGAGAGCGCGGCGCGCGCGCTGGGCGAGGGACACACGGACGTGCGCGCCAGCGAGTCGGGCGGCGACGAAGTGACCGCGCTGGCAGGCGCGTTCAACCGGATGGCCGCGGATCTCGAGAGCCGCGCGGCCGCACTCGCCGCGTCGGACGCGGCGCGCCGCCAGCTGCTCGCCGACGTGTCGCACGAGCTGATGACGCCGCTCACCGCGATTCGCGGCTACGTGCAGACGCTGGCGATGCCGGGAGTCGCCCTCGACGAGGCGACACGGCGCAAGTACCTGGATATTGCGGATCAGGAAACCTACAAGCTCGAGGCGATCATCGGCGACCTGCTCGATCTCGCGCGCCTCGAGGGAGGCGGCGGCTCGCTGACGTTCGAGCGCGTCCCGGTCGCCGATCTGTTCCGCCGCGTCGCCGAACGCCACAGCCCCGCGCTCCGCCAGCGGAACGTGACGCTCGCGACGGCGATCGAGCCGCCTGATTTGACGGTCGAGGCGGATGCCAATCGCCTCGAGCAGGCGCTGCAGAACCTCGCCGCCAACGCCGTGCGGCACACGCCGGATGGCGGCCGGATCGAGCTGTCGGCCGGGCAGACGCCGGACGGCGTCACGCTGCGCGTGCGGGACACCGGCCCGGGCATCGCGCCGGAACATCTGCCGCACATTTTCGAGCGCTTCTACAAAGCGGACGCGTCGCGCGCGAGCGGGAGCGCGCCCCTCGCCGGCAGCGGACTCGGGCTGTCGATCGTGCAGGCGATCGCCAGGCGGCACGGCGCGACGGTCACAGCCGCCAACGCGCCTGACGGCGGCGCCGTGTTCGAGATCCGCGCCCTCGGCTCCGGCGCGAGCGCTAGCGGGAAGGAGTCTGCGTAGCCAGCGGACGCTTGCTGAACGTCTGGAAGTAACGCAGGCACTTGTCACTCCACGCCGCGGCGTCCTCCGCCTGCCGCCGCAGCTTCGCCGTCACCGCCTCGAACCGCTCATCGTCTACTTTGCCTCGCACAGTTGACCAGCGCTTCTCCAGCTCGCGGGCCTCGGCGGCGCCGCGGGTGTAGACGCCCACCAGCGCCTCCCACAGCGTCTCGCCCGACTTCATGCGGTAGTCCCAAGGCAGCCGGTGGAACCACAACAGGAGTTCGTCCGGGGTCGTCTTCGGATCGTTCCAGCGATCGCGCAGTGGCGGATGGTACTGGCTGACGGCGTTGCTGCCGCGGCGCGTTCGATCGAAGCCGACGCCTGACGCATCCGCGCGGTGGTAGTACGTCGCCGACCAGTCGAGGCGCCGCTTGTCGTCGTTCTCGGGCATCGGCGCATAGTGGTTGCCGCCGATCAGATGATGGAGGCCGAGCGGCATCGTGTAGCGGACGTAGGTTTCGCGCGAGTCCATCATGATCGACCGGATGGCGGCAATCACCTCCGGCACGTCACTCCACGTCAGGCGGATCCACTCCTCCGCGACGGCGTCGGCGCGCAGATCCGGGTTCCAGGCGAGACGTCCGAACGCGTACCAGTTCGCCTGGCCGAAGTGATGGCCCGTCCAATTCTGGTCGCGGCCGGTGTTGGCGACACCGGCGATGGCGGTCCGCTGCTTCCGCTCGAGGGAGCCATCGAGGACCTTCGCGACCGTCGATCCCGCGCCTTTCGCGTACGTATCCGCGTCGAGGAACTCCTTCCACATCGTCGCGAGATAGACGAGATGGTTCGAGTGGCCGAGATACTCCTGCGTGATCTGCAGCTCCGCGGTCAGCGGCGTCCGCGGCATGCCGCCGAAGAGCGGGTGGAACGGCTCGCGCGGCTGGAAGTCGAGCGGCCCGTTCTTCACCTGGACGAAGACGTTGTCGCGGAACGTGCCGTCGAGCGGGACGAATTCCATGGATGCGCGCTTGACGCGATCGGGATCGACCTTCGCGTCGTAGACGAACGCGCGCCACATGACGGCGCCGCCGTGCGGCGCGAGCGCGTCGGCTAGGACGTTGGCGCCGTCCGCGTGCGTGCGGCCGTAGTCCTGCGGTCCGGGTTGCCCTTCACTGTTGGCCTTGACGACGAAGCCGCCGAAGTCCGGAATCAGCGCGTAGATTTCGTCCGCCTTCGCGCGCCACCACTTGGCCACGTCCGGATCGAGCGGATCCGCCGTCTTCAGCTCGCCGAGCATGCGTGGCGCGGCGGCATTCGCCGAGACATAGACGCGGATGTTGTAGGGACGGAGCGTGCGCGCGACGTCCGCGACCCTGGCGAGGTTTGGTACCGTCAGCACGCGCGGATTCGCGTTGACGTTGTTGATCACCATGCCGTTGATGCCGATCGACGCGTTCGCGCGCGCGTAGTCCTCGAGCCTCGACGCGGGCTCGACGGCGCCATCTCCCCACCACAGCGATCGGCCGGCATATCCGCGCTCGATGCTGCCGTCGAGATTGTCCCAGTGATTCAGGAGACGCCGCTGGATCCGGGGACGCTCGGTGATGTTGACCTTCGCGAGCGGCTGCCCCGTCTGCAGCAGCCGCAGGAAGTGGAACGCGCCGTACAGCACGCCGGCCTCGCCGCTCGACGCGATGACCGTTGCGCGCCTTCCCTGGATGCGCGCGGCGCGGATGACGTACCCCTCGTCTCCGAGCCGCTTCAGGGCATCAGTCCACCCGAGCGACGCGATCGTCTTCGAGGTCGCGGGCGTGCCGATCACCACCGCGCCGTCAACCACCACTCGATCGGAGGTGGGAATCTGAGTGTTCAGCAGGCCGTTGAGGCCGCGCTCCAGCTCGGCGACGGCCTTCTGCACGATCGGCGACAGCGAGCCCTCGCGCACGACAGTAGCCGCGTGCTGACGGGCGGCGTTCAGCGACGCGTTCGTGAGCGGCCGATACCGCAGCCACAGTTCGTACCCGTTCTCCGCGCGGGCGGATACGCCCGTCGCACACACCAGCACAACGACGAATGCCGCCGTCCGGATCATGCCCTGCCGAGTGATGTCCATTGCGTGAAGTTCTCCACGAAGAGGCGGCGCACGTCCCGCTCGATCTCTTTGCCCATCACCGGCCTGCCGCTGTCGATGACGCGTGCGTACTGATCGCCCAGCGCCTCCGCGACGTCACGCCGCGAGTGCGTCCACTTGTAGAGCAACTGCTCCAGCACCCGCGCGTCCGAATGCTGCGGCACGAACGTCGTCCCGAGCAGCTCGAGACGCTCGCGCGTGATCTCCGACACGATCGACGGGTTGTTGAGGAACCACCAGCAGCCGAACGGGAGCAGGTTCGAGAACTTCCGCGCCGCGACGCACAGCTCGTGCTGGTTCTCGCGCGACAGCATCGTGACGAGAAAGCGGTTGTCGGGATGCTCGCTGCACAGGCGATGGATCGCGCCGACATCGGCCCGACCCAGCCCGTCGCCTGCGTCCTGGAGAGCGGGATTCACCTGCCGCCGCACGCCGATCATCATCGCGAACGGCAGCCCGTGGTCCCTGCATGCCGGCAGCACGACTTCACGGATCAGCCGCGTTCGCGCGTCTTCAGCCGGCCACACGAAGTCGTCCGGCAGCGACACGGCGACGTAGAGCGGGCGCATGCGGCCGACCCACGCGTCAACGAATCGTCGCGCCTGCACGACGGCTGCGGCATCCACCGTGGTCGCGACCGCGTCGCCCGCCTGCTCCATCGCGCGCCGCGCGTGTGCCCAGTCGTTGAGCAGCGGATCGATCCGCAGCGCGGCGCGGAAGCGCGGATCGATCGCAATGCCGTCGTTCCACAGGCGCGCCTCGACGGCGTGGAACGGATCGTTCGTCATGACGACGAGATCCACGCCCGCGCGATCGAGCACCCAGCCGACGTGCGTCTCCAGGCTCAGCGACGCAAAGAACTCACGCGCCTCTCGCAGGTCGGGAGCCGTCGGATCGAGCCCGAGCGCGGTCAGCACCGTCACGACGCCGCGCGACGCCTCCGACAGCGGCGTGTTCTTCACGAACAGCGTCTGCCAGATCAGGTCGGCCTGCTCGGATTTCGACAGCGCCCGGAACGCGTCGGCGCGGACCGGGCCGGCGCGCACGACTTCGGCGACGAGATAGTGATATGTCAGCAGGTCGTCGATGCCCCAGCTCACCAGCTCGCCGAACTGTGGCGGGAAGAGATGCGTGTGCATGTCGATGACGCGCGTCCCGGTGACGATGCGCTTCGTCTGTGCGCGAACGTCGTCGGCGACCACGGAGATGGCTTCACTCATGGGAGTTCGGCTCCTGTTCTCTGTCCGGAAGCTTGGCGGGGGCGACGGTGCGCGGCAGCTCCTTCTCGACGAGGCCGATTTTCGCCGCCGCGGAATCCTTCGCGCTGCGCCAGTACCGGAGCGTGAAGTCGAGCGCCGCGTCCTCGACCGCCTTGCTGTCCTCACCGCCGACGCCGACCCAGACCGACGTGCCGCCGGCTGGCGCGGCGATGCGTTGCACGAATCGTCCGGCGTTCGGAAGCTGGGCGGCGACCCCGCGGAGGAGCGCGTGCGAGCGCGCCGTGCCGACGAGAATGAGCGTCCCCGGTGCGCCGGCGTCGGGAAGATCACCGAGCTGCAGAACGTCCACCGCAGCCCCGCTCGCGCTCTCGAGCGTGCCCGCGACCACGAAAGCTGATTCCATTTCGAGAACGGGCGCGTTGTGGCCGTAGACCACCCGAATTGGCTTCGTGAAATCCAGATCGAAGATCGTGTCGTCCACGGCTCTCGGCTTGCCTGGGAGACGCGCTTCGTTCCACACGTAGCGAAGCAGACCGCCGTCGCCTGCGAGCCGGATGAACCAGTGATAGAAGCCGGGCGTCGTGCCACGCGTTGCGAGCGAGATCGTCACGTTCGCCGACGCACCCGGCTGGAGCCGGATGTCGGCTGGCGACGCCAGCGTGGCTGCGAGATCGGAGGGCGTTTCGACGCTCACGCGCAACGGCTCGGCACGAGTGCCGCGGTTCGCGACCGTCACCGTCGCGGTCGCACGGCCGTGAGCATCGAGCATCGTGACGGCGTGCGGCGATTGGATGCGCCGGATGGGATCGTCAGCCTCGACGAAGCGATGCATCAGCTTCATCAGCTCGAACGCTTCCGGCTTCGGCCTGCGGCTCAGGCGCAGCGGCTCGTAATGCCGGATGCCCGTGCGGCCGACGCGCGGATTGACCGCGAGCGTCTCCTGGAACTGGAACTGGTGGAACTCTCCGATCGCGCGGCTCTCGAGGGCGCCGCCGATGATGCCGGGATAGACCTGGGCGCGCGCCTCGGGCGTCATCCTGGTGAGGCCGCGCCAGTTCCATTCGGTGATCACCGCCGGCTTGCCGGCCTTCGACGCGTAGTTCGCAACGGCGAGGGCAAAGCCGCGGCCGCTCGGGATCGAGTCGAGGCTGTCGATGTAGGCGTGCGCGCCGACGCGATCGAAGCGCACGCCGAGCTGCGCCAGCCGCGTGAAGATGCCGGTGTTGGTGTGCGCGGTGAGATGAACGGGAATGTCCAGCGCAACGTTCTTCACGGCGTCGTAGACCGCGTTCCAGTAGCGCGGTCGATCCTGCGGAATTCCCCAAATCAGGATCTCGTTCTCGAGCTCGACCGATTCGACGACGTCGCGGTAGCGCGCAACCATGGCGGCAATCTGCGCGGGCGTGAACCGCGCATCCGACGGGCTCAGCATCGCGCGCAGGCGCAGGTGCCGCAGCTCGCCGAACAGGAAGTCGAGGTACTCCCGCTGCACGCGCTCGTCCAGCGCGGCGATGACGTCGAGATAATGCAGGCGAATGATGTGGAAGCCCATCGCCTTCGCGATGCGCAGGTCGCGCCGGATCGCGTCGGCGAACAGCGGCCAGCGCTCGACCGTGTCGGCGGCGAGCGGCCAGTAGCCTTCGCTGTCCATCCCCGGCAGCTTCAGCCGGTCGAAGTTCTCTCCGAGCGTCGAGTAGGGAAAGTAACTGGTGCCGAACCGCACGCCCCGGACGCCGAAGGTCAGCTCGACGTCCGCTCCACGCATCTGCTGCATGCGATAGCCGGTGTACGCGAGGAACAGCTCGTTGGCGCGCTCGTCGGAGATTGGCGCGGCGTCGAACGCCATCCTGGAGGCAAAGCTCACGCTGTCGCCGGGCGGCGGCAGGATGTTGTCGGCCAGGCGATCGCGGTAGGACTGGATGTTCGACCGCGCGATCTCCATGATCCAGAACAACGCGTCCGGCGTCGCCTGCGCTTCACACCCGAGCTGCGGGATGTTCGCGCCCGCATATCGCGGCTGGCGGAAGCGGTTCTCCACCGAGTCCTGGAAGATCGTGAACGACTCGGCGAAGTCGTTGATCCAGGCGAACGACGCGCCTTCGGCGGCACGCATCGTCGCCCAGTCGACGCCGCGCTGCACGAAGTGATGGCGGCCCTCGCCGGCGCGAAACGGCGTGCCGCCTGACGGCTCGAGCCTGGAGACGCGGTTGTCGTAGGCGAGGCGGCGCCCGGCCGGCGGTGACGCATGCGTCAGGCGGCTCACGACCGCTGCATACACGCCGGAGGTTCGCGCGCCGGGCTCCGTCATGACGCGCGTCGAGACGTCGAGGAAGCCCTCGTGATAGACGCGCAGCGTCAGGGCGATCGCCAGCCCGTTCCTGGACGTCTGCGCCGTCCACGTGTCGAATACCGGTCCGCTGGCGCTTCGCGCGAACGACAGCGGCAGCGCGTCGAAGACGCGTGTGAAGTCCGGTGGATCGATGACAGCGGTCTTCGTCGGAGGCGGAGCCGCGGCGACGTGAACGCTCCACGACAGCGTGCCCACTGGCTTCCCGTCGAACAACAGCCGGATGCCGTCCTGACTGGCGTCGACGGCCAGCCGCGCGGGGCGCGCGCGCGGACGCTCGCGCACGAGCCTCAGCGTCCGCGACGTCGAAGGGCCGACGGTGCCGATGAAGGCAAGATGTCCCTCGGCCGGCTGGATTGGCGCGCCGTCCGCCGTCGCCGTCGGCGTCGCATCGGCAGCGTTCGCGACCTGCATCGGCATGCGGATCGCGAACGGCTGGTTGTTGACGACTGTGATCGTCGTCGCGCGGTCGCGTTGGCCCGCCGCGCCGGCGAGCGCACCCGCCACACAGGCGATGACCACCGCCCACGCCCGGGGGTCAGGTCTTGAATTGTCACTTTTCTGATGATTCAAGACCTGACCCCCTCAGAACGAGAAGCGGGCGCCGAAGCGGACCTGGCGCTCGCCGAACGTCGCGGTGATGCGGCCGAAGCTGCTCGCCGTGCCGAACCCGCCGCTCGGATTCCGGTAGTGCGTCGTGTTCGTGAGGTTATAGGCCGACGCGTTGATCAACAGCCGCTTTCGGCCCTGCAGGTTGAACGATCGGGACAGCGTCATGTTGTAGTTCGTATAGCCGGGGCCCCGCACGCTGTTCCGCCGCGTGTTGCCCAGCGTGCCTGCCGCCGGCTCCGCAAATGCCGCCGTGTCGAACCACAGGACGGTGGGCCCCGTACCGCCGAGGATCTTCGGCTCGGCGATCGTATCGGGCCGGTTCGTGACGCCCTGCGTGGCATTCGCCGCCAGACGCACGCCCGTGATGTCGACCGGCGAGCCGGAGCGCACGGTCAACACGCCGCTGAGGGTCCAGCCGCCGAGCACCTCCGCCGCGCCCCCCTGCCGTAGATAGCGGCCATTGCGCCCGAACGGCGACGGCAGCACATGGCTCACGACGAGGTTGTGCCGGCGATCGAACCCCGACGGCCCCCAGTTCGCCTCGAGGTCGAGCGGGTTCTGCACGGTGAAGGCCGCCGACATGTCCTGCGACCGGCTCAGCGTGTAGGCGAGCGTGATCTTGCCGCCGCGCGCGATCCGCCGCTCCACCCGCGATTGCCAGCCGTGATATGCGGACCGCAACACGAAGTCGGAGAGGTTCGTGTCGGCCGTCCGCCCCCACTTGATCGCCAGCGGCCGGCTCGCCTGCACGGCACCGGGGCCTGCGGCGTTGAGGTTGACGGTTCCTGGCAGATGCCGGCCGAGCGACCCCACGTATCCCGCATCCACCACGAAGCCCCACAGATCGCGCTGCAGCGTCAGGTTGAACGATTGCACGTAGCCGCGCTGGGGATCGAAGTTGACGACCGGCAGCACGACGTTGCCGGGCGGTGACGCGACCACGCCGCTCGTCACATCGACGACCGGCACTTCCGGAATGCCCGTCGCCAGGCTGCCCGCCGGCGTGAAGCTGTTCGCGCCGGCAATGGTCATCGAGATCTGCGCCGGATAGCTGACGTTGGCCAGCGTGTTGATGCCGAGCGGAATGTAGCCGACGCCGTAGCCGCCACGCAGCACCGTCTTCTCGTCGACGCGGTACGCGGCGCCGAGCCTCGGCGCGAAGTTGCCGTAATCCGTCTTCACGTTCAACCGCTTCGACACGGACCCGTAACCCGCGACGAGGATCTGGTTCGTCTCGGGCAGATAGGTCGACTGATCGCCCGCATTCGGTACGGTGGCGTACGGGTAGATCTCGTAGCGGAGCCCGTAGTTCACCGTCAGCCGCGGCGTCGGCGTCCAGCGGTCCTGCGCGAAGAAGAAGTACTGCTGCAGCGAGTAGCCGCTCAACTGGTTGATCTGCGTGCGCGCCATCGACTGTGGCAGCCCGAGCAGGAAGGCCGCGACGGCGTTGGCCGACGAGCTCGACGGCCCGCCGCTGCGCGCCGTCGGCCCCGTCGTGAAGGTGAACGTCCCGCGCGGATCCCCCGTCGCCTGCGCCTTGTCGAGCCCCAGGTTCCGCAGGTCGATGCCAAACCTGATCGTGTGGCTCCGCTTCTGCATCGTCCAGTTGTTGACGACGTTGTAGCTGGTCTCGACGATCTTGAACGGCAGCGTCGCGGCGATTCCGAGGAAGTCGTATCCGCTGATGGCGATGCGCGGCAGCCCGCCGGTGAAGAAGTCTCCCCTGTTGATGCCGGGAATCCCGATCTTCGACGCCAGGTCCGCTTCGGTCGGCGACTCGCCCGTGATGTTCACGCGCACGAAGCCGGCGCGGAACTCGGCGACGACCCTCGGCGAGAAGGAGCGTGTCAGGTTCAGCGTGCCGCTCTGGTTGCGCGCCTTGCCGATCGCCGCCGTGCCGCCGCCGTTGCTCGTCGGGCCGCCGAGGATGCCGAACGACGGCGGATCGGCCGTGTCCGCCTGGAAGTAGCTATAGCGGACGAAGCCGTGCGTCCGGTTGTCGAACGTGTGGTTGATTTTGACGTCGCCCGAGTGCCGATCCTGCGCGAACTGCCCGACCGCCTCGTAGTTGTTCGTCGCGCCGTCTCTCGTCGGCTGCGGCAGCCGTTCGAGAATGGCGCGCGCGATCGGGCTGATCCGGTTGTCCGGAATGATGTTGCCGGGGAACGCCGTCCGCTGCGTGATGCTCCCGCTCGCCGGATCGAAGATGGTGGTGGACGCGCCGCTGAAGTCGCCGCGGCGATACGCCATCGGGATCACCGACTGCAGGTCGTTCTGGCCGCGGCGATCGCGGCCGCGCTGGTAATCGGCAAAGAAGAACGTCTTGTTGCGCTGGAGCGGGCCGCCGAACGTCACGGCGCTCTGCGTCAGCTTGGTGTCCGGCTGTTCGAGCGTCGACAGCGCGTTACGCGCCTTCAACGATCCGTCGGTGTGATACACCGAGAACGTGCCGCGGTAGGTGTTCGTCCCCGACTTGATCTGCACGTTCGTGACGCCGCCGGTCGAGCGCCCCTGCTCCGCGTCGTAGGCGTTGGTCGAGACGTCAACGACTTCAATCGCCTCGTGCGGCGGCACGATCGCGGTCTGCGAGATCACGTTCGTCTGGTTGTTGATCGTGCCGTCGAGCTGAAAGCTGTTCGCCCGCTCGTTCTGGCCGTTCACGCGATTGACCACCGACCCGTTCGGATTGCCGAACGCCGAGCCGACGTCGGTCGCCTCGGTGACGCCGGGCGCGAGCTCCAGCAGGCTCTGGTAGTTGTTGTCCAGCGACAGCGGCAGGTTCTCGAGCTGCACCGGCGTGATCTGGTGCGTGACGTCGGACCGCTCGGTCTGCAGCGGCGGACGCCCGCCGGTGACCTCGATCGTCTCGGTGAGGCCGCCCACCTCGAGCTTCGCGTCGATTCGCACGGTCGTGTTGATCGCGACCTCGACGCGATCGCGCACGAACTTCTTGAAGCCCGACATCTCGATCGCGACTTGGTACACGCCAGGCTCGAGGCTGCTGAGAGTGTATTGGCCCTCCGCGTTGGTGACGCCTTCGCGCTTGGTGCCACGTTCGACGTCGGTGATGACGACGGTCGCCCCCGGCAGGACGCCGCCGGAAAGATCCGTGACCGTCCCGACCAGCGAGCCGCTCACCGTCTGAGCTGCCGCCGCGGCCGCACAACACAGCATGAACAGAATGACCAAGGTTCGAATTTTCATATGACCTCTATGAACATTGCGCTGTCCTGAACCGAGACTTCCACCCCCGCCGCCGCAGCGGCTTCTTTCAGCGCGGCCGCCAGCATCACCACTGGATCCGGGCTGACCTCGAGCCGCCGCATCAGTCCGTCGCCCTTCCTCGTTCCCACCGTCAGCGTGATCTTCAGTCCGCGGCGCTTGCACTTCACGACGGTGCCGTCCTCGAGCTTCGCGTTCATCGGCTTGACGTACGCATCGACGTAGTGGACACCGATGCCGGACTTGTCGCCGGTGTGCTGCGGCAGCTTGTCCAGCGCCGCGGCGTTGACGTCGCACAGAAGCTGTCTCACGGGTCGTGTCCTCTTCTCTCAATGCTCGCGGGGCCCCACCCCCGCTCGCGCGCGCTCAGTGCTCGCGGGGCCGCAGGCGCTCTCAGTGCTGCCTACTACCTACTGCCTACTGCCTACTGCCTTCTGCCTACTGCCTACTGCCTACTGCCTACTGCCTACTGCCTACTGCCTACTGCCTACTGCCTACTGTCGATAGCCTGCCGGAACGCGCGGATGTGATCGGGCGTGCTGCCGCAGCACGCGCCGATGATCGTGGCGCCGGCCTCCAGCAGCGGCACGACGCCTTTGACCATCTGTTCCGGCGTCTCGTCGTAGACGACCTTCATGTTCACCAGCCGCGGCTGGCCCGCGTTTGGCTGCGCCATCAGCGGCAGCGTCGTCGCCGCGCGGTAGCGGATCACCGCCTGGCGCGCGCGCGCCAGGTCCAAGCCGGTGCCGCAGTTCAGCGCGACGATGTCCGCGCCGTGCTCCTCCATGAACGCCGCCGCCGCCTCCGGATCGACACCCATCATCGTCCGGAAGGTCGAGCCGTCGAGCGTGACGTCGTAGGCCATCGAGCCGATGACGCAGGCGGCGCCCGCCTCGCGCGCAGCTTTCAGGCCGAGCGCGAGCTCTTCGAGCGCGGTTTGCGTTTCGACGATGATCGCGTCGGCGCCGGCGTCGACGAGCGCCTGCGCCTGCTCGCGGAAGGCGTCCCACACCTGCGCTTCGGTGAACTCGCCGTACGGCTCCATCAGACCGCCGAACGGACCGATGTCGCCGATGACGTAGCCGTCGCGATCGCCAAACGCCTCGCGCGCGATCCTGACGCTCGCCTTGTTGATCGCGACGGCATCGTCGCCGTGCGAGTGGCGGTTGAGCATGATGCGGCTGGCGCCGAACGTGTTGGTGAGAAGGCAGTCCGATCCCGCTTCGACGTATCGCCACTGAATCGCGAGGACCCGTTCGGGATGCGTGAGGTTCCACGCCTCGCCGCAGTTCCCCTGCTCGAGCCCCGCGAGCATCAGTTGCGTGCCCATGGCGCCGTCACAGAGCAGGGCGCGCTCCCGCGCGGCGTCCTGCAAACGCTTCTTCACACAGCCTCCTTCTCCACCCCGTGCTGGACTTGCGCCTGCACGCGATCCGGTGGTTCGTGCGAGAGCGCGTAGTGAATCGTTTCGAGGACGAGGCCCCATTTGTGCTCGCGGCTCTCCGGCTCGCAGTAGCAGCCCGCCGGACTCGATGCGCGCGTCCATCGGATCACGTCGTCGAGCGGACGGCCGTTCAACGGCTGTTCCGAGGCGATCGAGGCCATCAGCGGCTCGCCCTCGCGGATGTAGCGGCACATCGCCCTGTGCCCCTCGTCACCCGGCGCGGGCCGGCACTCCTGGCGGCGGATCGGATAGCCCGCTTCGCGTGGGCCGAGCGTGACGCGGTAGAGGAACTCCAGCGGCCGTCCCATGTTGGTGCAGGTCGTGCCTTCGTACTTGAAGGTCGCCTCGATCGTGCCATCCGGCTGTGTCACGAGCGTGAGCCGATCCTTCGTCCAGCGCTTCAGCGCCTTGAGATTGACCGTATAGGTCACGTCCCGGCGATAGGGCGCCCGGCGATACTGACAGGGACCGAACGAACAGCTCTCGCACGGATTGAGGTCGCTCAGCCGCCGGATGCGATCGGTGTGCCGCGTCAATCCGAACACGGCGAGCTGCGACTTCTTCGGTCGCAGCATGCCCGACTCGAGCACGTCGATCGGCAACGCATCGGCGCTGCCGCGCCGGATCAGGTCGAGCAGCTGCGGCTGCTCGTCTACCCCCCAGTCCGGATACCCCGGACTGTCGTGCGGGAGCACGGCGCAGCCCTCGGCTTCCGCCCACGCGCACAGCCGCGCGCCCGCCGTCGTGATCAGATGCTCGACGACGGCGGAACCGTACGTTTCGAGGAAGAAGTACTCGTCGGGCTTGTCCTCTCGCCATCGCTTCCGCGCTTCGCGATCGATCTCGGAGCCGGCGCTGACGGCAACCAGAATCGCTCCGTGCGCGCCTGCCGCGGGCAGCGACCGTTGCAGGCGGCGGCTGTTGAAAGCGACGTCCTCGATCAGGATGTTGTCGCCGTCGCCGCGAATCCCCTGCGCCTGCCGCGCGTAGATCCACGGACGGCCGTGCCGCGCGTACCAGTCGCGCGCCCACGCCGCGAGCTCGCTGGAGCGGCCGGTGAGCACCCATCCGCGAGGAAATCCGAGCAGCCGGATGTATTCCGCGGGCTGCACGTCGATGTCCGCCGCGCGGTCGAGGAACTCGATCATCGCGAGACTCGATCTCCGGATTCCACCGGCCTGAACTGACAGCCGTCGACGAAGAAGTCGAAGAACGCGGGATGGGTTTCGAGGCGGCAGTGCTCGACGCGCTTGACGGCGTCTTCGATCTCCTGGCGGCGCGCTCTCGAGACGAGCGCGATCGTCGCGCCTTCGAGCGCGGCATTGCCAACCTGCACGATCTTCTCGTCCGGCAGATTCGGGATGAGCCCGATTCGCTTTGCCGCGGCGGGCTTCAGATGACGTCCGAAGCCGCCGGCGAGGTAGAACACGTCGATGTCGTCGAACGCGATGCCGTACTCGCCGAACACGACCTGCAGGCCGGCGACGTTGGCCGCCTTCGCCTGCGCGAGCTCGTTGACGTCGCTCTCGAAGAAGTGGATGCCGCGGCCGGCATCGACGGTGACGCGCTCGACACCATCTTCGAACCGGCCCATCGCGTTCATGCGGCCCGTTCGCAGCAGCTCGCTGAGCAGATCGACCAGCCCGGACCCGCAGATGCCGTCCGGCGCTCCGCCGCCTATCACACCAAGTCGAAATGACCCGTCGTCGTTCAGAGCGACGTCTTCGATGGCGCCGTCGAGTCCCGGCATCCCGCACGCGATGGCGCCCCCCTCGAAGGCAGGCCCCGCCGGACACGACGCCGCCACGATGCGGTGACGGTTGCCGACGAGCAGCTCGGTATTCGTGCCGATGTCCATCACCGCAACGAGGCGCTCCTCGTGCGCGAGGTTCACGGCGAGGAGACAGGCCGAGGCGTCGGCGCCGACGTGCCCGCTGATAATCGGCAGTCCGTGGACACGCGCGTTCGGATGAACGGGCAGCAGGCTTCGACGTCCGGTCGTCGTCAGGCTCGTCGTCGCGCGCTTTCCTTGCGCCATCTCGATTTCGGTAATCGAGCGGTACGGGTTCTGCCCAATCGAGTACACGCTCTGGCGGAAGAACAGGTCGCGCATCGTGGAGTTGCCCACGAGGACGACCTCGTAGATCGAGCGTGGATCGACCGGCAGCTCCTCGATCGCGTGCGTCAGGTAACCTGCCAGGGTCCGCATCAGCAGCCGGCCGGGGTGGCCGCTGTCGTAGTGGATGCGCGACATCACGTCCGATCCGCCGAAACGCTGCGGGTTCTCGAACGAGGTGTCAGCCACGAGCTCGCCGCTCTCCAGATCGACGAGGCGCACGACGATCGTCGTCGTGCCGAGGTCGATCGCGAGCCCGTGTATCGCGCCTGTCGAGCGATCGATTTCCAGTCCGCCAACCGCATCGACGATGCGGTCGCCGTCGCGAACGATGGCGGGGTCGAGCGTGGTCGTGGCGTGCGTCGCCGGCAGGTGCAGCGCGTGCCGCTCGATGCGCATGTGCCCACGGCGCATCGTGTGACAGACGATCTGTCCGTCGCCGGCGCTCACGCGAGCCTGGCACGACAGCCTGAATCGCGAGCCGCGAACGTCCAGGTGCTTCTCGGCCTCGGTCGGCACAGACAGCAGCTCCGCGCCCGACGTCACCTCGACGACGCACTCCTTGCACTTCCCCTGCGTCACGCACGATGTCGGCACGCGCACCCCCGCCCGCTCGGCGGCCGCGAAGAGCGACACGCCGGGCGTGAGGTCGACGCGCTGGCCGTTGATCGTAAGGGTGACGGGCATGGCGTCAGGAGTGCTTCACGAGCCGGAGGAACAGATCGACGGCGGCCGACGCGTTCTGACCGTAGCCGTCGGCGCCAATCTCGTCGGCGAACATCTGGCTGATCGGCGCGCCGCCGACGGCCATCTTGACGTGGCTCTTGCCTGCCGCCTCGAAGCCGTCGATCACCGTCTTCATGTAGGTCATCGTCGTCGTCAGCAGCGCGCTCATGCCGACGATGTCGGGATTGCACTTCTCCGCCGCGGCCAGGAATTTCTCGACGCTTTGATCGACGCCGATGTCGTGGACCTCGAAGCCGGCGCCCTCGGCCATCATCAGCACGAGGTTCTTGCCGATGTCGTGCAGGTCGCCGCGCACGGTGCCCATCAGCAGCACGCCGGCGCGGGGCACACCGCTGTCCTTTGCGGTGAGGAGCGGCTTGAGCACCGCCATGCCCGCTTTCATCGCGCGCGCGGCTATGAGCACTTCCGGCACGTAGAGGATGTTGTGCTTGAAGTCCTCGCCGACGACGCTCATCCCGGCGATCAGACCTTCGGTGAGGACCTCCTGCGCCGAGCGCCCTTCGGCGAGCGCTTCCTGCGTCATACGCTCGACTTCCTTGGCGTTCCCCTCGTAGAGGAACTGGTTCATCAAGGCGTAATCAGGCATGGGCGGCGCGGCTCCCGTTGAACTCCTCGAGGGCCGACAGCATCGCGCGGATGTTCTCGCCCGGCATGCCGGGGCTGACGCCGCCGCCGACGGAAAGGATGATGCCTTCCCCGCCTGATCCCTCGAGCACGTCGAGCGTGGCTTCGCGCACTTCTTCCGGCGTGCCGCGCACGCCGATCTCCAGTGGATTCACGTTGCCCATCAGGCACATGCGATCGCCGACGCGCGCCTTCACTTCACGGATATCCTTCTGCTTGCCCCAGTTGAGAACGTGGAAGCCCGCGTCAGGCAGGTAGTCGAGGCAGGCGTCCACCTCGGCGTCGTTGTGATAGACCTTCACCCAGTCCTTCGGGAAGGCGTCGCAAATCCGTTTCAAGTACGGATGGGCGAACTCCTTGTAGTGCTCCTCGTTGATGAAGCCGACGATGTCGTCGAGGATGAAGATGCCCTCGACGGTATCGCCCATCACCTTGTGCTGCGCCTTCAGCCAGTCGATGACAACGCGCGTGCAGAGGTCGATCAGCTTGTGCGTGCCCTCGGGGTTCTCGACAATCTCGATCATCAGGTTGGTCGTGCCGCGCACGAACCCGGCGGTGCACAGCGGGCCGCGCGACGTGACCATCGGCAGGATGTAGCCGTGATCGAGGATCTGCCGCTTGTGCATGCCGATGCGGTGCAGGGTCAGCGCGGCGAACGCGTCCGCCTCGACTTCGTACTCCGGGAACTGATCGATGTCCTCGAGACGATAGAGCGTGTGGTACTCGCTCGGCGTGTTGTCCTGCCAGAACTTGATCTTCGCCCCGAGCACCGACGGCTCCGCCGCCATCCCATACTCCATCCACCACGACGGGACCATGATGACGTCCTCGTACTCGCGCATGATCTTCAGGTTCGATTCGAACCAGAGCTGCGGATCGAGGTAGTAGTCCATGTGCGAGATCCCGAGATAGCCGGGAATCCACGGACTGTCGACGATGAGCGCCATCGGCACTGTGGCGAGCTTCTCGAGCCGTGCCGCGCGCTTGAACGTGTCCCACTGGTCCGGTCGCATCAGGTCCTCCCCCAACGGTCGATCAAAGTCTTCGCCTGCGCGTGAAGCGTCTCGAGGTCCGCCCCTGCCAGCCCTGCGTAGTGGATCGTTGTGAAGTCCATCAACCCGATCCAGAGAGCGTCGACCGGGTGCACGAACGCCATCACCGCTGCGCGAGGATGCACCAGGTTCACGCGCGTGCGTCGCTCTGGATCGAAAGACTCCGCAACTTCAACCCGGCCGTACCCCACGCCGTACCAGGAGACGAGCAACTGCTTGCTGCGCGCAGAGTGAAGCGCCAGCCAGCCGGGCCCTTCACGTCTGTGCGGCACTTCCCCCTCTTCCATTCCAAGCGCGTGCGAGCCTTCCACGAACTCGACCGGTTTGGCGCGCTCTTCTTTCGCGTCCGGCGCCGTAACGGGCCGCCATGCGACGGAGTGATGCCGATACTCGAAGTCTCCTGCGAGGCGGATCGTCGACGTCACGCGAAACGCCAGGCCCCGCAGCTCCATACGCCACATCGTCCGCGCGCCGTCGTCCAGCAGTTCGCCGGTGTCGGGAAATATCCGCGACGCGCAGACCCCGGTGACCGGGTCGCGAACGACGAACGCCTGGTCCCACGGCGCGAAGTCCTTGTTGGCCTGGAGTACGTTGAACGGAAAGGCGCTGGACCAGACGAACTTGTTGTACTTGTCGCGGTAGTAGTCGCGGCGCGGCGTGTTGCGGGCCTGCAGCCATCGCACCTGGCCGGACGTCTTCGAGCCGGCGAGGATCATCCGTGGGCCGGCGATCTTCACGACGAAGTCATTCTTCTCGACGGGCAGCGGTTCCTCCGGCGCCGTCCAGAACGGATCGTCGGGCGGGATCGAGAAGAAGGTGAACGCCTGCATCGCCCAGTACGGATGGCCGTTGTCGATGTAACTCTCGGTCACGTCGATGGCGCCCTGCGGCGACAGCGTCTCGCGCAGCTTGCCGAGCGTCTCGTCGTAAGCGCCCATCCGCCACCACCACTCGAAATTCCGTCGGACGATGCGCCGCAGCAGGCCGGGCGAGTGGGGCCACAGACCCTGCTCGTATCCGAGCAGCAGCGGCGACAGCAGCGCCCATCGATAGAGCAGCGAGCGTCCGAACAGCGGGACGCCACCGTCGGCCGCGAAGAAGAACGGCACGCGCTGCAGGAACTCGCGGCTGCGGGCGCGAAGGCGCGCGTTCCACTCCGGGTAGAGATCGCCGGCGATGCGCGACCAGAACAGCGGGAAGTTCCCGAAGGTCCAGAAGTTGTAGTAGTCGTAGACCGTCAGCTTCGGGTCGTCCGAGTACCAGCCGTCGGCCGCATTCGCTGCCAGCAGTTCCATCGCCTCGAGATCGGCGACCATCCACGCTTCGTCGCCTGTGAATTCAGGGAACGCGCGGGACAGCTTCAGCCGCGCCGCCTGATTCACCGCCGTGAACCACGCGTGGTTGTTCGTCCGCTCGGGGATCTTCGTGCAGCTCGCCAGCCACCGATTGACGTTCGCGCGCTCTCGCGTCGTCAGCGCGGCGACGAATGACGGCCCCAACCGCATCAGCGCAATCGCGACGAGCGAGGACTCGACCGTCCGCTGCGTCGGCCGATCGCCCACTGGCTCCCCCCAGTAGTCGGGGTGCGCGGGATCGAACGCGGTGCGGAAGATCGACAGGAGGACGCCGCGCAGGTCCGGCTGGCCCACCGGGAGCGGCTGGCCGGCCGCCGCGTATTCGGCGAGCGCGGGCAACATGCGCGCGACCGACGTGTAGGTCTTCCCCGACGGCGTCAGGCAGGACTTGATCTTCGTCCCTTGCGGGAAGTCGCACACGGTGTAGTCGCCGCTCGTGGCCTTCGCATGGCGAAGAAAGCCCCCGGCGATCGCGTGGAAGTACCCCGTGAGCTGCGCGCGTGTGCCGGACGGAATGAGCGCTCTGCTGATGTAGTCCAGCCCTTTAGGGCTGCCCAACATCGAGGCCGACGCGATGAGGAAACCGCGGCGATCCATGACGCTCATCCGACCACTGCCGTGCCGAAGTGCTTCCGCAGCACGAGCGCGACGGTGCCGCGCAGACGCGCTTCCGCACCTTCGCCGGCGGGAACGATCCGGGGCAGCTCGCCGGGAATCCGCTCGGATACGCTCGCCTCGATGGCGGGCCCGACGATCGACCACGCCCGTGTCACTTCCCCGACGACGAGGATCAGCGCGGGTGCAAGTCCGGTGATGAGCATCGCGATGCCTCTGCCCAGGTAAGTGCCCATCCGCTCGAGCGTGCGCCGGGCGGCGGCGTCACGCTGGTGCGCGAGCGTGACGAGGCCGTCGAAGGTGAGGCCCACGCCCTCCTCGGCCGGTGTTCGTGCTCGCCGCCTGCTGTCTGCGTACGCGCGCAGGGCCGCGGCATTTGACGCGTAAACTTCCCAGCACCCCCGGCGGCCGCAGCCGCACACCGGGCCGTCGTCGTCGAATGCGACGTGTCCGAACTCGCCGGCGAGACCCGATGCGCCGCGTACGAGCCGGCCGCCGCTGACGATTCCCGTGCCGATGCCTTCCGACACCGTGACGACGATGAGGTCGCGATGCTCGCCGTGCGTGCCGGCGGAGGCCTCGGCGATGGCGCAGGCGTTGGCGGCGTTTTCGAGCTCCACGGCGATGCCCGTCGCCTTTTCGATGGGCCCTTTGAGGTCGACGTCGCGCCATCCGAGATTGGCCGCCGACACCAGGCGCTGCCGCGCGTGATCGACACCGCCCGGCACCGTCACGCCGATGCCTTCGCACGTGAGCCGGGGATGCGCGTGCAGGAACGACTGCAGGCGTTCGCAGAGACCGCGTACGAACACCTCGGGCTGGCGGGCAGTCGGCAGGCCTTCGTAGGCGATCACGCGGCCATTCGGATCGGCAATCGCGATCGTCGTCTGAGTCGGACGGATGTCAACGCCGAGGATGCGGGCGCGCTCGACGTTCACGTACAGCAGCCGCGGCTTGCGGCCGCGCACCGCGGGCCCGGCTGCGCCTTCCGTGACCCAGCGCTGCCGGATCAGTTCTTCGGTGATGAGCGAGACGGTGCTCCGCTGCAGCCCGGTCTGGCGGGCGAGCTCGGCGCGCGAGATCGGCTGCCGCGACCGGATCAGGCTCAGGACGAGCCGCCGGTTCGCGGTGCCGAGGCTCTCGGGAGCCGCCATGGGTGCGGCGGGCAGAGGCAGCGTGGAATGCACTTTAGTTCGGCCATCGAACAATATGGCGCGCGGCGCGGCCTGTCAAGGCACGGCACGTCGCTTGACAGCGCGGCGGAGGCTCACTACAGTTCGACGTACGAACAAAATCATGCCGAAACAGCTTCGTTTCTCAGCCCTCTTGTTCTGTCTCCTTGGCACCTGCGCGTTCGCCGGACTCCGGCTCGACCCCGCTGTTGCGGCGGCGGCACAGCGCTCCTCGCTGAAGGTGAATTGGTCGAAGGTTCGCGTGCTCGTCTACACGAAGAACGGCAAAGGGTACGTGCACGACAACATCCCGAACTCCATCGAGGCGATCAAGGCGATGGGCCAGGAGCACACGTTTGCCGTCGACGCCTCGGACGACCCGGCCGTCTTCACCGACGAGAACCTCAAGAAGTACAACGCGCTGGTCTTCTCCAACACCAACAACGAGGTGTTCGACACCGACGCGCAGCGCGTCGCGCTGATGCGATTCGTGCAGGCAGGCGGCGGCTTCGCCGCGATCCACTCCGCCAGCGGCACCGAGCGCAAGTGGGACTGGTTCGCGTCGATGCTCGGCGCGCGGTTCCTGCGGCATCCGCCCTACCAGAAGTTCAACATCCGGATCCTCGATCGCACGCATCCCTCGCTCGCGCATTTCGGAGAGACGTGGACCAAGGAAGACGAGTGTTATTACCTGACGCGCATGAACGTGAACATGCGCATCCTCGCCGTCAACGAACTCGGCCCGGTCAACGACCCGAAGGGGGAGAAGCCAGCGACGTTCGGCGACGTCTTCCCGTCAGTCTGGTATCAGGAGTTCGACGGCGGCCGGCAGTGGTACACGTCACTCGGCCATCACAAAGACGACTACACCAAGCCGGAGTTCAGGCAGCACATTCTCGGGGGGATCCAGTCCGTCGTCCGCAACACACCGCTCGACTACGCGCGCGCCTACGCGAAGAGCCCCACGGACGAACCGCGGAAGCGATGAGCGGCGCGATCAGGCGCGCGAGCCGCCCAGCAGGCGTCCCGGGAGCAGCACAATCCCGCGGAGCAGCGTAAACACGCCCTCGACGGCGATGCCGACGAGCCTGAAGGGCAGCAGGAGCAGCCAGACGATCGGATAGAGGATGAGGGCGAGCAGCGCCAGCGGCCAGCAGACGACGAGCAGGATGCACCACAGCAGAAACTTCACCATACCGGAGACTACGATCCGCAGGCGCTGAGGTTCAGTGCCATGCCGGCGTCCGGCCGATCACCGCTCCCCGAGCCGCTCCTGGATCTCGAGGACCCGCATCTCGATGCCCTTGAGCTCCTTCAGCGTCTCGACCCGGTCCTTCGCGAGCTGGCGGTTCAACGCCATAACGGAAGCGATGACCACCCAGAAGCACGCGTTGACGCCGAGCCACACCGCCTTGAGCTGGCCCTCGAACCACAGGCCGGCGCCGATCATCAGCACAATCGCCACGCCCAGCGCAGCGGAGTATCCGATCCTGAACGCCCACGCTCCGCTTCGCAGCGCCCGTTCTCTGTCCTGAATCATGGCTTCCACCTTTCGCCGGTATTCGCTCGCGGCGCCGAGGTCGGCCCCCGCGCGCTCGAGCAGCTTCTGCCGGAGCGTGTCATCATTCATGGCCGTGACCTTCGAGCAGCGCGGCGAGCGCCTTCTTCGCGTGATGAATGCGTGACTTCACCGTTCCGGGCGGCACGCCGACGACGCTCGCGATCTCGTCTACCGTGAGCCCTTCGACGAACAGCAGCACCAGCACCTCGCGGTGACGGCGATCGAGCCGGTCGAGTCCCGCATGGACATCCAGCGCAGCGTCCGGGCGGAACGTGAAGTCCCTTTGCTCGATGGCGTCCGGCTCGTCGATCGTCTCTTCGGCGCGCGCCGAATCGTCCCTGATGTAATTGAGCGCCGTGCCGCGCGCCACGCGATACAGCCAGGTGCGCAGGGCCTCGGGCGCACGCAGCGCGCCGATCGTCCTGAACACCTTGATCCAGACCTCCTGGAGCACGTCCAGCGCCGCGTCCTCGTTTCCGAGCAGCTTCATCACGTAATAGAACAGCGGACACTCCATCTCGCCGACGAGCGTCTCGAACCCCTCTGCCTCGCCAAGCTGGCAGCGGTACGCGATCCACGCATCTCTCGCCCGGCGGGCGGCGTCCGACATGGCTGCTATAGAGTCCCAGAAAACGGGCCGCCGGTTCATCGCGGCGGGCGGCGGCCCTGGGCGTGGGCGGAAACGGGCGCGGTGGCGAGACTTACCGGATGACCGGCGCGACCTGCTCGGGTGTGGTGATTCCCGGCGGCAACTCCATGATCTTGATGTTGCGGAAGTGGATCTCGGCTCCTTCCGACTCGAGACAGAGATAGCCCTTCTTCTGCGTCGACTTGCTCACGCCGTTGACGAACACGCCGTTGACCGCGAGCTTGACGACGCCGTCGATCGCGACGACGTCGTAGGTGTTCCACTGGCCGCGGCCCTTCGCGCGCTCCTCGATCGACATGCTGCGCTCGCCTCGCGGGGTGTCGGGCACGGTCTTCACGCCGCCGACGCCGAACAGCTCGCCGTGAACGTAGGCGCTCGGCCGCGGGTTCCCTTCCTTGTCAGGATTCAGCTTCGGCCACTCGAGCTCCAGCATCTGCACCTCGACGCCGTTCGGCAGCCGCGATTTCGGGTTGGGGTTCGCGTCGCTCCAGATGAAGACGCCGGAGTTGCCGCCCGGCTCCATGTGCATCCACTCGATGTGGAGGACGAAGTTCTCGTACTGCCGGTCGCTGCGCATGACCCCGATCGGACGGCCGCTGCAGATCAGCAGGCCGTCCTTGACGCGCCACGTGTCCTCCGCCGTGTTGACGTTCACCCATCCCGTCAGGTCGCGGCCGTTGAACAAGTCGCGGAACTGCGGCACTTGCCGCGCGTCGATCCGTGCCGCCGCCAGCAGCAGGCCTGCCAGCAGCGTCGCGGTTCCAAGGCGTCTCATCGGATTCCCTCCGCGCCGCGCGGGCGCGCTACTTCTTCGTCGCCGTGCCGTCCATGATCGTCGCCCACTTGCCCGGTGCCTCTTCCATCTCCCACTTGAAGGCGTAGGACTTCGGTGCCGTCTTCAGCACGAAGCGCGACTTGACCTTCTTGCCGCCCATCGTCGATTCGTCCGTGAACGTCCACGTATCGCCGGCGATCGTGCCCTTCGGGACAGTGGCCATGTTCATCGGCGAGTTGTCGATGCCGTAATAGGTGTACACCTTCTCGTCGGCGTTGTAGCCCATGATCGCCAGCCCCTTCGCCGTTCCCATCGGAGTCGTTCCCTGCGATCGGCACACCACGGAGAAGCCGCCGTCGAACCACTCGCAGGTCTCCGTTCCGCTCGTCTTGCCGCCGGGACCGAACGGGCTCGGCTTCATCTCGCCGGTCATGCTCCAGGTGCCGACGAAGTAGTTCATCTTCTGATGGTCTGCCGTCGGTTTCGGCGCCTGCTGCGGCTGGGCGGTTGCGCCGGCGGCGCATACCAACAGCAGGGCTGCAAGCATGTGCATTGTCGTCCGCATGGTCGCTCCTTTGTTGTTCGCTGGCATTCTGCAATAGCAGCGCGGCGCCGTAAAGCGCGCGGCACGATCGCGCTGCAGCATCACGGGGCGAAGAAGACGGCGTCTGGACCAGCCCGGTTGGCACTCTCTACTAGAGCTGCGCGAGGAAGATCAAATGCTCGCGCAGCTTGACCTTCTTCACGTACTCCGCTTTGACGTCGCCGCCCATGCCGATCGCGGGGAAAAACCCGTAACACTCGTCCGCCGCGAGCGGACCGTGCTTCGGCAGGGCTTCCTTGAACAGGTCGGCCCACATGAAGATGCGCTGCGATTCGGGCCACACGACGTGAGCGCGGTGAAAGATGTCGAAGTCACCAACGAGCTCTCTGTCGAGAAGGTGTGGCGTGAAGCGATGGACCTTTGGTCCGTCGAGGATGAAGAGGTTCGCGAATGCGTCCCGCGCGAAGACGACTCCTTGACGCGGGACCAGCCGCCAGCCCATCGCGAGGGGCCCGAGGTCGTCCGGATCCGTGTGCCAGAAGAGGCCGTTCGCATAGCCCGCGAAGCCGTGGCTCTTCCAGACTTCGAGGAGCGCGTCCGGGACCGTGCCTTGCTTGGCCGCCAGATACTCGGCGCTCGGGACGCGCCCTTCGATGGGTGGGCCCAGCTCCCGCTCGAGAAGTGTGGAGATTGGCTCCTGACTCACGTCATCTCCTTCCTGCCGGGACGACCCTAAGCTCGAGTGTGACGTTCATGGACAGCACCGAGAGATCGCCACGTCTGATCTGCAAGCGCGTGACCTGCTCGTTGACGGCGTTACGGATCTGATCGACGCGACGACCCGCCGACGGATTGCTGCGCGGCGGCCGCACCCACTGGATGCCGATAGAGTAGTCCTCGCTGGCGCCACCCTGCCCGGCGAGATCCGTTCCAGACCCGCCGGCGACCTGATCCAGGCTGTGCAGCGCCGTGGTGCGGTAGACCTCGTTCCGGATCTGCTCGCCGGTGATCGGGTCGGTCGCGTACGGCCGAACGAATGTGGTTCGCGTTGCGACACCCGGTCGCTGCGGCCGCGGAGCACGCTCCATCAAGTGCGCGACGAAGCGGTCAGCCGCGATGCGCGCGTCGTCGGCGCTGCGGTTGTAAGGAGCGTGCTGGTACGCCGCTGTCCGGTCCGCCGTGATGCGATCCCGGAACGCGTCGCGAGCGGCGATGTTCTCCTCCTCCTGCATCCGCGAACCCTCAGTGCTGCGCGCTCCGGAGGTCGCGAACATATTGACGTTCGACAGCCACCGGTCGACCTTCATGCCGTTGATCGTCTCCTGTTGCATGGTGAGCTGCCGGCGGAACTCGGCCTCGCTGACCCGCTCGTAGTCCGGGAAGTTCGGATCGCGTTGCGGCGCGACCTCGAACGGCACGACGCGGATGTTGTTCAGGCGCAGCGGATCCTGGAGGCCGGCGTAGGTCGTACCTCCCTCGGCGAGCGCCATGAGCGGGCGCATCGCGCGCGCGAGCGCCTCCACGCGCTGGTTGATCGAGCGCTCGAGCTCGAGCTTGCGCGGCGTCTCGGTGGTGATTCCGCCAATCTCCGCGAGCAGCGGCGTGAGCTGCTGAACCTCGTAACGCGCCGCACGCAGGAACGGACGACGCGCGGCGTCGGCCTCGGCGGCCGTCGCGACGCGGTTCAAGAAGGCCTCGACCGCTTCCGGAGCCGATGCGACGGTCAGTCGCGCGGCACGACCCTCACCCGCGAAGTAGAGCGCGTGGGAGCGATTCTGCTCGTCGGTGAACTGGCTGCGGCGGCGCCACCACTGCGTCACCGCGGCGACGGCGGCACGCGCACCCTGGACGACCAGCCGCCCCAGGCGGCGGGCTTGCGCCACGATCCAGTCGACGATTCGGTCCAGCGCCCGGTCGATCGGCTGGCGGACGCGGTTGATGACGTTCGTGACGGCGTCCGAAACGCGGCCGAGGCCGGCGATGCGGGCGAGGAAGCTGATGACGAGCGTGAGCAGGCCGGCCATGGTCTGCTCGACGCGGTTCGCGGCGGGGCCGATGGTTCCCGCGGCGATGGCCGCCAGGGAATCGATGACGGAGGCGGCGACCTGGGCGATCTGCCGCATCCGCTCGACGAAGAACATCACGGTGTTGTAGATGGCGAGGATCGCCTGGATGAAGGCGCCCGCCGGGTTGAGGCTGGTCACGAGCCGCGTGATCGCGGCCTGGACGACGCGATCGCGCACGAAGGTCATGATCTGCTCCATGACCATCTCGCGCAGGTTCGTCAGCTGCTCGACGATCTTCTCCCACGCAGCGGCGGGGCCCTCGGTGACCAGCGTCCGGACAATGTCGAACGTCGTCTCCAGCGCGGCGACGGCGGTCTCGCCGATGGCGCGGACGAGCTTCGCGCGGATGTTCTGCCACGTCAGCCCGAGGACGCTCAGGATGAACTTGACGATCTCGCGCAGGTTGAAGGCTTGCGGGATGTAGATGTTCGCTCCGCTCATCGCGCCGGTCAGCCAGCCGATGAGCGACGCGCGCAGGTGGCGGAGGAAGTTCGTCGCGAATTGGCGGAGGCCGAGGATGCCTGCGCGGACCAGATTTCCGATGAAGCCGACGGGGTTCCGCAGGATCGAGCGGAACGCCGCCCGCGCGCGCTGCAGGTAGACCATCACCCCGGGCGCGACGACGGAGAAGATGATCTCGAGCAGGTTCCAGATGGTGCCGCCGGCCCAGGAGAAGAACTGCAGCGCGAAGCTGCCGAAGACGCGCCCGACGCGGAGGAACGCGCGCGGCAAGAGCACGATGTCCGCGATCTCGAGCTCGCGGAGCGCTTGCATGAACAGGGCGGGGATGCGGCTGACGAAGCCCATCAGGCCGCTCAGCGCGCCCTGGAACCAGGCCCAGGCGCGCGCCACGGCGCCGGAGCGCTGGATGTTCTGCCAAATCTCTTCCTGCCCGATGAGGCGCATGAAGCCGCCGATCAGGGTCTCGGCGTTGCGCGGCACCGGATCTCCGGTGATGGGGTTGCGGCCGAGCACGGCACACAGGAGATCCCAGCCGCGGGTGCGCGACGCGAGCTGTGCCAGCGGCATCAGGATCGCGTCCTTGATCATGCGGATGATCTCGCCGCCGACGGAGCGGAGCAGGCGGAGGATCCGATCGATCGGGTCGCTCAAGATACGCACGGCGCGGTTCCACACGCCGCCAAGGTCGAAGATGTCGCGCCAGCTGAGGGAATCGAGGAAGCGATCGATCGCCTGTCTAATCGACGCGCCGGTGATGCCGAGCGCGGCGAGCTGCTGCTCGATCCAGCGGCCGGCGCGGTCGAACACGCCGTAGTTGTCGAGCGCCTGGACGATGAGCCCGCCGCCGGGGATGAACTCGACGACGGCGCGGAGGATGTTCGCCGCGCTGCGCTCGACGCGGCTCATGTTGATCGGGTTGACGCCCAGGACGATCGTGAACATCCGGAAGCCGGGAATCAGGTTCGCCTTGTCGGCGAAGTAATCCAGCGCGTCGCTGAGGCCGAGACGCTGCACGTGCGGTGTCGTCTGCTGCGTGACGGTCGCGTCTTCGCTGCGCTGAACCGCGGCGCCCTGCTGAATCGTGTGCGTCAGCTCGTGCGCGATGAGCTCCCTGCCCTCGTCGGTCTCGGGTTTGAAACGGTCGCGACCGAAAAAGATCTGGTTGCCATAGGTGAACGCCTGCGCGCTGAACTGCCGGTTCAACCGCGCGGCCCGTTCGCCGGTGTGGATGCGCACGCCGCTGAAATCGGCGCGGAACCGCGGCTCCATGAAGCGGCGGACGCCGAGCGGCAGCGGGCTTCCAGACGCCAGGCTCGAGGTGAGCTCCGCGGCGACGTTCGAGCCGGTGTCCGGCTGCCCCTCGGCCTTGCGCGAGACCTGACGCGCGGATCGCGCGAGCTGCACCGCGCCGGCAAAACGGGCCGCGTAGGGCGAAACGAACCGCGCGACCTTCTTCGCGGTGGCCTCGGCCTCCTTCTCCGCCGGGTCCTTCGGCGACGACACCCGCAGCGCCTGACGCTGCACGCGCGGCGGCGCGGCGACCCGCGACACGGTCTTCTGTCGAACCGCCTGACCCATCGCTGTATGGCTACCCTTTACCCTTCACCCTTTACCCTTTTCCCTCTTCCCTTCAGAGAGCGCGCCCTTCCTTGAGGAATTCGCGCCGCACCCCTTCTTCCACGTCGTCGAGATCGATCGCCCTGCCGCCGCGGCTCACCGCCATCAGCGACGCGTAGCGGACGACGTTCATGATCGTGCCGCCGGAGAGCTCGTAGCGCTCGGCGATGCGGTGGAGATCGATGCGGGCGTCGAGCGCCGCCTGCCGCGGAAACGCCTCGCGCCAGATGCGCAGGCGCTCGGCGGCCTTCGGCATCGGGAACTGCACCACCGATTGAAACCGCCGCAGGAACGCATCGTCGATGTTCGCCTTGAAGTTCGACGCGAGGATGGCGACGCCGTCGAACTCCTCGATGCGCTGCAGCAGGAAGCTGATCTCCTGGTTCGCGAACCGATCGTGCGAGTCGTCCACGCGGGTGCGCTTGCCGAACAGCGCGTCGGCCTCGTCGAAGAAGAGAATCCAGCCCTTGTGCTCGGCGACGTCGAAGATCTTGGCGAGGTTCTTCTCCGTCTCGCCGATGTACTTCGACACGATCATGCTGAGATCGACCTTGTAGACGTCACAGCCGCAGTGCTTGCCGACGAGGCACGCGGATAACGTCTTGCCCGTGCCGGGAGGGCCGTAGAAGAGACTCGTGAAGCCGGGGCGCAGCCTGGCGCGCATGCCCCAGTCGTTCAGCAGGGTCGCGCCGTGCAGCACCCACTGCTTGATCTCCTCGAGCTCCGCGAGGGTGGATGCGGGCAGGACGAGATCCGACCATTCGAGCTCGGTGCGAATGAGCCGCGCCGGAAAGTCGGTGTTGAACGCCGGCCGGCGCTCGATGCCGCTCGTGAACCGGTGCAGGAACTCGCGCGACAGCATCAAAATACCGGAGAGCTGCGACTCGCCGGTCGACGCCGGCGGCAGGTGGAGCACGTTGTAGCGCGCGAGAAACCCGTCGGGCTCGAAGAGCCGCATCGTCTCGAACCGGGCGGCGAGATCGTCGCCGGCGAGCAGAAACGCGGCGGTCTCGCCGGTGGGAATGAACCCGCCGTGCGCGGCCGGTGCGCCGCCGAACTCCGCGAAGCCACGTTGCGTGGCCTCGTTGCGCGTCCACAGGACGTCGAGCAGCTGCGGACGGATGTGCGGAATCAGCGCGAGCAGGATGATGAGGCGCACCGGCGACGGCACCTGATGCTGGCGGATGAACGTCGCGTACGGCGAGGCGGAGCCGTCGAGCGACGGCGGCGGCAGGTAGAAGTGGACCTTCCGCTCGGCGCCCGAGCCGAAGTACGCCTTCAGCCGCGCGTCGAGCACGTTCGCGAACCATTCGAGCTCCTGCTCCAGATCGCGCGCGTTCGCCGTCAGGACGTCATCCATTCCGTGAACAGCGGCCTCGTCATCCATGGCAGCTTGACCGTGTTGATGCCCCACGGCAGGTGGTCGAGGAGCACGTCGAAGGCGCTCGGCTCCACGCGCAGATGCCACGCCCCATCGTCCGGCGCGCTGAGGAGACCCGATCGCTGAAGGAACGCGCTGCGCAGACCGGCGATCGACGTGTGCTTCAGGACGCGCCAGTGCTCGACGATGGACGTGAGCAGATCGTCGACCTCGATGCGATCGTCCGGCGAGAGCGAATCGGCCGCAACAGGCAACTCGGCATCGAGCGCGAGTCCGAGCAGCACCTTGATGAAGCCGCACTCGAATTCGAACGGATCGTCCATTCCGCGCGCGGCATACGAGAGCAGCGCAGCGGCCCGCGGCAGCGCTGTCTCCGGAATCGCTACGGCACCGTGTTCGAGCACACGCGTCTGCTCGAAAAGCCGCGGCAGAAACGGATGCAGCAGGACCAGACCGGCGTAATCGACGGCGACGCCGAACGTCCTCGCCTCGTCGCCTTCGCGCTCCTCACGCGCGATCCGCGCGATCGGCTGAGATTCGCGTGGTACCGTCGGGCCGGGCGTTTCGCGGTCCCCTGCCCTTCGCACCGCCTGCGGCCCGTCGGTCGCCCGGTCGGCTGTCGCCGGCCGCCGGGCCACGACCGAATCCCCAGGGACATCCGTCATCGGCGTTGTGCCTCGGTCGAGTACAGAGGCGGCAAGCTCCCGCACCACGGCAACGTCCGGGTGCCGCAGGGCGACGGCGAGGAGGACCGCCGCAACCCGCTGACGTTCGGCAGTCGGCACGCGTCGGGCGACGAACGGCGCCACCGCTGCAACGGCTTCACTCACGCGGCTTGCCGCCGCGCTCGACGCGCGCGATTCCGCGCTGCGCGCGACCTCGACCCACTCGGCCGGCGGCAGCAGTTGCAGCCATCGCCGGAAGAACGTTGCCGCGCGCTCGATCGCCGACGGCGCCGCGCGGAGGATCCGCTCGCGTTCTTCGACGGCTGCGGCAACCAGCAGCGCCAACGTCCGCTCGCGACCGAGATTTCGCACGGTCCACGGCAACGTGCCGGTGTCCAGGTAATGCAGGAGCGCTGCGGACATGTCAGCCACGGCCGGCGCACGGCTGGCCGGCGGCGTATGGTCGGCCGGCCGGTCCCGCAGCGCAGCCGGGTGGCCGGCCGGCCAACCCCGCGGTGCAACCGGGGCGTCCGGACGCCGCCAGCCGGCGACCGCTTCCTGCAAGCGGCTGGCAAGCGCGCGCTGGAGCTCGTCGAGGCTCGAAATCCGCACGGTGATCTCGAGCCGCGGCACACGCAGGACGCTCTCGCCGGTCTCCACGGCATCGAACGCTCGCGCAAACGCCTCGAGCAGATCGGCCTCGTGCATCCGCCGCAGCCGCGTGCGGATCGGAAACGCTTCGTCGCGCGTTGCGGCGCTGACGTGCCAGCGCAATCGCCGGATGCGGTGCGGGAGCGCGACCATCAGCCGAGCCCGCGTCCTGCGAGCACCGCCGCGATCATCGTCTTCGTTTCGGCGCGGACGGTGGCCGGCGCGGCGTGCGCCTTCACCCGTTCGGCGGCCGCCGTGGCCGATTCGTTACTGAGCTTCGAGAACCCCTCTGACACGACTTTCATCGCGGCGACGGTGTCGTCCTGCATAGCGGCAGGGGCCGTCGCCACGAACTTCGACGTCTCCACGACGGCTGCCGACAACTCGTTTTCCGCCACCTTGAGCTGCCGCGCCAGCTCCCGCCGCCTGGCGTCGTCGACGCTCGGATCCACCATCAGCCTGCGAATCTGATCGACGCGTTTGCTCTTCGCGTGCGTGTCCTTCACCAGGATGTCGAGCGCGCGGTCCTTGACGACGTCCGTGACGCCGCCGCCCGGCAGATCGATGTCGAGGCCGCCGCCCTTCGGGATCATCCGGCTCACGAAGTCCATCGACTCCTTGATCGCGGCGACGTAGTTCTTCGCGAAGTCCCTGGTCTGCTCGCGCACCGGATCCACTTCCCTCACCTTGAAGTCGTCCAGCTTGATGCGGACGTTGTCCGTGATGATCTCGTCGATCGGCTTCCGGATGCGGATGCCCTCGTCCACGAAGATCGGGATCTTGATCTTCGGCCCGGGCAGCGGCGGCTCTGGCGGCGGCTCCTCCGCCTTCTCCGGCCAGTCGTAGGCAATCGACACGTCGCCGACGACCTTGCCGTCGCCGTCGTAGAGCAGGACGAACGTTCCCCCGCGCGTCACGCCGCCGACGTGCTCGGCGCCGGGATGGTCCTTGATGAAGTTCGAGAACAGCAGCCTCTCGTCCTCCTTCGTGTCCTTCTGCTCGATGATTCGATCGAGCCAGTCGACCAGGCGGGCATGGTTCGTGACGAGCGTGTCGGTCGGAATCGCGAAGTCCGTCCGCGCGACCTCACCGAGCTGGAACTTCAGTGCGGCGGCGTTCGACATGGTCGTCGTGATGTCTTCGTGCCACCTCGCTTCCTTGCGATACTCGACGTAGTCCTTCGACAGCTTCTGCGCCGTCGCCTTTGCCGAACCGGCGACCGCGGTCTTCTTCTCCGTCGCGAACTCCCTGATCCCTGCCTGGCCCGCGGCGACGGGGACGTTCGAGAGACGCTTCGCGTCGATCTCCGCGCCCACTCTCGTCGAGACCCTGTCGGTGTGGGTGACGACTTCGTCCAGGTGCTGCACGACGTTCTGGCGGAACAGATAGTGGACACGATGCAGATCGCTGTAGCGAACGGGCGGTTTGACGACGATCTTCGGCGTCTCGGCGCCGACGAGCACCGCGCGGACGCCGAACGGCAGGTTCTCCGAGGCAATCAGCCGTTCGATCGTCTGGACGGCCTCGGTGACCGGCCGGCCGACGTGTCCCTCGATGCGGAACAGCGAGAAGCGGCTGATCTGCGCGTTGAGCGGCGCGGCGGCGGCGCCTTTCGCGTCGAAGCCGGCGGCGCGTGCGCCGTAGTTGTACTCGGCCATTCCCCGCCGCTCGGAGCTGTAGCTCCAGGCGCGGTGGATCGGCCACTCGGGCGGCGTTTTCAGCGCGTAGTAGGCGGGGATCGCGCGCGCTTCGAGCGGACGCGCGTCCGTGTGGCTCGGCGTCACCGTGATCGCCAGGCCTGCATCGACCTGCCGGTTGAAGCTGTTGATGAGCGTATCGAGCCGCCGCGCGAGGAAGCGCGTACGTTCCAGTCCCGCGTGACCGGGTGAGAACAACGGCGAGGGATAGAACCCGGTGCGGTTCTCGTCGGCGGCAAGCGGGCTCGCACCGACGGCGCCGAGCACGACGTGTTTCGAGAACGCGGTCAGCGCCGGTATGCAGACGTTCGTGTTGCCGAACAGCGAGTCTCGGAACTCCGTGTACGCGTCGACGACGTCGTTGAGGAAGTCGTAGTAGAACTGCGCGCTGGCCTCCGGCAGTTGCTGCTCGAACTCGGTGAACTTCTGCTTCCACTTCGGCGCCGGATCGGCGGCGAACACGTCGCCGAGAAATCCCGACGTGATCTTGAAGACGTCGTCGAGCGCGGCGGTGAGCTGCGCCCGCGTGTTGACGGACGCGTTTCTGTAGGCGGTCGCCAGTGCGGCCGGACTGGCGATGGCACCCGTGAGCTTGGCGCGGCCGGCAGAGACGACTTTCAGCCTTCGCGCGGCATCATCGATGGTCTCGAGCTGTCCGCGCAGCGTCTGCGCGTCCTTGTGCTGCAGCAGCAGGAGCTTGACGTTGCTGACGACGTCCTTGCCCTTGTTGTCGCAGTCGCCGCCGGTGCAGATGTCGCCGTCCTTGGTGTAGCTCTCCATCAGCAGGACGGCGGTCCAGTCGTTGAGTCTTTGTCCCTGCCCGGCGAACGTGTCGAGCGCGGCGGTGCCGGTCACGTCCTTGCCGGTCAGCTCGAAGATCTTCCGGCGGTTGGCGCCGTCGAAGAAGGGGTCGTACTTCGGCGCGGCGGTGGCGTACTCGCGGAATCGCGTGAACTCCAGGTCCTCCGGCACGCGCAGGATGTCGCCGTCGGTCGTCACCGCGACGCCCTTGGTGACGACGACCTTGTTGCGCGCGAGCGTGACACGGAGGCCGCAGAAAATGCCGACGCCGACGAGCGACACGCGTGTCATGCGCTGGTGGTCGTCGAGATACGTGGCCAAGTCGTTCAACTGATCGGCGGTGAGCACCTGATCGGGCTCGAAGACCTTGTAGCCGCGCGCGATCTCTTTGAGGCTTACGTCGATGGTCACATCAGCCATGGCGTGATACTCCTACGTACGGCCCGGGGCCTCGGGCCGGGCAAGCCCGAGCCTCGGGCCGGGCAAGCCCGGCCCCTACTGGTTCCTCGTCCCAAGCGCGCCGCGTCCGAGGATGAACTTGTCGACCTCGCGCGGCTCCGCGCAGTCCGTCAGCTTCTGCGCCGGATACACGTTCTTGACGGTCATGAGCAGCTCGACGAGGTGCTTCAGTGCCGCCGTCGCATTGCCGCCCGCGCGCGCCTGCAGCCAGACGCGATAGGCCTTCTGGAAGCGCTCCATGTCCGCCTCGCCGATCCAGCAGACCTTCGGGAGGATATGCGCCGGCGTCTCCTCGCGGATGACGTCCTCGACGAAGCGGCGGAACGGCATGTCGTTGAAGCGGCCGGCATACGCGGGAAGCACGACGTGGATGCGATACGAGTACGGATCCTCGACACAGTCCGGACACGATTCGTCGACGCAGTAGTGCAGCCCCTGATCGCCCGCCTTCTGCGGCCGCAGCAGGATGTTCTCGATGACGTACATGCCTTCGCGGCTGTAGTGGCGCCGCAGATAGGTGCGCAGCTCGATCATCGCGGTGTCGCGCTCGGCGGCCGAGGCGAAGTCGGGACTGCGCGCGACGACCTCGCCGTTGCCGGCCGCGATCCGGAAGATGTGCTTGTTGTTCTCCCGCGCCGTGCTGTACGCGGAGGGCCGCTGCCCCAGCTCGAACGCACGCTGCAACTGCGCTCGCGCCAAATCCGCCGTCGCATGGCGCTCGTCCTCGCGCAGCAGCACGCTGCCGGCGTCACGGTCTTTCAGCGTGAACCTGAACTGATTCGCGGCGTCGCCACTCACGTCGACGTCGTCGCCCGGCTCGACGCTCGTGAGGTCGCGGCGTGTGTTGTTGCCGATGCCGATCAACCGCGCGACCCGGTCTTCGAGGCCCGATACCTTCGCCGATTTCCACAAGTCGCCGGCGTCCGTCAGCGTGTGATTCCAGGCACGCGAGCGGTTCGCGCCGACGCTCGGGTAGTCGTTCAGGAACGCGCACCGATCGGCGACGAGGCTCGCATCGGTGGCGCCGAACGCCGAGCGCATCATCGAGGCGTACTCGTGGAATCGCTCCGCGAAGCGGGCGATGAGGTGATCGAGAAAGCGTCTTCGGCGATCCGTACGGTCGGCTTCGGTCTCGATCCCGGGCAGCGCGTCGGCCACCGTCGCGGCGTCCTTGCCCTCCATGCCGTAGAGCGCGGCGAACTCCGGCAGCCCGGTCACGACCTGCGAGAAATACGTTGCCTTGATCGCCGGGTTCGTCGAGAAGAGCTGCGCGACCTCCGCCAGTTGCGCGCAGTAGTTCGCCATCACCTGATCGAAGAAGAGCAGATAGCCTTTGAGCTGCGAGGCCAGCGCCCGGCGCCGCGTGTCGGCCGCCGCGTCGCCCGTCTTCGCCGGCGGATGGTCGCCGATTCCGTACAGCGCCGGGAAGTGATGCTGGAACGGGTAATACGACTTGACGTCCCTCGACGGGCCGGTCGGGATGGGAACGTCTTCCATGCGCACGGACGGCGGCGCCGTCTTCGGGTTGACAGTCAATTCCGGCCCGACGAACGGCATGTGGCGCTTGTAGTAGACGATCCGCGACGCGCGCTGATTGAGCGTCGCCGCCTTGCCGGCCTCGACCGGCACGACCCAGCGGTTCTCGACCTCGAGCGGCTGCCCCTTGCGCCGCACCGGCGCGATCAGCAGATCGCGCACCGCCACCACGCCGTCGATGTCCATGACGAGACTGACGATGTCGGAGAGGCGGATGTTCTTCCGGAGATCCGCGGCGGCGAGCTCGTCGCTGTCAATGAACCCGTGCTGCAGCCGCGGTCCATCGAAGACGTCGGGCACCGTGAAGGCCGTGCCGTCCGCCTTCCGCCGCGCGAACATCTCGTCGAGCGTGTACCAGCGCACCGACGGTGAAAGGTACTCCTGCACCTGCTGCAGGATGGTGGCGTGAACCGTCTCGATGTCCGCGCCCGGCGCGAGATCGATCTCGCCGCACATTACGAACGCCTGCCGCTCGACGCCCGTCACCTCGACGAAGTCCTCCGCCAGGTTGCGATGCTGATGGAGGTGCGCCATCACGGCGCTGTTCACGCCGGCGCGATCGGTGGCGGTCCGCTTGTCGTCGGCGTAATCGAGTCGCACGCGCCAGAGGCCCTTGACGGCGAACGTCTCGATCTCCGGACGGTTCGGGTTGTCGACGAGGATCTCGCCCGTCTTCGTATCCGCGAAGTACTGCTGCGCGACTGGTTCGAGCCAGGCGTTCTTCACCCCCTCGACGTCGATGATCAGCTTGCGGTAGTCGAGCGCCGTCAGCGGATGGTTCGGCAGGATGCCCGCCGCGCTGAAGAAGGCCGCGCCGCTGAGCAGATCCTCGTCGGGCTGCGACGCGCGATGCGTCAGATCGGTGAGCGCGTAGGTCAGCAGCTCCAGAATCGTGATGCCCGGATCGTGGACGTTGTGGTCGGTCCACACGTGGCCCGCGAGCTGCCGGACGTAATCGAGCCCGATCGTGTACAGCTGCTGCTGATCGAGACCGGCGTCGGCGGGCCTCGTCTTCGCGATCGCGTACGACCCGGTGGCCGGCATCGCTACGTCGCCTCACCGATGGCGTGCGACGCCGCAGACACGAGCACCGCATCGGGCGCCGCCGCTTCCACGTGATCGACCTCCGGCCCGCTCGTGGCCGGGCCAACGAAGGACGAGAGCCTGAAATCCGTGACGTAATCGACGTACGGCAGCTCCTCGACGAAATCGAGCAGCACCGATCGATAGACGCGGCCGCCGAACGAGATCGCGCTGCCGGCGCCGAACGCCCACGGCGACAGGAACTCCATCAGCGCCTGCTGCAGCCGCAGGCTGTAGAAGTTGAACTCGTATCCTGCGTGGAACGTGACGTCGAACCTCGTGTGGACCTGCTGATAGGTCGGGTTGCGCACGACGATCTGCGCCGAGGCGCTCGCATGGGCCGTCAGATACTCCGTGATGCGCGCGATCGTGTCGGCATCGACCTTCGGCTGCAGGCGGTCCGGCACGTTCGTCGTCCGCGATGCGGGTACGACGACGACCAGGACGTGCCCCGGAGCCATCCACGATCCCCGTTTCGCGTGCGGGATGCACTTCACGCGCTGCACCGCCGGGAACGCGGCGAGCACGAGTCGCTCGTAGTCCCACGCCGTCACCGCCCGATTGCGATGCCGGAGCCGCTCCGCCGCTCTCGTGCGCAGCGCCAGGTCGCTCTCGCGCGGCGTGCCGCCGAACGTCGGGTACGGCTGCGACACCTTGGCGACGGACGCAACCGGCGTCTTCAGCTTCGCAATCGTCCCTTTGGCATGGGACACCGCCAGATGCGCCGCCGCCGCTTCGTCCGACGTCATCACGAACTGCAGCTCCACCGCGTTCGCGACGACGGCGACGAGTTGGCTGGTCGACGCCGGATCCTGTGCGATCGCCGCCTTCAGCCAGATCGGGCCCGGCGGCATGATGGTGTTGTCAGTCGTCGCATCCGCCGGCATGACGAAGCTGATGACACCGCTTGCGAGCAGACGATTCGTCGTATCGCGGACGACCTCGGTCATCCCGAGCTTCTTCCAATAGTTGTTCGAGAGGACGTACCAGTCGGGCCGTGGTGAGGAGACGTCGGGATCCGCGCTCCCCTCGTCCACCTGGAACAGGACCGACAGGCTGTCGCCCGCCCGCAGCCCCTCGACGCCGATCAGCAGCTCGCCGTCGCCGTCGTGCCCGGGCAGCAGCGGCACCTCCGTGCTCGACGCGATGCCGATGGCCGCGCGCTGATGACCGTGCTCGCGCATCTGGCCGAAGGCGCCGACGTGGAAGAACTGTACGTCGAGCTGCGCGAAGTCGTCCGCATCCGTCGACGAGATGCTGACGTCGGCCGTCTGTGCGGCGTAGGCGAGCGAGATGCTCTGGACGGTTGGCGTGTGCGGCTCGTTCAGCAGCCTGACGTTCTCGTCGGGCTTCGTGGCTTTCTCGATGATCTTCGCGACGGACTGCTGCCGGTATTCGGCATGCAAAAAGCTTCGATCGAGCGTGATGGTGACGATGCCCCGCTGCGCCTGCGGCGGCGACGCCAGGAAGGACTCGGACACCTTCCGCTTCATCACCATCTGCCGCGCCTTTTTCTTCGCCCACGTCGTCCCGGTGCGGTTCAGCGCGTAAACGTACTCGCCCTTCGCATCGCGCTTCGAGGCTGCCGGCGCGGCGCCGATCAGGTTGAGGACCGCCGGCTCCGTCGCGTCGCTCTCGAACAGCCGCTCCCCGCTTCGCGTATGCGTGCTCGCGCGATCGCTGAACGCCGACGACACCGTGAAGGCGCTGTTTCTGACCCTGAAGTCCGCCGAGTAGTTCTTGTATTGCACGAAGAGGTTCTTCGGCACGCCTTTCCACTGCAGTGTCAGATCGAGACGTGACAGCGTCTTGCCGAGCGCTTCGTCGTAGCCGACCAGGAAACGCGCACCCGCCACCGGCTGCGGTCCGAACGGCAGGAAGGCCTTCTTCGGATCGAGCGTGCCGGCATCGCTTTCGAGCTTCAGGCTCGTGACGCCCTCGGCCGCGACGCTGATCCGTGCCGACGCAACCGTGACGGACCTCAGGTCGTCGTAGCCGATCGAGGCACCGGGCTTGAAGATCAACTGCACCACCGGCGCATCGGTCGTGTAGGCGTGAAAGTGCACCGCCGGGTTGTAGTCGACGACGGCGGGCTCGCTGTCGGACAGATCGATGCGCAACTGCAGCCGGCCGGCCGACAGCGTTGCCTGCGCCTCGTACGGTCCCAGCCACTGTTTCTCACCCGTGAGGTACGCCTGGAACGCACCCTCGACCATCGTCGGCGTGAGCGACGCGTCGTGACGGATGGCCAGCGAGAGCGTGATGACGCGGCTGCCTTCTTGAAGTCGCAGGATGGATGAAGCCAACGCAAAGCCGATCTCGGCTTCCGGCAGACTGGCGTACCCGAACGGCCGCCACGCCGGAGCGTCCTCGGGCAGGGCGCCCCCGAGCCCGTCGGCGGAGTTGGCAACGGGCGCGAAGAGTATCCGGCCGCGATCGGCGTGGTCCACGTAGATCGATCGCAGCGACGCGATCTTCGCCGTGTTGACGATCGTTTCCGCGGTCGGCGAGTAGAGCACTTCGGCGCCGGCGGCGTCCTTGCCGGCGTCGAACAGGTGCGACGGCGTGATCTGAACCGGCGCCGACCCTTTCTTCAGCCCGAGCACGACGTGCGCCCGATCCGGTGTCGCGGGCAGCGGCTCGAACCGCAGGACGCGGCGATAGAAGAAATCGAGATGCTTCCCGGTCAGCCGGTTGATCGCCGTCCGCGGATAGCGATAGAGGCGGAGGAATGCCTCGAACAGCGCGCGCGGCGCCGCGGTGTCGCCGCTGGTGACCGTCTGGTTGAAGAGCGGAAGCCAGCCGTCGGCGACGGCCTTGTCCTCCGCCGTGACGTAGCGGACGGTCTTCGCGAGCCGTTTCACGTACTCCAGCAGCGACGCCTCGGAGCGCTCGTCGACGTCGGCGTAATGGACGTCGAGCTCCGCGGGCAAACGCTCCTGCTGGCTCTGTCCCGGCTGCGCCATCTGCTATCGCCTCTTCGAGGGCGGCGCGACTTCGGCGGCGTCCGACCAGTAGAACGGGTAGACGAGGTTGTAGCGCGAGTTCGTCGCGCGCACTTCGTAGTCGAGCGAGATGAGCAGCGTGCCGTCGTTCTCCGCCGGACTCGACACGTCAATCCTGATGACGGTGATGCGCGGCTCGAAGATGAGGATCGTGATCTTGATCCGATCCTTCAGCAGCGTCCGCAACGTCGTGCTCATCGGCTCGAACTGCAGCTCGCGCATGTCGAGGCCGTAGGTCGGCACGAGGAACCGCTCGCCGAGCGCGGTGCCAAACAGAATGCGGAGACTCGCCTCGATGTCGGCGACCTCCTCGGTCATGACGACGTTGCCGGCGGACGTGAATTCCGGCGGGAAGCTCCAGCCGCGGCCGAGAAACGACGTTTGCGTGATCGACGGTGCCACGGCCCCTCACCCTCCAATCAGGACCGTCGGCGCGCCGACAGCCGCCATCGCGCCGCAGATGCAGGCGTCGCTGGTCCGCACGGCCGGACGGCTCGAGATCAGCACGGTGGCGCTCCCGGACGGAAATGCGCTCACCGTCGGGTGCGGCGGCGGGATGACGCACACGTGCAGGTCGCCCGCGACGGCAGCCGGCTGGCCGCCGATGAGCACCGTCGCGACGCCGGGCCCCGTGATGGTTCCACCGTGTGTGGTCGTATCGCCCACTCGCGCTGCTGCCGGCACGTCCGCCTCCTCAGTTGATCTGCACCAGGCCGCCCTTGATCGTCGTCGTCGCCGACCCGGACAGCTCCACCGCCGTGCCTTCGAGTTTCAGATCCGCGCCGCCCTTCGCGCTGAACGACGTGCCGGACTCCACCTTCAGCTCCGTTCCCCCCTTCAATTCGAAGGACGTGCCTGACTCCGCCTTCACTTCGGTCGCGGCTTTCAGGGTGATCGCTTTCGCGCTCTCGATCGTGATGCCGTCGGAGGTCATCTCGATCGTGTTGCCGTTCTGATCGGCGACCGTGATGGCCTTGTCCGCTTCGCTCAGGGTGATCGTGTTGCCGGCGGGCGTGGACAGCTCCATCACCTTCGTGTCGTCGTTGAAGTAGACCTTCATCTGCGATCGGCTCTGGTACACCTTCTCGTGGTTGTCGTCAGAGCCCTCGAGCGGCGCCGCCTTCGCGCTGCTGTGCAGCATGCCGAGCAGGACGGGCTGCCGCGGATCGGCGTCGAAGAACCCGACGACGACTTCGTCGCCGATCTCCGGTCTGAAGAAGAAGCCGCGCTGGTCGCCGGCGTCGAGGCTGGCGACGCGCGCCCATATGCCGTCCTCGTTGTTGTCGACGATCGGCAGCCTGACCTGGACGCGGTGCTCGCCATTCGGATCGGCGTTGCTCGTGACGACTCCGATCTGAAGGCCGTGCACCGGCGGCAGGAGCTTTCCCGCGGCCGGCGCCGCGAAGCCGTCGTCGTCGCGAGGCAGCCCGGGGACGCCGCCGAACTGCACGTGCGTCTTCCAGCCCTGGACCGAGTCGAAATCGTGGCGCACTCCGGTCACGAACACGTCGCCGCTGACACGCTCGCCGACGCCGGCGAGCGTCACGGTGTCACCCGGCTTGATCGTCCCGACGCCTTCGCACTTCGCGCGTCCGCTCACCTTGTTCACCTGCGAGCGGAGCCACTCCGCGCCGGCCCAGGTCTTCGCCTCGTCCTCCGCGATGGCGGCGTGTCGCAGCTCGAAAGCATCCAGCGCGACGACGCTCGCGAGGTCGGCATTCGTCAGGTTGCCTGGCCCGGCAAACCCGGGATCGGCGGCGTCCGCCTCGACCAGGCTTTGCTGCGCGGGATCCCACGAGACGCTCTTCACGGCCGAGTACTGGAAGCGCGCGTCGATCTCGGCGTCGAGCTCGAGGATCGTGGCGCCGAACTGCAGCGTGACGTTCGGCGATGCCGTCGCCGGCGCCTTTACCGTGACGCGGTCCTCATCGGTGAATACCAGCTTGCCGTTCGCCGCCGCGCGCGACAGCACGAAGTCCCAATCCGTCGAGCGGAATTGCACCTGCTGTGGGTGCGTCGTGGACATGCTCTCGACGTCGGCGGAGAGGCCGGCGTCGCCGATGAGCGCGGAGATGATGTCCGCGTCGGTCTGATCGCGGAAGTACGCGTTCTTCCGTCCGACCGTCAGCGTCACCGCCTTGTGGCGGCACTCGACCACGAGCTGCGGCGCCGTGTGATCCCGCACCTTCAGCGACTGGCGGACGACGATGCCCTTGAAGAGCGAGACGGGATTGTCGACGTCTCCGGCGAGGATTTCCACCTCGGTGCCCGGCAGCAGCAGCGCGTCATTGCTCAACGGAAAGTCGCTTGCCGCCGCGGCGCCATCGAGGTACACGAGCCGGGCCGAGGCTATCCGGTTCGCCGCTTTGACGACCGAGACCGACAGCAACTGGTGCTGGCGCGGCACCGCCGTGCCACCGGCCTTGACGGTGAACTCACGGTGCGCCGCCGGAATGGGCAGGGTGCGTGTCGCGGGAATGGCTACTTCTCCACGGGCGGAAAGACGATCCGCATGCCCGGCTGCAGCCGCCGGAAGTCGTCGAGCCGGTTCACCGCGGCGACCTGAAGATACCGATGGGGATCGCCGTAGATTTCGTAACAGAGCCCCGGCAGCGTCTCGCCGGCCTTGATCAGGCGCACGTGCGTCAGGTCGGCCGATTGATCCTGCGCGAGCGCGACGCGCGTCTGGTCGTCCGCGCTGTCGGTGAACGTCGCCGTGATCACGGCGCGCAGCGGAACGCCGTCTGGCTTGAACAGCTTGTAGGCGATCGACGCGGACTTCAGCACGCACCGCTTGATCTGCAGCGTGCCCCACGCGAGCTTCAGGTAGTTCGGCCGGTGGATGTTGCCGTTGTAGCCGGTGACGGTCTGGAACTTCTCGACCTTCTCCTGGCAGTCGATCGGCCGCCCGTTGGCGCCGGTGCCGTCGATCAAGAACGTCAGCGACAGGTCGCCGGGCTTCATCTTCTTGAAGTTCATCCGGCTGCCGGTCGTGCCCGCACCCTGTGCCGCGTCGTACTCGACCTCGTACGCGATCGTGATCTCCGACGGGTTGACGTAGGCCTCGAACTCGTCGATCGGCGAGCCCGAGTAGTCCGCCTGCTCGTAGGCCTTGATCACGAGACGCTCGAGCGTGCCTCGGTCGCTCACCGGCTACCGTTCTTCCCGCTCGCGCAGAATTTCGAGAACCCGCTCGACGCACTCCGACACGAGCGTCTGCTTGTCCTCTGTCGCAGCGGGCGCTGAGGCGGCGCCGCCCGCCGCCTGGTTCGAGACTTCCACCGAGATGACGACTTCATCGACGATGATGGGCATTGGTTACGACCGATCGACCGTGAAGTACTGGTAGTAGAGCTGCAGCGTCTCGACGACGACGGTGTTGCCCGTGGCGTTGAAGTCGCTGACCGACCACTTGGTCGGATACGCGTTCACGAGATGCCATGTCACGAGCGGCTGATGCTCCGTGTTCAGCAGCTTGACGTCGATGTTCTTCGGTTGAATCACGTCCGCATCGAGGCACTCGCGGATCCAGGTGTAGACCTCCGAGTTCACCAGCAAACCGCGCTTGAGCACGAGCTCCGGATACTTCGTGCGTCCCGGGTATTTCTGGATGTAGCGGTTCTCGCCGCCTTCGGCGAGCTCCTCCGTGCCGGTCTCCACCGACAGCCCGCCCACTTCGCTGAACCGCGTGTCGTTGTCGGCCGTCAGGCCGATCACTTCCACCTTGAAGTGGAACGAGACGGGTGGGTAGTAGTTCGGCATCGGACGCTATTCGTTCTGCACTTCGAGTCCCTCGTGCGCGAGCTCGATGGACTCGATCGCCACCTCGTTGCCCGACGCCTTCAGCTGCGGCCCTTCGACCTTCACGGGAAATGCGTTGAGGACCTTCCAGACCATCACCGGCTGGTGTTCTTCGTTGAGCAGGCTCACGACGAGGTTGCGCCGCTCGACGGTGTTCAGCTTGATCGTGGTCAGCCACTTGAAGAACTGGTTGTCCCCCTTCACCACGCCGCGCTTCATGGTGATGTTGGAGAACTTCCGCAGCCCCGGCATCTTGATCGACGAGTACTCGGGGAACGACCCGTCGCGGTATTCGATCGCCTGGTTCTCCTGCGTGAGGCCGGTGACCTCGGAGAAGCCGACCCGCGTGCCGCCCCACTCGACGGTGAAATGAAAGACCGGAATCGGGTATTGCGCCATGGTCGCTAATCCTCCTTACGAGGTCTGCAGCTTGTGCGAGAACTTCAGGACGATGAACTCGGCGGGGCGGACGACGGCCATGCCGATTTCCACGTTGAGCAGTCCCTGCAGGATGTCCTGCGGCGTCATCGTCGTGCCGAGGCCGCACTTGACGAAGAACGCGTCTTTCGGCGTCGCCCCGGCGAGCGCCCCGTCGCGCCACTTGTCGATCAGATAGTTCTCGATCATGCCGCGCACCTTGACCCACAGGTTCGCGTCGTTCGGCTCGAACACGGCCCAGTACGTCGACTTCTTCACCGACTCCTCGACCATGTTGAAGAAGCGGCGGACCGAGACGTAGCGCCACTCGTTGTCGTTGCCCGCGAGCGTGCGCGCGCCCCAGATGAGCGTGCCCTTCCCGGAGAACGCGCGGATGGCGTTCACGGACTTGCCGGTGTCCGGATCGACGTTCAGTCCTTCCTGCTTCACGTTGTCGATCTTGACGAACGGCTCGAGCACGGTCGCGAGGGCGACATTGGCCGGCGCCTTCCACACGCCGCGGGCGCCGTCCACCGCCGCGTACACGCCGGCGACCGCGCCGCTCGGCGGCATCACGAGGAAATGGTCCTTGATCGCCAGCCTGACGGCGGCCGCGGCTGCGGTCTTGGCGGTGTTGCCCGTCTCGAGGTCCTTCAGCGTGGTGTCCGCACCGTCGAGCTTCACTTTGACCTTCGCCAGATCGGCGCCGACGTAGTCGGTGATCGACGTCTTGACGAACGGGTAGTACGCCGCGGCGTACTTCAGGTCCTTGTTCCAGGTACCGCGGCTCGCGACGATGATCTTCTTCTTGCCGCCGCCGGCGGGTGTGTCGATCTCATCGTCGACGCCCTTGTCTCCGGCGAAGACATCGAAGATGCAGAAGCGGTCCTTGAGCCTGCCCGCCTGCGCCAGCATCGCCTGGACGACGGTCTGGTAGTCGCCGAACGACAGCTTCACCGCCTCGGGCACGACGAGCAGCGTTGGTTCGTCCTCGAGCTCCACCGTTGCCAGCCCGGCGATGAGCCCCTTGGAGGCGTCGCCGACGTCGATGTCCTTGTCATACCCGCCGGTCGAGACGATGTAGCACTGGCCGCCGCCGTTGTCGAAATACATCTTGACGGCCCAGTAGAGCAGGAACTTCGGGAGCACGGAGGGAGCCGGCGGTGGCGCGGGGGGCGCCGGCGCGGCCGCGCCCACCGAATACGCGTCGACCTTGAACCCACCGGGCTGCGTCGCGTCCGACTTCACCGTAATGTGGATCTCGTCGGCGAACGGCCCGCCGAACAGGCTCTCGTACTCTGTCAGCGAGTAGATTTTCGTGGGCTTCAGCCGCAGATCGTTGTCGGCGTTCTTCCTGGCAATCTCGGTGACGCCAATGAAGGCCGGAATGGCCGTGCCGACCTCGGCGACGGAGGGCGGAAACGACGGAATCTCCTCGACGTAGACGTCCGGGGTCTTGTAAGTCGGCATCGCTCGCGCCTCCTACGGCACCTTCGGCTTCGGCTTGGACAACACGAAGATCAGATCGGCGGTGGGCCGTTCCACGCCGGCCTGCGGCAGGTTCTCGACAATCGCTTCGCCGTTTTTCTTCAGCTCAATCCGGCCATAGCCCTGCGCACGGCGCTTGACCGGGGTTTCCGACCGGAAGACCGCGACCTGCGCGTCGGCAATCCCCGGCAACACGGCGATCAACTGTTTCTCGGCGTTCGTCAGCGCGTTGTCCGCGACGCGGTCGGTGAACGCCACCTTGGCGCGGTCGGGCTCGCCCGCATCCTCGACATGCAGCTTCTCGAAGTCACCCGCGGGCAGGTTGCGGGTGACGATGAAGTACCTGAGCGTCTCCTCGCGCGAGGCGAAGGCGATGGTGAAGGCGGCCGCCGCCGCGTAGAACGCCTCGTCTATCGCGACCTCGACAACGCCGAAGATCGACTCGGCCACGAGCTCGGGATCGACGAAGTACGTCGTCTTCTCGATCGCGCCGCCCGCATCCTCCGCAACCGTGTAGAGCCCGGCCGGACGCCCGGAGAGATCGAACGACACGTCGGGACGAGCGGCGGCTGCAGCGACGTGGACCGCGTCGATCTGCGCTCCGCCGGCCGGCGTCAGCGTGACGTCCACCGCGCCCTGCGTCTTCTTCAATGTGTGCGCGAAGATGGAGCCCACGAGTGAGGCGAGCACCGGCGCGCCGAGCTTCCCCGCATCGGCGGCGTTGCCGTAGACGGCAATGGCGGACCGCGAATCGAAATCGAGCGCGGTGAAGTTCGCGAAATACGGCGTGTTCACCTTCAGGCCGATGCGGATCACCGACCCGGCCGCCGGGATGAACGCGCCGCCCCCCGCCGCCCGCTCGAACAGCACGTGGAGCCGGCCGCCGGCGACTTTCGCGATCATCCGCGCCTGCTGAAGCAGACGGGCCGTGGCGTCCGGGATCACGAACGAGAAGTCCCTGCTGATCGCGCCGCCGTAGTAGGCGTGCGTGACGCCGAGCGTGCAGAGCGTGCCGAACGACGTCCTCATGTGCGATGCAGGACTGACACGATGTCGGTGACCGGCTGCTGGACGGCCGCGGGCTCGATGTCCTGCAGCGCCACGAGGCGGACGCGGTACATCACCGACGGCAGATGCTTGGCGCCGATCGCTCCCCACACCTGGTTCAACTGCTCGTAGGTCAGCGACTCGAGCTCGACGACGAGTTTCTCGATGCGCTCCGGCAGTGCGGGATACGCGTCGCGCGTGAAGCCGGGATGGGACTGGAAGAACGTCAGGACCCAGCCGAGCTGCTGCAGGGCGAGGTCGTACGCCTTGATGTTCGCGGCGAAGAGCACATGCAGGTTGAGCTTGAGCGGAGGCTGCAGCACCACGTGGCGTCCGTTGACGAACGTCGGCTCGGGCACCTGCGCCTTGAGCGTGCGCTCCTCGTCGACGTTGATCAGCGCGGCGCCGAGTTGTCCCTCGGGAATCAGGTACTTGCCGGTGTCGTCGACGAAGCGTCCGGCGACGGCGCGGCCGCCGGTCGAGCCGGTCCGCGCAAACAGAAAGGCATTCGCTTCCGAGACGAGAAACGTCAACGCCGCATCGAGCATGTTCGGTGGGAAGGGAGCCGACCGACCGCTGTTTATAGTCCGCGCGAGGACGAGCGACAAGCGCGATTGGTTATCAATTCTTGCGATCGGAATTCCAATTGTTGCGGCCAACGATCCAATGCATGCGATGGGTCCGTACTACCCGGCCGATTCGGCGCGTTGACTTGGTCATCGGCTTTTGTTAGCGTCGCGCTCCCGGAACGCGCTCCCCCGCTTCCGCCGGAGTCGCCTCGATGAACGGCTGCAGCGCGGCGTCGGCCTCCCTCGCATTCGTCCAGCGCGCACAGGTTGCGGTCGCCGGCTGGACCGAAGTACGACTGACCCACTCTCTCGATGCGATCTGGCGCTGGCTCGACTCGGTGCCGGACGCAGCCGAGCCCGCCGATCGCGTCATCGTCTCGACCGCGGTGCTGCGGGTCGCGGCGAGGATCCTGGTGCACCATCGCGGCGATGCAGGTGGCGCCATGGACGGGCCTCTCGGCCCGCGCGGCACCGATCGCCGGCGCATGGCCGCGGCGGCGCTCTGGTACATCCGCCGGCACTATCGCGATCCGCAGATCTGTCTCGAACGCATCGCCGATCATCTCGACGTCTCACGCTTCTACCTCTCGCGCGTGGTCGTCGCGTGCACCGGACACGGCCTGCCGACGCACGTCAACGGATTGCGGGTGCTGACGGCGGCAGTCCTGCTGCGCGCGACCGCGTTACGCGCCAAGGAAGTTGCGGATTTGATCGGCTATCGGCGGACGCCGCAGCTCGATCGGCAGTTCCGGCTGTGGCTGAGGATGACGCCGTCGGAATTCCGCGGCGCGATCGCCGGCACGCCGGCCGTGGCGCCTGAAGTCTACGCGGCGCTGTCGTCCACCATCGCGCGACGGCGATATGCCTCGCCGTGCGAGGCGGCCGACAGTCTCGGCCTCGACCTCGGAACCGTGCTCGGGGCTTTCGGCCAACCCGAACTCCTCGGCCTACTCGGCCAACTCCGACCACTCGGCCAACTCGGACCCCTCGGCCCCCTCGGACCCTCGGCTATACTCCGCTCATGAAATCCACATCGATTCTTCTCGCGTCCGCCTGCTCAATCGGCGTCCTGCTTCTCGGCCGGACCGCGCAGACGCAGGACGGCTTCACGTCACTCTTCAACGGCAAGGATCTGACCGGCTGGAAGATCCCCGAGGGGGACAACGGCCACTGGCGGGTCGTCGACGGCGTCATCGACTACGACGCCGAGAGCGAGGCCAAGGGCGACAAGTCGCTGTATACCGAGCAGTCGTTCGGCGACTACGTGCTGCGAGTGGACTGGCGGATCAAGAGCACGCCGTACGTGAATCCGAACGTGCCGATCATCCGCTACGACGGCACGCACAAGAAAGACGCCGACGGAAAGGAGATCAGGCTGTCGGTCCCCGATTCCGATTCGGGCGTCTACATGCGGGGCATGGCCAAGGCGCAGATCAACATCTGGGCGTGGCCGATCGGGTCGGGAGAGGTCTACGGCTATCGGACCGATTCGAAGATGCCGCCGGAGGTTCGCGCGGGCGTGACGCCGAAGCTGAATGCCGACCGCGACATCGGCCAGTGGAACACGTTCGAGATCACGATGCGCGGCGACCGCCTGACCGTCGTGCTGAACGGCCAGACGGTGATCGCCAACGCCCACCTCCCCGGCGTGCCCGCGCGCGGCCCGATTGCGCTCCAGCACCACGGCTCCAAGAAGAACGGCGTCTGGACCGGTCCGCCGAGCCTCGTCCAGTTCCGCAACATCGCGATCAAAGAGATGTAGCTACTCGGTCTTCTTCTTCGGCTGCGGCGGCGGGAAAGGCAGGCTATCAGGCGTCACCCGGACGCCGCTCGTGACCTTGAGTGGGTACTTCGCGCCGCTCGGGAACGTCAGCTCGACGAAGAACGCCGTCCACCCCACCGCCGGCTTCGGCACGCGGCCGACCCAGGTGTTCGGGCCGGACGGCGTCAGCGGCGTGCTGCGGTAGGCCGAGCCGATCTGGTCGAACCGGAAGTTGCGCGCCTTCGGGTTCGTCGCCTGCCATAGCCTCACCTCGCTCGGAAGCTGCTTCGACGTCACCCTGATCGATCCGTCCTTCTCGAAGCTCCAGCGGACCTCTGGCCGGGGCGTCCCCTTCACGATCGACGCGTAGAACGCGTGCACGCTCTCGAGCGCGTCGGTCTTGTCCATCGAGTGCCCCGTGTTCGGCACGTAGCGCACGTGTTTCTCCCCCGCGAGATCGTCGAAGTAGAACTGCGACGAATCCGGCAGGAAGAACTGATCGCCCGACGCGTTCATGATGAACTTCGGCATCGTCAGGCGGTCGCGGTACTCGTAGGGCTCCTCGATCTTCATCAGCGCCTTGAACTGGGGGGTCTCCATCCAGTCCATGATGCCGTGCTCGACGTAGTCCTTCACCGCGTCTGACCAGGCCCCGTACGCGCGCCAATGGTGGACGAATGACGGATTGATGTTGAGCATGTCGATGACGATCGGCACCACCGCCGCGACGCGCCGATCGACGGCGGCGGTGGCCCAAGCGGTCCAGCCGCGCTTCGACCCGCCGGAGACCACGAACCGCTCGACCGTGCTGCCGCCGCCCTGCGGCGACGCGGCGAACGCGCTGATCGCGTCCATCGCGCGCACGGCGCTCTTGGTCATCGGCAAGCGCGCTGGCCACTTCTCGTCACCGGTGCGCAGGAACTTGTCCCAGGTGTAGGCGATGAAATCGTCCTCGTTGCGCGGCTTGCGCACCGGGTCGTCCTTGAAGACGACCGGCTGGTTCGGCACGAGCCGCAGCTCGGCGATCACCGTGCCGGTCTCACGCGCCAGCTCGACCATCCAGGCGGGGGTGCGAGTGGGCGCCGGCCGTTCGAGCCCGCCGCCCCCGATCATGAGGAACGACACGTCGCTCGTCACCTTCGCTGGCCGGACCACGGTCAGCCAGTGGGTCCAGAGCGGCCGCTCGACCTCGTTCTCGGTCAGCCACTTCTGTGACGTCAGCTCGATGAGCGTGGCGGTGGCCCCCTCGGCCGGCAGGTCGCGAAGCACCTTCCAGCGGAAGTTCGCGTCCGGCGCCGCGACGTAGCGGTCGAGGGCGGTCTGCGACGCGCGAGCGAAGGAAGCAGGCTGTTGGGCGCTCGTCCGGGCAAATGACAGAACCAGCGAGACGATGGTGGCGGTCACGAGTGTAAGTGTCGGCATATGTTTGAGTTCGCCACGTTATAACACACCTGTCGGAGGTCTCGGACGACTCGGACGACTCGGGCCATCGAGCTGATATATGAGTGGATTGACAGGCCGCGCGCTGCGGAGTAGTGTTCGTTCATCCCCCCTCACAACCCGGCACAACTGTCCTTCCGCGAGATCCGTCTCGATCCCGCGGCGGAACCGCAATTCGGGGAATTGGGGGCTCACAGGAGGTCGGCAACACATGAGTCGCTTCAGAAGCGTGATGGCGGCAACGATCCTGGCTATCGCCGCAACCTGGTTTGCGCCGGCATTGGCGTCGAGCCAGGTGCTGTATGGATCCATCGTCGGGACCGTGTCCGACCCGCAGGGCGCCGCGACGCCCGGGGTGACATTGGTGGCGACGAACACCGGAACCGGGCTTACGGTTGAAACGCAGACCGACGAGACCGGCGCCTACGCGTTCCGCAACCTGCTGCCCGGCACGTACGATCTGAAAGCCACGCTGGCAGGCTTCCGCGAACATTCGCAGACCGGCATTCCGGTCACCGCCGGCAACCCGGTTCGCGTCAACGTCACGCTCGCCCTCGGCGCGCTGACCGAGCGCGTCGACGTCGTCAGCGAGACGACGCTCATGCAGACCGAGAAGGCCGACTTGACTTCGGAGATTTCGTCGAAGGCCATCACGAACCTGCCGCTGAACCAGTTCCGGAACTACCAGGCCCTGCTCAACCTGGTGCCGGGCGCGACTCCCGTGCAGTTCCAGAACGCGGAGATCGACACGCCGGCGCGGTCGTTGCGCACGTGGGTGAACGGCACGCAGCCGAACGCCAACACCACGCGCGTGGACGGCGCCGTGTCGGTGAACGTCTGGCTGCCGCACCACGCGATGTACGTCCAGTCAGCGGAGTCGATCGAGACGGTCAACATCTCGACAAATAGCTTCGACGCCGACGTCGGCATGGCGGCGGGCGCCGCGCAGACGGTCATCACCAAGTCGGGCACGAACCAGTTGAAGGGCTCGGCGTTCCTGTTCTTGAACAAGGACGCCTTCAACACGAACACGTACTTCAACGAAACCGCCACGCCCAAGATCCCGAAGCCGGCCGTCGACACGAAGACGTTCGGCGGCACGGCCGGCGGGCCCATTCGGAAGAACAAGCTGTTTTACTTCGCGTCGTGGGAACGCTACGACACGGAGCGGCCGACGACCTACAGCTACGTCGTGCCGACGGCGAAGATGCGCGCTGGCGATTTCAGCGAGGTGGCGGCGGCCTACCCGACGTTCAAGCTGTTCAACCCGTTCTCCGGGACCGCGGGCGCCGGGCGCGAGCAGTGGACGGACAACAAGATCCCGTCCCAATTCCTCAGTCCGATCGCCCAGAAGGTCCTGGACTTCTACCCGGCGGTCAACAGAACCGACGACCTGAATACCAACCTCCTCCTCGACGACTACACCCAGCTCCGCACCGAGTTCCAGACGCGTGACAACGTCGATCTCAAGATCAACTGGCAGATCAACCCGGCCGCAGTTCTGTGGGGCAAGCTGGGGTACATGGAGAACGAGGGGTCGGGGAACAACTTCATCCTCGGCTTCAACGATCCGTCCATTGGCAACACCCGCGTCGTCCTGACGACGTTCGGCACCACCTGGACGTTGAGTCCCACGACGGTGGTGGAAGGGAACTTCGGGATGAGCCGCCAGGATCAGGACGTTCTTCCGCCTGATTTCGGGACGAACTACGGGATTCAGTTGGGGATCCCCGGCGTGAACAACCCGAACGATATCCGCGAGAGCGGGTTGCCGAGGTTCAATGCGGCTCCCACTGCCAGTACCGGTTACGACATCGGCACTGCGCCGAACTGGATGCCGCTGTGGCGCAAGGAAATCAGCTATTCCGGCACGTTGGCGATGACGAAGGTGATGTCGAAGCACGAGATCCGTGCCGGCTTCGACTTCGTGCGCCTCGAGCTGAATCACAGCCAGGCCGAATGGGGCAGCTACGGCCTCAAGGGTGGCTTCGCGTTCGCCAACAACACGACCGGAGGCGTCGGCTACACGTCGCCTGGCTGGAACAGCTTCGCCGCGTTCCTGATGGGGCTGCCCTTCTCGTACTCCGAGGACACTCAGGTCGAGCCGATGACCGGCCGGGAGAACCAGTTCGCGTGGTACCTGCGCGAGCGCTGGAACGTGTCGCAGAAGCTGACGTTGAATGCGGGCGCTCGCCTCGACTACTACCCGCTGATGCGACGTGACGGACGGGGCATCGAACGGCTCGATTACAGCACGTACCAGGTCATCCTCGGCGGCATCGGCGGGCAGCCGAAAGATGCCGGCATCGACTACAACCCGTGGTACATCGAGCCGCGGGTGGGTGCGGCGTATCGCCTGAACGAGGACAACGTGTTCAGGGCGGGGTACGGCCAGACGCGGAACCCGCTGCCGTGGTCGCGTCCGATGCGCGGGTCGTATCCGTTCGATATCAACAACAACGCGGGGGCTTCCGGCACCTACGACTGGGTGACGACCCTGGCGGCGGGCATTCCGGCCGTGAACCTGCCCGACACCGCCTCCGGCATCGTGACGCTTCCCAGGGGTGTGTTCATCCGCTCGCCGCACCCCGGTGAAGTGGACCGCAGCACCGTGCACCAGTGGAACGTCACCTACGAGCGCCGCTTGCCCGGCCGAATGGCCGCCGAGATCTCCTACGTGGGCACGGCGACCAACGACGGCTACGCCGACCTGAACATCAACGTCGGCAGGCCCGGTGGCGGCGGAAGCGCGGCGGCGTACTTCGCCGTGGCGGGCACGACGGCCATCAACGACTGGGCAGGGCGTACGAAGAGCCGCTACAAGGGCCTCCAGATCGCGCTCAACCGGCCGTTCCGGGACGGCTTGCTGATCAAGGGCTCGTACACCTGGAGCCAGGCCAAGAACATGGCCTCGAATGACGAAGACGGATGGTCAGGGCTCACCTGGAACTACCTGCCGAAGTACGACGACAACTTCGCCATCGCCGGCTTCGACCGGACGCACATGTTCAGCCTGGGCTGGCTCTACGAGCTGCCGTTCTTCAAGAACGCGTCGGGCGCGAAGGGCGCGCTCCTCGGCGGATGGCAGGTCAACGGCGTGGCGGCGGCCTTCTCGGGCACGCCGTTCTCCATTGGCGGCACCAACAACGCGATGTCTTGCCAGGGCTGCGGATCGATTCTGATCAATTACGACGGGAGCGAGCCGGAGAAGATCGGCAGCCCCGATCCGGGGACGTGGAAGGCGACGCTCTACGACAAGTCGAAGTTCTCGCAGCCGAGCGGGCTCGACGTCGCCGGCTTCGGCAACACGAAGCGCAACTTCTTCCGCCGGCCGGCCCAGTCGAACGTGGACATGTCGTTCTTCAAGGCGTTCCCGTTCGGCCGCTACCGTCCGGAGTTCCGCGTCGAGATCGCGAACGTGTTCAACCAGCGGAACTGGGGCGCGCCGAACACGTCCATCACCTCGCCGCTCTTCCTGACGTGGAGCCGGAGCAGCGTGGATACGACGGGGCCGACGCTCGGCTATCGCCGGATGCAGCTCGGATTCCGGTTCCAGTTCTGATCGGAATCCGTTTCGTTTGAGACAAAGGGCCGCCCATCCGGGCGGCCCTTTGTGTTCCGGGGAGCCACGCTTAATTAACTGATATACCAGCCGGTCCTTGACACTACTGGTACTGGGGAGTAGTGTCACCGAAATCGCTGCAGCCAGCGCAAGGAGGACCGGATACATGACTCGCGTGAAATGGGTACCCCTCTCGGCGGCCGTTATCCTGGCGGCCGCTGCTGCCCTCACCCTGCCGCCCGCGGCGGCCGGCCAGGCGCTCTACGGATCGATCGTCGGCACCGTGTCGGACCCGCAAGGCGCCGCAACGCCCGGTGTGACGCTGATTGCGACGAACACCGGTACGGGACTCGTCGTGGAAACGCAGACCAACGAAACCGGCGCTTATGCATTCCGAAACCTGCCGCCAGGCACCTACGACCTGAAGGCGACGCTGGCAGGCTTCCGCGAGCACTCGCAGACCGGCATTCCCGTCAGCGCGGGCAATCCGGTCCGCGTCAACGTGACGCTGGCGCTCGGCGAGCTCACCGAGCGCGTCGACGTCGTCAGCGAGACGACGACACTGCAGACCGAGAAGGCGGATCTGAGCACGGTGCTCTCCTCTGAGGAGATCGTCAATCTCCCGCTCAATCAGTACCGCAATTACCAGGCGCTGCTGAACCTCGTCCCGGGCGCCACGCCGGCGCAGTTCCAGAACGCCGAGATCGACACGCCCGGCCGCGCGCTGCGCACGTGGGTGAACGGCACACAGCCGAACAGCAACGCCACGCGCATCGACGGCGCGGTGTCCGTCAACATCTGGTTGCCGCACCACGTCGGCTACGTGCAGCCCGCCGAGACGATCGAGACCGTCAATGTCTCGACCAACAACTTCGACGCGGACATGGGCATGGCCGGCGGCGCGGCCGCGACGGTCGTCACCAAGTCCGGTACGAACGTGCTGAAGGGTTCCGGCTTCTGGTTCCACAACCAGGACGAGTGGAATGCGAACACGTTTTCGGCGAACGCATTCGGCCAGGACAAGCCGCCGCTCGACCGCAACATCTATGGCGGAACCGTCGGCGGTCCGATCCAGAAGAACCGGTTCTTCTATTTCGGCTCCTGGGAGCGCTTCCAGGATCGGCGTGGCTTCAATGCGAACTACTCCGTCCCGAGCGTGAGGATGCGCGAGGGAGATTTCACCGAGGTGGCGGACGCGGGCTACAACTTCCGGCTCTACAACCCGTTCACGGGCGCCGCTGGCGGGGCGGGCCGCGAGCAATGGACCGACTTCCGCGTCCCGAGCGGCCTCATCAGCCCGATCGCGCGTGAAGTCAACAAGATGTTCCCGGCCCCGAATACGTCCATCGATCTCAACTCGAACCGCCTGCCCGACGACTTCACGACCGTCCGCGAAGTGCAGGTCGATCGCGATAACTTCGACATGAAGCTCACGTTCCAGCGGTCGGCAGCGCATTCGATCTGGGGCAAGTTCGCGATCCTGGATGCGGAGGTCATCGACAATTTCCAGCTTGGGTTCGATCAGGGCAGCATCGGCGACACCCGCAACTACGTCGTCGGCGCCGGCCACACCTGGACGCTCAGCCCGACGATGGTGCTCGACGGCAACTTCGGCGCCAACATCATGGACCAGACCGTGACGGGGCCGGACTTCGGCACCCACTTCGGCCTCGACCTGGGAATTCCCGGCACCAACGGACCGGACATCCGTCAGAGCGGCATGCCGCGCATCGACACGAACTACGACATCGGCACAACGCCGAACTGGATGCCGCTGTTCCGCAACGACCGCAGCTACACGTTCAGCTCGGCGCTCACGAAGGTGTTCCCCCAGCACGAGCTGCGCCTCGGCGTGGACGTCGTCAACCACCAGTTGAATCACTATCAGGCCGAGTTCGGCACCTACGGCGTGCGCGGCGGGTTCGCGTTCTCCGGCACCACGACCGGAGCGCCCGGATACGTGGCGCTCGGCTGGAACCAGTATGCGGGCTTCCTGCTCGGCCTCCCCTCGTCGTTCGCGAAGGACACGCAGACGGAGCTGATGACCGGCCGCGAGTGGCAAAACGCGTTCTACCTCCGCGATCGCTGGAACGTGAACTCGAAGCTGACGATCACGGCGGGACTGCGCGCGGAGCACTACCCGCTGATGTCGCGGGCGGACCGCGGCCTCGAGCGGCTGGACTACAGCACGTACGAAGTGCTCATCGGCGGACGCGGCGGCGTGCCGAAGGACGTCGGACTGAACATGAAGAGCCTCTACTTCGCGCCGCGGCTCGGCACGATGTACCGTCTGTCGGAGAACTCCGTGCTGCGCGCCGGCTACGGCCAGACGATCAACCCGCTGCCGTGGTCGCGTCCGCTGCGCGGTTCATTCCCGCAGGACATCAACTTCAATCAGGCCGCGGATCAGTTCGAGTGGACGACGACGCTGGCGACAGGCATCCCGACGGTTCCGCTCCCGGATATCAGCTCGGGACGCGTGAAGCTGCCGCGCGGCGTCTTCATGCGCTCACCGAATCCCGACGACCTCGATCGCGCGATCATCCAGCAGTGGAACGTCGCGTTCGAGCGGCGGCTGCTCGGGAACATCTCCGCCGAGATCGCCTACGTCGGCACGCGGACCGACGAGGGCTACTCGGACTTCAACCTCAATCACGGCGAACCCGGCGGCGGCAACGCGTCGCGCAAGCTGTTCGCGCTGGCGGGTACGACGGCGGTCAACGACTGGGCGGCGCGCACGAAGAGCCGCTACCACGGCCTGCAGCTCTCTTTGAACCGGCCGTTCCAGAACGGGCTGCTGCTGAAGGGCGCCTACACCTGGAGCCGCTCGAAGAACATGGCGGACGAGGACGGGTGGACGGGCCTCACGTGGTATCACCCGCTGAAGTACGAGGACAATTTCGCGCTTGCCGGGTTCGACCGGACCCACGTCTTCCAGATGGCGTGGGTCTACCAGTTGCCGTTCCTGAAGGACGACCAGACGCTGGCCGGGCAAGTCCTCGGTGGATGGCAGCTCAACGGCGTGTTCTCGGCGTTCTCCGGCACGCCGTACTCGATCGGCGGCACGAACAACGCGCTCAACTGCGCGTCGTGCGGGTCCGTCTTCCTCAACGTGAGCGAGGATCCGAAGCCGGTCGGTTCGGCGGGATCGACGACGGAACCGTACTACCCGGTGGAGATCTTCTCGCAGCCATCGGGGACGGGCAGGGAGGGCTTCGGCAGCAGCGGACGCAATCGCTTCCGGCGGCCGCCGCTCTGGAATGCCGACCTGTCGCTCTTCAAGGCGTTCAGTATCGGCCGCCTGCGCCCGGAGATCCGCATCGAGGCGCGCAACGTCTTCAACAACGTGAACTGGGGCACGCCGGTCACGGGCATTACGTCGTTGAACTTCATGCGGTTCACGCCGAGTAGCGCCCTCAGCGCCGCCAACGGCCCGTCGCACGAGAGCCCGCGCAACATCCAGCTCGGTCTGCGGTTCCAGTTCTAGCCACGCGCGCCTTGGGGGTCAGGTCTTGAATTGTGAATAATGTGACAATTCAAGACCTGACCCCTTTTTCCGCGCGAGGTTTCGAATGAGACGAGTTGTTCCCGTTGCCGTACTGTGTGCCGCGTTTGCGGCGCTCCTGAGCACGAGCCGCCCCGCGGCGCAGACGCAGCCGCGGCCGCTCCGGATCATCGCCTTCGGCGCGCATCCGGACGATGCGGAGTTGAAGGCGTCCGGCGTCGCCGCGATGTGGGCCGCCGCGGGCCACAAGGTGAAGTTCGTCGCCTCGACCAACGGCGACGTCGGCCACTTCGCCATGTCGGGCGGAGCGCTGGCCAAGCGCCGGCGGGCTGAAGTCGAGGCCTGCGGCAAGATCCTTGGCATCGAAAACGAGGTTCTCGACATCCACGACGGCGAGCTGGTGCCGGATCTCGAGACGCGCAAGAAGTTCGCCCGCCTCATTCGCGAATGGCAGGCGGACATCGTCATGGGCCACCGCCCGTACGACTACCACCCGGATCATCGCTACACGGGCGTCCTGCTCGACGACACGGCAGTCCTCGTCGTCGCGCCGTTCTTCGTTCCCGACACGCCGCCGACGCCGCGCAATCCGATCTACATGTATTACTCGGACGGCTTCCAGGATCCGAAGCCGTTCACGCCGACGCTCGTCGTCGGCATCGACGATGTAGCGGACAAGAAGTGGAAGTGCATCCAATCGATGCCGTCGCAGTTCGGCGACCGCGATTCATGGGCGGGCCGCACCGGCGCGAACGTTCCGGCCGCCGACAAGGAGCGCGAGGCGTACATCCTCGAATCCCACCGGAAGCGCAACATCGCGGTCGCGGATCAGTACCGGCAGAAGCTGATCGAACTGTATGGGAAGGAACGCGGATCGAAGTTCCGCTACGCCGAGGCGTTCCAGCTCGGACAGTACGGACGGCAAGCGTCCGTCGACGAGCTCAAGAAGATGTTTCCGGGGTACTGACGCCTCGTCAATGCTGAATGCTGAATGCCAAATGCTGAATGGGAATGCTGAATGTTTCAACATTCCGCATTTCCATTCAGCATTCAGCATTCGGCATTCAGCATTGACACTACACCGTCGTATTACGTGGGGGCTGCTTGTCGTCGATGCCGGCCAGCGGCGCGACCGGCTTGAACGGCAGCGGACCCATCGTGTATTCGGTCGGCCCCATGCGCGAGGTCGACGCGTTCAGATCCGCCCACGTTATCGCCTTGCCGGTGTAGGCCGAGTCGCGGCCCATGATCGCGATGAGCGTTGACGTCGCGGTTTCGCGCACCGTGTTGACCGGCTTGCCGCTGCGGATGGCGGTGATCCAGTCCGCGTGCTCCTGCACGAGCTCGTCGGTCTCGGGCCCGGAGTACTTCCAGGTCGGCTTGCCGGACAGGTCGAAGATGACGCCGTCGAGGCTCGCCGCGCCCTTCGTACCGACGATGACCTCCTGCCGATCGTTGGCGCATCCATTGAGCTGGCGAATCGTGCTGTGCATGTGCACGCCGTCGTCGAACTCGTAATCGATGCTGAAGAAGTCGTACTGATCGCCCGTCTTGCGGCGGGCGCGCGCACCCATGCCGGTGGCCTTGACCGGCGGCTTGCCGGTGATCCAGAGCATCGCGTCGAGATGGTGGATGTGCTGCTCGACGATGATGTCGCCCGACAGCCAACCCCAGTTGACCCAGTCGCGAAGCTGGTACTCCATGTCCGACCAGCCGCTCTGCGGCACGACGTACCAGAGCGCGCCCTGGTTGCGGATGGCGCGGATCGCGCGGATGTCGCCGATCTCGCCGCCGCGAACGCGCTTCTGGACCTCCATGCGCGAGAGGCTGCGGCGAAGCTGCGTGCCGGTCATCAGGCACAGGCCGCGGCTCGCGGCCTTGTCGGCGGTCTGCACGATCGATACGGCGCCGGGGACGTCGACCGACAGCGGTTTCTCGAGGAACGCGTGCTTGCCGGCGTCGACGATGGCGGCGGCGTGCAGCGGGCGGAAATGCGGCGGAACGGCGTTCAGGACGACGTCGACGTCGGATTCCAGCAGCTTCTGGTAGGCGTCGAAACCCGTGTAGAGGCGCGAATCCGGGATGTCCTGCCCGCGGCGCTCCTTCAAGCGGCGCTGCGTCGCCTTGACCTTGTCGGGAAACACGTCGGCCAGCGCGACGATCTGCAGGTTCGGGCCGGCGTCGAGAAAGTTCTCCGCCGCGCCGCTGCCGCGCCCGCCGCATCCGATGAGCCCGGCTCTCAACGGCTTGCCGTCCGGCGCCTGCGGCTTGATGCGCTGCACTGCGGCACCTCGGCCCTGAGCGCGGAGAGGATTGCCGGCCGCGCCGATCGAGACGGCGGCCGCGCCGGCCGCGGCGACGGCTTCAATGAATGCACGACGAGTGACTTCGGACTTCCTCGGCATGATGAGCTCCAGAGCAGGTGAGGGTGGCAAGTTCAGGACGTAGTATAACGTCCCGGGAGCAAACCTCATGGACAACAGGCGAACATTTCTGAAGATGCTGGGCGCCGGCATTGCGGCGGCCGCGGAAATGGGGACACTCCCCGTTTTCGGCGAGATGGTCCCGAAGACAGGGGGTGTCCCCATTTCCGGAACAACCATCCGTAAATCCGTGCTGATCTCGATGTTGCCGAAGACCGCGACTACGTATGCCGAGCGGTTTGCGATCGCGCGCGCAGCCGGCTTCGACGCGATCGAGATGCGGACGATCACCCGCGATGAGGAGGCCGCGGAGATCAACGAGGCGGCGAAGAAGGCCGGCATCACGATCCACTCGGTGATGAACGAGGATCACTGGCGGTATCCGCTGTCGAGCAGCGATCGCGAGGTCGTCGATCGCAGCGTCAAGGGCATGGAAACCTCGCTGCGCAACGCGAAGCTCTGGGGCGCGGACACCGTCCTGCTCGTCCCCGCCGTCGTTGACGCGAAGACCGGCTACCAGGATGCCTGGGCGCGCTCGCAGCGCGTCATCCGCGAGCGCATTCTGCCGGTCGCCCGGGATGTGAAGGTGGTCGTCGGCATCGAGGAGGTGTGGAACAAGTTCCTCCTCAGTCCGCTGGAGATGAACCGCTACGTCGACGAGTTCCAGTCGCCGTGGGTGCGTGCCTACTTCGACGTCGGCAACATCCTGATCTGGGCGTTCCCGCAGGACTGGATCCGGACGCTCGGCTCGCGAATCGTGAAGGTCCATCTCAAGGACTTCACTTTCGATCGGAAGACCAGCTCGTATGCCTTCAAGAACATCGGCGAGGGGGACATCGACTGGCCGGAAGTGCGGAAGGCGCTCGCCGACGTCAAGTACACCGGCTACGTGACCACCGAGGTATCCGGCGGCGACGAGGCCTACCTGAAGGACGTCGCCCAGCGCGTCGACCGCTTCCTCGCGGGCGAGCGGCCGGTGGGGGTCAGGTCTTGAATTGACGGTTTTCCGATAATTCAAGACCTGACCCCCTGTTGCAGTTTCTGCAAGGAATCTCCGCGGCTTCGTTCTAAGTCGCGGAGGTTCCTGATGAGGGTCTTCGCCAGGCTCGTGTTCCTCGGCCTTTTCGGCCTGTTTCTTCAACAACCCCAGCTTCAGACCGCTGTCGGCGTCGTCACGGGAACCGTGGTCGACGGGAGCGGGAAGCCGCTCGCGGGCGTCCGCGTCGAGCTCGAGCGCGCCGGCCGCGTCGAACGCCAGACGTCGACCGACAGCAGCGGCCGCTTCCGATTCGGGGGCGTCGGCGCCGGCACATACGCGGTGCGCGCGGCATTGACCGGTTTCGTTCCGGCAACCGCACGGGCCGTCGTCGACGACAAGCCGGTGCCGGCGCTGCGTATCACGCTGCAATCGATGGTGATGACGGACCACGCGCGCTCGCGGGCGCCGGTCGCCGCCGAGATGTCCGTCAGCGCGAAGGGCGGCGTGGGCGGCTTGCACAGGATGGCATTCCCAGCGGCACCGCCGCCCTTCAACACCGAGGCCTACGCGCACATCGAAGAGAACCGCTTCCGGCGGGCGAGCGAAACGCCCGTGTCCACGTTCTCCATCGACGTCGACACGGCCTCCTACTCGAACGTGCGGCGCTTCCTCGGCCAGGGGACGCTGCCGCCCGCCGACGCCGTCCGCGTCGAGGAGTTGATCAACTACTTCCGCTACTCGTACGGCGAACCCTCCGGCGACGGGCCGTTCTCCGTGACGACCGAAGTGAGCGCGTGTCCCTGGAATCCGCGCCATCGCCTTGCGCTCATCGGCCTTCAGGCGAAACGGATCCCGCAGGAGCGCACGCCGCCGCGCAATCTCGTCTTCCTGCTGGACGTCTCCGGCTCGATGGACTCCCCCGACAAGCTGCCGCTCGTGAAGACCGCGATGCGCATGCTCGCCGAAACGCTGGCGGGAGCGGACCGTGTCGCGATCGTCACCTACGCGGGCGCAAGCGGCGTCGCGCTACCCTCGACGCGCGGCGATCGCAAGGAGGAGATCCAGCAGGCGATCGCGGTGCTGACGCCGGGCGGCTCCACCAATGGCGCCGCGGGCATCCGGCTCGCCTACAACATCGCGTCCGAGCAGTTCATCAAGAACGGCATCAACCGCGTGATCCTCGCGACCGACGGCGACTTCAACGTCGGCGTCACGAGCGAGGGAGAGCTGGTCCGGCTGATCGAAGAGCAGCGGCGTCGCGGCGTCTTCCTGTCCGTGCTCGGCGTCGGCACGGGCAACCTCAAGGACTCGACGATGGAGAGGCTCGCGGACAAGGGAAACGGCAACTACGCATATCTCGACTCGCTGCACGAAGCGCGCAGGGTACTGATCGCCGAGGCCGGCGCGACGCTCGTCACCGTCGCCAAGGACGTGAAGATCCAGGTCGAGTTCAATCCGCAGACGGTGGGCGCGTACCGGCTCGTCGGCTACGAGAACCGGCTGCTGAACCGCGAGGATTTCAACGACGACAGGAAGGATGCGGGCGAGATCGGCGCCGGCCACACGGTGACGGCGCTGTATGAGCTGATTCCGCCAGGCGAACCGATCGACGGACCGGCGGCGGACCCGTTGAAGTATCAGGAATCTGCCCGTCCGAATGCGTCGGCGCACGCCGGCGAGCTGATGACGGTGAAGGTCCGCTACAAGAAGCCGGATGAGGATCGCAGCGAGTTGACCAGCGTCGCCGTGCGCGATCGCGCGGGCGAGCCGTCAGGCAATCTCGGATTCGCCGCCGCCGTCGCGCAGTTCGGCATGCTGCTGCGGAACTCCGAGTTCAAGGGCGCGGCGTCCTGGACGTCCGTGCAGGCACTCGCGAAGCGGCACCGCGGCGAGGATCCGGACGGCTATCGTGCCGAGTTCGTCCGTCTCGTGGATCTCGCCGCGGCGCTGCGACGGGGGGCCGGGGGTGGAGCCACACCCAAGTGGTGGGTGAAGACCGGTCCCCCGGGGGGGCCCCCGCGG
>JBMDXB010000042.1:0-15885 GCA_048594885.1 Vicinamibacterales bacterium
GTCCCTGGTCGCGAGTCCCTGGTCGCGAGTCCCTGGTCCAGGATCCGGGACCGGACCTGGGACCATGGACCCGCGACCAGGGACTGAAGGACCAGGGACCAGGGACCAGGGACTAGGGACTTCAATGCGGCCAGGCGGAGATTTCGTAGAGCCAGACATCGCCTTTCGTGACGTGCGGGCGGAGATACGGCCGATACTGCTCGAGGCGCGCGAGCAGTCCGGCGCGCAGCTCGCGGTTGTACCAATCGGGCCGGAACAGGACGTAGCGCGCGCGGCGATTGCGCAGGATCTCGAACCCCTCGGGATTTGGAAACGACGAGAGCGGCACCGCCATGTCGACGAAGTCGCGCGGAATGTAATCGCTGTAGCCGTTGATGAGCGGCAGCCAGTGATACGTCGAGTCGAACATGTAGCGGGCGTGGCGGTGAAAGTCCGCGGGCCGGTAGAAGAAGGGGAACTCGACGACCGGCGCCGGGGGCATCATCTTCAGCGTTTTGTGAGCGACTGACGGCGGCGGAACCTCTTGCCCGGGCCAGCCGGTCCACATGTCGGCGGTTGCCGCGATGCCGAGCGCCACCGCAAGCACTGAGGCGCGGCGGGCGTTCACGCGCGAGACGAGCAGCGCGCAACCGAAGGCCGAAACCACCCCGAGCGACAGCATCACGGCGATCCCGAACCGCGCCGGCGCGCGCACGAGCGAAAACACGGGCACCGTCTCGTGGAGCAGCGTATAGAGACCCGCGGACGGGCCGAACGACGTCCAGCACGCAAGCGCGCCGAGGAGCAGATAGCAGCCAACCGTCTCGCGCGCCGGCGGGTGCGCGCCGGCTGCGACGGGAACCAGCCGCCGCCAGCCGGCGACGATGCCGACGGCACCGAGCGTCAGCGAAACGAAGCCGGGAAACAGCACCTCTTTCCACGTGCCCAGGTAGAGCAGCATCCACGAGTGCAGCCAGCCGGACGACGCGAGGTACGCGCGCCAGTCGGCCGACCAGCGATACGCTTCCTCGAGGCTGCGGCCGAAGCCGGTGTCCTGCTGCAGCCGGACATACGGAATGAAGAACGGCACCACGAGGGCAATCGACACAGCGGCCGCGAGCGCCGTCAGCAACCACCATCGGCGATCGGTCCATCGCCCTCGCGCGTGCGTGTAGTAGAGGCAGCCGGTGCCGACCGAGAGCCCCGCGAGAATCCCGTAATAGCCGGAGAACAGCGCCTGCACGGCGAGCGCGAGTCCCAGCAGCAGCGCGCGCGCCATCGACGGCGCATCGACGAACGCGTGCAGCGCGACCAGCGCCCAAGGCAAGCCGAACACCATCAGCAGTTGGATGTGCGCCGTGTGCGAGAAGACGTGCGGGCAGAACGTGAAGAGCACCGCGCAGACGAACGCACCCGCGCGGCTGCCCGTCAGCCGCCAGGCGAGCACGCCCGCGCCGAGCATCGACAGCCAGAGGCCGATGAGGACGGCGGAGTTGTGTGCGGCGACGGCGCTCCCGGTCGCGAGGTACGCGGGGACGCCCAGCACGCCGGCGCCGAGGTTTGCCTCGGAGTAGGCGAGCGTGCCTCTGTGCGGATGAAAGATGTTGGTGTTGAAGACGCTGCGCTCGCCGATGGTGAGCGCGTGCGCGACCCAGCCGACGTTCCAGATGCTGAACTGGCCGTCGCCGCTGTCGATCCGGCCGAAGCTCGCGGGGCGCGCGGCCATCGGCCACGTGAAGGCGACAACCACCGCGGCAGCGAGCAGGGCGCCGGCGAGCGCCTCACGACGGGAATACGTCGTCGACGCCGTCACTTCCGGCAAAACGCCAGCAGATGCCATCCGAATCGGCGCACGAGGCCACGCGGCAGCGCGTTGAAGGTGCCCACGAAGCACGTGTTGAACAGCAGCCCCTTCCAGCCTCCGTGCAGCCTCGACTTGACCGGAAACCGCTCCTCGACGATCCGTACGTCCCGGAAGCCGCGAAGCAGGGCGCGGAACTCGCCGGCGCTGTACTTGCGCAGCACCGGCGCGTCCTCATGCTCGAGCGGCACCTTCATGATCTTCGACAGCACGTTCAGCCAGGAGATACGGTTGTAGACCTGAAACACCGCTTCGCCGCCCGGCTTCAGCACGCGGCGGCACTCCTCCACCAGCGCGCGCCCATCCGGCGTGTACTGCACGACGCCGTGAGCGAAGACGAAATCGAACGTGTCATCGGCAAACGGCAGGTGCTCGCCGTCGGCAACACGAAGATCCGCCTCGAGCCGCTGCTGACCGAAGTTGGCGCGCGCGAGGTCGATCGCCGATGACGAGACGTCGACGCCAGTGGCAATCGCACCCGCTCTCGCGAAGCGCGCGAGATCGGTACCAGCGCCGCAGCCCACGTCGAGCACTCGCTTGCCACGCCAGGCGGCGAAGTCGATCAGCCGGACGAGGTGGTGGAGCTTTTCGAAGTGGTACTGATCGAGATCGGCGAAGAACTCGCGCGTCCCCGGCTGGTGCCGGCTGATCTCCAGGTCGTGGATGTGGTGATCCCAGTAATCGCGGACGTCCGCGAACGTCGCTCTCACGGTGGTTTACTATAACAACTCCCAAAGGGCCAAAGGCCAAGGGCCAAACAGCGGAACTCCCAAAGGCCAAAGAACAAAGACCAACGGCCAAAACGGGGCGCTCTTGGAAGTTGGTCTTTGGAAGTTGCGAGTTCCAATACTTGGCAGTTGGTCTTTGGTCTTTGGCCTTTGACGTCACTCGACGAGCGTGGGCGTCACGCGAACGCCGAGGTATCGCGTATCGGTGGACGACGGGTCGATGAAGATGGGCGTGAAGCCGGCGGAGCTCGAGACGGAGGCGACCCACACCGGCCATTGCCCCTGATAGGGGAACCCGGCAGGCATGGCAAACAGGATCTGGCGTGACTCGCCAGGCTGCAGCGGCACTTCCTGCGAACGTCCCGACAGCGTCGCCTTGACGGTCGTCGCGACAGCGCCCGCGGTGAGCGTCAACTGAAGCCGCTTCATCGGCCGATCGGTCTTGATGAGGAATTGGGCCTTCGTCTCCCCTTTGACCCAGAAGCTGTTGTCAACCTCCTTCTCGTAGACATTGCGGTCGAAGAAGTAGATCTGGAACCCGGGGCTGCTGCCCTTCGGATAATCGCCAAACCACGCGACCGTTCGCGCGCGGTCCGTGTTGGTCGGCCAGTCGTAGACCAACGTCAGCTCCGGCGGCAGCAGCCGCAGCGGTCCGCTGTTGGCGTTGTCGCCGGGGCGGAACGACGCCGCGAACGGCCGCATCACGAGCGACGCAGTGAAGATGGCGCCGATAATCCACGGAATCAGCGCCACCGAGACACGCGGCACGATCGGCATCAGAAACAGGAACACGCCGTACGCGCTCATGAAATAACGGTTTCCCACCGACCCGCCGCCGCCGTTCCACGTGTACGGCGTCATCACGATGAAGACGAGGATCTGCGCGACGCCCGCGGCGAAGACCAGATGCTGCCAGAGCGGCCGGCGCCGCAGCATGACGAGATGCGCGATCAGGACGAACACCGCGGGGAAGAAGTACGCCACCAGGCCTGCATAGCGGCCAACGAAGAACCACTTCAGGTTGTGCAGCAGGTTCGTCCAGAAGACACGCGGGTCGAAGATGATCTCCGTCAGCGTCTCGTCGCGCCCGTGCAGCTTCTCGACGACGCTGTCGAAGGTCGCGATCGGGGTCTGAAACGGGTATTCCCAGTACAACGTCGCGCGCTCGCCCCCCTGGTAGTTCCACTCGCCGGTGATGGCCACGTTGGCGGCAAACAGTCCCACGGCGACGAGAACGAACAACGCGCTGGCCACGGCCGCACGCGCCCAGCGGCGTCTCCACGCCAGCCAGATGACAATCGGCACGACGAGCAACGCGTTGGGCGGTTTCGAGAACGTCAAAATGCCGATCAGCACGGCGGCGACGATGTCGCTCGCGGGACCGAACAGCCAGCGCGCGCGGCGTCCGACGTGCGGGGCGGGCGCGACCTCTTTGTAAAGCCAGCAGAAGTAGGCGAGCAGGCCGAGGGAGAAGTTGAACAGCTCCGGCGCAATCCAGACGAAGTAGACGGGAACGACCGTCACCATCAGGAAGGCGCCGGCGAGCAATGCGGCGATCTCCGCCCGCATGCGCGCGTGCAGGAACAGGAACGAGCACCACGCGACCAGCGTGAGGAGCACGGCGTGAAGGACGAGAAATCCGTTGGTGCCGAACACCGCGACGAAGGGCGCGGCAAAGAGTGGATAGATGAACGACTTGCCGAAGAAGAGCCGCGAGCCGTCCGGATCCGCCTGCGTGCGCGTCCAGAAGAACGGCGGGCGCAGCATGAAGCCGCCGTCGAGAATGTCGCGGCCTCGCTTCAGAAACAGCCCCGACGGCCCGCCGGGAAACTCGCGCCACACGCGCATGAGATCTTCGCGGCGGTACGTGACGTCGCCGTCCTCCGCGAGGCTGTGACCCAGCATGTAATAGGTCGCCTCGTCGCTGTGGAGCCCGAACGCCGCTCGTGGGAAGTCGACCGTGAGCGCGAGCCCGCCATAGAGCGAGAAAATGACGGCCGCAAGCAGCAACCCTGGCGTGCTGGTACGCGGCGGCGATGCCTCCACCACCGTCTGGCTGCTGCGGTCGCTCACGCCGGCGTCCTGCTCGTGAGGAACGACAGATCCGATTCGAGGATGCCCTTGCGATGGGTCGGCCGCGAAACGCGGTGCAGCAACTCGTACAGCCACTCCATCTTCCGGACGAACGCGGCGATGTCGTATTGCTTGCCGGTCTCGTGCGCCGCTGCGCCAAGCCGCGCGCGCGTCTCCGGCTCGTCGGCCATCCGCACGATCGCGTCAGCCAGCGACCGGGCGTTGCGCTTCGGCACGATGAGGGCGTCGCGATCGGCCGTCAGGACGTCAACGAGACCATCCGCGTCGGTCGCGACAATCGGCTTCCCCATCGCGAGTGCTTCGAACACGGTGAGCGGCGTACCCTCCCACAGCGACGGGAACACGCTGATGTCGAACGCCGAGACGACCCGCGCCACGTCGCGTGCGAACCCGGCGAAGACGAAGCGGTCGCCGAGATTGAGGGCTTGCGCCTGCGCCTGTAAATCGCCGAGCAGCGGTCCCTCGCCGACCATGAAGAACCTGGCGTGCGGCCGTTCGTTCAACACCAGGCGCGCGGCGTCGACGAGGTACGAATTGCCCTTGGAATCGTGCAGCCGCGTGACGGTGCCGGCAACGAAGTCGCCCGGCTGCACGCCGAGCCCCTCACGCGCGGAAAGGACTTCGTCCGGCGAGCGCGGACGGCTGAACTCCTCCAGCGGAACTCCCAGGTAGACGACCTTCACCTTCTTCGCGGGAATCTGCCGCGCGTTGACGACGAAGTCTGCCGTGCTCTTCGATACCGCGATCGCGATGTCGGTGAACGGCTCCAGCATCGAGTCGGCGACCTTCTGGAACCATGGCGTGTCCGTCAGATTCGCGTGCTCGTGCAGGATCGTCGGGATCCGCCGGACGGCACCCGCCAGGCGCCCGAACGTCGTCGCGCCGTAGCCGTGCAGGTGCAGGATGTCGATCTGCTGGCGATCGACGACCTTCAGCAGCGCTGGCAGTGTCGCGAGATCGAACTTCGACTTGTGCAGGTAGGTGATGTCGATGCCGAACGACTCGAGCGTTTCCTCCGAGAGATCCTTCTTGCGCAGACTGACGAGCGAGACGTTGAAGCGCGAGGGATCGAAGCGCGGAATCATCCACGCGAAGAGGCGCTTGACGCCGTGCATCCGCGAGCCTTCCCACCCGAGGTGATCGCACACCTGGAGGACATTGAGCTTGCGTCCGGCAATCACGGCTGCCTGCCCTGAGCCACGTCGAAGGGCGGGGCTCCTTCACGCTGACCGATGACGCGTGCCGGCACGCCGGCGGCGATCGACGCTTCCGGCACGCTGCTGCGTACGACCGCGCCGGCGCCGATGATGGCGCGATCCCCGATCTCGACGCCATCGAGAACCTTCGCGCCCGCGCCGAGCCACGCACCGGCGCCGACGTCCACGCCAGACGACCGCCGCGACTGCGAGATGACGGCCTGCGTGGGATCGCTGAAGTCGTGCTCGCCGCCGATCAGGTAGCAATACGCTGCCAGCAGCGTGTCGCGCCCGACGCGCACGCGGCTCGCCGAGAACAGCTCGCAGTTGAAGCCGATGTTCGCTCCGTCCTCGACGACGATGTCGCCGTTCTTGCACGACAGGATCGTGTTGCGTCCGATGAACACACCGTTGCCGATCGTGATGCCCGCGTTGCCGTCACCCTTGGCATCGAGGAGGCAGTTGTCGTCGATGACCACGTTGTCGCCGATGCGGATCTTGTGCGGATGCCGCAGGACGACGTTCTGCCCGAAGATCACGTTGCGTCCTGCCGATCCGAGCAGCGACGGATACAGGATCTTGCGCAGCGCGAAGCCGAGCGCGCCGGGAACGTGCTGCGAGAGCAGCGTCACGATCTCGTGGTGAAGCAACGCGCCCCAGCCGGGACGGCCGACGACGAGCGACGCATACTTGACGCGCGCCGACCGGCGTTGATCGAACAACTGGTCCTGCGCGCGTGGAATCTCAGCCATCTTTAGAGGAACTGACGCAGCCAAAGGCCAAGCCACCAAGGACCAAGGACCAACGTTGGTCCTTGGTCCTTTGGCCCTTGGTCCTTGCAGCCGCCATGGTTCGGCGGCCTGCGGGTCAAGCATATGATAAGGGCGCTCATGACGAAACGGCCGGATGACCGCATCGCGAGCGCGCGATGCGAGCGACATCGCCGGTACCGTCGTCGCCGCTTCGAGGGTGCCGCCGCCAGGCGTGAAGGTGACCGGTCCCTCTCACGCTGACGCATGACCGTCAATCGGGTCCACGGAAACGTCAGCGACGCCCTAAACGGTAAATCGCGATTCCATCCTGCTCGATCCAGAGGCGCAGCGCCGGGCTCGTATCGATGGCTTCCCGACGGTCCTCCATCTCACGCGTGCGGCGTACGACGACGTGCGTGACCCCGAGCTTGTGCATGGTCTCGAGGGCCGCATACTCGGGAAACGCCTGCATCGCCTTGGCTGTGGCCTCGAAATCCGGTGGTACGAAACCGCTGTATCCGTTGACGATCGGGTGGCGGTGTCGCGTGGCGTAGAGCATGTACTTCGCGTTACCGAAAAACGCGCGAGGTTCGTAGAACGGGAGCTCGACGACGACGGCATGTGGCTCGTCGCGCAGGCGATCGTAAATGGCCGGCACGCCGGAAAACTCGTGATAGTCCAGCGGCGCGCGCAGCGCTTCGAGGTTGATGGCTGCGATCAGCGCGATGCCGGTCAGCATCGCCGTGCGTGCCGATTGTGCCGTCCGCAGCAACCGCGCCGCGCCGAACCCGGCAAGTGCGGCCATGCCAACCAGCGCCATCTGCCCGGCGCGCGAGTAGCAGCGGATGGCGTTCAATATCACGACGTGTTGGTGCAGCCACGAGAAGCCCGGAAACCGCGGCACCGCGGACAGCAGCACCGAACCCACGACGACCCCGAGCCACATGCGCGTGTGAGGAGAACGGCCGCCGGTCCCCCATAGCGCAAGAACCGCGAGCGCTGTCACGGTGAGGCCCGGGAAGTTCGCATCCGAGCTGTCCCTGAAACGATGGCTCCATGCCTCGTAATGCACGCGCGAGCCTGTGTAGAGGTAGTCAGTCCACGTGGCCGCGCAGCTTCGGGTCTCGCCGATCTCTCGCATCATGCCATGCCTGTTTGCGAGCTCGGCGTACGGCCAGAGCACGGGAACGAGCAGCAGCGCGCACGTCGCCCCAGCCACGAGCGTCCACACAGCCGTGTCACGGAGCCGGGCGCGCCACTCCGGCAGCCGCGCCAGCCACGCGCAGATCGCTGCCCAGCCTGTGAAGACGAGCAGATAGATCGACACGGTCGCTTGCAGCGCCACCGCCGTTCCGGCGAAAACCGCGTCGCGCACGCGCCCGGCGGCGAGCAGCCGATCGAGCGCAAGGAACACGAGGGGGACGAGCTCCAGGTGGAGCGCCTGAATGTGGGCGAGTCGCACGAGGTGATGCGCGTTGAAGGCCGCCGCGGATCCTGCGATCAGGCCCGCCATCCAGCTGCCGGTGGCGCGTTGCGCGAGCAGCGCAAAGGCCCAGCCCGAGAGCGCAAACCCGGCGATGAGAACCAGATTGAACGATGCGATCGGCGGCAGCCCCAGCCACGAGCCGGGCATCGCCAACGCGCCCTGCAGGATGAGCGGCTCCGAGTAGGCGAGCGTGAGCGGCGCGGGATGGAAAATGTTCGCGTCGAAGAGATGCAACGGGTCGGTGGGCAATGTGTGGGCGACCCAGTCCATGGCCCACACGTTCAGATTGTAGTCGCCGTTGTCGACGCGGGAGTAGACCGCCGGCCGCTGAGCGAGCGGCCAGGTGTGGACGATGGCCAGCAGGACGAAGATCCCGAGAACGGCAAGCCGCGGCACGCGGAAGCAGTATAGCGACCCAGCGGGCACGGCTGCGCGATCAGCCCGTGGCGCGGTGAACCTTCGTGTGCACTTACCTGGGGAAAGCGAGCGCAGAGGCCGGCCCATAGGGATGCAGCCTGAGAGACGCGCGCGGCGGGACGCGTTCAGCCTCTGACACACGGTGCCGAAGGGGCTCCAGCTCGGCGTAGGCGGGCCCCGGGGAGACGGTGCACAGTACGACACCGTCGGGTGTGCGCACCCGGTGCAGCGCCGGTTCTTCTACAAGCTCGCTGAGTCCCGCTATCGAGCCGCGGGCCAGCCGGACGTGCAGGTGGTGCCGGTTGCGCGACAGATCGGTGAAGGACACCTCCCGGAAACGCTCCGAATTCAGCTGGACCAGGTGCGCGGGGTGTCCCGAGACTATCAGGACGCGCCGGTACGACCGGGCAGTTCTGGCGCTCCACTCCACCGCCTGGAAGACGCAGTTGCCCCAGTAATCCATGTCGTAGCGCTTGAAGGCACCGTGTGGCCCGCCGACGAGCGCATTGAAGTACACGCCCTGATTCGGATGGAACCGAACATCGAAGATCAGAACGCTTGCGAGCCCGGCGGCCAACCCTAACGCGGCGCCGCGGCGCAGCCAGCGCGGACGGGACGCGCGGAGCACTCCTGTCCAGCCCGCCGCCGCGAGGACAACGAGAACGGGATCGATGAAGCGCAGATGCCGTATGCCGTCATACAGTGTCGAGCCCATGACGATCCCGGCAGCCACGGGGACGACGACAACGGCCCACAGGCCGACCCTGCGCAGCGTGTCGTCACGGTTCCAGACAAAGAACCCCGACAGCGCAGTACCGGCAAGAACAACGGGCGGCGTCGAAATCAGGAACCACCAGGGCGCATAGTACCAAGGCAGATTGGTCGCACGATACTCGTCGCCGTTGAACACGATTACGCCATCCCACGGGTAATTGGCGGCGCCGAGGAGTGCCTGGAACGGCCGCGTCAACGGCGCGGCGCCGGCCCACGGCCAGAACACAGTGCCGAGCAGCAGCATGGCGACGCCGACCGCGAGCACGCGGCCCGCGGTGTCCGCCAGCCGACGCCAGTTCGTGCAGCGGTCGATCACGACCAGGGCAGCTATCAACACGCTGAAGTACCCGAGGTACAGCAGAGCGCCGACGCGAATATTCAGGGCCAGCGCGAGTGCGAGTACGATCTTGACCGCCGTCGATGGAGTCACATACGGCCACCGCGTCGAGACAGTCGAGATGTAGTAAAGCACCATCACGCTCATCGCCGCGAATGGAAGGTCCTTGGGGTTGTTCATCGAGTCGGCGAAGTACCGGGGTGACAGCGCGAGGAGGACCATCGCCAGCACTCCAGACCACACGCCGAAAAGCCGTGCCGTGAGCCGGCCGCAATACACGACGCCAATCCAGCCGAACGCGGCGTTGACCGCGTGCCGCACCACGTACCGGTTCGCGGGTACCCAGGCTTCGAGAGCGGCACAGATGGTGTCGAACAGGCCGGGATACAGGTGCCCGCCGGTTTCAGCAAAGGCCGAGCGGCTTCGAAGACCCCGGATGAACTCCCAGACGAACTCGCCGTTTCGATGACGGTCCTTCTCGTCCCACGTCACACCAAAGTCGAAGGACGCGAGGATCATTATCGGGAGCAGTGTTGCGGCAACGGCGATGAAGGCCCATCGGCCGGCAGACTGAGTGCCTGGCGCAGGAGCAGAAGTCATGGCGCCGCGAGTTTCGGCCGCTGTTCGACAGGCATTGCCCGGAGCATTCTCCCCAGTCTAGAGCCACCTGGTTTTCTTGTACCAGGCGAGTGTTCGCCCAACACCTTCTGCGACGCCGACCACCGGAGCGTAACCAAGCTCGACGCGCGCGCGAGAGAGGTCGAAGGCGCGGCTCTTGGTGAAGAAATCGACTCGGCGTCGATAGATCGGCGGCTCGATGCCAAGCGGCGCGCACAGCGCCTCGCAGGCGGCGCCGGCGAGCCAGAACGGCCACACCGGCAGGTGCAGCCGGGGCGGCGGGACGCGCGCTTGCTGCGCGATGATCGCGGCGAGCTCGTTGAGCGTCGTAACCTCCGGTCCGGCCAGGATGTAGGTGCGGCCGGCGGCGGCAGCCACGCCTCCACACAAGCGGAAGCCCTCGACGAGGTCGTCGATGTAGGTGAGGTGGTAGTAGATGCGGCCATCGCCGAGAATGACGAAGCGCCGCCGCGCGACGCCGCGAAACAGCTTCAGCAGCCGCCGGTCGCCCGGCCCGTAGATGCCGGTCGGCCGAACGATGACGACCTCAACGCCCGTCTCCGTTGCGGCCGCACGAGCGGCGTGCTCGCCATCGAGCTTCGTGCGCTGATAGACGTCGCCGGGGCGCAGCGGCGCATCCTCGTTCGCCGGTGGATGCTCGACGTCGCCGTGCACGCCCACCGTGCTGCAGTGGACGACGCGGCGCGCGCCCGCGCGGGCCGCTTCGCGCACGATCGTGGCGACGGCGTCCGTGTTGATCGCCCGGTATTCCTGCTCAGGAAGTCCCGCCTGCCGGTAGATGGCGGCGATGTGGTAGACGACCTCGACACCGGCAACCGCGGCGGCGATGTCGCCGCGATTCCTCAGATCTCCGGCCGCGAGCTCGATCTCCGACGCCGCAAGATCCGCGGCGCGCGAACGATCGCGAACGAGCGCGCGAACGTCATCGCCGCGCGCGCGGAGATGGCGCGCCAGATGCTGACCGGTGAAGCCGGTCGCGCCGGTAACTAGGACGCGCAACGCTCCGCCACGATCGTCACGGGAGAACCGAGAAGCCGTGTCAGGCCGGCGCGCTGAAACGCGCCTTCGATGCGAGTGGTCGCGGCCGCCGACCCGAGCTGCTTGTGCAGCGCAATGGGCAGCACGAACTGACGATGGCTCTCGACGATGCGGAAGCCGTGTTCTTCGAGCGCGCGAAAAATCGCCCGATCGGAAAAGACGCGGTATGCCTCGACGCGCGCGCCGAGCGCATGCGCGACGCGGCGTGTCAGGGACTGCAGCGCGGCGGCGCTCGCGAGCGCGGGGTAATCGAAGACGACGCGCGTCTTCGCCACGCGGCACAGCTCGCCGAGCGATTGACGCCAGCCGGGCGTGTGCATCAGGACGCGCAGGCACACGACAGCGTCGAAGGATCGAGCATCGAAGGTCAACGCGTGCGCATCGCCGGTCGTGAACGTGACCTGCACGCCGGCGTCCGCCGCGCGACGTTCGGCCACTGCGAGCATTTCGGCTGACGCGTCGACGCCCGTAACGAGAGCGCCACGCCGCGCCAGCGCCACCGCGGCGCGACCCGTCCCGGTGCCGACGTCGAGCACGCTGCGGCCGTCGAGCGGCGCGAGGTAGCGGGCAATCAGCTCCTCCTGCGTGTCTGCGAGGAGCCTGCCGATCGGCCCGCTGAAGCGCATCGCATCGAAGCGCTCCGCCATCGCCGGATCGGCATAGACAGAGTAGCTGTAATGATCCGGACGGCTGGGGGTCGTGTGTCCGGAGCGAGCCGGCACGCTCACGCGACGCCTCGCGCGGCGTGCGGCGCGACATCGCCAGTGAGATACGCGCACGCCTGGCGCGTGCGGCTCAGATAGGCCTCGTAGCTGTACTTCGCGTCGGCGAGCCGCCGTGCCCGCTCGCCAACCGCTCGCGCACGCGGCCGATCGCCAATCGCGGCGAGGATCCCCTCGGCAAACCCGTCAGCCGTCGGCGGCGTGAGAATCGCCACGTCATCGTCGAGCACCTGCGTGTGCGTCAGGAGACGCGTGGCCACGATCGCGCGGCCCGAGCGGAGATACTGGTAGATCTTCAGCGGCGTGTTGGTGCCGGTGCTGCGCGGCGAGACGAGCACATCGGCGGCGTCGAGGAATGCAGGAATCTCCTCGGCGGGCCGCTGGCCGGCGAGGATCGTGACGCCGTCGATCCCGGCGGCACGCGCCTGCTCGCGCGCGGCGGCAATCTGGTCGGGCCGGCCGCCGGCGAGAACGAATCGGGCATCCGGCCGGCTCGCTGCGACTCGCGCGGCAGCAGCAAACAGCAAATCCAGCCCTTGATACGCCTCGAAGGTGCCTGTGTAGAGGACGAGCGGGGTCTCCGCACTCAGGCCGAGCTCGCTCCGCACGCGTGCGCCCGATCCCGCGGCCGGTGCCTCGCCGGAGCCGGGCGCGTTCTCGATCAGAACCGTCGGCACGTCGCGCGAGATTTCCCGGACGACGTCCTCGAGGTGCTGGCAGATGACGATCACGACTTTCGAGCGGCGGATGACGAACCGCTCGAGCGAGCCGAAGATCCGCGCGAGCGTTCGTGAACGGCTGAAGTCGAAGTTCGTGAGCTGCTGCGGCAGGCTGGAGTGCATGTCGTAGAGGTGCGGCACGCCCATGATCGCGGCGAGCAGTACACCGGCAAAGCTGCCCTCCTCATGCGAATGAACCGCATCGTAGCGCTCGGACCACGCGCGACGCATCGCCGTTGCCGTCAGCGCGAGATCGAGCGGGATCTTCGCTGCGGACGGGCCGATGCGGACGTCCGTCACGAACGGCGGTCGCAGACACCTGAAGATCCGCAGACCCGGCAGCGAGACGTCACGCCCGAACGGGTACGTGACGAGGTCGACCGTATGGCCGAGATCGAGGAGCGCGCGGATGCGGTGGTACTCCGAAAACGGGGTGCCCCGAGGCTCGAAGAACGGCTCGGGAGCGAGCATGAGGATTTTCACGAGCGGGGAAATTGTACGGGAACTCGACGCAGCAGGTCAACGTAAGTAGCGCGATTTACTGGAGTTAATCGCCGTCTCCGGCGGTTCATGTTAGACTGGCCCGCTCGCCCGCCCGGCGACTCCAGACCCTAGTGACGACGTCGACGACAACTGCATCGGTGGAACCACGCCCGCGAAGAGCGCTGGCGGTCCTGAAGGCGGCGGTGAGCATCGCCCTGCTCTGGGTGCTGCTCGCGCGCGTCGACGCCGGCCGACTCTGGGATGTCGCGCGCACCGCGTCGGCGGCGTGGCTCGTTGCCGCGCTGACGCTCTACCTCGCGATGGTGCTGGCAAGCGCCTGGCGATGGGGACTGCTGCTGCACGCGCAGCACGTCGTGCTGCCGTTCCAGACACTGACGTCGTCGTTTCTCGTCGCGACGTTCTTCAACAACTTCCTGCCCAGCAATATCGGCGGCGATGTCGTCCGCATCGCCGACACCGCGCCGGCTGCCGGCTCGAAGACGCTGGCAACGACCGTCGTGCTGATCGACCGCGCGCTCGGCCTGATGGGCCTGGTGCTGATTGCGGCGATAGCGGCGTCGATCCACCCGGCGATCACGAACTTCTTGCCGCCGCGGTACCTCTGGGTCGGCCTTCTCACCGCTGCGATCCTCGGCACGCCGGCGTTGATGGTGCCGCACGTGTTCACGCGACTGCTGCGGCCGCTGCGCATCTTGCATCCGGAGTGGATCGACGAACGCCTGGAGCGCCTGACTTCGGCGCTTGCGAAGTTCCGCGAAGCACCGGGCGCGCTTGCCGGCTGCTTCGCCGGAGCGATCCTCGTCCAGGCGGTACTGGTCGGCTTCTATTTCGCCGTAGCATCGAGCATGCGGGTGCCGATCGGCGTCACGGAGCTGGCGGTCATCGTGCCGATATCGTTCATCGTTCAGATGCTGCCCGTGTCGATGAACGGCTTCGGCGTACGCGAGGCCACCTTCGGCTTCTACTTCACTCGTCTGGGACTGTCTCTGGAGTCGGCGCTGCTCGTATCCTTCATGGGCGCCGCGATGATCATGCTGTTCTCCCTGTCGGGCGGAGTCGTCTATCTCACGCGCCGCCGGCGTACGTCGACCTGATGCTCCGTTTCTCCGTTTCTCCGTTTCTCCGTGTTCCGTCTTGCTCCGCTCTCTCCGCCCAACTCCGTTTTCTCCAATTTCTCCAGCGCACGTGGCGCATCACTTGCTATCATCAGGCGGCCCTAAACCGGCCTCCACTCTCAACCGATAACAGGCGTTAAGGGAAATCGGGCGCAGGCTGCAGCTCTCGCAGTTTTCGTCTGCCAGGCAGTACCCAGTCATGAACACAAACGTAATCTCGATTACAAAATTCGCCGTAGTGGCTTCAGGACTCGCCGCCGCTATGGCGTGTGAGGCCAGCAAGAGCCGCACGCCCACCAGCCCGAACGTCGCCGGGCCGATTGCGGGCGTGTCGCTCACCACGCCGGCGCCGGTATCGCCGGCCAACGGTCAGGAGGTGCTGAACACCGAACCGCTGCGGCTGGTGTTCGGCAACGCGTCTACCAACGGCGAACGGCCGTTCTGGTACGTCGTCGAGCTCGCGGCCGACGCCGGTTTCACCACCAAGCTCTATACGAATCCCAAGGTCGCTCCCACGTCCGGCGGACAAACGACGGTGGTCGTCGACTCCGTCCTGGGCGCGGACGCTACGTACTACTGGCGGGTGAAAGCAGACGACGGCGCGAATGCGAGCGAGTTTTCGTCGGCGGCGTACTTCGACCTCGTCGTGCCGGTCGTGATCGATCCGCCGGCGGCGGTGTCACCGAACAACGGCGAGCGGACGGTGGACAACACGCCGAACCTGGTGGTGAACAACGGCCGCGTGCAGGGACGGGTGGGCAGCGTCGAGTACCGGTACGAAGTGGCGCGCGACGAGGCGTTCAACGACGTCGTCTCGGTCGCCCACGTGCCGCGCAGCGGCGGGGCGCAGACGATTCACTCGGCGGCGCCGCTGCCACAGGGCGTCACGCTGTTCTGGAGGGCGCGCGGCACGAACGGCGAGATCGGCAGCGGCTGGTCGAACGTGGCCAGCTTCCGCACACCCGCACCGCCGGCTCCTCCCCCGCCCCCGGGCGGTGGCGGTCCGACGAACCCCGGCGGTCCGTGCGTCTCGGGCAATCCCGAATCGATTGTCCAGTGCGAGCGCGCGAAGTACGGCTACATGGACGGCGGTCAGATGCTCGACTTCCTGCGGAACGTCGCCCGCTCGCTGAACCGCAACGGCATCGGCGGCGGCCCGTGGGGCATCCTGCGCAAGGACGGCGGCCACAACTGCGGCGGCTACTCGTGCGACATCATCTGCGCTGGGCAGGGCACGTCGCAGCGGCAGTACGACGTGCTGGGCGACATCGACGGTTCGCAATATCCATCGTGGAGCGGACCGAAGACATGGCCCAGCATCCGCGTGGACGTCTGCGAAATACAGTAAGTCCCTGGTCCCTGGTCCCTGGTCCTAAGTCCCTGGGTCACGGGTCCCTGGTCCCTGGGCCTTCGCGACTGAGGACCGTGACCAGGGACATGTGACCAGGGACCCGTGACCAGGGCCCCGTGACCAGGGACCCGTGACCAGGGACCCGTGACCAGGGACCCGTGACCAGGGACCCG
>JBMDXB010000043.1:0-15590 GCA_048594885.1 Vicinamibacterales bacterium
TGAAGGGCCTCCGCTACGTGCACTACGAGAAATGCTCAATCGTTCGGCTCGCCGCGCTCGATCCAGCGGCGGATGATCAGGATCTGTCCCGCCGTCAGGAATGGCGGTCCGCTGAACGGCATGCGCTGGCCGCGCATCCCGGATCGTCCCTCTATCTTCCAGAGGAGGACGGAGTCATCCGGGCGCCCGGCGACCACGCGGACGAAGCCGGGATTTGTCGTGCTGCTGACGCCGACGAGCTGCGCATGCGCGAAGGCCGGCAGCAGGTTGAGGCCACCCGCCGGAAGCCGCCCGGCGTTCGTGTGACAGCTCGTGCAGGCTCTGCGTCCGGCAACGTCAGTGGACGTGAAGACCTCCGACACGATGCTGTTGAAGGTGGGCTGCAGGGCGGGTGTCGGTCCTGCCAGCGTCGACAGCTTCTCGTCGCAGGCGGCGATTAGCACCCCCAGCAGCATTACGGCCGCGGCCCCAGTCAATCTTCTGCTCATCACGCGCCTGCACCTCACAGATGTCAGGCTGCGCCAGTCAGCAAACAGGGTGCCCGCGCGTGCGCGGCGGAAATCGAAGGAATTGCTCTGCAAACCGGCGAGGCGCACGCGGGCCTTACACAAGACGTAAACGACGGTTACTCGCCGGGTAAGTCGCGCCCTTCCGAAGCCCCAGCCGCCGGCTCCCCGACCACCCGGCCCCCCGGCTCCCGCCTCTCAGTGCATCTCCACGTCGCACGTGCCGATGCCGCCGCGATAGTAGTTGAACTGCACGTTCGGGTGGTCGCCGAGCAACGACATCGGCACAGCGGAATCGACGATGCGTCGCGAGATCATCAACGCGGTCAGCCGCTGGCCGAATGGATTGTCGTGATTGCCGGCGTGCCAGATCGAGACCTTCTCCGCCTGCCACGTCTCGACGGGACCGACGGTGATGGCTTTCGTCGGCACCATCGCGATGTTGCCGCCGCCGCTCGTCCGTGCGTTCTGCGCGATCGTGAGCGGATGCAGATCGACGACCCTCGTCGTCAGGCTGCGGTACTCGACCGGTGACGGCGGCGCGTCCTTGTGGCGGCCCTTGCGCGGAAGCGGATCGTTGAACGCCCAGTGCTTCACGTCACCCTGGCCACCCTGCATCACGGCGCAGCGCACGCTGCCGTCCCACGTCGCGCGATACCCGCGCGTCTCCGCCTTCGGAAAGTGCAGGTGCGCGTCGGGCATACGCAGCTTCCGGTTGATGCGGTCGAAGCACAGCTCGCGATCCGCTCGCTCGAAGCTGAGTGGATGCGTGACCGGCACCTCCCTGCCGGTCGCCGTGTCGAACCACTCATCCATGCCCCAGAAGTGCGCGGACCGCACGTCGATGCCGAGCGCGTTGACGATGCGCGCGACGAGCGGGAGCTGCTCGGTCGGTCCAATGGGACCGCAGATCCCAACTGGATTGTCGGCCGTACTCTGGCGCCAGGCCTCCACGTACTCGAGCGCCTCGGCCAGGTAGAAATCCTCGAGCGTGTCGTACAGCACGACGCTGAATCCCGGACGCGAGAGCCGGGCGAGATCGCGCGGCGTCAGCCGCGCAGCCTCTTCGATGACATCGGGATCGAGCGTCGTGTAATCCCACCAGTCGGGCGCGATCGAGCTGAGCCTGCGAGCCACCGTCACCACTCCTTCAGCCGGCCGCTGAAACAACGGCGGCCTGCAAAGACCAAGGGCCAAGCGCCAAGGACCAAGGGCCAAGGACCAAGGCGCGTCAGTTCCTCTCGAGCGATCGCTCGTACGCGGCGTTGACGAGGTACTTCGAGCCGAGCGCCTCGCGGAGCGGATCAGAGTCTTCCGCGCAGAAGCCCCAGTGCGAGTGCCGGCGCCATCCCTCCGCGTGCCGGAACCTGCGCGACAGCTTTCCCAACGCGCGACTGAACGTCTCCATGGTCCGGATGTAGGAGTCCATCCCTTGCGATGCGTCCAGCCACGTGCGTTGACTCGCATGGCAGGCGAGCGCGTCGCGCTTTCGCTGGTGAACGGAGGTCGTGTCGGCGAACGCGCCGGGATGCACGCGCCGCCGCAGCGGGTCGCGCAGGCCGTGCGGGCTGGCATGGTAGACCGTGACCTCGGTCGCAACAGGCGCCCGCCGCGGCGTGCTGCGGTAGTTCGGCATGCCGCGCGCGAATGCCGCCGTCACGGCCAGCCGCGACGTGTTGGTGTGATCTTCCATGTAGTCCTGCGGCGACTGCGTCAGGACGATCGACGGCGCGACCTCGCGGACGATCGCGCACAGCCGCCGCAGCGTCGGCGTGTCGTAGAAGATCTCGAGATCGTTGCAGAACGGCGGATGCCACACGGCGCCAAGCAGCGTCGCGGCTTGTTGCGCCTCTTTGCGCCTGATGCGAGCGATCGCCGCCCCCGGCCGGTCGACGCTTCCCTGGTTGCCGCTCGACAGATTCAGGTAGTGGGTCTCCCAACCGGCGTCGTGCAGGAGGCGCAGCGTTCCGGCCATGTAGAACTCGATGTCGTCCGGATGCGCGGCGATCGCGAGAGCGCTGGGCACTGATCAGTCCGCCGCGATGTCGGCGACGCGCACCGGCCTCCCGTCGGCCGCCGACGTGTCGGCCGCCGCGATGACGCGATGCGTGGCGAAGGCGTCGCTGAAACTCGTCAGCGGCATCTCGCGCCCGGCATCGAGCGCGTCGAAAAACGCCTGGAACTGCGTCTGGTATGGATGATCCGCCACGTCGCCGCTGTCCAGCATCCGCAGTGACAACTGGCTCCACGCGGCGCGATTGAGCCCCGCGAGCTTCTGCGAGTGGAACTTGTTGTCGAGGATGCTGCCCTCGCTGCCGACCAGGTGCGTGTGGAAGTAGTACGGCTGCAGGCAGTCGACGACGGCGGCGCACTTGCCGACGCTGCCGTTCCGGAACCGCATGATCGACGTCGAGGTCGTCCGGTACTCGTAGGGCTGGAAGATCGGACTAACGCTCTGCGTCGCGTAGCTCGTGACCTCCTCGACTTCGTCGCCCATGCACAGCAGCAGCGCGTCGAGCGCGTGGCAGCCGGCCGTCAGCAGCGCGCTGCCGCCCTGGTGACGCTTCGTGTTCCAGCGATACTGGCCGTACCACGGACCGATGCCGTGGTAGTAGTCGACCTCGCCGTAGTGCAGCCGCCCGACGAGCCCCGAGTCGATCACCGACTTCGTCCCGAGGAACTGCGACGAGTAGCGGCACTCGAAGCAGACGCACGTGCGGATGCCGGTGTCCGCGGCGGCCTTCTTCATCTCGAGAATCTCGCTCCAGTCGATCGCAAGCGGTTTCTCGACGATGACGTGTTTCCCGCGCCGGGCGGCGCGGCAGAACTGATCCGCGTGCTGATCCGGATAGCTCGTGATGTCGACGACGTGGATGTCGGGGTCCGCGAGCATCGCGTCGAGATTCGAGTGGACGGCGATGGCGCAACCGTGCCGCTCGCTCAGCTCACGCGCGTCGAGCGCGCGCGACGAATAGACCGCCGTCACCTTCCCCTGCCGCGTGCCGTTGATAGCGCCGATGTGGGCGGTCGCCGCCCAGCTGTAACCAATGATGCCGACGTTGTATGTGCTGCTCATCGCATCGGGAATTCTACAAGAGGAGATTGGACGCTCGTCCCTCGTCCCTCGTCCCTGGTCCCTAGTCCTTGGTCCCTGGTCCTTGGTCCTTGGTCCCTGGTCCTTTGGTCCCAAGTCAACGGTCCCTGGTCAGGTGCCTGGCCGCGCGGACCTCCGGGGCGCCGGACCCGGGACCCGGGACCAGGGACGAGGGACCAGGGACCAGGAACCAGGTAACTGACACTCAACGCGGCGACGAGTACGGTTGTCCCGTCATCGGGTCTCGCGGCGAGGTCGGCCGCGTCTCCCATGCCTCGAGGTTGTCGACGACGAGCATCACGCCGTACATGCGGACCCAGTGGCCGGGGAACGTGCAGACGAACGGGTACTCGCCCGGCTGGCGCGGTGCGGTGAAGTTCAGACGCTCGGTTTCTCCCCAGTTCAGGAGCCGCGTCGCCTGCAGGACGAGCGGCGTATCCGGCACGAACGCCTTGACGCGCGGATCAGCCGGCGGCGCCATCGCGCTGGCGGCGGTACCGACCTCCTTCAACGCGCCCGGCTGGGTGATGAGCAGGTTGTGCGGCATCGCATCCGGATTCGCGAAGACGATCTGCACGGGCTTCCCCGCCTCGACGGCGAACCAGCGCAGGTCGAACATCATCTGCTCCGGAACCGCCTCGATGCGGACCACCTGCACGCCGAGCGCGCGCAGTTCGCGGCGGATGGACCGGCGCGGTTCCTCGGGCAGCGCGGCGGCCAGTTTCTCCGCGAGCTGACGGGCGTCGATCGCCTCGGCGGTCGTGCGCGCGGCGGGCGCGAGCCTGCCGACGGCTTCGACGATCGCCCGCGCGAGCGGCTCGATCTCGCCGGCTGGCCAGCTCTCCTTCGGCAGCCGATGAAGCGATCGGATCGCCGCCGCCCGCGTGTCCGGATACGCGGTCTGCTGAACGGCGGCCGCGAGCAGACGGAACGTTGCCGCATCCTTCCGGACGTCGCCCAGGACCGCGAGTGCCGCGGCCCGGTGCGCCGGCTGCGTCGTCGCGGCTGTCAGCGCCGGCAAGGGATCGCCGTCGGCAATCATCATCGCGCCGTAGGCCGCGCGCAACGCGAACGGCGACCTGCTCGCGGCGGCGGTCTGCGCAAACGCGCCACGCTCCTTCCTCAGCGCAACGGCGGGCTGCGACAGGAGCACGCGAATCAGCCTCTCGCCGGCCTCCACATCGTCGTCTGCAATGGTGGGTAGCGCGTCGAGCAGCACACGGATGGTGGTCGCCTTGTCGATCTTGGTGAGCGCGCCGAGCGCCTCGTCGAAGTGCTCGCGCCCCAGGCCCTTCCGCGTCAGCAGCGCCGTGTAGATGGCGCGATCGTTTGGTGAGGGCGTCCGCTCGACGCGCGCGAGATCCGCATTCGACAGGCGTCCAAGCTGGTATTCCACCGCGGCCGGCGTCGTCCGGACGAGCGTGATGCGGCCGGCGGGCGTCTGCTGGAAGCGCGTCAGCGTGCTCAGCGCCTGATCGAGCGTGTGCGTGAGAAAGCGATCGCGCGGATGGTTCAAGGCTTCAAGTGCGATGGCAGTCGCTTCGGCCGTCTGGAAGAAGCTCAGCGCGCGGACCGCTTCGAGGCGCACGCCAGTGTCCTCGTCGTTCACCTGCGTCCTCAGGAGCGCGAGCGGAGTGGCGACGCGGTCGCGCCAGTAGCACAGCACGCGGGTGGCCGCGGCACGGGCGCGCGGCTCCGGTGACCGCAGCATACGGCGCAGCAACGGCTCGTCGACACGGTTGTGCCACTGCTGCACCCACAGCGCCTCCGTGAGATGGTGCTCGGACTGCGGGTCTGCGGCGTCGAGGCCGGCGATCCACGTTTGCAGGGCGCGCAGGACGTCTGTTGTGTCGCGCGCGCTGAGCTCGATCCTCGCGCGATACCGCACGCGATCTTCCGGCTCCTTCAGCAAGTCGAGGAGCTGCGGGATCGGCGCGCCGGCGATGCGCGCCGGTTTAAGCAGCGGGCGTCCCGGATACGTCACGCGATAGACGCGGCCGTGACTTTTGTCGCGCGTCACGTCGCGCAGGTTGTGCTGCATGTGGCCGATGATCGGGTTGTGCCAGTCGAGAAAGTAGAGCGCGCCGTCCGGGCCGATTTCGGCATCGACCGGCCGGAAATTCTCGTCGGACGATTGCAGAATCGGATCCGCCTCGGCGATCTTCAGCCCCGCGCCGTCTTCGGACAGCCTGTAATTGAGCAATCCCCGGAAGCCGATGACGTTGAGCACCGTGAGGTTGCCTTGCAGGTCCTCCGGAAAGTGACGGCTGGAGATGATCTCCGTGCCGCCGACCGGCCGCACGCGCACGCGTCCCGGTGACGGCGCCCGCGTCGACTCCATCGCCGGGTAGTACTTCTTCGTCGAGAGGGACGGACCGTAGTACGGCTGGCCGCCGGTTGCGTCGAAGACGATGTTGCGCCCCCAGCGATCGAACACGTGCCCGTGGGGGTTTGGGAAGTTCATCGGCGCGTACGTCTCGATCGTCCAGGTGCGGGGCTCGAAGCGATACACCCCGCCGTCGGCTTGCCGCACCGGCGGCCCCCACGGCGTTTCGATCTGCGTGCGGTGGAAGACGCCCTCCTGCATGTACAACGCGCCGCCGGGATCGAACGTGAAGCTGTTGATCGTGTGGTGCGTATCGGCCGTGTCGAACCCGTGCAGCAGGATCTGCCGCACGTCGTAGCGATCATCGCCGTTCGTGTCCTTCAGGAAGACTACGTTGGGCGCCTGCGCCACGATGACGCCGCCGTTGTAGAACTCGAAGCCGGTGGGATTGTGCAGATCGCCCGCGAAGACGGTGCGGGCGTCGGCCCTGCCGTCGCCGTTCGTGTCCTCGAGGATCAAGAGCTTGTCGTCCATCGGCTCGGTCGGATTCCAATGGGGGTAGGTCTTCCAGGCGGCAACCCACAAACGGCCGCGCGGGTCGAACGCCATCTGCACCGGATTCACGAGCTCGGGGAATTCCTCCTCCGACGCGAAGAGATTCACCTTCAAGCCGTTCCCGACCGTCATCTTCTGCAGTCCCTCTTCGCCGGAGAGGAACGCCGGGGTCCTCGGGAAATTGGTGCCGGCTTCGCGCGGACGCGGCAGCGTGGTGATTGCGGGCTTGGCGGGAGGCTCGCTGCTGTCTGCGATCGCCCAGATACGACGATCGCCGCTCGATGTCATGGCGTCGAGCACCGGTAGCTCGCTCTGCAGCACTTCGTAGTTCGTCGGAAGAACGTTCTCCTTCGGCGTTTTTCTGACGACTTCCTCGCCGACGTTTGCCGGTATGCCGCGCACGAAGTTCAGGAACGCGCGATCGCCGTAGGTCGAATAGCCGTCGGTCACGCGGTAACGGTTGAACCAGTAGTAGTCCTTCTCGATCACCGCCTGCCGCAGCCGTGCCAGATGCGCGTCGGCATGCGCCAGCGGCTCGCCGAACAGCGCGCGATCGATGGCCTCGGCGATCCGGCGATTGCCCTGCTCGTTCAAATGGATGCCGTTGATGGTGAGCGGCGTCCGCGCTTTGGCGTACAGCTCACGGCTCGGCGTGAATAGATCGACGAAGGCGACGCCGTGCGCCTGCGCGGCATCCGCCATCGCCCGTGTGTAGAGCTCGAGACGCGCGTTGTTCTCACTGCCGTCCGGCAGGTCCGGGCTCTTCAGGTCCTCGTGCGCAATCGGTGAGAACAGGACGATCCGCGGCGCGCTCTTGCCGTTGTAGCGCTGCGCGCGCGTGTGCGAGATCCAGTCGGTCAACTGCTTGCGAAAGCCGTCGAGTCCCGCCTTGCCGGCGTGCGATTCGTTGTAGCCGAAGAACGCGAACACGACATCTGCCTGCGTATTCACCCCGGCAAGGCGATTGTCCTCGTAGCCGCCGATCGGCCGACCGACTCCGCTCAGCCACTCGTCAGGCGTCCCGAAGTTCTTCGAGCGAAAACGTGTGGAGATCTCGTCGCCACTGAAGCCCAGATTGCGGACGACGAGCTGATGCTTCGGAAAGCGAGCGTGCAGCAGCGTTTCCAGCCAGCCGTCGCGCTGCAGCCGCTCGGCCAGCGTGTTGCCGACGATGCCGATGTGGTCGTTTGGCCGCAGCTCGAAGCCGGCGACGGTCTTCTTCGGCATGATCGGGGCGTCCCAACCGGCCAGATCCGACGGCTTCACGCCTCTGACGAACCCGTCGAAGTTGTAGGTGGTGGGCTGATACGGCCCGACGAAGCCGATGTCGTTCGCTGGACGAATGCTCGCCTCGAGCCCGGCGGCCCAGAGAATGCCGTTGATCGAGAGCCGCCTGAAGCCGTCGTTCAACAAATCCTCCGACGCGCCGTGCGTCGTCGTGAACACGCGTCCGGCTTTACCGGACGCGCTGCTGTACGTGCGATACCACGCGACCGGCAGCGCCTTCTTGTCAGCGGCAGGCGGCGAGTCCGGCGTCATACCGTTGAGTATTTGTCCGGTCGCCAGTACGCGGCTGCCTTCGATCGGCGCGGCGGTGTAGCCGCCCGAGACCACCCAGACGTCCTTCACGCCGCGGAGGATCGGGTGATTCGCTTCCGCCGGATTCAGCACCAGCGCCGAGCTCTGCGCGTGGTTCTTTCCGTAATGCGAGACCCACGTCTCGCCAAGAATCTGGCGCCCGAATCCGCCCGGATACGACGGGTCTCCATCTCTCCACGTGTACTTGCGGAATTTCGCGTCCGACCGCTTGATCTGGAACGCGTGCGTTGCCGTGCGAAATCCGACGACCGGTCCACCGCGATCGAGATACTCGGCGATGTGCTGCATCTGGCCGTCGGGGAAGTCCTGGAAGCGCAGGAACACGACCATCAGGTCGGCGGTCTTCAGTGCGTCGAGACCGGCGACGTGCGAGCTGCCCGGCTCGATGAAGCCGGTCTTCGGATCGGTGGTGATGAAGACGCTGCATTTGAACCCGTAGCGCCACGCCAGGATGCGCGCGAGCGCTGGGAGTGCCTCTTCCGATCGGTATTCGTGATCGCCGGCGAGAAAGACGATGTGCTTGCCGCGGCCCGGACCCGCGGTGCCTTCATAGACAACCAGGTGCGGGTTCTGCGCGGCGGGGCCGGCCGCCGACACGACGAGGGCCACGAACAGCAGGAGGATTTTGACGTGTTTCATCGACGCATCCGTCACATTGACGCCGCGGGCGGGCGGGGAGTCGCCCGCACATCATATGTGACTTGGCGTCTTCGCTACTCTCTTCGGCGCGGCAGCCGGAACGCCGCCATCTCCTCGCCATTCCGGACGAGCACTGTGTCGCCTACCACCACCGGATGGTTCCAGGTCTTTCCCTCGATCGCCTTGAACCTCGCGACCTCGGTGAATTGATTCGGCGTCGCGTTCACGAGGGCCAGCTCGCCGTCTTCCGACAGCACCAGCAGAAGATCCTGGTCCGCGAGCAGGACGAGCTGTCCGTTGCCGTAGCGGCCGCCTTTCCACTTGCGCGTGCCGTCACCCAGGTCGATGCACGCGAGGATGCGGCCGTCGAAGCCGTAGGCGTGCCCCTTGTGCATCACGAAGTCGTTGAAGTATGGCTTCAATCCGTTCGAGCTCCAACGCCGTTCGGCCGTCCAGCCGCCGGGGCCGCGCGTCACGGTAATTCTCCGAATACCGCTCTCAGCGGTCGCTGCGATGAGCACGTCGCCGTCGGCCGTGAGCGCCGGTTGCACGATTGGCGAGCCCTTCCACTGGTGCACCCAGAGAATCGCGCCGTCAGCGGGGGAGACGCCTGCCGCGCCGTTTCCGCTCAGATGCACGATCTGCGGGACGCCATCGACCGTCATGAGCTGAGGGGAGCTGTAACTCTCGCCCCACTTCTCGCCCGTCCAGCGCCGGTTGCCCGTCGTGGCGTCATACGCCACGAGGGTGCCCGACAGGGCGACGATCACGACATTGCCGGCCACCACCGGCGAGCTCGAAAAACCCCAGGCCGGCAGCGGCACGCCGGTATCGGATGCCGCGTTGCGCGACCACACGACGGCGCCGTCAGCCGCGTCGAGCACGTTCACGATTCCGGTAGCGCCGAGCGTGTAGACGTGATCGCCGCTGAGCGTCGGCGTGCCTCGCGGACCGGCCCCGCCATTCGACTCGAAGAAGCGTGTTGCGTCGCGATGGGCCCAGACGGGCACGCCCGTGTCTGCCCGGTAGCACGCAACGACCTCTTCGTCACCGCGCTGCTCCTGCGTGTAGATGAGATCGCCGCGAACGGCGAAGGAGGACCATCCTGGACCGATCGGCTGCCGCCACAACTCGAGTGGCGGCGACGCCGACCAATCGGTGTTGATCCGTGCGGTGCGAACGACACTGTCGCGATGAGCGCCGCGAAAGCCTGGCCATTCCAGCGCGGTCGACGCAGCATCGTCCCGCGCCGGCCGATCGAGCGCCTGTGCCGGAACGCGAGCGCGATCCGCCGTTGCATCCGCAGCGGACACGGCAGCGGGTCGGGCCGCCGGGTGAGTGGCCGGAGCCGGCGGAAGCGATCCACCGGCCAGAAGGCGCTGCTCGGCGCTCGCCGTCCAGCGCCAGCGGAACGAGGCGTTGTGATCGCCGTCGATACCCTCCGTCCGGACGAGCGTCCAGACACCACAGGCGAACAGGAGCGCCGCGACTATCGTCGCGCGCCTGCGACCATCGCCGAGACGACGACCGGCTGCGGCCCCCGCGACCAGACCCACGCAAGCGAAGGGAAGAGCGTAACCCGCGAGCCACAGCGGTCCCATCGATTCGTGTCTGAGCTGCCAGGTCGCGGCGAGACCTGCAATCATCAGTACGAGGCCGCCGACGCGATCAGACCAGCGCGCGCGGCTGAAGAACAGCCACCACAGGAGGATGACCGCCGCGGCGCCGAAGGACCACAACATCGCCAGCGAGAAGCCCTTGAAGCCCGGGATGACGGCCTTCAAGCCGAACCGCGCCAGCAGCAGCAGGACGGCGGCGATGACACCCGGCCACACGCGCAGAGGCCTCGAGGCGCGCACGTTACTGCCCCACCGCCGGCAAACGGAACGCGACCATCTCCTCGCCGTTCCGAACGAGCAGCGTGCCGCGCACGACGACCGGATGGTTCCAGGTCTTTCCCTTGATCGCCTCGATGCGCGCGAGTTCGGTGTACTGATCCGGCGACGTCTTCACGAGCGCGAGGTCGCCTTCCTCCGCCGTGATCAAGAGGACATCCTGGTCGGCGAGCAGCAGCATCTGGCCGTTGCCGTAGCGGCCGCCCTTCCATTTGCGCTCGCCCGTCGCGAGATCGATGCACGAGAGAATGCTGCCATCGAAGCCGTAGGCATTTCCCTTGTGTACGACCGAGTCGTTGAAATATGGCTTCAACCCCCTGCTCGTCCAGCGCTCTTCGACCGTCCATCCGGAGCCGCCGCGCTTCACTTCGAGCCGCCTCATGCCATTCCCGGACATGCCGTCGTGAGAAGCAATCAGGATGTCGCGTTCGCCGACGACAACCGGCTGGACGATGCTGACGGCCGGCAGCCAGTTGTGCTCCCACAGCGTCTTGCCGTCGGACGGCGAGACGCCAATCGTGCGGCTGCCGCGCACCAGTAACACCTGAGGAACGCCGTCGAGCGTCGCAAGATGCGGTGAGCTGTAACCGCCTCCGCCCTGCTCGCCAATCCACTGCTGCTTTCCGCTCTCGATGTCATAGGCCACGAGTCGTCCCGCCACCGCCACGATCACGAGGCCGTCGACGACCAGCGGCGAGCTCGCGATGCCCCAGTCAGGAATCTTCTTGTCGGCGTCCGCCGCTGTCTGGCGCGACCACAGCTTCGCGCCCGTCGCCGCATCGAGCGCGTTCAAGATGCCGGTGGCACCCATCGAATACACGCGGCCGTTGTGCAGGGTCGGCGTGCCGCGCGGTCCTGCGCCGCCGTTGGATTCGTAGAACCGAACGGGATCGCGATGCCGCCAGACGGGCTCGCCCGTCGAGAGCTTGTAGCAGGACACGACCTCGGCATCCCCGCGCTGCTCCTGCGTGTAGATCAGCCCGCCGGCAACGGCGAACGACGACCATCCCGGGCCAATGGGACGGCGCCAGATTTCGGCCGGCGGCTTCTGAGACCAGTCGGTGCCGATTCGCACGCCGCGGGCGATCCCGTCGCGATGCGGCCCGCGAAAGCCTGGCCATTCGGGATGCCTGAATACCGGATCCACGAGCGCGGGAGGAGCGTCGGTGCCTTTCGCTGACATCGCGGCGGCCTCCGGCTGCGCCGCGGACCCGGGCGGCGCTGCGACGGACTTCTCCGCCACCAAAGGAGTGGAGGGAGGCGGCGGCAGCACTTCGTCGCGTGTCTGTGCCAGCAGCTTCTCTTCGGGCGTCGGCGTCCAGCGCCAGTGAAAATCGGATCCGCCTTCGCCTTTGATGCCCCCGGTGCGAACGAGCGTCCACACGCCGCACGCGAGCACGATCGTCGCAATCAGCGACAGCAGCCGCACTCGATCGGACCGCCCACGCGTCGCAACCGCCCAGCCGACGAGCGCGACCACCATCGTGGCCGTTCCGAAAAAGTAGATGAGCAAACCCATCCCAGCGCCGACGATCGACGGGTGAAGCAGGGGCCGCACTACGACAAGGGAGATGGCGATGAGCACCACCGCGGTGAGGCGCTCGGACCAGCGCGCGCGGCTGAAGAACAGCCACCACAAGAGGATGACGAGTGCGCCGCCGGCAGTCACGAGCACGCCGACCATCCCGAGCGGCACCCCGAACAGGTAGACACCCGGAACAACCTGCGAGACGGCGTTGAAGAGCACGATCAACAGTGCGGCCGCGACGCCGGGCCAGAGCCGCAAAGGCTTCCGGCCAGCCGATCGAGCGGTGTGAGTAGTCGCCATGTTCCCTTACTCCGATCTGAGGGCCTGCAGAACGTCGACGCGGGCGGCTCTCGCCGCCGGCATCAACGAGGCGAGGACTGCCGCGGCAGTGAGAATCAGCGCCGAACCGGCCAGCGGCAGCGCGCCGGGCAGCCGGATGTTGTCGATGTAGCCCACCGCCACAGCCGCGAATGCGGCGCCGCCGACAGCGCCGGCGGCCACTCCCGCGACGACGATCGTGGCGCCCTCGCGCAGCACGCCGACGAGCAGATGCCGTGGCGAGGAGCCGACCGCCAGCCGCACGCCGAATTCGCGCGTGCGCGCGCTGACGGAGAACGCGAGAACGCCCGCCACGCCGACGACGGCGATGAGCAGCGCGACGCCGGCAAACCCCGAGACGACGAACGCATTCACGCGCTCGGGCGCCAGCACGTCGGCGCGCACGTCCTCGAGCGTCGCCGCGCGCTCGACGGGTTGCTCCGCGGACATGTCGCGGACGATCTTGGTGACGCTCGGCACCAGCGCGTAGGGATCGCCGGATGCGTGGACGAAGAGCCGACCCGCGACGCGCATCTGCTGCACCGGGTGATAGACCGTCATCGCCGGACCGCGCACCACGTTCTCGTCGTCCACGTCGGCGACGATGCCGACGATGCGCCGCGGCTGCGGCTTGCCGAAATATGGATCCGTCCACCAGAGTTTCCGGTTGAGTGCGTCGCCGTTGGGGAACAGGCGTTGCGCGAGCGTCTCACTGACGATCACGACCAGTTCAGCGCCGGCACGGTCGTCGTCCGTGAAGTCCCGGCCGGCGACGAGCGGAACGCCGAGGACGGCAAAAAATCGCGGCGATACAAAGCGCAGCCGCCCGCGCGGGTTCTCCTCGCCGTCCGCGGGCGTGTATCCCTCGACCGCGAACTGCGATTTCGGAAAGCGCAAGCCTTTGTCGCGCCACGGCACCACGCTGCCGAGCGCGACACCCTCGACGCCCGGCAGCCGCGAGATGCGCCGCGTGATTTCCTGGTAGAAGTCCATCTCCTGCGCGTTGCGGATCGCGTTGCCCGGCGTGGGCAGATCGATTGCCAGCACCCGGGCGTCGAAGCCGGTACGGGCCGTCTGTAGCGCGACCAGCGCCGTCAGCAGCATGGCGGCTCCAGCAAGCAGCACGAACGAACACGCGATCTGCGCCGTCGCAAACAACCGCAGGCGGCGATTGGTCCCGGGCGTGACCCGCAGGCTGCCGCTCGCCAGGCCGACGCCAGTCGCCGCAGGCGTCGTCGGCAGCCGCGGCACGAACGCGAGCAGCACCGCCGCTGCCATCGCCAGTCCTGCACCGACCCACAGCAGACTGGCGTCGACCGTGACCTCCAGCGCGCGTACGGAGAAGCGCGCGGCGAAACGGGCCACCAACGACACCAACGGCCGCGCGAGCAGCACGCCGAGAACGGCGCCCGCCCCGCACAGCACGAGACTCTCGGCGAGCAGCGTCCGGCGCAGCGCGGCCGGGCCCGCACCGAGTGCCGCGCGCACCGCCAGCTCGCCTTCTCGGCGGACCGAGCGCGCCAGGATCAGGCTCGCGGCATTCGACGAGGCGATGATGAAGACGATCGCGGCCGCGGCGAGCAGAAACAGCAGGACGGTGCGTGCGGGCGCGGCAATCTGGTCGCGAAGCGGCCTCACCGTCAAGCGGACGTCTGCCTTCGGTGAATAGGCTCGCGAATGCTCGCGCATCATCGCCGCATGCGCGGCGATGAGCTCGGCACGTGCGTCCTCGACCGACGCTCCTGGTGCAAGACGGCCGAACAGCTCCGTCATGCGGTGCGTCCGCTCGGTCACCATCGTGGCCCCCAGGTGATGCGGGCTCGTCACGACGTTGGCGATGATCTCGGTATCCGCCGGATACGGAATCGATGGCTCGAGGATGCCGACGATCGTCGCGCTACGCGTGCCGAGACGAACGGTCCGGCCGATGACTGACGGGTCGCTCTTCAGAGATGATGTCCAGAAACGGTGGGTCAACACCACGACGCCAGGTGCCTTCGGGCCGTCATCCCCGGCGTTGAGCAGTCGGCCCAGCACGGGCCGCAGGCCCATGACGTCGAAGTAGGCTCCGCCGACGACCCCCGCCTGGACGACGCGCGGCTCGCCGAAGCCGACTGCTGTGAAGTCGATCACCGAGAAATCGCCGAACGCGCTGACCGTGCGGACGCGCGATTTGAAGTCGGCGACCTCGGGGACAGAGAACGTGATGTTGTCGGCGCCGATGCCCGGCGCGCTCTGGCGGATGTAGACGAGGCGATCTTCATCACGGTTGACCAGCGGCCGCAGCAGCACGCCGCGGACGACGCTGAAGATCGCGGCGTTGGCGCCGATGCCGAGCGCCAGCGTGACGACGACGGTGGCGGCAAGTCCCTTCGCGCGCATCAGCGAGCGGAGGCCTATGCGCATCTCCTGCGCCAGCGAGATGCCGGCGTCGGCCCAGCGGCTGTACCAGACACGGCGGATCGAGTCGCGGATGGCGGGAAGGTAGCCGAACTCCCGCAGCGCCGCGAGGCGCGCGGACTCGGCGGCCTCGCCGCGCTCCATGCGTTCCTTGATGCTGAGCGCAAGATGGCCGCGGATCTCGTCGTCGATGTCGCGATCGTGGGGTCGCACGGATTACTCGCTGTTCTCCTGCGCCGGGTTCATGATGCGGCCGATCGCGTGCACGAGCTGCGACCAGCGGTCCTGTTCACGGAGCAACTGCGCCTTGCCTGCGGCAGTGAGCCGGTAGTACTTCGCCCGCTGATTCGCTTCGCTCACACCCCATTCGGATTTCAGCCAGCCGTGCTTCTCGAGGCGATGGAGCGCGGGATAGAGCGAGCCGGTCTCGACCTTGAGGAGATCCTCCGACTGCTGCCGGATCGCCTGGCCGATGCCGTGCCCGTGGCGCGGCCCCCACTGCAGGGTCCGCAGGATCAGCATGTCGAGGGTGCCTTGCAGGAGCTCGAGGTGTTTGTCGTCAGGCTTGGCCATAGGGTGTAGAGAGTCTACAGCCCATAGACGTAGAGCGTCTACGGCTTGTTCCGAGGTCCCTGGTCCCTCGTCCTGGGTCCCTGGTCGCGGGGGGCACGGCCTGGGGGCCCGGGGGCGGCCCCGGGCCCCCCACGGCCGTGGGGCCGCGGCCCCCACC
>JBMDXB010000044.1:0-32673 GCA_048594885.1 Vicinamibacterales bacterium
TCGCGCCGCGCCCTAACTATTTGTGCTCTGGGGCTCTGGCGGCACGGGACGCGCGTGGGGGAGGGCGCGTGCCGCCTGCGGCAAGCGCCCGTCGCACATTGTCGAAGTGAAGCCGGAACGGCTCGGCCAACGTATCCACGGCGCGCCCGTGATCCCGCCCGACGCGCTGCGCGAGCTGCGCGGCGTGCCTGTCGTCGTCTCCGTCGCGCGCGCCGGCCCGCGAGCGGAAATCCGTGCGGCGATGGAGAGGATGGCGTTCGTCGAGGGCGAGGACTACGTCTGCACGGCTTGATATGATGCGCTTGTAACATCGCGAAAGGGCGGACTACGACTGCATCTTCAGCCGTAGTGCAGCCCTTCAGGGCTGCCATCGTCGCATGCACCATCGAATCACCACCATCGTCGGCCGCGGACTGGCGGAGGGCTACCTCTCCGAAGAGGAGCTCGGCGCGATTGCGCACGAGGGGCTGGCGCCGCTGCCGGTCGACGGCCGGCGCGTGCTCGTGCTCATCCCCGACGGCACACGCACGATGCCGATGCCGCTGCTGTTCGACATCGTCGAACGCGAGCTGGGAGCGAGAGTGGCGGCGCTCGATTACCTCGTCGCGCTCGGCACGCACACGCCGATGAGTGACGCGCAGCTCTCCGCGCACGTCGGGCGGCCCGTCGTCAATGGACGTGCGGGCAAGCGGCGCATCTTCAATCACCACTGGGACGATCCCGCGACGTTCGTGCAGCTCGGCACGATTCCAGCCGGCGAGATCGAGGAGCTCTCCGGCGGGCTGCTGAAGCAGGACGTCCCGGTGGCGCTGAACAGGCTCGTCACCGAGTACGACCACGTGCTCATCTGCGGGCCGGTGTTCCCGCACGAAGTCGCCGGCTTCTCCGGAGGTGCGAAGTACTTCTTTCCGGGGATCGCGGCGGCGGAAATCATCCACTTCACGCACTGGCTGGGCGCCCTGGTCACCAGCTACGGGACGATCGGCACGGCGGACACGGCGGTGCGCGCGGTCATCCATCGCGCCGCGAGCCTGCTCGACACGCCGACGTCGCTGCTCGCCGTCGTGGTGACGAAGGACGGCGTCGCCGGCATGTTCTGCGGCGATCTCGAAGAGGCGTGGCGCAAGGCCGCGGCGCTCTCCGCGCGCCGCCACGTCATCTGGATCGACAAGCCGTACGACCGCGTACTCGCGATCATGCCGTCGATGTATCAGGACATCTGGACCGCGGCCAAGGGCATGTACAAGACCGAGCCGGCGGTGGCCGAGGGCGGGGAAGTGGTCATCTACGCGCCGCACGTCACCGAAGTGAGCTACACACACGGTGCGTTGATCGAAGAAGTCGGCTATCACTGCCGCGACTACTTCGTCGGCCAGTGGGAGCGCTTCAAGAGCTACCCCGGCGGCATCCTCGCGCACTCCACGCACCTCGCCGGGCTTGGCAGGTTCGATCCGAGCTGTGCGCTCGAGACGCCGCGCATTCGCGTGACGCTCGCCACGGGCATTTCGCGCGAGCGCTGCGAGCGGATCAATCTCGGTTACCTCGACCCGGCCAGCATCGACATCGCCGAATGGCAGTCGCACGCGAACTGGCTCGTGGTGCCGCGCGCGGGCGAGTTCCTGTATCGCGTCGGCCGGCCGCCCGCCGCTGATGGATCATCCTGATCCTTCGTTCGTCGTCGACGAGAACGTTCCCTTCGCGCACGAGACGTTCGGTCGCCTCGGCCCCGTTCGACTCCTTCCCGGCCGCCGCATCACTGCAGACGACGTCAGAGACGTGGACGTGCTGATCGTCCGGTCGGTGACGCGTGTCGATCGGCGGCTGCTCGAGGGATCGCGCGTCGCGTTCGTGGGCACGGCGACGATCGGCTGCGATCACGTCGACGTGGAGTACCTCCGCGAGCGCGGCACCGGTTTCGCCAGCGCACCGGGATCGAACGCAAACTCCGTCGCCGAGTACGTGACCGCGGCGCTGCTCCGCTCGGCCGCTGCGCGGGGCGTGACGCTAGCCGGATCGACCATCGCGGTTGTCGGTGTCGGCAACGTCGGCACACGTGTCGTCGCGAAGGCGGAAGCGCTCGGGATGCGGGCGGTGCTCAACGATCCGCCGCGGCAGCGGGAGACGAACGATCCGGTGTTCGTGCCGCTGGTGGACGCCCTGGCGACGGCGGACTACGTGACGTTGCACGTGCCGCTCGAACGGCGCGGCCCGGACGCGACCGTCGGCATGGCGTCCGACCGATTCTTCGAGACGATCCGCCCGGGTGCGGTGTTCCTCAATACATCCCGCGGCGCCGTCGCTGAGGAAGGCGCGCTGGCGGCCGCGCTCGACTCGGGCCGGATCTCGCAGGCGATCCTCGACGTGTTCCAGCACGAGCCGGAGATCGATCCCGGGATCGTCCGGCGCGCGTTCATCGCGACGCCGCACATCGCCGGCTACTCCTACGACGGCAAGGTCGCGGCCACGCTGATGCTGTACACCGCGGTGTGCCGCTGGCGGCAGCGGCCGGAGGCGATCGACATCTCGCCGCTGCTGCCGGCGCCCGGCGTGCCGCGCGTGGATCTCACCGACCGCGACGGCACAGACGAGGATCTGCTGCGCGCCGCGGTGTCGGCCGTGTACGACATCGAGGAAGACGATTGCGCGCTGCGGCACGCCGTGGCGCAGCCGGATCGCGGCGTGCAGTTCGATCTGCTCAGGAAACGCTACCGTCAGCGCCGCGAGTTTCATCACACGATCGTGGTCGCCGGTCACCATCGCGAAACGCTCGCGCAACGCGCCGCGCGTCTTGGTTTTCGCGTGCAAACGACATAAGCTGGCGGATCGGAGAACCCACAAAATGACTACACCACGGGCGGATATCGGACTCATAGGCCTCGCCGTGATGGGGCAGAACCTCATACTCAACATGAACGATCACGGCTACACCGTCGCGGTGTTCAACCGGACGGTGTCGAAGGTGGACGAATTTCTCGCCAACGAAGCGGCGGGCACGAACGTCATCGGTACGCACTCGATCGAAGAGCTGTGCGCGGTGCTGAAGCGGCCGCGGCGCGTGATGCTGCTGGTGAAGGCCGGCCAGGCGGTGGACGACTTCATCGAGGCGCTGCTGCCGCACCTCGAAGCGGGCGACATCATCATCGACGGCGGCAACTCGCACTTCCCCGACACCATCCGGCGGACCACGTACCTCGAGTCGAAAGGGCTGCTCTACATCGGTACCGGCGTCTCCGGCGGTGAGGAAGGCGCGCGCCGCGGACCATCGATCATGCCGGGCGGATCGCCGGCGGCGTGGCCGCACGTCAAGGAGATCTTCCAGTCGATCGCGGCGAAAACCGCGGAAGGGGAGCCGTGCTGCGACTGGGTCGGCGAAGGCGGCGCCGGGCACTACGTGAAGATGGTGCACAACGGCATCGAGTACGGCGACATGCAACTCATTGGCGAGGCCTATCACCTGATGAAGCAGGCGATCGGCCTCTCGAACCCGGCGATGCACGAGGTGTTCGCGCGCTGGAACGAGGGGGAGCTCGACTCGTACCTGATCGAGATCACGCGCGACATTCTGGCGGCGAAGGACGAGCAGGGGCGCTACGTCCTCGACCTGATTCTCGACACCGCGGGGCAGAAGGGCACCGGCAAGTGGACCGGCGTCTCGGCGCTCGAGATGGGCGTGCCGATGACGCTCGTCACCGAAGCGGTCTTCTCGCGATGCGTGTCGGCGCTCAAGGACGAGCGCGTCGCGGCGTCGAGAATCCTGCGGGGGCCGCAGGCGCGCTTCGACGGCGACAAGGACGAGTTCGTCGAAGACGTGCGCCGCGCGATGTATGCGTCGAAGATCGTGTCCTACGCGCAGGGCTACATGCTGATGCGCGAGGCCGCGAAGGAACACCAATGGAACATCAACTACGGCGGCGTCGCGTTGATGTGGCGCGGTGGCTGCATCATCCGCAGCCGGTTCCTCGGCAAGATTCGTGACGCCTTCGCGAAGAATCCCGAGCTGCACAACCTGCTGCTCGATGACTTCTTCCGTTCGGTGATCGACTCGACGCAGGCGAGCTGGCGGCGGGTCGTGGCCAAGGCCGCGGAGCTCGGCATCCCGATTCCGGCGATGGCTGCCGCGCTGACGTTCTACGACGGCTACCGCAGCGCCTGGCTGCCCGCCAATCTCGTGCAGGCGCAGCGCGACTACTTCGGCGCGCACACCTACGAGCGCGTCGACCAGCCGCGCGGGTCGTTCTTCCACACGAACTGGACGGGCCGCGGCGGACGCGTCGCCTCGACGACCTATACGGCCTGATCATGAGCTGCCAGATGGGCGTGGTCGGGCTCGGCGTCATGGGCGCGAGCCTCGCCCGGAACATCGAGAGCCGGGGGCTGTCGGTCGCCGGCTACGATCTCGATCCCGCGAAAACGCAGGCGTTCCTCGAGGGGCCCGCGAAAGGCAAAGCGATCATCGGTGTCGATCGGCCCGAGCGCCTGATGGAGGTCCTCGAGCGCCCACGGCGGATTCTCATGATGGTACCGGCGGGGCCGCCCGTCGACAGCGTCATCGCGCATCTTCAGCCGCATCTGCAGCCGGGCGACATCCTCATCGACGGCGGCAACTCGCACTTCCGCCACACCGATCATCGCTCCGAGGCGCTCGCGGCCGCCGGCTTTCACTTCGTCGGCGCGGGCGTGTCCGGCGGCCATCACGGCGCGCTCGTCGGACCGTCGATCATGCCGGGCGGCCCGCACGAGGCGTGGCAGGCGCTGAAGGACATCTTCCGCGCCATCGCCGCGAAGGCCGAGGATGGCGAGCCGTGCGTGGATTACATGGGTCCCCGCGGCGCCGGCCACTTCGTCAAGATGGTGCACAACGGGATCGAGTACGGCGACATGCAGCTCATCGCCGAGACCTACGATCTGCTGCACCGCGGTGCCGGCGTGCCGACGAAAGAGCTCGCGGCGATCTTCCGCGAATGGAATCACGCCGAGCTGCGCTCGTACCTGATTGGGATCACGGCGAACATCTTCGACCGCGTTGACGACGAATCCGGCCAGGCGCTCGTCGAGCTGATCCTGGACGAGGCGCAGCAGAAGGGCACCGGCAAGTGGATGAGCAAGGCGTCGTTCGACATCGGCGCCGCGATTCCCACGGTGAACGCCGCCGTCGAGGCGCGGATTCTGTCCGCCATGAAGGAAGAACGCGTCGCGGCGAGCGGCGTGCTGCGCGGGCCGTCGCCGAGCGGGGCCGGCGATCGTGCGCGGCTGATGGACGCCGCGCGCCGCGCGCTCTACGCCAGCAAGATCACCTCGTACGCGCAGGGAATGGCGATGCTTCGCCTCGCGTCGATCGAATGCGGCTACGGCATCGATCCCGGCACGGTCGCGAAGATCTGGCGGGCCGGCTGCATCATCCGCGCAAGCCTCCTCGAGGACATCCGGCGCGCTTTCGCGCGCACGCCCGGCCTCGTGAATCTGATGCTCGATCCGTTCTTCCGCGACGCGCTCGCCGAGCGGCAGGACGCCTGGCGCCTGTTCGTCCACACCGCCGTCGACATGGGCATCCCGGCGCCGGCGATGAGCTCGGCGCTCGCCTATTACGATTCGTACCGCACCGCACGGCTGCCCGCGAACCTCACGCAGGCGCAGCGTGACTACTTCGGCGCTCACACCTACCACCGCATCGATCGCGATGGGGTGTTCCACACTGACTGGATGCGACACTGATGGCGGACGCTCTCACGATTCCTTCCGAAGGCGCGCTCGACTTCCTGGCGCTCGGCGCGCTCGTTCACCGGCTCGACCCTGGCGTCGTGCCCTTCCGCAAGGCGACGTCGTGCACGATTCACGTGAGCGGCGGCGAGTTCAACACCGCGGCGAACCTGGCCGACTGCTTCGGCCTCCACACCGGGATCGCCACGGCGATGGTCGAGTATCCGATCGGCGAGCTCATCGCGCGGCAGGTGCGCGCGATGGGCGTGACGCCGTTCTACAAGATGTTCAAGCACGACGGCGCGTGGGGGCCGAACATGGCGACGGTCTACAGCGACCGCGGCTACGGCGTCCGGCCGCCGATCGTCTTCTACAACCGTAGCAACGAGGCGGCAGCGCAGCTGAAGCCGGGCGATTTCGACTGGGCGAAGATCTTCGGCGACGGCGTGCGCTGGTTCCACAGCGGCGGCATCTTCGCGTCGCTGTCGGCGACGACGGCGGATCTGATCATCGAGGCGATGCAGGCGGCGAAGGCGCACGGCGCTGTGACGTCTTTCGATCTCAACTACCGCGAGAAGCTCTGGAGCGCCTCCGGCGGCGCCGCCCGTGCCGTCTCCACTCTCGCGCGCATCGTCCAGCACGTCGACGTGCTCGTCGGCAACGAAGAGGATCTGCAGAAGGGCCTCGGCATTCCAGGGCCTGACGTCACGGCGAAGTCGAAGCTCGATCCGAGCGTGTTCTTCGGGATGATCGACCGCGTGACCGACAAGTATCCACAGGTGAAGGTCGTCGCGACGACGTTGCGGGAAGTGCACTCGACGAACCGTCACTCATGGGGCGCGGTGGCGTGGATCGGCGGCGAGACGTTCGTATCGCCGACCTGCGAGCTCGACGTCTACGACCGCGTCGGCGGCGGTGACGGCTTCGCGTCTGGACTGTTCTACGGCCTCATGACCGGCGAGCCGCCGGAGCAGGCGGTGCGTCTCGGCTGGGCGCACGGCGCGCTCGTCGCTGCGCTGCCCGGCGATACGACGATGGTGACGGTCGATCAGGTGCGCGGGTTCGCGAAGGGCGGCTCAGCGCGGATTCAGCGCTGATCGGCGGCGCAACTAAAGTTGCGCCCTACGTACGATGGGATTGGAAGACGTCGAGTGACGTACGTAGGGCGGAACTTCAGTTCCGCCTCACCGGCAGGAACTCGACGGCGACGACGACCTTGGCTCCTGCCGCGGCGCCCTGTTTCCACGTCACGTAGACGGGCGCGGGGTCCTTCCACACGCCGCAAATCATGTCTCTCGTGACGTCGCGGCGATACGTAATCAGTTCGATCTCGTGCAGCCGCGGCGCGAGCAGCGTGTGTACCGTCGTCCCGGCGCGGACGCGAAACGTCGCCGGCGCTTCGGCGGGGCAGTCGATCCGTTCGAGCATCCCTTCCAGCCGCTCCTCGCCCGGCCCGCGCGCGCGATAGAACATGCGGCGCCCGCCGGAGGCGAGCGCCCGCCCGGCGTCCGCCAGGCTGGCCATCCACTGTTTCGCGGTGTCACGGATGTGTGGCGGGTAGGTCGGCGCCGCGAGCGCCTCCAGCATGGTCCGTGCCGTCGCGATGTCTCCCATCTCCGCGAGCGTGCGCGCGTGGATCAGCGCGTAGTCGTGCCTGCCAGGCGCGAGCTCCCGTGCGCGTTCGATGGCTGCTTCGCTCGCGTACGACGGCCCTTCGCGCGACATCAGGTCGAGCGAGACGAGCTGAGCGAGGACGTGCGGCATGTCGCCACGCGCGCGGCGGACCGTTTCGAAGTAGGCGCGCGCGGCCGCGATACGATCGGCGGCCGGATCGTGCGTGGCGTCGATCGCATTCGACAGGGCAATGCCCGCCGTGTAGGCGGCGAGCCAGTCGCCGACGCCATCGAGTCTCGTCAGACGGTCGGCGGCGGCCGCATGACTGCCTCGCTGGCTTTCGATGTGCGCCTTCAGCACGTTGGCGTGAGCATGACGCGCGTTCAGCCGAAGCGCCTCCGCGATCAGGATCTCCGCTTCGGCGAAGCGGCGCTGCCGGATCTGCAGCGCGGCCAGCATCGCGTGCACGTCCGCCTCGGACATGAACGTCGACGTGCCCTCGAAGCTGCCCAGCGCGTCGGGAAACTTGTGCTTCGACGTCTCGAACGTGAACCGGCGGAAGTAGGCGAGCAGCTCGGCATGAATCGGGGCGTCGCCGAACGCGCGCTGCCAGGCGTCCGCATCGGGAAGGCGATCCTGCTTGTGGCGGATGAACGCCGCCAGGGCGGCGGCGTACGGCTTCTGCATCAGCATATGGGTCAGCGCCCACGACTGCGCGTAGAAGACGGATCGCCGTTCGCCTTCGTTGTAGTGCGGTGAATCGTTGTCGATCTGGAACAGCTGCTCGAGCGAAAACAGCACCGGCCGCCGCCCGGACAGCAGCCGCAGATGGCCCGGCAGGGGACGGCCGATCGTTGCCTCGCGTCCGCCGTTGGTCACCTCGAACGTGCTGTAGTAGTCCGCCAGGCCTTCGTTCAGCCATGCCGGCAGGTTGGCGGCGATGTTCGAGACGACGAGGTGCGCGTACTCGTGAAAGATGACGCGACGCGCGCCCGGCCGTCCATCGTCGAGCACGGTGATGTAGTTGAAGTCACGGTCGCCATGAAAGTACCCCGCCGAGCTGATTGGCTTGCCTTGATACAGCTGCTTGAACGGCGTGAACTGGCGGTCGCTGTTGAAGACGATGACGATCGTCGGCACCGCGGCCTCGGTTGCGCGGGCAGTCAGGACGCGGCTCAGCGTTTCGCGGAAGCGTTCGAATTCAATCGCAATCGCGCGCAGCTTGCGCGGATCGGAGTCGCCGATGACGACGAAGTTGGGCGTGTCGAGACGGAGCCACGCGGCGTCTGCGGCCCCGGCGAAGCTGCAGACGAGGCCGATCAGCGCGACGCAAATGCCGAGGCGTCTCGAATGGCGAAACATCGGCGGTCCCCGTGATGAGGCGATTATAGACGCCGCGGCGGCGGTATGCTGGCCGGCGTGGTTTCACGGCTTCTCCACGCGCTGCTCGCCATCGCACTCGCGCTGAGCGCCGCCCAGCCCCCGGCGAAGCGCATCGATCGCAAGGCGCTGGTGGACCGGCACGCGCCGCTGCTGCGCGAGTTCGAACCCGAGTCACCGCTCTCGGTCGGCAACGGCGAGTTCGCCCTCACGGTCGACGTCACCGGCCTGCAGACGTTTCCCGACGCCTTCGCCACCACCATCCCGCTCGGCACGCTGTCCCATTGGGCCTGGCACACGGCGCCGAACCCGCGCGGTTGGAGCATCGACAAGTACCGGTTCACGGAATTCGAGAGCCACGGCAGGAAAGTCGGCTACGCGGACATTCCAGGCGAGCGGACGGAGGAGGCGAGCTGGTTGCGCGCGAATCCCCATCGGCTGCATCTCGGCCAGATCGGGTTCCTCCTGACGCATGTCGATGGGCGCGAGGCTGTGCCTGCGGACCTCAGCGCGATCGAGCAGCGGCTCGATCTATGGAACGGCGTGATCCTCAGCACGTTCGTGTTCGATGACGAGCGTGTGGATGTGGAGACCGTCGCCCATCCCGAGATCGATGCCGTCGGCGTGCGCGTCCGCTCGCGGCTACTCGGTACGCCGCGGCTTGCGATCCGTCTCCGGTTTCCGTACGGCACCGGCCAGATGACGGCCGCCGACTGGACGCGGCCTGATGCGCACACGACGACGGTCACACGGCATCCGCCGCTCGGCGCGGTATTCCATCGGAAGCTCGATAGCGACTCGTACAACGTGCTGGCCCGCTGGACGCCGGAAGCCGCGCTCCGCAGGCCAGGCGCGCACAGCTTCGTTATCGCGCCCGCCTCGTCGGATCCGTTCGACTTCGTTGCGACGTTTTCACCCGAATCGACGAACCGGGCGGCAACGTCTTTCGACGACGTGCGGACGCAGGCGGAGAACCGGTGGCACGGCTTCTGGACGAACGGCGGCGCCATCGATCTCTCGGGCAGCGGCGATCCGCGCTGGCGCGAGCTCGAACGCCGCATCGTCCTGTCGCAGTACCTGACGGCGATCCAGTGCGCCGGACGCTATCCGCCGCAGGAAAGCGGACTGACGTTCAACAGCTGGGAAGGGAAGTTCCACCTCGAGATGCACTGGTGGCACGCCGCGCACTTCGCGTTGTGGGATCGCCTGCCGCTGCTGGAGAAGAGTCTCGGCTACTACGATTCGATCCTGCCGCGTGCACGCGGGACCGCGAAGCGGCAAGGCTACCGCGGCGCGCGGTGGCCGAAGATGACGTCGCCGACTGGAGACGAGTCACCGTCGTCCGTCGGTCCGTTTCTCATCTGGCAGCAGTCGCATCCCATCTTCTACGCGGAGCTCGTGTATCGGCAGCGTCGTGATGTCGACACGCTGAAACGGTTTCAACGTGTCATCGAAGAGACCGCCGAATTCATGGCGTCGTACGCAACGTGGGATGCGAAGACGTCGCGGTACGTGCTCGGCCCGCCGCTGCAGTGCGCGCAGGAGGAGTTCCCGAAGGACCGCACGTTCAATTGCAGCTTCGAGCTCGCGTACTGGCGCTGGGGACTCGAGACGGCGCAGCAGTGGCGCGCACGGCTCAAGCTCGCGCGCAATCCCGCGTGGGACAACGTGCTCGCCGGCCTCTCGAAGCTGCCGATCGACGAGGGCAGGTATCTCTTCGCGGAGAACGCGACGGGAACGTACGGCGCCGAAAGGCGGTGGTCCAAGGACCATCCGGCTGTCCTTGCTGCCTACGGCTTGCTGCCGCCGTCCTCGTCCGTCGATGGCGACACCATGCGGAAGACGCTCGACTGGATCTGGGACAACTGGGACTGGCCGGATACGTGGGGCTGGGACTACCCGATGGTCGCGATGTCGGCGGCGCGGCTCGGAGAGCCGGAACGCGCCATCGATGCGCTGCTGCGCGACACGCCGAAGAACGTGTACCGGAAGAACGGCCACAACCACCAGCGTCCAGGCCTGACGATCTACCTGCCGGGTAACGGCGGGCTGCTCTATGCGACGGCGATGATGGCCGCCGGGTGGGACGGCGCCCCCAATCGTCATGCGCCCGGATTCCCCGCCAATGGATGGATCGTCCGCTGGGAAGGACTGCGGCGCGCGCCGTAGCGCGGAACACGTCTGGTAGTGCTTGACAGTGCGCGCGCCGCCAGCGTATTCAAAGGCTGCTCCCCAGGCGAGGTGTACTCCTATGTCCAGCGGATCCACTCGCCGGGGATTCCTTCGAGTTCTCTTCTCACTCGCGTCGCTCGTTCCGATCGGCGTGAGCCGCGCCTGGGCAGCGCTCGCGCCACAGCGGCCCACGCGCCCGCTGCCGCCGACGACAGCGGCCCCGGCGGTTGCGGCGCCCGCCGGTGCGCGGACGATCAAGCTCTCCGCCGCCGCACTCCAGTCGCCGCTGCCTGAAAAGTCGTGGGTCAGCTTCCTCCGCAACTTCATGACGCGCAGCGGAAGCTGGCGCGGGCATCCGATCGAGGCGCGCCGCCTCGGGCGGCGGGAAGGACGCATCGCGGTGCTCGGTCCCGAGCGCGCGCCGGTCGATCAGGTGCTCGGCATCGGCAACGTCCGGGACGCGGGGGGCGGCGGCATCGCGTGCACCACGAATGTCTGCGACGCGCAGGGTGTCGTCGCGCGCAGCACGTGCACGTCTCTGTCGTGCGGCAAGAACAGTTGCGCCGACCTGCAGTGCTCCATCGACCAGTGCAGCGCGCAGAACTGCGCGAAGCACAGTTGCCAGTCGCACTCGATGGCGCTCGCCGACATCGCCGGCGACCTCCAGGCGAACTGGGACTCGGCATTCGTGCGTGAGTTGCGCCAGCAGTTCGGCGCGGATTCCACGACGGCGCTCGCGCAGGCGGTCACGAGCTTCGTCCAGCGCAACGGGTACAGCGTCCGATGACCGCACCTGCTGCGCCGCCGCTCAAGGTCTCGCGCTACGTCACACGCGTCGAGCTGGAGGACGTCGACACGCTGCTCGTCTACGGAGGGCTCGCTGGCCGTCTGGTGGAAGCCACCGGCGACACGCGCGCAGCCGTGGAAGCGCTCCTCGCCGATCCGAACGGACCATCGATCGATGACGACGGCACTGTGCGGACGACACTCCGCGATCAGGGAATCCTGATCCCCGAGAGCTGGGACGAGCTGGCGATCCTCGAGCAGCGCCGCGCCCTCGGCCACGATCCGTTGGCGGGCGGCATGTCGCTGACCATCTGCCCGACGGTGAACTGCAACTATCGCTGCACCTACTGCTATCAGCGGCACGTCGGCCGGCTGATGTCCGACGCCGTGCAGGATCGGCTCGTGGCGTTCGTGTCGGAGCAGACGCCGCCGGTCAGTTCGCTCTGGATCACGTGGTTCGGCGGCGAGCCGCTGATGGGCCTGTCGGTCATCGAGCGGTTGACGCCGATCCTCCGGGCGCTGGTGCCGGACGACGCCTACGGCGCGCACATCATCACCAACGGATCGCTGGTCACGCCTGAGGTCAGCACGCGGTTGATCGATCTCGGCATCGAGAGCGCGCAGATCACGCTGGACGGTCCGCGCGAGGTGCACGACGTTCGCCGGCCGGCCGCGGGTGGGCAGCCGACGTTCGACCGCATTCTCACGAACATGGCGGGCGCCGATCGACGGCTGCGGTTTTCCGTCCGCGTCAATACGGACCGGCGCAACGCCGAACGCGTCTCAGAGCTGTTCGATCAGCTCGACGCCGCCGGGCTGCGCGGCCGGGCGCAGGTGTACTTCGCGCCGGTGACCCCCTACACGCAGGTGTGCGCCGACACGGCGGGGCACTGCCTCGCCGGCTCCGACTGGTCGAAGCTGAACGCCTCGCTGCGGCTCGAAGCGGTGCAGCGCGGCTACGGCGCGCTGGCGTTGCCGCAGTCGAAAACGGGCGTCTGCATTGCCGACGATCCGCGCGGATGGGTCGTCACGCCCGAGGGGCTGTTCTACAAGTGCTGGAACGACGTCACCGAGCCGTCGAAGGCCGTCTACGATGTCGTGCGCGGTGAGCGCACGGCGGCGATGCAGGCGGAGCTGGATCGCTGGCAGAACTGGTCGCCGTTCGCGTTGTCGGAATGCCGGGAGTGCAGGACGCTGCCGCAATGCCACTCCGGATGCGCGCACCTGGCGATGCAGCAGCCGGGTGCGCTGACGCACGGCGATTGTTCCGAGTTGAAGTGGAATCTGCCGGAGACGCTTGCGACTTACTATCTCGCCGAGAAGCGGCAGGCGCTGGCCGAGGAGATCACGAAGCGGCGAATGATTCCCCTGCAGCCGGTGGCGTGACGCATGGCGCAACTGAAGTTGCGCCCTACTGGTGCGTTCGTAGGGCGGAACTTCAGTTCCGCCTCACGCGATACACGCCTCCAGGCGCCGTGTCGAACTGCACGGTCACGCCAGCGGATTCCACGCCGGCGTGCACACGGTAGAACGGATTCGGATTCGGTCCGTCGGCGGTTCGCGCCGGCGTGCCGGCCACGGTCAGCAGCTCCGCGTTGCGCAGGCGACAGACGCCGCCGAGACGCGATCGAACTTCCGCGGCGGTCAGCCGGCCGCCGCTCCACTCGACATCCACCTCGAAGCCGCCGCGCGCGCGCAGGCCGCGCACGCGGCCCTCGGGCCACGCGGGCGGCAGCGCCGGGAGCAGATGCAGGTCGCCGGCGTGGCTCTGCACGAGCATTTCAGCGATCCCTGCCGTCACGCCGAAGTTGCCGTCGATCTGAAACGGCGGATGCGCGTCGAAAAGATTCGCATAGACGCCGCCGCCCTGGCCTGACGCATCGGGATCGACGAGGTGCAGCATGTTGGCGATGAACTGGTGCGCGCGGGCGCCGTCGCCGAGCCGTGCCCACGTGCACACCTTCCACGCGAGGCTCCAGCCGGTTCCCGCATCGCCGCGCAGTTCGAGCGCGCGTCGCGCCGCGGCGAAGAGCGGCGTGCCCGGCAGCAGTTGCCGGCCGGGAAACACGCCGAACAGATGCGAAAAATGACGATGGCGCGGCTCGGCGGGAGGGAAGCCGTGCGACCACTCCTGGAGTGCGCCTTGATCGTCGACGCGATAGGGCGCGAGGCGCCCGCGCGCGCGCTCTACTTCGTCGCGGAACGAGCGATCGGCATTCAGCGCGTCGCAGGCGTCGATGACGTTGGTGAACAGATCCCAGATGAGCGCGAGATCCATCGTCGCCCCGGCGCTGACGGCGACACGCTCGCCGCCGGGCGCCACGAACTTGTTCTCCGGCGACGTCGATGGCGACGTCGTCAGCGTGCCGTTCTCGCCGGGCACCAGCCAGTCGAGACAGAATTCCGCGGCGCCTTTCATCACCGGATACGCCCGCGTCCGCAGGTAGTCGAGGTCGCCGCCGAAGGCGTAGTGCTCCCACAGGTGCTGCGACAGCCATGGACCGGCCATCGGCCAGAACGCCCAGACCGGATCGCCCTGTCCGTAGTCGCCGACCGGCGCCGACTGCCGCCAGATGTCGGAGTTGTGATGCGCCGTCCAGCCGCGCGTGCCGTAGTTGGTCGTGACGGTGCGGCGGCCGGTGACGGACAGATCGGATGTGAGCTGGATCAACGGTTCGTGCAGCTCGCGCAGGTTCGTCGTTTCGGCCGGCCAGTAGTTCATCTCCGCGTTGATGTTGAGCGTCCAATTCGAGCTCCACGGCGCGCGGACCTGTTCGTTCCAGATGCCCTGGAGGTTCGCCGGCTGCGTGCCCGGACGGCTGCTCGCGATGAGCAGATACCGCCCGTACTGAAACAGCAGTTCGACGAGCCCGTGATCGGCTGCGCCCGCCGTCGCAATCCGCTCGTTCGTCGGGCGCTCGCCGGCTTTCGGCGGCTCCGCGAGCGGCAGGTCGGCGCGATCGAAGAACGCGGCGTGATCCCTCGTATGCGCGTCGCGGAGCGTGCTCCACGACAGCGCCTTCGCCGTGACCACTGTGGCGCGTGTCTTTGCGACCGGATCGATCCGCGGGTCGTCTGCCGGCTTGTCGAAGCCGCTGAACGTCGTCGCAGCCGCGAGCACGAGCAGCGCCTCTGAGGCGTCGTCGACGTGGATGCCATCGGCGTCGACGCGCTGGCGGCCGTCGGTCACGACTTCGATCGCCGCGCCGAAGCGCATCGATCCGTCCCGGTACAGCACCGGATCGTCGCGATCGTAGTAGTTCGGATCGACGTGCGACGGCGCGCGTCCAGCCAGTGTGAGCGCCGTTCCGGCGGAACTTGTCGTGTGGCGCAGCGGAGATGACGTGCGCGCGACGAAGCTGAGGGCCCGTGGCCGGCTCGCCGTCAGACGCACGGCGATGACCTGATGCGGATGCGATGCGATCGCTTCGCGGACGTAGTCGGTCTGGCCGATGCGGTAGCGAACCGTCGCGACGGCGGATCGCAGGTCGAGCTCGCGGCGATAGTTTCTCCAGGTATCGCCGTGGTGCAGCGTGATGAACAGGTCGCCGAGAGGCAGGTACGACTGCGTGTACGGGCCCATCGCCTGCTTGGTCAGACGATCGGCGTCCGCGTACTTGCCGTTCGCAATCAGCTTGCGGATTTGCGGGATGACTAGCTTCGCTTTCGCGTTGTCCCAGTCCTTCGGTCCGCCGGACCACAACGTGTCTTCATTGAGCTGCAGGCGCTCGGTGCCGACGCCACCGAACACCATTGCGCCGAGACGGCCGTTGCCGACGGGAAGCGCGTCGGTCCAGCGTGTGGCCGGCCGGCGATACCAGAGCGCCAACGGGCGAGCGGCTGGCGTTTGCGCGCCGGCACGCAGCGCGCCCGCGAGGTGCAACGCGGCGTTCAGCCCGAGCAGTTCGACGAATTCGCGACGGTTCATGTCTGTGGCGCGACTGAAGTCGCGCCCTACTTCTTCAACTCCGCATCCGTCCACGGCCGCGTGCGGCCCGCCGTGCTGGCGCGAACGGCCTTCACGGTTTCCGGATCGATCGGCGTGCCGGTCTGGCCCCACTCGCGGCGAATGTATGTCAGGACGCTGGCGATCTGCTCGTCATTGAGCGACCCGCCGATGGGCGGCATCAAGCCGAACGATCCCTCCTTCCCGTGCAGGAGGATGCGGATCGGGATCTCGGCGGCCGCAAGCGTCCACGGCGAGTCGAGGAGGTTCGGCGCGAGTCGATCCTGACCCCGGCCGTCCGGCTGATGGCACGCCTGACAGAGATTGCGGTAGACCTCATGGCCTGCGTCGAACCGGCGCTGCTCATCACGCGTCAGCGGCACGATCGGAGCCGTTCCTGGTTTGCCGGGCCACGCGACGTGCGTCAGCAGCGCGCCGGCTCGCGTGGCAAGGTCGCCGGAACCGGCAGCAAGGTCGGTCAGCGCGTCGGGCTCACGACTGAGACGCAGGGCCGGCGATCCACTGCGCCCGCGTCCGCGGCCGGTCTCCGACGCCGGCCGGGCGAACGCATAGGCACCTCCGGGACCGGCGCGTCCACCAGGACACGTGGGGCAGGGCAGCGCCTCCGCCGGTTTGGCAGCGGCCGTCGCGCTCGATGCTTTCCGCCTCGGTGCAGGCGATGGCATCGGCGCGCCCGCGAGCGTGACCTCGGCGCCGCGCAGCAGCGCCGAACGGAGCCACGGCGCCAGCGCAACGTTGCCGATTGCCGCAAACACGTGCTGTATAGCGGCATCCTGGCCGCTGCGCACGATCGTCGCGGCCAGCATCGTCACGGCCGCGTCCCGCTGCGGCGTCTGGGTGGCGCTTGCCTGCACGAGTCTCTCCAGCACGGCGGCTTCGCTCCCGCGAAGGCCGCTGAGCGTCGCGTCCACGACGACGGGATCGCTCGCGTGTTTGTCGAGAATTGCGACCGCTGCGGTCTCTTTCTGCGGCGCAGGCATCGCGCCGATCGACGCCGCCAGTTGCTGCCGCACCCACCAGTCCAGATCGTCGATTCGCTTCAGAACGACCGCGTGCATCGGATGGGTCGCCTCGCCGAGCCACCGCTCCGCGATTCTGATCGCCGACGCGCGCACGTCGCGCGACGGATCCTCCAGCGCCTTGGTCACGAGCGCCGGCTCGATTGCGCCGATGCCATCCAGCGTCCAGAGCGCGCGCAGGCGTGTGCGCGGCTCCGCGGCTCCGGTCAGCTTCACCAGCGCCGCAATGACAGCGGAGCGTGAGGCGGAACTGCAGTTCCGCCCTACGGGTGATGAAGCGCGCTCTGCGAGGATTCGCTGCGCGGTGTCGCGCCACCAGCCGTTCGGATGTGCGAGCGTTTCGACGAGCCGTGCAGGTGACGCGTTCTCCAGAACGCGCTGCCTATTCCTGCGCGTCGTCTCGTGGACGACGCGATAGATGCGCCCCATACCGGTCGGCTGCTCGAGCTTCCGTGCGACGATCTGGTCGCGCAGGTACTCGGTGATCGAGACGCGATGCTCGATGATGCCGCGGTACATGTCGGCGATGTAGAGCGTGCCGTCCGGCGCGTTGTCGATGTAGACCGGCCGGAACCGCTCGTCTGTCGATGCGAGGAACTCCCCCTGCTCGTATGCCTTTCGCGCCCATAACGATGTCCCGTCGTCTTCGAGGACGATGCGACTGACGAGATTCGCGGCCGGCTCCGCAATGAAGACGTTTCCGTAGAGATCCGGCGGCAGCCGATCGCCTCGATACACGAGCGGTGAGCAGACCGCGGTGAACCTCGCGAGTGTGCCATCGGGACGATCGATGCCGGTCTGATACGCGCGGTTCGTGCCGGGATTCGGGCGCACTGGCCAGACGACGTTCAGCTCGTCGTTGAGGGCGGCGAGGCGCTCGTAGCTTCCGCGCGTCCGCGGCAGGTTCGGATTGCGCGCGTAGTACGGCGTCGGCACGAGATCGACGTGCAGCGCCGACTCGTTCGTGTTCCGATAAATTCGGCCGGCATCGTCCTGCGAGATGCCCCACTGGCCGCGGCGCAGCGTGCGCAGCACTTCGACCTTGCCGTCCTCGAGACGTAACTGGATGTCGCTCTGCCCCGCCGTGTGCATCCGGTTGTCGAGCGCCCACAGAAAACCGTTCGCGTTGTTCTGCGGGTCGACGTCGCGATGGCCGTATTGGTCCGTCACGAGCTCCTTGCGGTCCATTCGGAGGTCGCCGTCCGTGTCGTGCATCAGCCATACGTTCGGCGGCTCACCGACGAGCACGCCGCGCTCGAGGAGCTTGATCGATCGCGCGAGCACGAGGCCGTCGGCGAACACCGTTCGCCTGTCCATGCGGCCGTCGCCGTTTCCGTCCTGCAGCACGACGACGCGGCCGATCGGTGCGTGCTCCCCCTCGGCGGTGATGTCGGGCATCCATCCAGGCATCTCGACCACCCAGAGACGCCCGTCGATGTCCCAGTCGAAGGCCACAGGCTCCTGCACGAGCGGCTCGCTCGCCACCAGCTCCAGCCGATAGCCGGGCGGCATGTAGAACGTGTTCAGCGCGTCTTCAGGAGAGAGCGGTGGGGATTGATCGGAGACCTGCTGGACGGCGGGCGGCCAGGGCCGATTGACAGGCGAGCTCTGATCGCCGTACGCCGTGACGAGCGCTGCGACGAAAACGAGGGCAACTTGGCGCAATAATGTCTCCCGTGCAGATCACACGCCGTGGGTTCCTGACCGTTTCGGCGGCCGCCGTCGGGGGTCAGGTCTTGAATTATCAGAAAAGTGACAATTCAAGACCTGACCCCATCATAGACATCCATCAGCATCTCGGCTACACCGGGCGCACGGACGCGGCGCTGCTCGCGCACCAGCGCACGATTGGCGCGACGACCACGATCCTGCTGCCGGCGGGGCGGCCGGTGTTCACCGCGTCGACGCACAAGGGCGTCGCCAACGGGCTTCAGGCGCAGGCGCTCGGCAACGAGGCCTGCGAGCGTTTCGTGCGCGCGCATCGCCGCGAATACCTGATGGGCGCGAACGAAGTGCCCGATCTCGAGGGCGCGACGACTGAGATCGAGCGATACCTCAAACGCGGGGCCGTCGTCGTCGGCGAGCAGAAGTTCGGCGTCGAGTGCGATTCGCCCGAGATGCAGAAGCTGTATCAGCTTGCGCAGGCGAGCGGCGTTCCGGTGCTGATGCACTGGCAGTTCGAGATGTACAACCACGGCTTCGACCGGTTTCACCGCATGCTCGAGAAGTATCCGAAGGTCAACTTCATCGGGCACGCACAGACCTGGTGGGCGAACCTCGACGCGAACCACAAAGATCAGACGGTGATGTATCCGAGAGGACCGGTCACGCGCGGCGGTCTGACGGATCGATACCTGACCGATTATCCGAACATGTTTGGCGACGTCTCCGCCGGGTCAGGGCTCGGCGCGCTGACGCGCGACGAGGAGTTCACGCGCGATTTTCTCGCGAGGCACCAGGACAAGCTGCTGTTCGGCAGCGACTGCAACGACAGCGATCCCGGTGGACCGAAGTGTCTGGGCGCGAGCCTCGTCGCCGCCATCCGCCGGCTGGCGCCGTCGCGCGACGTCGAGCGCAAGCTGCTCTACGGCAACGCGAAGCGGCTGTTTCGTCTCTGACGGCGCAACTTCAGTTCCGCCTCACGCGTCTGGCCAGCGCACCTGCGGTACACTGCGTCCCTTCATCGGAGGACTCGAGATGGGCTTCATCCGTTCGCGACTTCTGACGGCGACCCTGGTCGTCACATCCGCCGCGTTCCTTACCGCGCAGCAAACGCAGCCTCCGACCGGGGTCGTCGGACCAGTCGTGCCGGCGCCCCAGGTTCCCGACGATGTGCGCACGCTGGTCGGACGGCTCGATCTCGAGAAATACAAGGCGACGATTAAGGGGCTGACCGCGTTCGGCGATCGCCGCGAAGGGACGGAGCGCAATCGAAAGGCGGTCGACTGGATCGAGGCGCAGCTCAAAAGCTACGGCTGCGAGACGGGGCGCATTACCTACGACCCCGCCGATCCGACGCCAGGCGCGAAGCCGGAGGGCCGCGGACGACAAGGCGGTGGCGGTGGACGCGGCCGCGGCACCGGGCGCGGCACCCAGCCGCAGCGCACCCCAGCCGGGACGCCGGAGGATCCGATCCGGCGCGGCGCGGGCGGCAAGGGGTACGGCGCGCGCACGGGCGTCAACAACGATCCGACGCGCCAGCCCGATGAAACGCTTCGCGCCCTCAATCAGGGAGCAATCATTCCAGGAGCCGTTGACGAGGTGTATTGCACGAAGTGGGGCACCACCCGCCGCGGCGAGATGTACATCGTCGGCGGCCACATGGATGGCATCGGTTACGGCGAGGCCGCGAATGACGACGGATCGGGAACGGCGATCGTGATGGAGCTCGCGCGGATCTTCAGCGCGAAGGACGTCGTGACGGACGTGTCGATTCGCTTTGCGCTGTGGAACGGCGAAGAGGGCGGACTGAAGGGCGCGCGCGCTTACGTGCACCAGCGCAGTCGCCTGCAGGGCTCACCGCAGGAGCCGAAGTGGCTCGGCATGGTGCAGCACGACATGATGATGTTCGACCACGGCATGCCGCGGCCGGACGGAACGCTCGCGCCCGAGCAGCGGCCCGAAGCGGATGTCAACGTCGAGTTCCAGGAGAATTCGAAGATGGCGGCCGAATCGATGAAGCTCGCGATCTTCTTCCGCAACGCGAACGAGCGCTACGCGACCGATTATCCCGCGACCGTCGGCAATCACATGCAGAGCACCGACTCCGTGCCGTTCCAGGACATCATTCCGGCGATCAGCCTGCGAGAGAACGAACGGCGCGATCACATCGGCTTCGGCTGGGACCCTCACTGGCATCAGCCGACCGACCGCTTCGCGACCTTCAGCGACAAGGATTTCAAGCTGGGGCTGAACGCGGCGCAGACGACGCTGGCCGCGATCGCGCAGCTGGCGGGGGCGAAGCTGGCCGCTGGCCGCTGAGCGCCGCTGTCCGCGGTCCGCTGGCCGCTGGCCGCTGTCCGATCGGAGAGGCAGCGCACAGCGCTCAGCGGTCAGCGCTCAGCGGATCTTGCGGCCGATCCCGAACTGGTCGCCCGCCCGCACCAGGCGGCCGTTCTCGAAGATCGCCTCGACCATCTTCTCGCTCTGCACGGCGCGTCCGCGCTCGTCGCTGAGCGTGGCGACGACCTTCCGCGTCCTGGCGTCGACGATCTCGCCCGTGGACGGATACGCGTAGCGCCCGTCGAGGCTGAACGTGATCCAGCCTGGCTGATCGCGCAGGCGAATGCTCGTGAGCTGGCGCGGCGGCATGACGGTCGCGTCGAAGATATGCAGGCTGCCGTTGGCGGAGTCGGTCAGCCACAGCTCGGTCTCATCCGGCGTCAGCGCGACGCCGTGGCTCGGGCAGCCGTGCCGCTTCACCGGCCCCTGCTCGTAGCCCTTCACTTCGACGCGGTGCAGCATCTTGCCGGTCTTCAGATCGCCCACTTCGAAGCCGAGCAGTCCGTTGACGTTGACGAAGCACAGCGTCTGACTGCCGTTGACGGTGAACGGACGGATCGGCCCGCCGAACGGGCCGACGCGCTTCGTCACGGTGTGCGTGCGCGGGTCGGCGACGTGCAACAGCGGCGACGCGAGCCCCGCGAGGTAGACCTCGCTGCCGTCGAGCCCGTAAATCGTGTTGTGCGCGCCTGACTTCGTCTCGATGCGTGCGACGACGTTGCCCGTCTTGCCGTCGACGGCGAACCAGTGGGGACCCTCGAGCGACGGGAGGTAGATCAACGTGCCGTCCGGCGACAGCGCCATGCGGTCGCAGCCCCCCTCGTACTCCCTGTTCCACACGACGCGCTCGCTGTTGACGTCCACCGCGAACATGCGCTTGATCGTCGTCACGTAGAGCAGCCCGAGCGGCGCGCTCAGCGCGACGCCCTTGACGTTCTCGGGCTCCTGGCCGGCGGGCGTGTCGATCGTCGCGATCCGCTTGACGAAGCGGTGGCCGTTCGCGACGTCGAAGACCAGCACGCCGCCACCGCCGTGCTCCAGGTAATTCCTGACGCCCGGCATCGCGACGTAGAGCAGATGGCGGTTCGGCGCCGGCTTCACGGGATCGGTCATCGTGACGGCATGCCCGCGCGGGGAGCCGGGCCAGATCGCCGTGCGGCCGCCTTCGTCGCTCGCGTGGAGGATGTAGGAGAGGGTCCCGGCGAAGCGCGCGGCCGGGATCCGGCCGGTCCACGCCGACCCCGACGATCGCGTCAGCGCGACGTCACCGAAGCGGTCGCCCGACTTGTACGACAGTCGCACCCGCGCGATCGGCCGCGGGCCCGTGACCGTCGCTTCGACGACGAGGTCCGCACCGCGCGGCAGCGAGGCCACGCCCTGATGCGAAATGGCCGGGGCGTCGGCGGGGGCGGGAGCTTGAACTGCAGCGAGAAGGGCGAGCAGCAGAATGATCTGTTTCACGCGCGCAGTATAGAGCATCCCGCGGCGTGCGTTGGCGCATCAACCCTGGTGGACGAGATGCCGCCACGCGTCCTGCGCGGAGCGCGGCAGGACGACGAGCCGCCGTTCGACGCCGTGATCCAGCTCACTGCCGAGGACAGCCCGAAGCTGCGCGATGTCCCAGAGATCCTGCGCGCCGCCAGCGTACAACTTGAGCAGCACGAGCCCACTGGACGATACGACGGGGATCGAGCCGCTGGCCGTCGCTACCGGCAGCGCCTCCTCGACGACGTCGACCTGCCAGGCGTGGCGCGCGACGACAACGTCGACATCACGCTCGCCCGCCGCCGTGACGCGGACGACGCCCGCGAGCGGATCGTCCGCGTCGCCGCGCCGGATGTCGACGTGCGCGCCGCCGCCGAGGGCGCTCCACATGGACTCGTCGAGCGCCCGACGGTCGCCGACGAGCAAGTCCTGATCGAGAGTGGAGCGGCTGACCCCGTGGGCGGCAAGCGCGAGGGCGCCGATCAGCGCGCTGCGGATGCCCGCCGCTTCGAGCCGCTGATGGACGCGTGCGAGCAGGGTTGCCGTCACGGCCGCGCAGCAGACGAAGGCTGCCGGCCAGCCTGGCGTGCGCGGCGGATCGTCATCCGCGCGTCCGCTTCCGAGAGGTCGCGCGCGGCCCGCAGCAACGCGACGTCCTCGTCGCCGAGCCGCAGGGCGAGCTCGACCCGGTCGGCGGGCGTCATCTCCAGCACCCGCCGTGCAGTCTCCGACCGCAAGTCGTCGGCGACGGATCGCATGCCGGGAGTATACCGCTTCCGCTGCCCGCCTCCGCGAGACCGCCGTCGTTCGTGTGCACTTGACATTCTAGTGGACGTCGCGTTACCTTCACTTGCATGTCTAGTGAAGAGAAGCCGGTCGAGCTCCTGCAAGGGACGCTCGATCTGATCGTCCTGCGCGCGCTCCACACCATGGGGCCGCTCCATGCCTACGCGCTCGCCTCGCGGCTCGCGCAGGTGTCCGACCACCCGCTCTCGCTCAATCAGGGCACGCTCTATCCCGCGCTCGTGCGCCTGGATCAGAAGGGATGGATCAAGGGCGCATGGGGCAAGACCGAATCGCACCGCGAGGCGAAGTTCTACTCGATCACCAAGGCGGGCGAGCGTGCGCTGGCGAGACAGGCCGAGCGCTGGCGCCGGCTCTCCGGACTCGTCAACAAGCTGCTGCTGGAAACGTAAATTACGTCAGGCGGTCTGCGGAACATGGCCTCCATCCGTCGTCTCGTGCGTCGCGTCGTTGCGCTCTTTGCCTCGAGCCGTGCGGAGGCCGATCTGTCTCGCGAGATCCGCTCGCACCTCCAGTTGCTCGAGGACGAGTTCGTGTCGCAGGGCATGAGCGCCGCGGACGCCCGTGACGCGGCGCGCCGCGCATTCGGCGGCATCGAGCAGGTGAAGGAGCGTCACCGTGACGCGCGCGCGTTCGGGTCGATCGATGCCTGGTGGCTCGACCTCACACTGGGCGTACGGATGATGGTCAAGTCTCCCGGCCTCGCCATCGTCGGCGGCATCGGTATGGCTGTGGCGATCGCGATTGGCGCAACGTTCTTCACGATGACCTATTCGTACGTGCAGCCCGACGTGCCGCTCGAGGACGGCGATCGCCTCGTTGCGCTCGAGAACTGGGACACCGCCGCGAACAGGCAGGAACCGCGGTCGCTGGCCGACTTCGCGTCGTGGCGTGCAGAGCTGAACACGGTCACGGACCTCGGCGCGTTTCGCACGGTCACACACAATCTGATCGTGCCGGGCGGTCCGTCGGAAACGGTGGCGATCGCCGAGATGACGGCATCCGGATTCCGCACGGCCCGGGTGCCGCCGGCGATGGGCCGGTATCTGACGGAGGACGACGAGCGAAAGGGGGCGCCACCGGTCGTCGTTCTCGGCCGCGAGATCTGGCGGACGCGCTTTGCGTTCGATCGATCCGTCGTCGGCCGCAGCGTTCGTCTCGGAAAGACGCAGCACACCATCGTGGGGGTGATGCCGGAGGGATTCGGATTTCCGGTCAACCATCGTCTCTGGGTTCCGCTTCAGGCAGATCCGCGGGATTACGCGCGCCGCGAAGGTCCTTCAATCAGCATCTTCGGCCGTCTCGCGGCTGGAGCAACGCTGGATGAGGCGCGGGCGGAACTCACCGCGATCGGCAAACGGGCGGCTGCGTCGTTTCCGCAAACGCACGCGCGGCTTCGCCCCCGCATTCTGAGCTACACCTCGCTCTACTTCATCGTCGTGGCAGGTGACGTTGCCCGATGGCAGCTGCACCTGGCGCAGTTGTTCGTCAGCATGCTTCTCGTCCTCGTGGGTGCGAACGTGGCCGTCCTCACGTACGCGAGGACGGCAAACCGTCAGGGTGAGATTGCGATCCGCTCGGCGCTGGGCGCCAGCCGCCGGCGCATCATCGGGCAGCTCTTCGTGGAGGCCTTTGTCCTGTCGGCCGCCGCGGGTGTGCTCGGGCTCTTCATTTCCGCCGCCGCACTCGAGCGGCTGACAGCGCTCCTGACGCAGGACGCCGCATTGCCGTTCTGGATCCGTCCCGGTATTTCAGGGGCGACGGTGGTTTACGTCCTGGGTCTCGCCGTCATCGCCGCCGTCATCGCCGGTATCGTGCCCGCGATTCAAGCAACAGGACGCCGTGTGCAATTGAGCGTGCAACGTCTATCGACCGGCGGCTCCGGACTCCGTCTCGGAGCGACATGGACGGTGCTGATCGTGCTGCAAGTTGCCGTGGCGGTTGCCGTCCTGCCGGGGACCATGTTTGCCGCATGGACCTGGATCCGCGATGCGACCGTTGCGCCGGGGTTCGCCGCTCACGAATACCTCACCGCACGGCTGGAGATGGATCGCGACCTCGCTCCGAGCGGCGCTGCCTCCGCCGACGAGCAGGAGTTCGTTGCCCGTTTCAGCGATCGTCTCGCCGAACTGGTGCGGCGGCTCGAAGCGGAGCCGGCGGTGTCAGACGTCACATTCGGTTCGGCCGTGCCGGGCGAGGAACCGGCGGCTCGAATCGAGATCGACGGTCCTTCGCCGTCACCTGGTTCCGGCTCACCGCGTTCGACGCGCATGCTGCACGTGGAAGCCGGCTTCTTCGACACCTTCGATGCGACCGTCGTGGCCGGCCGGCGATTCAGAACTGGAGCCGCCGACGAAGTCGTGGTGAACCGAAGCTTCGTGCGCACAATGCTTGGCGACGGCCAGGTGCTCGGGCGACGGGTCCGTCTCGGCGAGCGTGCCAGGAACGTCGGCGACAAGCTCGGGTGGCGGCCGAAGGTCCTGGAGCAAGACCGTTGGTACCAGATCGTCGGCGTCGTCACCGACTTTCCGGCGACCGCACCGGGCAATGAGGAGCCGCGTCTGTATCAAGCGGCCAGTTCCAGGCCGTTGAAGACAGCGGCGATCGCCATGCACGTGCGCGTCGGACCGGCTGCCGGGTTCGCACCGCGGCTGCGTGAGATCGCGACCACGCTCGATCCGACGCTGCGGCTGGAGGACGTCCTCTCCTTGGACGAGGTCTATCGCGGCGGTGAACGCGGATTGATGCGCGTCGGCGCCGTCACGCTCGCCCTGGTTATGGTCAGCGTCCTGCTGCTCTCCGCGGCGGGAATCCACGCGTTGATGTCATTTGCCGTCACCAAACGGCGGCGGGAGATTGGCATCCGGGTCGCGCTCGGCGCGGAACGACACCGCATTCTTCGCAGCATCTTCTCCCGTGCGCTCGGCCAGCTTGCGGTCGGAGTGATCGCCGGCATCCTGGCTGCGACGGTGTTCGATTCGATGAGCGAAGGGGAGATGTTGGGCGGTGAAGGCGCGATCCTGCTCCCGGCGGTTTCGCTGTTGATGATCGTGGTGGGCCTGTTCGCCGCGTGGACGCCGGCGCGCCGCGGACTGCGCATCAATCCGACCGAAGCGCTGCGAGCGGAATAATCCGGCGCCGCGTCCGCGCTACGACGCGGTGCGCTGCGCGCGCGGGTGGGCGAGGGCGGCGACGAGCGCCTTCGCGAACTGCGATTCCGGCACACGCACGGCCGACGCGATCTGATCCTCGAAGATGTCGGCGGCGAACGTTCCTTCGAGCGCCGCCCGCTGCGCGTACAGCTCCCGGCCGCAGTCGAGCGCATCCTGCAGCCGCCGGATGCAGTCCTGCTCGGGGCTGCCGCCCTCGACATCGGCCAGGAACATCTGCTCGGCCTCCTGCAGGAGCATCGCCGCGTACTCGCGCAGCTCCTTCACCGTCTTCAGCTCCTGCGTCAGCTTCGCCATCGTCACGGTCGCGTGGCGCACGAGCAGCAGCGCGAACGACGCCTGCGCCTCGGTGATCGCGCCATCGGCATCGGCGTAGAGCGCGGCCAGCGTCTCGCCGCGGAAGACGATCGGCGTCGCGAGCGCCGAAGCCGGCGCGTCGCCGAACGGCGAGCGGATGTCCGCGAGTTGATCGCCGTCGCCGCGCTGCAACGCACCGCGCGTGACCGCGCGGGAGACGAGCGAGTCCAGCGTCAGCGGGATGACGAGCTTCTTCACGTGCATGCCGTCGCCCAGCCCGGCGACGTGCTCGCCCTCGAGGTGATTGCCCTTGACGCGGAAGAGCGCGACGCGCGGCAGCTCCGTTGCCAGCAGCTCCACCAGCGCGGCGAACAGATCGCTCACTGACGGCGCATCATCGAGCGCGTCGACGGCCTCGACGGCGCCTTTCAGGATCGCGGTCGCGGCGCTGTCCCCTGCCTGGAGCTTCTGTTCCAGCGTGCGAATCGTCTCGACCCGCTGGGCGTAATGCTCGTGCAGGGCGTCGAGCTGTTCCTGGACGTCGCGCAACGCTTCGGTGGCGGCCGCATGCTCGGCGCGGAGCGTGTCGATCTCCTCGACCAGCCGCTCTCCCTTCGCCTTCATCGTCTGGCGCTCGGTTTCGAGCTGGTCGCGCAGCGCCGCCGCGGCGGCCTCGGCCTCCGCGGTGCGCCGGCGCTCCTGTTCGAGCTCCTGGGCGACGTCCGCGCGCAGCGTGCCCTCGGCGGCGGACGATTCCTGCAGGCGGATCTCGAGCTGTGCTCTCTGAGCCGCCTCCGCTTCGAAGGTCTGGGCGAGTTCTGTCGCCTCCTCGCGGGCGCGCTCGAGCAGCTCGCGGGTGGAGCGCAGCTCCTCTTCGGCGCGCTCGCGGGCCGCCGTCTCGGCGGCCCGCGCCGCTGCCTCCTCGGCCCGCGCCGTCGCCTCTTCGGTCCACGCGGTCTCGGCGGCGATGCGCTCGGCGTCAACGCGCCGGTGCGCATCGAAGGCGGACTCCAGCTCCGCCTCGAGCGCCATCACGCGCGCCTCGAACTCCGCTCGCACTGCCTCCGCCGCCGACACCAGCCGCTCGACGAACGCGTCCGTTTCCCCCCGGGCGAACTCGCGAAACTCCATGGCTCTCCGAGTACCTTCGCCGGCAGCAACACTTGCGCCGGACCAGCGTCGCTCCGGCGGTCGCAAAATTGGGGCGAAATGGACGTTAACGTGGGCGGCAGCCGTCGACGAGGACGGTCGTCATTTCAGATCGCGTCATCCGCGCACGATTTCGTCATCGACCCGGGACCAGGACCCGGGACCCGGGGACCCGGGACCAGGGACGAGGGACCCGGGACCAGGGACCAGGGACGAGGGACTCTCGAGTGTCCGCTTGCTGCCGCGCAGCATCTTCTCGACGCCGCTGCGCGTCTTGTCCTGCACGATCGAGCGCACGATCGCCCGCGTGAAGCCGGTCAGCGACCGCGTCCTGACGCGCTCGAGGATCGTCATGTAGAAGCCGCCAGCCCCGTCGTCGGCCATCATCGCGATGCCGAGTCCGGCGTCGAGGTAGTGCATCGCGTAGATCCGCTTCGTCGCGACGTAGGCGGTGCCGTCTGCCGGCGCGCGGATCGTCTGGTGGGTGATGGAGACGACGGGGCGGATGCCGAGATCGGCCTTGCTCCAATACAGCACGTCCTCCGTGCCCCCGAGCGGCGCGCGCGGAAACTGCTGAACGTGCTGCATGAACTGCGGCGCCAGCTTCGCGAAAGGTGCGAAGTCGTCGTAGACGAGGCGCAGCTCGGACGTGACGCTGAGCGGCTCCGCCTTGTTGACGTAGACGGGCAGCGTCGAATCGCCGCCGCTCGCGTATGCCGCCGCAATCTCCGCGAGGACCTGCCGCCAGGCGACCGCGGTCTGCTGCCGCGCGTGTGGCGACCGCCGGTCGATCGCGGCCTGCATCTTCGCGATCGCCTCCTTCGACAGCCGCACCGGACAGTCGCCAGGCACGCACTCCTCGAGCGCGTCGATGTCGTGAAGCTCGAACGAGAGGCCGGCGAGATCCGAGGGCTGGGGCCTGGCGCCGAACGTGCCCACCTGCATGACGAGGTCGCTCTTGCGCAGGTTCGCGACGTTCCGGTAGCGCTCGATCATCCGCTCGCGCGGCGCCTTGATACGGACGGCGCCGATGACCGCAATCTCGCGCTTGTCCGTGCGCAGCACGCGCGCGAGCGTCTCGCCGCGATCGAGCGCGGCGAGTTGGGCGGGCCCGAAGCCGCCCAACGTGCGCAGGAGATCATGGACCTGCGCGGTGCCATTCTCGGAAGACGGTGACGAGACGGCGAGCGCCGACGCCGCGATCACGCTGATGACTGCGCGCACTCGTTGATTATCCCCGAACAAGCAGCAATCGATCGAACAGCAAACAGCGACAGCGAACAAGCGATCCGCGATCAGCGATCAGCGATCGGCGATTACGACACGCGTCGCAGCTTCGTGACGCGTCCGATCTCGACCCATTCGACGACGAAGATGTTGCCGTCGCGATCGAAGCAGGCGCCGTGCGGGCAGATGAACTGGCCGGCGATGAACGCTTCGCGCGGCTGCGTGCGCAGCGGGAACTTCCCCGTGTCGTTGTTCGCGTCGCCGAGGTGCGCCACGATCGCGTTCGCGCGATCGAGAAGCGTCACGCGGCCCTGCAGATCGGGCACGACGACCAGTCCCTTTCGCTCGTGGAAGTGGCAGGGCAGCTTGAATCCGCTGATGAAGTCGATGTGCCGGCCGTCGAGCGTGAAGCGCTGCAGCCGGTTGTTGCGCCGGTCCGCGACCACCACGACGGGCGTCTTCTCGCGCGTGTCCACCCAGATGCCGTGCGGTTCGTTGATCTTGCCAGGTTCCGATCCGCGCCCGCCGAACGTCCGGATGTGCTCGCCCTTCGCGGTGTACTGGTTGATGTACGACGATCCGTAGCCGTCGCCGACGTAAACGTCGCCGTTTGGCGCGATCGCGACGTTCGTCGGGTTGTAGCGTTTCGTCGTCCCGTCCGCGTTCGGCTTGTACGCCTCGACGTCGGGCGGACCGGCGATCTTCCAGACAATCTCCCCCTGTGTTGTCGCCTTCACGACGGCGGCGTGCGTCGCCGGCTGCGGCGACATCTTCGGGCTGGCGGCGTTGAGCGTCAGGTAGACGAACTCGTCGCGTCCTTCCTTGCGGATCTCGAACCCGTGCGCGATGCCGCGGAACTCGCCGCCCCACGACCGCACGAACTTCCCCTTGCGATCGAAGACGACGATGGAATCGGCGCTGTCGCTCGTCGCGTGGACGGTGTGATGGACGTAGATGTTGCCTGCCGAGTCCTCCGCGACACCGTGCGTGTTGCCCCACCGAATCCGCGCGGGCAGCTCGCCCCAGTCGTGGATCGCCTCGTACGTGTAGGCGCCGTTCCCGACGACGGGCGCCTTGGCGCCGGACTTATTCGTCGCGCCAAGAATCACGGGAGAGAGCATCGGGGCAGTGGCGGCGGCGGCGAGGAATTCGCGTCGTGTCTTCTTCATGCGAACAACTCCAGAATCGGTTTCCCGAGGCCGTCGCGCGTGACGTAGACCGGCCGGCGTTCCACCATGTACGCCGTGTCGGGCGGGATCCCGAGCGCATGATACATGGTTGCGTGCAGATCCTCGATGACGACCGGCTTCTCGATGGTCGTGCACGGCCGCTCGTCCGCCGTCCGGCCGTAAGCGAAGCCTTTCCTGATGCCGCCGCCGAACACCAGGATCGAGCCGGCCGCGGTGAAATGGCGGTGCATGCCGTAGTGGCGCGGCTCGCTCATCACGTCCGGGATGTTGATCGCCTGGTCCTTCACCTCTTTGCCGACCTTGCCCTCGGTGAGCGCGTCGCGGCCGAACTCGCTGGCGAGGACGACGAGCGTGCGATCGAGGAGGCCGCGCTCGTCGAGGTCGCGAATGAGCTGCGCGACGGGCGCGTCGATCAGCTTCTTCATCGCCGCCGCCCGCTCGTGGCCGTTCTCGTGGCTGTCCCAGTACACGAACGGGATGTACTCAGACGTGACCTCGACGTAGCGCGCGCCCGACTCGATCAGGCGCCGCGCGAGCAGGCAGCCCTGGCCGAACCGGCTGCTGTTGTAGGCGTCCAAGCTTTTCCGCGGCTCGAGCGACAGGTCGAAGGCTTTCGCCGACGGCGATCGCAGCAGGCGATCGGCGGCATCGAGCGCCTTCACGAGCGACTCGCGCTGGAAATCGCTGCCGTGCTGGTAGACCGGCTCCTGCGCGAGCAGCTTCGTCAGCAGCTCGCGCCGGCTGCGGAACCGAGCGTCGCCGAGCTCTTTCGGCGGCCGCACCGCCGATGCCGCATCCTTCGGATCGACGATGAGGAACGGTCCGTGCTCGGAGCCGAGAAAGCCGGCGGTGTGAAAGGCCTTCAGCGTGCCGATCTCGCCCGGGCCTTCGACCGTCTGGCCGATGGCGATGAACGCCGGCATGTCCGGGTTCTTCGGTCCGAGCGTTCTCGAGATCACGGCGCCGATGTGCGGCATCGCCATCGGCTGTGGCGGGATGTAGCCAGTGTGCCAGTGGTACTGGTGACGCGAGTGCAGGATGAACCCGAGATCGGCCGCGGTGAACGTGCGGATCACCGTGCCGCGATCGATCACGCTCGCGATCCGCTCGAGGCCCTGCGTGAACTGGATGCCGTCAACGGCGGTCGGGATCGATGGGAACGTACTGAGCACGTCGGCGACGCGGACGCCGGGCGAAAACGGCGTGTAGCGCTTCGGATCGAACGTCTCCGTCTGCGCCATGCCGCCCGCCATCCACAGGACGATCACCGCATCCGCGGTTGCGCGAGGCCGCGGCGCCGGCTGTGCCAGCAGGGGCTCGCGCCCGGCGAGCGCGGCGAGCGTGCCCGCTGCCGTCGCGCCGATGAATTCGCGCCGGCTCAGACGCTCGTAGATTAGCCGTTCTTCGCGAGTCATGAAGATCATCCGGACTCAATAAATCAACTGAAATTCCGCCTTCATCGTCAGCGCCCAGAGAAAGTCGGCGAGCCCCTGCGCGTCCGGCCGGCCGTCGGGCCCCTGCACCGCCGCTTCAGCAACGCGCCGTTCTTCGGCGCTCGGCGCGCGGCCGAGCGCGTGCCGAAACAGCCGGTCGACGATCTCTGCGGCCGTCGTCACACGCGGCGGCGCGGGCAGCGGCAGACCCGGCGCGGGCGGCAGCAGCCGCTCCATGTTTGGCGCGGTGTCGAACACGAAGAAACGGAGCTGGGGATTCAGCGTCGACCCGATCTCGCTCTTCGCGTTCTCGATGCCGATCGCTCCCCGGAATCGCGTGACGCCGCGTCCGGCCACATCGTACACGAGCACCGACGGGTTCTTCACCTTCACGCCTTCCGGCCCGGCGCCGCGGAGGCCGACCGGATCGCGCGGCGTCAGTGACGCAAGCGGCGTCGCGCGGCCGCTCCCGTCGACGAGTTCCGCCGTCTGCCAGATCGCCAGCAGCGTCTCGGGCGCATTCGATCCGGTGTCCTGCACGACCAGCCACAGCGCCGCGGCGCTCGACACGTCGATGTCGAACGTCGTGGACGTGGCGTAGCGGCCGGCGACCGTCCGGTTGTAGAGGCTGACCGGTTCGGCCGGCAGCTCGCCGAGCAGGCGCCGCGAGGCGCGGGAGAGCCATCGTGTGTAGATCTCGCCGTTCACCAGCTCCAGCGCCTGCGGCGTGGTTGCCTGGGACGGACGCGTCGAGTGCACCTGGTCGCGAATCGGTCGGCCGAGCGCTCGTGTCAGGTTGCTCGATGCCGCGCGCCACTCGCGGCCGTAGGCCCCCTCGCTCGATGGCAGCGACGGCGGCGGGCCGGCACGTTTCGCAGCCGCCGGTCCGGACGCGCGCACCGGGTGAACATTCCACTCGCCCGTCATCGCGCCGACGGCGTCAGCGAACTGCTCGGCGGTCATGCGCCGCACCTCGGGACCGCTGAAGACGTAGCCGCGTGCCGGCACTTCGCCCGCTCGCGAGACCGACGGCAGCTGGTACGCGCGCGATGTGACGATCGTCTGCAGTAGCCGCTTGATGTCGTAGCCGTTCTGCACGAAATCGGCAGCGAGGAAATCGAGCAGCGCCGGGCTCCACGGCCGGCCGTCCATTTCGTCCGGGTTGAGGACGATGCCCTGGCCGAACAGGCGGTGCCACATGCGGTTGACGAGCGTCCGGGCCAGGCGGCCGTTGCGCGGATCGGTGAAGCTCGCGGCGGCAGCCGCGCGACGGTCCCCGGG
>JBMDXB010000045.1:0-6026 GCA_048594885.1 Vicinamibacterales bacterium
GCGCCGGCGGCGATGCGCCGGCGTAACGCCGCGCGCCTGGGGGGGGGGGGGGCCCCCGCCATTCAACGTAGCGCCTGTGGAGTGGTGCCGGGGGCGAAGCGCCGGCGTAACGAAGCGCGCCTGGCGGGGTGCAGGGGTCCCCGCCATTCAGAGTAGAGCGAGTGGAGAGGAGCCGGCGGCGAAGCGCCGGCGTAACGAAGCGAGCCTGGCGGGGTGCAGGGGCCCCCGCCATTCAAAGTAGAGCGAGTGGAGAGGAGCCGGCGGCGAATCGCCGGCGTAACGAAGCGAGCCTGGCGGGGTGCAGGGGCCCCCGCCATTCAAAGAATGACGAGCGTCTGGACCGTGAGGAGCGCATATGAACCTGAGTGAGAAGCTCGACCAGCTGGCAGCGTTCGAACCAAGCCCTTACCCGGTGATCAGTCTCTACCTGAACACGCAGCCCGGCCAGACCGGACGCGACCAATACCAGTCGTTCATTCGCAAGGAATTCAAGGCGCGGGCGCGGACGTACCCGCCGAACTCGCCCGAGCGCCAGAGCCTCGAGCGCGACCTCGAGCGCATCGGCTCCTATCTCGCATCCGAGCTCCAGCCGTCATCCAATGGCGTCGCGATCTTCGCCTGTGCTTCGGCTGACCTCTTCGAGGCGATTCAGACGGCCGCACCCATCGAACAGCACTGGATGTCCATCAACGACCGGCCGCACCTCTACCCGCTCGCGCGGCTCGATTCCCAACAGCCGCGTTACGCGGCGGTCCTGGCCGACACCAACTCGTCGCGCATCCTCGTCTTCGCCGGGGCCGAGCTCGTCGCGTCGCGGGACATCGTCGGCGTGAAGACGCGGCGGACGGCGGAGGGTGGGATGGCGCAGATGCGGTTCCAGCGGCATGTCGAGAACTTCCATCTGCAACACGCGAAGGATCTCATCGACGCGCTCGACCGCATCGTCGTGCAGGAGGGCATCACGCAGATCCTGGTGGCGGGCGACGAGGTCGTCATCCCGCTGCTCCGCGAGCAGATGCCGAAGCACCTGGCCGAGCGTATCGTCGATCACATGCGGCTGGACACGAACGCGCCGCTCGCCGACGTGATCCGGATGTCGCTTGCGGCGATGGAGCGCGTCAACGAGCGGACGGATCGCGAGAAGGTGGATGCGGCGATCGGCGAGTATCGCGCCGGCGGCCTCGGGGTGGTCGGTCCGGACGACACGCTCGACGCGCTCGTGAAAGGGCAGGTCGACGAGCTGCTGCTGTCGGCCAACCTGCGCGAGCTGAAACACATTCCCGGGACGCCCGCCGTGCGCGCCGCGGTGCTCGGTGCGAACGTACGATCCTAGGCGAGTGCCGCGACCGCCGTCGCCGGCGAGGCGGCCGCGGCGAGCGGGGAGAGCGTGCGCATCGCCGACGCGCTCGTCACGCGCGCACGCCAGACCGCCGCAACGATCACCTTCATCGAGGATCCGTCGCTGCTGTCGGACTGGGGCGGCGTCGCCGCGTTGCTGCGCTTCCGTATTTGAGGAGGACGGAGGGTACGGAGAGAACGGAGGAAGACGGAACACGGAGGAACGGAGCAACGGAGAACATCTTGTCTTTTGTGTGGGACGGTCGGTGTGTTCTCAAAAAGAAGAATTGTCTCCGTTGCTCCGTTGCTCCGTGTTCCGTGTTCCTCCGTTAGCTCCGTCCTCTCCGTTCACTCCTCCGCGCGGCGCGCACCACCGCGATCAGCGAGACGATCGTCCCGACGACGGCGATGACAATCAGCGCTGCGACGATGGTCGTGAAGACCGTCGATCGCATCCAGGCGAGAATCCCACGGCCGTAGTAGGCCGCCAGCGCGCTCTCAACCCCGAACCGCAGCAACCGCATCAGGCCCAGCGCGACGAGGAACCGCGCCGCGTGCGCACGCAGCGCGCCGCTCGTCAGCACGAACGCGGTGAAGGGAAACGGCGGCGGAATCAGGCCGAGGACGGCGACGCTGAACGCGGCGCCGGTGCTGACCCGCCGCTGCACGCGCTCGAGGCGCGATGGCTTGATGAACCGCGCCAGGCCGTGCTCTCCCACCTTGCGCCCGATCCAGAACGTCACACCGGCGCCGGCAAGCGACCCCGCGGTCGCCAGCAGCGCATACAGCCAGAAGAGCTCCGGTCGCTGCGCGGCCAGGATAATCACGGCGAAATCGATCCCGAGGGGGAGGAAGAAGATCAGTGACGAATCGAGCGCGCCGAGCAGCAGCAGGCCGCCCGGCGTGAGGAAATATCCGAGGAACGAGGCGAACAGAGACCGCACGTGCCGCTCTCTCTCGCAAACGGTGTTCCGGCCACCTGGCGGCGAGCCGCGAACGAGCCGAAAAGCTGGCGTCATCCGCAGAAGATCGCCGGGAAATCGTCACCGGACTCCCGGAAACCGGCCGTTTGACAGGCCCTGGAGTGGCAGCGGCGTTGCTATCTCAGGGACGCGAAGGCCCATTGAGGAACTGACGCAGGCAACATCCAAAGCAACCAAAGACCAAAGACCAACGTTGGGTTTTTGGCCGTTGGCCGTTGGTCTTTAGCAGGCGCTTGCTCCAGCGCCTGCGAGGATCCCCGAATGCCATTGCCAGTGCTGATGCTGGCGCTGCTGCTCGGCCCGCAGCCGCCGGCGCCAGGCACACCAGACGCCGAAACCTGTCTGGCGTGCCACTCCGATCCGTCCCTGACGACGAAGACCGCCGACGGCTCGACCGTTCGGCTGCAGATAGATCGATCCGCGCTGCTCGGATCCGTTCACGCCAAGCTGGCGTGCGCCGACTGCCACGCCGGCTTCAGCGAGGTGCCGCACCCGCCGCGCAGCTTCCGCAGCCGCCGCGAGCTGTCGCTCGCCTATGACGAGCAGTGCCGCCGCTGCCACTTCACCAACTACACGAAGACGCTCGACAGCGTGCACCAGGCATCCGTCGCGCGCGGCGACCGCGTCGGTCCCGTGTGCGTGGACTGCCACGGCGCCCACGACATCCAGAAGCCCGGGCAGCCGCGGACGCGGATCTCGGACACCTGCGCCCGCTGCCACGCGGGCGTGGCGACGGCGTATGCCGCAAGCGTCCACGGGCGGGGACTCGCAACGGCACACGCGACCGACGTGCCCGTCTGCACCGACTGCCACCGCTCGCACGAGATCAGCGGTCCGCACCAGGTGCAGTGGGAGCTTCGTACGCCGCAGATGTGCGGGGAGTGCCACGCCGACGAATCGCGGATGAAGAAGTACGGCCTGTCGACCGCGGTGCTGCGAACCTACCTCTCGGACTTCCACGGCAAGACGGCGTCGCTGCGCGAGAAGCACGGCGTCTCGACCGAGGGGCCGGTCGTCGCGCGCTGCACCGACTGCCACGGCGTCCACGACATCGGCCGCGCGGACGATCCGAACTCGCCGGTGATGAAGGCGAACCTGCAGCAGACGTGCGCGCGCTGTCACGCCGACGCGAATCCGAATTTTCCGGCCGCGTGGCTCTCGCACTACGAGCCCAGCCTGAAGCGCGCGCCGATCGTCTACGGCGTGAAGGTGGCCTACGCGCTGCTGATCCCGTTCATGATCGGCGGCCTCGGCCTGCAGATTCTCCTGCACCTCTGGCGTCTCATGGTGAACCGATGAGCGACCCCGTCGTCCGTTTCACGCCGCTCCAGCGCGTCGAGCACGCGACCGTGATGACGCTCTTTGCCATCCTGGCGCTCACCGGCCTGCCGCAGAAGTTCTACGACCACACCTGGGCCGCGGTGCTGCTGGGATGGCTTGGCGGCGTCGACACCGCGCGGTGGGTGCACCGTGCGGCCGGCATCACGTTCTCGATCGTTCTCGTGTTCCATCTTGGACGCATGATCTATCTGGTCGGCGTCGGCCGCTCGACGCTGTCGATGGTTCCGGCGAAGCAGGACTTCCGCGACGCGGTGATTACGCTGCGCTACTACTTCGGCGTCTCGGAGGAGCAAGCGAAGTTCGACCGCTTCGACTACCGGCAGAAGTTCGAGTACTGGGGCCTCGTGATGGGCGCCGCGATCGTCGCGGGGACCGGCTTCATCCTGCTCTACCCGGCGGCGGTGACGCGTTTCCTTCCCGGCGAGCTGGTGCCCGCCGCACAGGTCGCGCACAGCTACGAAGGCTTGATGGCCTTCCTCGTCGTCATCGTCTGGCACATCTACAACGCGCACCTGAACCCGGACGTGTTCCCGTTCGACACCACGATCTTCACCGGCCGGATCACCCGTGCCCGCATGAAGCACGAGCATCCGCTCGAATACGAGCGGCTGATCCGTCAGGACAGCGAGGACGCGAACAAGGTCGCGTAGTGCGCCATGTCGCACTCCGTCCAGACTCGCGTCATCGCGTTGGCCGGAGTCGGCGTCCTGGGCGCCGCCGCGCTGTTCATCTTTGCGACCGGGTCGGCCGTGGCCCTGTTCGAGAGTGGATTCGCGCAGGATCACCAGCGCTTCGCCGCCGCCATCGGTGCGACCGTCGAGCGGGAGCTCGCCGACGACCTGCGCATCGTCTCGTCGGCTGCGGGCGCCGATCCGGACGCGCAGTATGCGGCGCTTTCCGCCGTGCTCCAGTTCGGGCGGCTCTCGTCCGCGGCATTTGTCGCCGCGGCTGATGGCACGCTGACGCAGTGCGTGCCGGAGAACGAGTGCCACACGCTGCCCGGGGCCGTCTCGGGCTCGATCGCGAAGGCGCTCCAGACGCAGCGGCCGGTCGTCGGCGACCTGCTGCAGCCCGCCGGACGCGTCATCGGCGTCGTCCCATTCCGATCCCAGACTCCGGGATCCGCCGGCGCCGGCGTCGTCGTGAACGCCGCCGATCGGCGGCTGGTGCGGCTGCTCGATCCGCTCCGGCAGCACGGCCGGGCGGTCATCGTCGACGCGAGCGGCGCGTTGATCACCGGGGACCAGGCGGCCCTCGACGCTTCCGTGCAGGTGCCCATCCGTGGGACGACGTGGACGCTGCGCATGGCGCCGGCGGCGGACGCCCAGGATCCGGCGGTGGTGCTGCGGCGGCGCGCCGTGTGGCTGGGCGCGTCTTTGACCGGGCTGGCCGCGCTCGTGATGCTGTTCGCGTGGGGGATGGGGCGCAGCGTGCGGCAGCCGCTCGCCGGCCTGACACGGGCCGCGGAACAGATCGCCGGAGGCGACCTCGCGCGGCCGATCGACCCGAAGGTCGCCGAGCGCGGCGGCGGCGAGATCAGCCGGCTCGCGATTGCGCTCGAGCGCATGCGCGCGTCGCTGCTGGAGTCGATGGGCGAGATCGAGACGGCGAACCGCGAGCTGGAAGAGCGCGTCGAGCGGCGCACGCGCGATCTCGCGGCTGCGAACGCGCGGCGCCAGCAGCTCGTGCGCAAGCTGATCTCGGCGCAGGAGGACGAGCGCAAGCGGATCGCGCGCGAGCTGCACGACGAGATGAGCCAGACGCTCGCGGCGCTCGGCATGGCCGCCGACGTCGCGTTCGCGAAGTCGCCGACGCAGGCGCCGCTCGTCGAGGTGCGCCGCCTCGCTTCGCGCATGAGCGACGAGCTCCACCGGCTGATCATGAACCTGCGGCCGTCGGTGCTCGACGATCTCGGGCTGGCGGCGGCGATTCGGTGGTTCGCCGAACGGGAGCTCGCGAAGAGAGACATCGCCGTGCGCTGCGAGATCGACGAGCCGGACCAGCCGATCGATAGTGAGGTCGAGACCGCGCTGTTCCGCGCCGTGCAGGAAGCGATCGTCAACATCGGGCGTCACTCGCAGGCGGACACCGTGTTGATCCAGGTGGCCGCCGAGGGCGGCGCCATCACGGTGGAGATCGAGGACGACGGGGTGGGATTCGACCCGGCGAGCGTGGAGGCGAACCCGCAGTCGCTGCGCGGGATTGGCTTGCTCGGAATGCGGGAGCGATTGGAGATTATCGGCGGCGAGCTGCGGATAGACTCGTCGCCCGGCAGCGGGCCGCGCCAAGGGGTGGGCGTGGCGCGTGGTGCGGGGCCCGCTAGTAGGGGGGGGTGAAACCCCCGGGGGGCGGGGGGGGGCGAGG
>JBMDXB010000046.1:0-3174 GCA_048594885.1 Vicinamibacterales bacterium
CCACCGCCGCCCCGAGATAGGCCACATACCGGCCCCGGTCATCCGCCGTGACCGTCTGCGCCTCGCTCCACAGCAGCGTGCCCCCCTCCGCCTCGTCGAACAACGCGAACGTCACCGTCTGCGCACCGGCGAGCGGCGTGCCCCCCGTCTCCGTCAAGGTGCCCGACACCGGAATGAGACGCGTGGTTGGCGAGGCGGTCGGCGGAGACTGCGGTTCCTGCGCCACGAGGATTGGCCCGCAAACTATGAGCGCGACGACACACACGAACGCCAGTCCCTTCACGAATCTCCTGACAGACCTCCGGATGGCGGGGGCAACGGGAGCGGCGGCAGTGTATACCGGCACCAGCGGCGGGGCAATGCAGCGCCCGCCGGACCGGACTGCGGTGGTCTATTTGCGGAGGGCCTCTTCCAATCGCTGCAGTCGCTCGTCCTGCGTCTTGAGCTGCTCCTTCAATGCGTCGTTTTCCGCCTTGAGATCCTTGATCGCCTGCAGCATGTAGAACGGCAGCTGGTTGTACTTGACGGCCTTGTAACCGTCGGCATCGGTCGTTACGAGATCGGGCAGGACTGCTTCCACGTCCTGCGCGATGAGGCCGAACGAGCGCGCGTGCCCGAACTGGCGCTCGGGAAACTCGTCGGCACGCCACGTGAACGAGACCGGCTGCAGGCGAGCGACCGCCTCGAGACTGCGCGTAAACGGCGTGACGCCCTGCTTCAAGCGCCGGTCCGAGGAACACACGCCGGCGATCACGCTGGCGTCCGCGTCTTTCACGCAGCCCGTCGCACCAGTCCCGACGCGGATGTCGCCCGCGACGTGGAGCTTGTCGGCAGGACTGCCGGTTCCAATGCCGACGTTTCCCGTGGCGAAGTACGCGGCTGTTCCAGTGATGCTCTCCACCCGAAGAGCAGTGCCGGTCGAACTCCACGCCCACACACCGTATCCGGACACCGATTCTCCGAGTACTGCGGTCGCACTGCTCGGGGAGTCGCCCACGACCCCGAACCCGCCGGGAGTAGTTGAACCGCCCCAAAGGCCGTAGTCACCAATCGCCGTGAGCCTTGCGCTTGGCACCGTGGTCCCGATAACGACCTTCCCATCGGGAGTAATCCGCATGCGCTCCGCAAACGTCGTCGACCCGATCGGGGTTGTCGAGAACTGCAGCAACGTGCCGTTGGCCGAGTCCGTCCAGTTCTCCGCGGCGCGGAACATGATCTGCCCCTTGCCGCCCGTAAATCCGGACGGCGCGTAGCCGCGCACCGCCAGCCCGCCCAGGATGTCGTTGGTCTGCACCGGCAACGGCGCGAAGACCGTGCCGCGGGCCGCGCGCGACACCAGCGGCAGCGCGCCCAACGCGTTGCTGTAGACATCGATGAACGCCCCCGGCGTCTCGGATGCCGCGACATGGAACGGCGCCGCCGGCGCCCCCGTCCCGACGCCGATGTTCGCGCCCGTCTGGAACACGACCGAGTCCCCCAGGTCGGTCGCCGTGGTGAACACCGCCAGCCGGCCCGGCGTGCCGGCCGTGACCAGCGGCTCGATGGTCGACGATGCCGCGCTGAGGGTCGCTTTCGCTCCCGCCGTCGGCTCGTTGGCGAGCACGAACGCCGAGGCCGGCTTGCCCCCCACCGTCTCCGCATCGGCGGCCTTCAGCGCATACGGCACCGCCACCAGCATCACGCGCGGCAGGTCGCGGCCCGCCACCGACACCTGCAGCCAACGCGCCTGTTCGGCGCGGAAGATCTCCAGCGGCAACGCCACCACCGCCCCGAGATAGGCCACATATCGACCGCGGTCGTCCGCCGTGACCGTCTGCGCCTCGCTCCACAGCAGCGTGCCGCGCTCCATTTCGTCGAACAACGCGAACGTCACCGTCTGCGCACCGGCGAGCGGCGTGCCCCCCGCATCCGTCAACGTCCCCGACACTGGCACGAGGCGGGTCGTCGCGGCGGGAGGTGAGACCTGCGGTTCCTGCGCAATAACGACCGGCCCGGTCAGGATCGACGCGACGACACACGCGGACGATAATCCCTTGACGACTCGCATGAGAACCTCCGATGCTGAGAGATGTGAGCGGGCGCAGTGTATCCCTCCGTCACAGGAGCGGCAACGCAGCGCGCCGGGGACGCCCACGCGATTCCTATTTGCGGAGCGCCTGTTCCAATTTCTGCAGTCGTGCTTCCTGCATCTTCAACTGCTGCTTCAGGAGATCCGTTTCCGTCTTCAGTAGAGTGTTTTCCGCCTCGAGATCCTTGATGGCCTGCAGCAGGTAGAACGTCAGCTGGTTGTACTTGACGGCCTTGTAGCCCTCGGCATCGGTCGTCACGAGCTCCGGCAGGACTGCTTCCACGTCCTGCGCGATCAGCCCGAACGACCGCGCGTGGCCGAAATGGCGATCGGGAAACTCGTCGGCGCGCCATGCGAACGACACCGGCTGCAGGCGCGCGACCGCGTCGAGACTGCGGGCAAATGGCGCGACTGCGTGCTTCAGGCGCCGGTCCGAGGAACACACGCCGGCAATGACGCCGCCGTCGGCGTCCTTCACGCAGCCGGTGGTGCCTGTGCCGACCCGGATGTCACCCGCGACGTGGAGCTTGTCGGCAGGCGAGGATGTCCCAATGCCGACTTTACCTAACCCAAGGAAGGTTGCGATGACGGGGCCGCTCGCCGATGCATATAAGGCCGTGCCGTCGGTTCCGCTTGCGAATGCGCGGACGCCAACTCCACCGTCCCCGGAACTGGAACCTAGCACGCCCCAGCCGCCCGCCAGGGACGTTTGACCCTGGACGCCATCGATGACGCCGGCGCCAGGTGATGTCACGACGACCCGCAGTCTGGCAAGGGACGCGCTCTCGGTCCCAATCAGGACACGGCCAAGGGGATCGATCCGCATACCCTCCGCAAACGTCGTCGAGCCATTCGGCGTCGTCATAAATTGCAGGTACGTCCCGTTCGCGGTGTCCGTCCAGTTCTGCGCCGCCCGAAACATGATCTGCCCCTTGCCGCCGGTAAACCCCGACGGCGCGTAGCCGCGCACCGCCAGCCCGCCCAGGATGTCGTCGGTCTGCACCGGCAAGGGCGCGAAGACCGTGCCGCGGGCCGCGCGCGACACCAGCGGCAGCGCGCCCAACGCGTTGCTGTAGACATCGATCAACGCCCCCGGCGTCTCGGAC
>JBMDXB010000047.1:0-141289 GCA_048594885.1 Vicinamibacterales bacterium
TCGTGTCGCCGGGTCACACGTGGTTCCGTACGACGTGGCGGGCGGTCAGGTCCGCGCCGAGCGGGGGGATTTGGAAGGCCAGCTTCCCTCGGGGGGACTTGGTCCCCCGGACCCCCTAGCGCCGTCGCTCGCGGGGCCCCCTTGCCCCGCTCCGCTCCGGCGTGGCGCGCCTTTGGCGCGCCTTAGTTCCTAGCGGGGTCCTTCTTGTCCTGATCGATCTTGAAATCCTTCATCGCCTGCGCCACAACCTTGCGGTCGATCTGCCCGTCCTGCGCGAGCTCCGCCAGCGCCGCCAGCGCCACGAACCGCGCATCGACCTCGAAGAAGTTGCGCAGGCTCGCGCGATCCTCGCTGCGGCCGAAGCCGTCGGTGCCGAGCGACCGGACGCGGCGCGGCATCCACCGATCGATCGAATCCGGCAGCACCTTCAAGTAGTCGGACGCGGCGACGATGACGCCGGGTGCGTCGGCGAGGCTTTGAGTGACGTACGGCACGCGCGGCTGCTCCGCCGGATGCAGCATGTTCCAGCGATCGCACGCGTGCCCATCGCGATACAGCTCCTGGTAGCTCGTCACGCTCCAGACGTCGGCGGCGACGCCGTAGTTCTCCAGCAGTTTCTGCGCCGCGATCACCTCGTTGAGGATCGCGCCGCTGCCGAGCAACTGCGCCTTCAGCTTCGCCTTGCCGTTCGCGGCGCCCTGCAGGCGATACATGCCCTTCAGGATGCCCTCGCGCGCGCCTGCCGGCATCGCCGGCATCGCATACGGCTCGTTCATCACCGACAGGTAGTAGAAGACACTCTCCTGCTCGCGGTACATGCGGCGGATGCCGTCCTGGATGATGATCGCGAGCTCGTAGGCAAAGGCCGGGTCGTAGGAGATGCAGTTGGGCGGCGCCAGCGAGTAGACCTGGCTGTGGCCGTCCTGATGCTGCAGCCCCTCGCCGGCAAGCGTCGTGCGGCCGGCGGTCGCGCCGAGCAGGAACCCGCGCACGCGGGAATCCGCGCCCGCCCAGATCAAGTCGGCAACACGCTGGAACCCGAACATCGAATAGAAGATGAAGAACGGGATCGTATTGACGCCGTGCGTCGCGTAGGCGGTGCCGGCGGCGATGAACGACGACATCGAGCCGGCTTCCGTGATCCCCTCTTCGAGAATCTGCCCGTCGGTCGCCTCCTTGTAGTAGAGGAGCGTATCCATGTCGACCGGCTCGTACTTCTGGCCGACGTGCGAGTAGATGCCGACGGCGCGGAAGAGCGACTCCATGCCGAACGTGCGTGCCTCATCCGGGACGATCGGCACGACCAGATCGCCGATTTCCTTGTTGCGCAGCAGCTTCGACAGCATGCGCACGAACACCATCGTCGTCGAGGCCTTGCGCCCCTCGGTGCCCTTGTAGAACTCCTCGAACTCCGCTTCGAGCGGCACCTGCAGCGGCTCGACGCGGACGCTGCGCGTCGGCGCGAAGCCGCCGAGCGCCTTGCGCCGCTCGCGCAGATACTGCAGCTCGGGACTGTCGTCCGGCGGACGATAGAACGGCGCTTCCGCGATCTCGTCGTCCGAGATGGGGATCCCGAACCGCGTGCGGAACGACCGGAGATCCGAATCGTTCAGCTTTTTCTGCTGATGCGTGATGTTCTTGCCTTCGCCCGCTTCACCGAGGCCGTACCCCTTGATGGTGCGCGCGAGGATGACCGTGGGCTGCCCTTTGTGCTCGACGGCGGCCTTGTACGCGTTGTAGACCTTCAGCGGGTCGTGGCCGCCGAGGCGCATCCGCTTCAACTGGTCGTCGGAGAGATGCTTGACCATGTCGAGCAGGCGCGGCTCGACGCCGAAGAAGTGCTCGCGAAGATACGCGCCGTCCTCGACGGCGTACTTCTGATACGGGCCGTCGACGATCTCGCCCATCCGCTTGGCCAGCAGGCCATCGCGATCGTTGGCAAGCAGCGGATCCCAGTCGCTGCCCCACAGCACCTTGATCACGTTCCAGCCCGCGCCCCGGAAGACCGCCTCGAGCTCCTGGATGATCTGCCCGTTGCCGCGCACCGGACCGTCGAGACGCTGCAGGTTGCAGTTGATGACGAAGATCAGGTTGTCGAGCTTTTCGCGCGCCGCCAGACTGATCGCGCCAAGCGATTCCGGCTCGTCCGTCTCACCGTCACCGAGGAAGGCCCACACCTTCTTCGGGGAAGGCTTCTTCAGCCCGCGATCCTCGAGGTAGCGATTGAAGCGGGCCTGGTAGATGGCCATGATGGGCCCGAGGCCCATCGAGACCGTCGGGAATTCCCAGAAGTCCGGCATCAACCATGGGTGCGGATACGAAGACAGGCCGCCGCCCGGCAACAACTCGCGCCGGAAGCATTGCAGCTTCTCGACCGAGAGCCGGCCCTCGAGAAATGCACGCGCGTAAATGCCGGGCGACGCGTGGCCCTGGAAGTAGATGATGTCTCCGTCGTCCTTGCCCTTGCCGCGGAAGAAGTGATTGAAACCGACTTCGTAGAGCGTGGCGGCCGAGGCGTAGGTCGAGATGTGGCCGCCGATGCCTTCGGAGATGCGATTCGCGCGGACGACCATCGCCATCGCGTTCCACCGCACGAGGCTCTTGATGCGCCGCTCGATCTCCTGGCTCCCGGGCAGCGGCGTCTGATCCTCCGCGCGGATGGTGTTGACGTACGGGGTCACGGCGGAGAACGGCAGGCTGACGCCGGCCATGCGCGCGTGGTGGCGCAGTGTGGCGAGCAGCCGCTGCACGCGGCCGCGATCGCCCTGCTGAATGACGTACTGCAGGGAATCGATCCATTCGCGCTGTTCGACGGCTTCGAGCTCCGACACGTCCTGCTGGGCGATGTTCCTCATCTCATGCGGTCCTTGGGGAAAACCGGGGCGCTGACCATCCGATCATTTTAGTCCGCTGCGGCAGTGACCGCCTAGCCGTCACCGGCTCTGCCGCGACGACGGCTTCACGGTCGCGACGGCAACGTCGGGACGATCGGTGATGATCGCGTCGACGCCCCAGTCGGCGAGCCGCCGCATGTCGGCCGCCGTATTGATCGTCCAGACCTTCACCGGCAGTCCTGCACGATGGGCGTATCGCACGAAGCGCGGCGACACGATAGTGGTGTTGCCGGATTGCTCCGGCACCTGCAGCTCGCGATAAGCGGGATGTTTCAGCGGCCAGCCGATCCACGACCGGTAGAGGGCCCAACGCGTCTCTTCGCGGCACGCCCCTGTCGCAATTGCCGGTTCGTAGCTGCGTGCTGCGTGCAGCACGCGCCACCAGAACGACCCGAGCGCCACGAAGTCGACGGCATCCGCGGCGCGGATCTCGTCGATCGCTTTGCGCGCGAGCTCCGGCTGGTTCGGCTTCAGCTCGACGATCAGAGGGACGCCGCGATAACGGGCGAGCACGTCGCGCAGCAGCGGCACCGACACGCCTCGCCCGCGAAACGGGAAGTCGTGCCCACCGGGTTCGGCGCGAAACCAGTAGCCCGCGTCGATGCCGCGCAGGTCCTCGACCGTCAGCGCGGACAGCCGGCCGCGGCCGTTCGTCGTCCGTTCCAGCGTGGCGTCGTGGTGAACGGCGACGGTGCCGTCGCGCGTCAGGTGGACGTCGAGTTCGAGGCCGTCGGCGCCGAGCGCCAGGCCGTTGTCGAACGCCTCGAACGTGTTCTCCGGCCTGAGCGCGGCGCCGCCGCGGTGGGCGTAGACCAGCGGCACAGGCCATCATGTTATCGCTGTCCGCGGTCCGCGGGTGTGCTGTGCGCTGTGCGGTTCGCGCTCCGGACAGCGCTCAGCGGACAGCGGTCACCCCGGTGGTAAGATGCGGTATGGCTTCCCCTGCCCGCCCCTTTACGCTCGGCCAACTCCGGAAAGACATCGCCGCCGGCCGCGTGGCGCACCGTTCGGTCAAGGACGAAGTGCGCGAGAACCTCATCGCGAGGCTGCGTTCGCGCGAGCGTCTGTTCCCCGGGATCATCGGCTACGACGAGACGGTCGTGCCGCAGGTGGTCAACGCCGTCCTGTCGCGCCACAACTTCATCCTGCTCGGGCTGCGCGGGCAGGCGAAGAGCCGCATTCTCCGGCAGCTCGCCGAGCTGCTGGACGAGGCGATTCCCGTCGTCCCCGGCTGCGAGATCCACGACGATCCGCTGGCGCCGCTGTGCGCGGCGTGCCGCGCGCGGGTGCGGGAGGGCGGAGACGATCTCCCGATCGCCTGGCTGCCGAGGGAGGCGCGCTACGTCGAGAAGCTGGCGACGCCGGATGTCACGATCGCGGACATGATTGGCGATCTCGATCCGATCAAGGCAGCGCGCTCCGGCCTCGATCTCGCCGACGAATTGACGATGCACTACGGCCTGGTGCCGCGGGCGAACCGGGGCATCTTCGCGATCAACGAGCTGCCGGACCTCGCCGGCAAGATTCAGGTCGGCCTCTTCAACATTCTCCAGGAGGGGGACGTCCAGATTAAGGGCTACCCGGTGCGGCTCGCGCTCGACGTCATGATGGTCTTCAGCGCGAACCCGGAAGACTACACGGCGCGCGGCAAGATCATCACGCCGCTCAAGGATCGAATCGGCTCCGAGATCCGGACGCACTACCCGGCCACCAGGCACGAAGCGATGGCGATCACGGCGCAGGAAGCGTGGCTGTCACGCCACGCACCGGTGAACGGCAAGCGTTCGGCGCTCGCGATCGACCTGCCGGAGTTCGTACGCGAGGTGGTGGAGGAAGTCGCGTTCCAGGCACGGCAGGATCAGAAGATCGACAAGCGCTCGGGCGTCAGCCAGCGCCTCCCAATCGCGCTGCTCGAGAACGTCGTGTCGAACGCCGAGCGCCGCGCGCTGGTGACGGGCGAGCCGACCGTCGTGCCGCGCGTCACGGATATCTACGCGGCGCTGCCGGCGATCACCGGCAAGTTCGAGCTGGAATACGAGGGCGAGCTGCGCGGTGCCGACAACGTCGCCAGGGACATCATCCGGTCCGCCGTCGGCAACGTGTTCGGCGGCTACATGAGCGAGGCCGATCTCCGCCAGGTGACGGAGTGGTTCGATCTGGGCGGCAATCTGCGCGTGGACGACACGCTGTCAGCGGCCGAATTGCTCGAGCGCACCGCACCGGTGCAGGGGCTGCACGATCTCACCGTCCACGCGGGCGTGCGCGGCGATGCGCAGGACGCGCACCGTGCCGCGGCCGTCGACTTCATCCTCGAAGGACTCTACGCGCAGAAGAAGATCAGCCGATCCGACGAGTGGCAGTATCACGGCGCCGAGGCGCCGCGCCGGCCAGCGAGGCCGATGCCCGCCGAGTCGCCGCTCGAGCGCGAGATGCCGTTCCAGGGAAGCAAGAAGAAGTACTACAACTGACGGTGGAAGGGTAAGGGGTAAAGGGTAAAGGGTAAAGGGCACGCGTTTGAAATTCCGCTACTCCCGGTACACCGGCGAAGATCTCGACGGGCTCGACCTCGAGGAGCTCCTGTCGCAGCTCTCGGACCTGCTGCTGTCGAGCGGCTTCGGCAGTCCGATGGGTGATGACGACGGGTTCTCGATGCAGTCGCTGCACGACGCGATCATGGAAGCGCTGCTCAACGGCGGCGTACTCTCCGACGAGACGCTCGAGAAATTGCTCGGCAAGGGGTGGCAGGACGCGGACGACGCGGAGGAGCGGCTCGATCAACTCATCCAGCAGATTATCGAGCGCCTCCAGAACCAGGGCTACCTCACGTCGTCACCGCAGAGTGAAGCGGACCGCTTGCAGCGTGATGGAGGCCGCGGCGGGATGGGACCGGACACCACGCAGTTCCGCTTCGAGATCACCGACAAGAGTCTCGACTTCCTCGGCTACCGCGCGCTGCGGGATCTGCTCGGGTCGATCGGCCGCAGCAGCATCGGCCGGCACGACACACGCGAGATGGCGACCGGCATCGAGGCCAGCGGCGCGCCGAAGCCGTACGAGTTCGGCGACACGATGAACCTGGACGCGAGCAGCACGATCCTCAATGCCGTGATGCGCACGCGAACGAGCAGCGGCGCGATCAGCGTCGACTACGAAGACCTGATGGTCGTGCAGGGCGAGTACCAGAGCTCCTGCGCAACGGTGCTGATGCTCGACTGCAGCCACAGCATGATCCTCTACGGCGAGGATCGATTCACGCCGGCCAAGCGCGTCGCGCTCGCGCTGTCGAACCTGATCCGGCTGCAGTATCCCGGTGACGCGCTGAAGGTCGTGCTGTTCCACGATTCGGCGGAGGAGATTCCCCTCAGCCAGCTCGCGCGCGTGCGCGTCGGGCCCTACTACACGAACACGCGCGAGGGTCTCCGCCTGGCGCGCCGCATCCTCGAACGGCAGCAGAAGGACATGCGGCAAATCGTGATGATCACCGACGGCAAGCCGTCCGCCCTCACGCGCCCCGACGGCCGCATCTACCGCAACGCCTTCGGCCTCGACCCGTTCATCGTCGCGGAGACGTTCGCTGAGGTCGCCGCCTGCCGCAAAGCCGGTATCCTGATCAATACGTTCATGCTGGCGCGCGATTACGACCTGGTGAGCTTCGTCCGAAAGGTCGCCGAAATCTGCCACGGCAAGGCGTACTTCACGACGCCGCGCACGCTGGGGCGATACGTGCTGATGGATTACATGGACAAGAAGACGCGGACGATACACTGAGCGTCGCCACGCCATGCTGCCGCCCACCATCCCGATCTTCCCGCTGCCGAACGTGGTGCTGTTTCCGCAGGTGTACCTGCCGCTGCATATCTTCGAGCCGCGCTACAAAGAGATGGTCGCGGACGCGCTGGCCGGCGATCGCATCATCGGGATGGTGCTGCTGCGGCCCGGCTGGGAGGGCGACTACGAGGGACGACCGCCCGTCTACGCGATCGGCTGCGCCGGCCTGATCACGAACGCGGAACGGCTTCCCGACGGCCGGTACAACATCGTCCTGCGCGGGCTCGAGAAGTTCCGAATCCGCTCGGAAGAGAGTGGCGGGAGCTATCGTGTCGCGGAGGTCGAGGCGGTCGAGGAAGCGTCATGCGACCGCGACCGCGACGAGGTGCGCGCAGCGCGCCGCCGGCTCGAGGCGCTGCTCGTACCGCAGCCGCAGGGCCGCGCCGCCGATCTGAAGATGCCGCCGTCGATGGCCGACGAGGATCTCGTCAACGCGCTGGCGCAGTACCTCGAGCTCGAGCCCGTGGAGAAGCAGGCGCTCCTCGAGCGCGACGGGCTGCTCGCCCGCTGCCGATCGCTAATCGAGCTGCTCGAGATGAAGGTGATGGCGTCGCAGCACAAGTGGAACAGCAGCCATTAGGGAACTGACGCGGTCAGGTGGTCCTTTGGCCCTTGGGCCTTGCCGGCCGGCAGCGGGCCGTCAGGCCAGCTGCCGGCCGAGGATGGCCTGGATCACCTGCTCGCCGTGGAACCGCCCGTTCTCGATGAAGATCTTCCCGCTTTGAACGCCCGCAATCACCGCGCCTGCGACGTAGAGGCCCTGCACGTTGGTCTCGAAGGTCTTCGGATTGAAGACCGGCCCGCACGTTTCGGCATCGATCTCGACGCCTGATTTCTGCAGCAGCGCCGTATCCGATCGATAGCCGGTCAGCAGGAACACGGCGTCGGCCGGGATCTCCTCGCGCAAGCCGTGGTGCTCGACGAGGATCGTCGTCGGGCGGATCGCGACGACGGACGTCTCGAACCGCGCGACGATCGAACCCTCGGCGATGCGGTTCTCGATGTCCGGCTTCACCCAGTACTTGATCGACTCTCCAAGCGCCGCGTGCCGGTGCACCATCGCCACCTGCGCGCCCGATCGATAGAGGTCGAGCGCCGCCTCCGCGGCGGAGTTCTTGCCGCCGACGATGACGACCCGCTTGCGGAAGTACGGGTGCGGCTGGGTGTAGTAGTGCGACACGTGCGGCAGATCCTCGCCCGGCACGCCGATCCGGTTTGGCACGTCGTAGGCGCCGGTCGCAATGACGACGGCGCGCGCGTGCAGCGACTGCCGGATGCCGCGTGACGACTGCACGTCGATGGCGAAGGACCCCAGCGCGTCCGGCACGTTCTCCTCACGGGTGATCGCGATGACACGCTCGTCGAACGCAATCTCCAGCTTCAGCGCGTCCGAGACGCGGCGGTAGTAGCGGAGCGCCTCCATTCGCGTCGGCTTGTCATAGGGGCTGACGAACGGCATGCCGCCGATCTCCATCAGCTCCGGCGTCGTGAAGAACACCATCTCGGTCGGATAGTGCAGGAGCGAGTTGACGAGCGCGCCCTTCTCGACGACCAGGTAGTCGAGCCCCGCCCGCGAGGCCGCGATGGCAGTCGCGAGTCCCGCAGGACCGGCGCCGACGATCAGCACGTCACGAATGGTCATGGACTTGATTAGCGAGTGGAGGGCCGATATTCGACCCGCACGTTGCTCACCACGGCGACCGTACGCCCGGGTGTCGCGGTTTCGCGCCCCACCGCCGTCGTCGCGTCGAGCAGCTCGCCGAGCAGGCTGACTTCGTCGATACCGGCCGGAATCGTCACCTGGATCTGCTCGCGGCCGATCGGCGTCACCGCCTTGAGCCCGGTCGGACCCGCGCCGCCCTTGATGCGATCGTAGAGGTCGGACGCCTGGCGGAACTCGCTGCGCACGGCCGCGCGGCTGATGAGATCGCCTTTCATCGACAGCACGCCGATCACCGCGAGATAGCTCGCATACGCCCGCCCGCGGCGGATGTCCTCCTCGGAATACGTATGGCGGTTGTGCAGATCGAACAGCAGCGTGGCCGGGCCGGTGCGGCGCGGCAGCGCCACGATCACGCCCTTCGCGGGGTCGCGTCCCGCCAGCACGAAGCAGAACTGCGCGCCCGTCCGCTGGCCGACGCCGAGGCTTTCGGGGCACTTCACGTTCGCCGGTTCCACCTTCAGCTTCGCGGGCGGCGGACGCCTGACGGTTCGGCGGCCGCGCTGCGCATCGAGGCTCGCGCCGAGCGGGAACGAGGAGGCTGCGACGATCAGGAGAAATGCGGTCAGTCGACGCACGCGAATCCCGAGAGGCTGGTCACACCCTGCGATCGAACGTTCAGCTCCGGCCGCTTGATCAGCTCGAGGAACTCCATGCGCGTCCGCGCGTCATCACGGAACACGCCGAGCATCGCGCTCGTGACCGCGACGGAGTTCTGCTTCTCGACACCGCGCATGGACATGCAGAGGTGCGCGGCCTCCATGACGACGGCGACGCCAAGCGGCTGGATCTTCTCGCGGATCGTGTCCGCAATCTGGTTGGTCAGCCGCTCCTGGATCTGCAGCCGCCGCGCGAAGATCTCGACCACCCGGGGCATCTTGCTGAGACCGATTACGCGGCCCTGCGGAATGTAGGCGACATGGCAGCGGCCGAAGAACGGCAGCAGATGATGTTCGCACAGGCTGTAGAAGTCGATGTCCTTCACGATCACCATCTCGTTATAATCCACCGTGAACAGCGCATCGTTCACCACGGCGTCCACGTCCGCGCTGTACCCGCTCGTGAGGAAACGCATCGACTTCTCCACGCGCTTCGGCGTATCGAGCAGACCCTCGCGCGACGGATCCTCTCCGAGCTCCGCCAGCAGCTGCCGGATGACATCCTGCATCCTCGTATTGTATATCGCGCTGTCGGCGGCACCTGGTGTTGCCGGCGTCCAAGCGGGCGATGCCGACGCGCTGTACGGCGCTCGCGAGAACCTCGCCAGCGCCAGAGCCGCCGCGGCGATCTGGGCCGAGCGGCTGCGGCGAGATGCGAAGGACTTCGAGGCGGCATGGAAGCTCGCGCGCGCGCACTACTGGCTGGGCGGCCACGCGCCTGAGCACGAGCGCAAGGCGCTGCTCGAGGACGGCATCCGTGCCGGCCGCACCGCCGTTGCCGCGCAGCCAAATCGTCCCGAAGGGCACTTCTGGATCGCCGCCAACATGGGCGCCCTCGCCGAATCGTTCGGGCTGCGCCAGGGGCTGAAGTACCGCGGCGACATCCGCGACGAGCTGCAGATCGTGCTGAAGCTCGATCCCGCGTTTCAGGATGGATCGGCCGATCGCGCGCTTGGCCGCTGGTACTTCAAGGTGCCGGGCCTGTTCGGCGGCAGTAAGAAGAAGTCGGAGGAGCACCTGCGACGATCGCTCACCTACAACCCGAACAGCACCGCGTCGCGCTTCTTTCTCGCCGAGACGCTGATGGCGCTGGATCGCGACGGTGAGGCGACGGAGGAGCTGAAGAAAGTGCTCGACGCGCCGCTCCATCCGGAGTGGATTCCGGAGGACAAGGAGTGGAAGGAGAAGGCGCGGCAGTTGCTGGCGAGACTTCCCCTCAACGTGCGGCGAGGGCGGCGACGATCGCGGCCAGCGTCGTCACCTGGACGCCGACCAGCCATACGAATTGCCGGGAGATCTTCTCGTCCAGACCGTCGAGACGGCGCTCGAGGTTGTCGAATCGCCGGTCGACTGCCTCGAACCGCCGATCAATTGCTTCGAACCGCCGATCGACCGACTCGAACCGGCCGTCCACGCGCGCTTCCAGACTGCTGAGCGCGTCCCGGATTCCATCCATCCCGCGGGTATGTTCGGTCACTCGGCCCTCGAGAAATGCGACGCGTTCCTCCAGTGTCGCCACATCCGCCTCCTCAGGATACTCTGTCTACGTGAGCGGGCAAGGGCTTCGATGCACAGCGGCTGCCGGGGAAGGCTATGAAGAGAAGGTGCCGATTCCTCGAAGATGCGCAGGCCGGCCGAAGCGGGCGCGCGAATCCTGCTACATCAACGCACGAACGAGACCGCACAATCTGCGCAGCGGCCAGGCGGTGAACGCGTATGTGGGGCCGCTCGTCAGTCTCGACCTGGATCTGGTGATTGCTGCCGAAGATCTCGGTCGCGTTGTGCAGGCGTTCGAGCAGGACGCTCGAGAGGTGCTCGAGGCGCTCGAAACCGCGATCAGCGATCAGCGATCAGCGATCGGCGGATCCGGCGATCGGCGATCGGCGATCATCGCGTCTACTGATACCGAAACACGCGGGCGCCTATCCAGCCGAGAATCAGGGCGCCGGCGACGAGCGCGGCGGCGTGCGGCGCGGCGCTCGCCGCGGTATCGCCGAAGTGCACCAGGCGGTGCAGCGCATCCATCGCCCAGCCGGTCGGCAGCGCGATCGCGAGCGACTGCATCCACGGCGGCGTGACCTCGATGGGCCACCAGCAGCCGCCAAGCGCCGCCAGGATCATCGTGCCGAGCACCCCGATGCCGGCGGCCTGCGGCTGGCTGCGCGCCAGGTTGCCGAGCACGAGCGCGAGCGACGCGTTGAACGCGGCCCACGCGCCGAGCACGAGCGCCACCATCCAGAGCGTGTCGCCCCACCGCACGCCGAACAGGAGGCGCCCCAACACCATCGCGAACCCGATTTGCACCACGGCGAGAGCCATCCGGGCCGCCCATTTGCCGAGGACGATCGACCCGCGCGAGATCGGCGTCGAGGCCAGCCGGCGCAGCAGCCCCTGCTGGCGCTCCACGACCAGCATGATCGCGCCGCTCGTCAGCAGCACGAGCATCGTGAACATCACCATCGTGCCAGGCACCGCCTGCGCGAAGCCGGTCGGCGGATCCTGCCGGCGCCCGGCGGCCGTCACCTTCAGCGTCAGGCTGCGCGGCGCGGCCGCGAGCGCCGCGAACGTCTCGGCCGCCGGCGACTGGCCACCCGTCTTCAGCACGGCCAGATCGGCGACGACGGTGTAGATCGCGCGGCTGACGCGGATCTGATCGAAGTTCGCGGCCAGCTCGTCGCCGCTCCGCTCGAGCGTGATCGTCAGCGGCTGGCCGGCGAGTACGGCGTCCGTCACACTCGCGTGGTTCGCCGGCGCGGGGATCACGAGCCGGCGTGAATGCCGCGCCAGCTCCTCGGGCGTCTCGGGCCGCACGACCCGGTACCGCTGCTCCTCGAGCCGGCGCGCGATCTCGTCGACGATGAACCCGCCGCCGGGCGGCGCCTGCAGCGCGATGGCCTCCCGCCGATCCCCATCGCGTCGGCCGAACCCGCCCGTGACAGTGCCGATGAAATAGAAGAAGAGGATCGGCATGGCGAACACCCACAGCAGCGTTTCGCGTTGCCGCAGCATGTAGGCGAGGTCGCGACGGGCGATGACCGAGGCGTCGGCCCACATCATCAGCTCGTCGCGAACCTGCCGCGCAGCCGGCGCGCGGCACCGAAAAACGCGAGCACGGCGGGCACGCCGATCCCGGCAGCGGAGACGAGCAGCGCGCCCATGTCGGGAGAGCCGAAGAGGATCTCCTTCAGCCGCACGACCGCGAGCCCGTTCGGCGTCCAACGGCCGATGGCCGCCATCCACGCCGGCATCGCCGCGAAGGGAAAGAACGACCCGCCGATCATGATGAGGGGAAAGACGACGATGTTCGAGATCAGGTGTGCGCCGCGCTCGCTCGTCGCTGCCATGTGGAGCAGGGTGAGCAGCGCGAGCAGCGTGGCCGCGGCGAACATGCACCACGCGAGTGCGAGCGGCACGCGCGTCCACGGCACGTCGAACAGTGCCGTCGACGCGACGAGCGAAATCAGCACGACCAGCCCCACTAATGCCGTGCCCGCCGCCAGCTTGCCCGCCAGCAGCGCGGCCACCGGCTGCGGTGTCGTCAGCATCCGCCGCAGCGTGCCGCGCGTCTTCTCCTCCCACACGTCCACGCTCATGCCCTGGGCGATGAACAGGATCGACATGAAGAGGATGCCGGGGAAGAACAGCTGCCCGAAATTCGCCGTGCCGCGCCCGCCGGTCTCCTCGCGCTTCACCTCCACGCGCATGACCGGCGGGAGGATCGTGCCCTCGAGCTGCCGCAGCCGCGCGTTGATGGCGACGCTCAGCGCGGCGACGTCGGCGTCCGCCGGCCCGCTCGCGCCGGCCGTGGAGCCGGCGATCCTCCGGATCTCGGAGCCGAAGAGCCGCTGGGCGTAAAACACCGCTTCCACGAGCATCCCGAGCCCTTCTTCGACGATGCCCGGCAGGATGCTCTGCGCGGGATTGGTGACGAGCTGCAGCTCGGCGGGTGTGTCCTGGACGACGGCAGTCTGGAAACCGGCCGGGACGATGAGCAGCGCCGTCGCGTCACCGGCATCGATGCGCCGCCGGCCGTCCTCGAGCGTGACGCGCTCGAGATCCAGGAAGCCGCCAAACGCCTGCGCGCCGCTCGAGCCGGCGAGCAGCCGGCTGACGAACGTATCGTCCTGATCGACGACGAGCACCTTCGCGCGCGGCGGCGCGTTGCCCGCGCTGCCGATGACGAGGTTCATCAGGCCGCCGATCGCGAGAGGGATACCGAGCCAGATCAGCATCGCGACCGGATCGGCAAGGCGCCGGCGCAGGTCCTTGACCGCGGCGACGGCGATGAACCGCATCTACTCCCTCAGCTCGCGTCCGGTCAGCTTGATGAACAGGCTTTCGAGGCTGGGCACGCGGATCGTCGTCTCGTGGATGTCGGCGCCGGCGGCGGCAAGCGCGCCGAAGATCGCCGGCAGCTTCCGCGACGCGCCGCGCGTCGAGAGCGACAGGCCGTCGGGCGCCACGCTCAGCACCTCGACGTCATCGACGCCTTCCAGCGCCCGGCGCGCGGCAGCGGCATCGAAGCTGCCGGTCAGCCGAAGCAGGTCCTTCTCGCCCGCCAGCGCGCGCAGCTCGTCGAGCGTGCCTTCCGCCAGCAGCGTCCCGCGATCGACGATGGCGATCCGGTCGCACAATTCCTGCGCTTCTTCCATGTAGTGCGTCGTGTAGAGGACCGTGGCGCCGCCGCGCACCTGCTCGCGGACCAGCTCGAGGAGGCGCACGCGGCTCTGCGGATCGACGCCGGCGGTCGGCTCGTCGAGCAGCAGCACACGAGGGGCATGGATGATCCCGCAGCCGAAGTTCAAGCGCCGCTTCATCCCGCCGCTGAACCGGCTCACCGGCTCGCGCGCGCGGTCAGCGAGACCCACCAGCTCCAGGACCTCCGCCACGCGCGTGCGCAGCGCGCCGCCGCCCAGCCCGTACGCCGCGCCCCAGTACGAGAGGTTGGCATCGGCCGGGAGATCTTCGTAGAGCGCGAGCTCCTGGGGAACGATGCCGAGGTGCCGCCGTGCGGCGCGCGGCTCGCGCACGACGTCGTGGCCGTGCACGGCGACGCGGCCGGACGTCGGGCGCAGCAGCCCCGATACGCACCCGATCGTCGTGGTCTTGCCGGCGCCGTTCGGGCCGAGCAGGCCGAAGATGGCGCCCGGCGACGCCGTGAAGCTGATGCCGTCCACGGCGCGCAGGTCGCCGTACTGCTTGCGCAGGTCCTGGACTTCAATCATGGCGCGGGTCGCGGCCCATCGTAGCACGGCGACCGCGCGTTCAGCGGCAGTGAGGCCGTAGGGCGCAACTTCAATTGCGCCGTCCTCAGTACTTGTAGAACCCCTCGCCGCTCTTCCGTCCGAGCCTGCCCGCCAGCACCATCCGCTTGAGCAGCGGCGGCGGCGCGTAGGCCGGCTCGCGATACTCCTCGAACATGATGTTGGCGATGTAGTAGGTCGTATCGAGGCCGACGAAATCGAGCAGCGTGAACGGGCCCATCGGGTAGCCGCAACCGAGCTTCATGCCCTTGTCGATGTCCTCGACCGTCCCGAGACCGTGCTCGTAGGAGCGAATCGCGTCGAGCAGATAGGGCACCAGCAGGCGGTTGACAATGAAGCCCGGCTTGTCCGGCGCGGTGATCGGCTCCTTGCCGAGCGACTGGGCGAACGCGAAAACGGCCTGATACGTCGCGTCGCTCGTCGGCAGCGCGCGGATCACCTCGACCAGCTTCATGATCGGCACGGGATTGAAGAAGTGCAGACCGGCAAAGCGGTCGGGCCGCTTCGTCTTCGCCGCGAGCTCGGTGATGCACAGTGACGAGGTGTTCGAGCAGAAGATCGTCTGCTCGCCGACGACGGCGTCGAGCGCTGCGAAGACCTTCGCCTTCTCCTCGACGTTCTCGATGATCGCCTCGACAATCAGATCGCAGTCCTTCAGATCGTCGGTCTTCGTCGTCCCCGTCAGATTCGCGAGCGTCTTCTCCTGCGCCTCCGCCGTCAGCTTCCCCTTCGCGACGCCGTCGGACAGGAACTTCTGGATGCGGCCCATCCCCTTGTTGAGGAAGCCGTCTTCCACTTCGCGCACGATCGTCTTGTAGCCGGCCGCCGCGCACACCTGCGCGATGCCGGATCCCATCAGGCCGCAGCCAAGCACTCCGACGTTCTGTATCGCCATGATTCTCCTGCTGTCCGCTGGCCGCTGGCCGCTTTGCGCCGTGCGCTGTCCGAACGCTCAGCGCTCAGCGCCCAGCGGTCAGCGCTCAGCGCTCAGCGGCACTTACACCGTTTCCACGATTGCGGCGATGCCCTGCCCACCGCCGATGCAGGCCGTCGCCAGACCCCGCTTCAGGCCTCGGCGGCGCAACTCCATCGTCAGCGTGAGCAGCAGCCGCGTGCCAGTCATGCCGAGCGGATGGCCGAGCGCGATCGCGCCGCCGTTGACGTTGACGCGATCGCGATCGAGACCGAGTTCCTTCTCGACCGACAGGTACTGCGCCGCGAACGCCTCGTTCACTTCGATCAGGTCGATGTCGCTCAGCGTCAGGCCCGCCTTCTGCAGCACGAGCCGCGTTGCCGGCGCAGGGCCCATGCCCATGAGCGTGGGCTCGACACCGACGCTCGCCCAGTGGGTCAGCCGCGCCGTCGGCTTCAGCCCGTGCCGCGTGACGCCGGCGTCGGACGCGAGCAGGAGTGCGGCGCCGCCGTCGACGATGCCGGACGCATTGCCCGCGGTCACGCAGCCGTTCTTGCTGAACGCCGCCGGCAGTTTCGCGAGCCCTTCGATCGTCGTCTCCGGCCGCATGTGATCGTCCTGCGCGAAGACCTCGACGCCCTTGCGCGTCTTGATCTCGACCGGCACGACCTCCTCCTTCAGGCGGCCCTCCTGCCAGGCCCGATCGGCGAGCTGCTGACTGCGCAGCGCGTAGCGATCCTGCTCCTCGCGTGAGACGCCGTACTTCGCCGCGCAGTTCTCGGCCGTGACGGCCATCGTGCAGCCGCAGTGCGTGTCGAGCAGCGCCGACCACAGCGTGTCCTCGAGCTGTCCCTGGCCGAGACGAAGGCCACTGCGCAGCCCGCGAATGACGTGCGGCGCCTGGCTCATGCTCTCGACGCCGCCGGTGAGCACGACGTCCGCCTCGTTCAGCAGGATCATGTGCGCGCCGCTGACCGCCGCCTGAATGCCGGAGCCGCACAACCGGTTCACGGTCAGCGCGGGCACTTCGATCGGCACGCCCGCCTTCAGGCCGACATGCCTCGCGCCGTAGACGGCGTCCGAGCTGGTCTGCATCACGTTGCCGATGACGACGTGGTCCACCATCGCGGGCGTGACGCCGGTGCGCTCCATCGCCGCGCGCGCAGCGATGGCGCCCAGCTCCAGCGCCGACAACTCCTTCAGCTTGCCCGTGTATTCCGCCATGGGCGTGCGCGCGCCGCCCAGGATGTAGACCGGTTTATCCATTCGCCCTCACTCGTCCCGCGATGTAATCGCCCGTTTCCTTCGTGCCGAGCGTTCCGCCGATGTCCTTCGTGACGTTCCCCGAACGAACCGCCTCGCCCACCGCCGCTTCGACTGCCTTCGATTCCGTATCGAGCCCGAGCGTCTCGAGCATCAGCGCGAGCGACAGGATCGCGCCGACGGGATTCGCGACGTTCTTTCCCGCATATTTCGGCGCCGACCCGTGCACCGGCTCGAACATCGAAGTGCGTCCCGGGTGCAGGTTGCCGGATGCCGCCATGCCGAGGCCGCCCTGCAACTGCGCGCCGAGATCCGTGATGATGTCGCCGAACAGGTTGTTCGTGACGATGACCTGGAACTGCGCCGGGTTCTTGACCATCTGCATCGCCAGCGCGTCGATGTAGAGGTGCACGGGCTCGATGCCCGAGTACTCACGCGCGACCTGCTGGAAGACGCGCTGCCACAGCGCGTGTCCCTGCGTCATCGCGTTGCTCTTGTCCGCCATGCACACGGAGGTGAGCCCGCGTGCCTTCGCGAACTCGAACGCGTGCCGGATGATGCGGTGGACGCCCTTCCAGGTGTTGATCTCTTCCTGGATCGCGATCTCGTCCTCGGTCCCGGCCTTGAACCGGCCGCCGATGCTGACGTAGAGGCCCTCGGTGTTCTCGCGGAACACGACGAAGTTGACGTCCTCCGGACCGCGATCCTTCAGTGGACAGAGACGCTCGTCGAGCAGCCTGACGGGGCGGTAGTTGACGTAGAGATCGAGCTCGAAGCGCGTGCCGAGCAGGATGTCGCGCGCGTGGCGCATGTCGGGCACGCGCGGATCGCCGAGCGCGCCGATGAAGATCGCGTCGAACTCGTCGCGCAGCATCGCGTGCCCGTTCGGCGGCACGCTGATGCCCGTCTCGAGAAAGTAATCGGCGCCCCAGGGCAGACGCTCGACGTCGAACGTCCGTCCGGTCCGCTCGCCGACCGCGGTCAACACCTTGACCGCTTCAGCTGTGACGTCTATTCCGATCCCGTCACCGGGAATGACTGCTATTCGCATGCTCGCTGTTCGCTGTTCGCTGTTCGCTGATGGCTGATCGCTGATCGCTGATCGCCGATCGCTGATCGCCGATCGCTTTTTGGTCGCCTTTGGGATCTGGCCTTTGGGATTTCGCTCCGTTGGCCTTTGGCAGTTGGCCCTTGGGAATTGACAAACCTCAGATCCTCTCTACAGCAATCGCCATGCCCAGGCCGCCGCTGACGCAGAGCGTCGCCAGGCCGCGCCGGGCCTGGCGGCGCCGCATCTCGTAGAGCAGCGTCACCAAAATGCGCGCGCCGCTGCAGCCGATCGGATGTCCCAGCGCGATCGCGCCGCCGTTCACGTTCAGCTTCGCGCGATCGATCGGCTGATCGCGCAGGACGGCGAGCACCTGCGCCGCGAACGCCTCGTTCAACTCGACGAGATCGAAATCGCCGCCGCGCAGCCCGGTGCGCTCGAACAGCTTCCGCATCGCCGGCACGGGCCCGATGCCCATGATGCGCGGGTCCACCCCCGCCGACGCCCACCCGACGATGCGCGCGAGCGGCCGGAGGCCGAGCGCTTCGGCGCGCCGCGTACTCGTCAGCACGAGCGCGGCGCCGCCGTCGGTGATGCCGGACGAACTGCCCGCCGTGACGATGCCGGGCTGCCCTTCGACCTGCCCGAAGACCGGCGGCAGCCTTCGCAGGTTCTCAATCGTCGTGTCCGGCCGTGGATGCTCGTCGGCATCGACAGTCTTCTCGCGCCCCTTTGCGTCACTCACGGCAACGGGCGCGATCTCCTCGCGGAAACGGCCCTCCGCAATCGCATGCGCGGCACGCTGCTGCGTCCCGAGCGCGTACTCGTCCGACTCCTCACGCGTGATCCCATAGCGCCGCGCGAGCACTTCCGCCGTCTCGCCCATGATCATGTTCGACAGCGAGCAGGTGAAGCCGTCACGATACATTCCGTCCACGAGCGTGAAGTTGCCCAGCTTGTGCCCCCACCGCGCATCATCTGCGTCGATGAGGTACGGCATGCGGCTCATGGACTCGATGCCGCCGGCGAGGACGACTTCCGCTTCGCCCAGCAGGATCGACTGCGCGCCCGTGGCGACCGCCTGCATGCCGGACGCGCACGCCTTGTTGATCGTCTGGGCGGGCACGGTGTCGGGCAAGCCGGCGCGGCGCACGACCTGGCGCGCCGGGTTCGGTCCCGATCCCGCCTGGCGCGCGTGGCCGATCAGCACGTCGTCGACGGACGCGGGATCGACGCCGGCGCGCTCGAGCGCTGCGCGCGCCGCCACCGCGCCGAGCTCCGCGGGATGCGTGGATCGGAACGAGCCGCCGTAGCGCCCGATCGGCGTCCGCGCGGCGCCGGCGATGACGACTTCCGCGCGGCCGTCAGATCTCATCGAGATCGATCTGCGCCCGCTGCAGCTTGCCGCTGAAGTCGATGTAGACCGACTTCCACTCCGAGAAGACGTCGAGCGCGGCGGTCCCCGCCTCGCGATGGCCGTTGCCGGTGTTCTTGGTACCGCCGAACGGCAGGTGCACCTCCGCGCCGATGGTGGGCGCGTTCACGTAGAAGATCCCGGTGTAGAGATCGCGCATCGCCTCGAACGCCTGGTTGATGTCCTGCGTGTAGATCGACGCGGACAACCCGTACTCGACGCTGTTGCCAATCGCAATCGCTTCCTCGAGCGAGCGGCACGGGATCACGGACACGACCGGGCCGAAGATCTCTTCCCGCGCGATGCGCATCTTCGGATCGACGTCGGTGAAGATCGTCGGCTCGTGGAAGAACCCTCTCCCGTACTGGCCCTGCTCCAGCCGGTGCCCGCCGCAGGCGAGCGTCGCGCCCTCGTCGCGGCCGATTCGGACGTAATCGACGACCGTATCGAGCTGCCCCGAGCTATTCGACGGTCCCATGTCGGTCTCTTCCTGCAGCCCGTCACCGACTTTCAGCGCGCGCGCGCGCTCGACGAACATGTCGACGAACGCCTTGTAGACCTTCTCGTGGACGACGACGCGGCTCGCGGCGGTGCAGCGCTGCCCCGTGGTGCCGAACCCGCCCCACAAGCAGCCGTCCACCGCCAGCTCCAGGTTCGCATCGTCCATGATCATGATGACGTTCTTGCCGCCCATCTCGAGATGGACTTTCTTGAACGTCGGCGCCGCCGCCTGGTTGACGATGCGGCCGACGTCGGTCGATCCGGTGAAGGAGACGACGCGGACGAGCGGATGCGTCGCGAGCGGCGTGCCGACCTGGGAGCCGTCGCCGGTCACCATGTTGACGACACCGCGCGGAATGCCGGCATCCTCGAGCACCTTGACGAAGTTGACAGCCGAGAGCGGCGTCTGCGAGGCGGGCTTGAACACGACGGTGTTGCCGCAGACGAGGGCCGGGATGATCTTCCACGAGGGGATCGCCATCGGGAAGTTCCACGGCGTGATGACCGAGCACACGCCGAGCGGCTGGCGGACCGACATCGCGAACTTGTTGCGCAGCTCCGACGGCACCGTCTGACCGAACATGCGGCGGCCCTCTCCCGCCATGTAGAACGTCATGTCGATCGCTTCCTGGACGTCGCCGCGCGTCTCCTTCAGGACCTTGCCCATCTCGCGCGTCATGTCGCGCGCGAACTGCTCCTTGCGCTCGACGATGAGCTGCGCCGCGCGGAACAGCAGTTCGGCACGCCGCGGCGCCGGCACGAGCCGCCACATCTCGTAGGCGCGCGCGGCCGAGTCGATCGCCGCTTCGACGTCGCGGCGCGTCGATTTCTGGAACAGTCCTATGAGGTCGTCGGTGTTCGCGGGGTTGCGGTTTTCGAAGGTGTGGCCGGAGTCGGAAGGGGTCCAGCGGCCGTTGATGTAGTTGTGGTAAATCGTCGCGTTGAGCGTGCTCGGCATAACAGTCGATTATACGTCCCGAGCTGCCATGCCATGAGACAGCTGGCCGCTTGTCAACTCCCAAAGCCCAAAGACCAAAGGCCAACAGAACACAACTGCCAACACCCAACTTCCAAGGGCCAAAGACAGAAATCTCCGCGGCGTTGGCCTTTGGTCTTTGGGAGTTGGTCTTTGGCCTTTGGCCTTTGGCCTTTGGCCTTTGGTCTTTGTGTGACTTGGCCTTTGGGAGTTGGCCTTTGGGAGTTGACGCGCGAAGCGTACCTAGACGCCTTCGTCGGCGATTTCGGCGTCCACCACTGGCGGCAATATCCGCGCAGCGCGCCGCGCCTCCACGAACGCGGCAATCGCCGTCTCCGCATGCGGCGGCGGCTCGACGAACTCGATGCCGCTCCGGTACAGCACAGTGCCTTCACGAATCTCACCGATCTGGCAATAGACGATGCGTCCCTTCAGCACGACGGAGCGTTCGTCGAGCGACAGACGGAAGTCGTGGAGCGAGTCGAGCTGGAGCTTGAAGGGCGTCTCGACCTGCGCGCCGCGCTCGCTGATATCGAGGATGGTCATGGGCTGAAAGACCGTGACCTCTCCGGTGATCTGCCCCGGCACGGGGAGCCGATCGGCGTCGCGCTTTTCGTCGAACATCCTGGGGTCCCCTGTCACTTCGCCTTGACGTGATCGAGATAGTCGCCCGACGCGATCTGCGGCGCGTGGCCGAGCGGCGCGTTGTAGAAGTACACCCACGCCTGCTCCGGCGTGCCGTCGGGCAGCGTCACGCCGACGAGCTCGCGGATGTAGAGACTGCGATCCGGATCGTCGGGCCGGTGTCCTTCGATTTCATCGAGCGCCGACAGCACCGCCTCCGCATCGACCATCCGGCATACCTCGCCCCACACGGTGCCTTCCGGGTCGGGAACAGCCGCCGGGTAGATGCCGAGATCGAACAGCGCAGCACGGATGGATCCGCGCCCGATGTAGGTCAGCTTGTCATCGATGCCGGCCCGCCGACGCCGATCGAAGCCGGCCATCAGTGTGCCGTAGAAGAACACGAGATCCGCCACGGATGAACGAGAGCGTACACGCGCTCCCGTGAAAAGAAAAGGGGCCGGCGGTCTCCCGCCGGCCCCTGGATGTGTGCCCGAACCGAAGTGGCCGAACCGTTACTGCGCCGGCTGCGCCGGCTTGGGGATCGCGAGGTTGAGGAGCTCGGCCGGGACGGTGAACGTCAGCGTCACGGACTTGCCACGGCCGCCGACCTGCAGCGACTGCACCAGCGCCTGCGCCTTGGGATCCGCCTGGCCCGCGAGCCGGGCGAACGCCATCAGCCCTTCGACACCCTTGCGCAGTTCCTCTCCCGCCTGGTCGTCGCGAGCCTCGGCGCGAAGCGAACCCTCGACGCCGCCATTGATGTGGCCCGCCGCCGCGAACCACTTCACGAGATTCAACTGCGCGACGGCCTGCGACGGCAGCTTCTCGTGGAGCTGCGCCTGCTGCGCCATCAAATCGAAGCGGCCCACGGCCCAGGCATTGTTGCCGCGGCCGATGTCGTTCACCAGATCCATCATCTCGGCGTTGCCGGTGATGCTCTGCGCGCTCATCTGCGCGTCGATGGCGCTGTGCACGCTGCCCGTCTCGCCGATGGCAATCAGGTCCGGCTCGAGGAAGGCCAGCGCGAAGTTGCCGGCATGGACCGGACCAGCGTCCACTCCTTCGACCGGCTTTGGTCCGGTAACGAGCCGCTTGCCCTTGTACTCCTCGACCAGCCCGCCGCGCTCACGAATCAGCGATTCGAGCAGCGACGTGTTGAACCGGCCGCGAGCGACGACCAGCCCGCTGTTGCTGACCCCGGGCATGGCGGCCGCGACGACGTAATCGATGTCGCGCTCGATGTCGATGCCCGTGTGTTCCTGGAACTCCTTCTGCCCCTGATGCTGCTGGTCCGGCATCGCCTGCTTCAGGCGCATGCGAAGCTCGGAGTCCATGATGGAGCGCACATCGGCGTACGCCACCACGCTCGCATGAGCGGGAACGTAGCGAAGCTCGGAAGCGACGGCCGACGCGGCGACTGGCTGGAAACCGCCGGCGTAATACGCAATCATCGCGGTCCCGACGCCGCCGACGAGGATGGCGGCCGAACCTGCAAGGAAATAGCGGGTCTTTTTCGTCATGCGAGTGGCCTCTGCCGAATTATACAGATCAGCGGGGTAAAAAGTTCCGCACTATCTCTTCTAAGTGTCCGGATCCGGCCAGTTTACGGCCACCTCTGCCGGTGGCGGCCCCCCTACTGCTCCAGCACGTACTCACGTCTCTCGACAACCCACGCGGCCAGCGCCAGGAACGCGGCCCACATGCCTGCCAGGCACAGCAAGCTGACCGCCAGCGAGGGATTTTCCCGGAAAAAGCTCTGCATCATGCTCAGCACGCCCCCATCGTCGGGCATGGCGTGGGGGACCAGCGACTGCAGGTAGTGCGCAATCGTGAACTTCCGCAGGTACCCCGGGAATCCGAGCGCCGCCTGCTCCCAGCCGATGATGAAGAAAATGCCGATGAGCAGCGGCCGCTTGAACTTGGCGCCGATGAACGCGAAGAACGCGCCATAGACCGCCAGCCCCAGGGCCAGCAGCGCCAGGTCCTTGATGAGGTCGATGAACGAGCCGCCCAAGCTGCCCTGCATGGGCACGATCAGGAGGTAGACGAGCATCACGGATGGCAGCACGACGAAGATGGTGCAGGCCAGGTAGGCCAGGTACTTGCCGAACAGCACGGCGCCCCGGCGGATCGGCCGGGTGAACAGATACGTGATCGTCTTGTCCTCGATTTCGTCGGCCATCAGCGACGTGCCGTAGAAGACGCCGAGCACCGGCACGGTGAAGCGCAGGTAGAAGACCCAGATCATCAGGCCGAAGATGGCCGGTCCGGTCATCCGGATCGCCCGGCCGCCTTCGCGGATCTCCTCGTCGAAGATCGGCGCGCCCAGGAACACGAGCGCCCGGAGGAACAGCGCGATGAGCACGGGCGCGCCGACGACGAGCATCATGAAGATCGTCCGCCGCGACCAGAGCATCTCGCCGATCGACAGGTCGAAGACCCGCAGGCTCGACGACAGGAAACCGGGAGCGGTGCGCAGGCTCGGGGCTCGAGGGGTGTCGTTCATGCCTTCACCAGGTACTTGAAGACGGCCTGCAGATTGTCGTCAGGCGAGGTGACTTCCTCGATGACGCCGTACTCGCCCGTCGCCGCGAGCTCCGTCAGCCGCGCGTAGAACGCGTCAGGCTTGCCCGTCTCGACGATCACGGCCCCCTCTTCGAAGCGCAGCGTGCGCACGTCGGCGCGGTCGAGGAAGTCACGCGCCAGGCCGCGCGGGTTCTCGGCGCGGACGTAAACGGTGTGTGGGTGCTCGTCGATGAGATCGCGGATGTGGTGAACGTCCCCTTCCGCCAGGATCCGGCCGTTGTTGATCAGCAGGATGTTCGCCGTCATCGACTCGATCTCGTGCAGGATGTGGCTCGAGACGATGACGCTCTTGCCGGCGCGGCCCCACTCGCGAATCAAGCGGATCGTCCGGCGGCGGGCGAGCGGATCCATGCCGGCGAGCGGCTCGTCGAGAATCAGCAGCGACGGATCGTGCACGATGGCCTGCGCCAGCTTGACGCGCTGCCGCATGCCCTTGCTGTAGGCGCCGATCTTCTTGCCCGCGGCATCCATCAGATCGACGGCGGTCAACGCGCGCCGCGCCGCCTCGTCGGCCGCCTGCTGATCGAGCCCGTTCAGGCGCACCAGCGCAGTGAGCCATTCCAGGCCGGTCATCCGTTCGTAGAAGGAATCCTGCTCCGGACAGAATCCGATCTCGAAGAAGAGCCGCGGATTGCGCCAGATCGGCTCGCCGAGGACGCGGACGTCCCCCTTGCTCGGCTTCAGCTGACCGGTGATCAGCTTCATGAACGTCGACTTGCCGGCGCCGTTCGGCCCGAGCAGGCCGGTGATCCCCGACGGCACCGACACGGTGACGTCGTTCAGGCCGATGACCTGGCCGTACCACTTCGAGACGTGTTCGGCAGTAACGACGGACGCGCTCACGTCACAATCTCCACACCGCGCACGTTTTCTTCCGCGGGGCTTCGCCCCTCGGACTCCCCTACACGCTCACTCGCGAGCCGCTTCGCCGGCTCGCTCCGTTCGCGTGGCTCGCTCGCTCGCGCTCGCTCGCTCATGTCACGATCTCCACACCGCGCACGCGGCGCTCCAGGATCGAGATCGACAACGCCATCAGGCCGATGACGACGAGCAGCGACACGGGCCACGGCGTCAGGAACCGCGGGTTGCAGCCGGTGCACTGCGCCGGGATCCGGAAGACGACGTCGATCACCTGCTCGAGATTCGAGCCGACCGAGATCCACGAGTAGCGCGAGCTGCCGGTGATGGCGTACATCGCCCCGTAGATCGCGGCGGTGAAGAAGATGATGCCGGTATACAGAATCCCCACGTACCGGCTGCTGTTCGACAGCGACGACAACGCCAGCATCGTCAACGTCGCGAGCAGCGCCTGGAGCGATGCGCCGACGGTGATCGCCGGGAAGAGGAACAGGTTGCCCTTCAGGAAGGTGAAGCTGCCGGAGAACAGCACCTGGATGAGCAGCAGCAGCATCGCGGGCAGCCAGGTGATGAGCATCAGGAACGTGAAGAGCACGGCGGCCTTGCCGGCGATGTACTCGGCGCGGAGCAGCGGCTTCGAGAGGTAGATCTGCAGGGCGTTGGCGCGCCGGTCGTTCGCGATCAGGCCGGCGCCGACGTAGATCGTGGTGATGAAGACGAAGAAGTCCTGCTGATCGATGAAGTCACGGAACATCTTGGCGTCGGGCGTCAGCATCGCCGCCTGCGGGAAGTTCGCGGCGATGTAGATCTGCACGGCGCGGATGATGAACGGCACCCAGGCGAAGATCAGCACGCCGAGGAACATGCGCTTGCGAAGCATGTTGCGGATGCCCGCCCAGGCGATGACGGTCCAGGAGCGGCCGAGCGCCGCGCGCTGCCCTTCGTACCGACGGTAACTCTGATCATGGATGGGCATGACTACGCGTTCACTCTTCTCCCACCGCTTTCGCGAACACATCCTCGAGCGTCGGCACGCTCGGCCGCAGGTGCCGCACCTGCACCCCGTGTTGCGCCGCCAGCGTGAAGATCGCGCGCTGGTCTCCGGGACCGGGCCCTTCCGCCGGCACGAAGACGCGCATCACGTCCTCGTCGGTCGAATGGCATTCCATTCGCGCGCTCCGCAGCACCTCGATGAATCCTGGCAGGTCTCCCTTGATCCGCAGCTCGAACACGCGGCCCGCCGGCCCCTTCAACTCGGCGATCGGCCCCTGCGCCGCGATCTGCCCCTTGTCCATGACAATGACGTGCTCGCAGGTGTATTCGACGTCCGGCAGGAGGTGTGACGAGAGGATCAGGCTGACGTTCTTGTTGTGGCCCAGATCGCGGACGAGCTCGAGCATCTCGTCGCGTCCCTTCGGATCCATGCCGTTGGTCGGCTCGTCGAGGAACAGCAGGTCGGGATCGTGCACGAGTGCCTGCGCCAGCTTGATGCGCTGCTTCATGCCGGTCGAGTACGTCTCCAGGTTGCGATAGCGCGCCTCGCCGAGGCCCACGTAGTAGAGCACTTCGTGCGCGCGCTGCATCGCGTCGACTGCCGGCAATCCGGCAAGCTGGCCGCAGTAGGCGACGAAGGAGACGGCGTTCATGCCCGGGATGTGCGCGTCGGTCTCCGGCATGTAGCCGATGCGCGACCGGATTTCGAGCGGCCGCTCGGCGACATCCATGCCGAGGACCGTCATCCGCCCCTCGGCCGGCTTCACGAACCCGAGCAGCGCCTTCAGCATGGTGCTCTTGCCCGCGCCGTTCGGGCCGAGCAGACCGACGGCGCCGCGGGCGAAACGCGCCGTCACGCCTCGCAGCGCCGCGTTCTTGCCGTAGACGACGGTCACCCCGTCGAGCTGCACGGCTACGGCGTCGAGGGTCGGCTGTCGCACGGGAACGGAGGGAGTTGTGGTGTCCAAGTGCTTGATTTATACGGGAATGCCCGGTTACATGTTTCCCCGCAGGCCGAGCGCATCGGCCCGCTCGCGCATGAACGCGATGACGTTGGCGATGTGCCGATCGAGCGGCAGCCCGATCTCCTCCGCGCCCTTCCGCAGGTCGTCGCGATTGACGGCACGCGCGAACGCCTTGTCCTTCATCCGCTTCATCACCGACGACGCCTCGAGGTCGAGCACGCTCTTCGACGGCCGCACGAGCGCGGCGGCGGTGACGAAGCCGGACATCTCGTCGCAGGCGTAGAGCGTGTGCTCGAGACGCGACTCGCGCGGCACGCCGGAATACTCGGCGTGCGACAGGATCGCCCGAGTCACCCACTCGGGATAGCCGCGCGCCTTCAGGATTTCGACGCCTCGAAACGGGTGGTTCTCGGGATCCGGCCAGCGCTCGTAGTCGAAGTCGTGCAGCAGCGCGACGACCGACCACTCCTCCTCCGGTTCCTCCCACATCCGCGCGTAGCCGCTCACGGCCGCCTCGACGGCGAGCATGTGCTTCCTGAGCGACTCGCTCTGCGTGTACTCCATCATCAGCGCCAGCGCGTCTTCACGGGATAGCGTCACGTCAGTGTACCCAGTTGATGAACGTCGTGATGATCAGCGCGTTCGTGAAATCGATGAAGAAGGCGCCCACCATCGGCACGACGAGAAACGCCCGCGGCGCGGGACCGAACCGCTCGACGATCGCCTCCATGTTGGCGACGGCATTGGGCGTCGCGCCAAGGCCGAAGCCGCAATGGCCGCCCGCCATGACGGCCGCGTCGTAGTCGCGCCCCATCAGCCGGTAGGTGATGAAGTAGGCGAAGGCCGCCATCATGGTGACCTGGGTGACCAGGATGATCAGCATCGGCATCGCAAGGTCGAGAAGTTCCCACAGCCGCAGCGACATCAGCGCCATCGACAGGAACAGCGACAACGCAATCGTGCCGAGATCGTCGACCGTGCGCTGGCCGACCTTGACGATCTTCGTCACGTCGGCCAGGTTCCGGATGACCGCGGCCACCAGCATCGATCCGATGTAGGCCGGCAGCGTGAAGAACTGCCCGAGCCAGCCGCTCAACAGGCCGCCAAGCCACATGGCGATCAGGATAATCGTGATCACCTTGAGCAGCGTGTAGGCGGTGGCCGGCTCGCCCGCCGGCTCGACGTCGATTTCCTCGTCCAGCGGATCGAGCTGCGCGACGGCGACTGCCGCCTCGCGGCTGATCGGGCCGGACGTTTTCACCGGATGGTCGCGACGGATCAGCGCGGTGGCGACCGGACCGCCAATCAGGCCGCCGCTCACGAGACCGAACGTCGCGGCCGCCATGGCCAGCGTGACGCCCGCCTGGAATGCGTACTGATCCTCCATCAGCTTTCCGAACGCCGCGCCCGTGCCGTGGCCGCCCGTCATCGTGATAGAGCCGGCGATCAACCCGAGGAAGGGATGCACGCCGAGCACCTTCGTCAGCCCGACGCCGGCGAAGTTCTGCAGCAGCGCCAGCGCCGTCGCCAGCATCCAGAACAGCAGCACCTGCGGGCCGCCGACCTTGAGCAGCGAGAAGCTGGCGCCGAGTCCGATCGTCGTGAAGAACGCAATCATCAGCGGCGTCTGCAGCGTCGCGGTGAACTCGAATCCGACGACGCCCGTGAGGCGCAGCGCCAGGCCGAGCGCGGCAAACAGGAAGCCGCCGACGACCGGCGCAGGGATGTTGTAGCGATCGAGCACGCCGACACGGCGGCGGATGCCGTATCCGATGAACAGGACGACCGACGCCAGCGCCAGCGTCTGAATCATGTCGAACCTGAGGACGATTGAAGGCAACGATGCTCCTGCGCGCGGGATTGTATCTCAGCCGTTCGCTGTCATGGCGACGGCCCTCGCCACGACCGCAAGCGTCTTCTCCGTGAGGCCAAACGGCTCGAGCCGCGCCGGATCGGCAACGATGGCGTCGGCGACATCCGATCCGTGCTGCAGCCGCCCGCCTGTCGGACGGCACAGATAGTCGACGAGGACGAAGTGGAACTGCACCCGGCCATCAGCGTCCCGCAGGATGCGATCGAAAACCTCGACCACAGGTCCGACCGAGACGACGAGCCCAGTCTCTTCGAGAATCTCGCGGGCCACGGCCTCCTCCAGCGTTTCGCCAACCTCCACGGTGCCGCCGGGAAGACTCCAGCGGCCGGCGAGCGGCTCGAAGCGTCGCTTCACGAGCACGACACCCGGCGGATCGCCCGTCACGATGACGGCGCCGACACCCACAATCGGCCGCGCGGGGTACTCGCGCGTGTCGGGCGCGCCGGCCTGCACGCGGGGTTTCAAGAGCCCATCACCTTGACGATGACGCGCTTGCGCCGCTTGCCGTCGAACTCCGCGTAGAAAATCTGCTCCCACGGGCCGAGATCGAGCGCGCCGTTCGTGATCGGCACGATCACCTGATGTCCCATGATCGTCCGCTTCAGGTGCGCGTCCGCGTTGTCCTCGCCGGTCTGGTGGTGCTCGTAGGGCAGCCCCGCGGGCGCGAGCTTCTCGAGCCACGCCTGGAAGTCGTGGATCAACCCGTCTTCCCAGTCGTTCACGTAGACGCCGGCGGTGATGTGCATCGCCGAGACGAGCACCATCCCCTCCTTCACGCCGCTCTTCGTCACGATCGCCGCGACGTCGTCGGTGATGCGGATGAATTCCTGTCGCTTCTTCGTGTTGAACCACAGATAGTCAGTGAATACATTCATCGTCGGACGCGAACGATTTCGCACGATTGCAGCGGGCACTCAGCTCAACGATCTCGAGTTCACAGGAGAACGCGAGACAGGGAGAAACTCTCATTTGTCTTGTGAAATACTGTTCTCTCCTTCTCCCCTTCTCCTGTCAACGCGCGATCCCACGAAGGTGTTCACGGTATTGGCAGCGATGCCTCCGCGTTGAATCCCCAGTCGACCGCGATACCCGTCCGCAGCTTCCGCAGTCCTGCGGCGCCAATCATCGCGGCATTGTCCGTCGACAGCGCAAGCGGCGGGATGAACACGGGCAGACCTTCGCGCGTTCCCCGCGCTTCGGCGTCCGCGCGAAGCCGGCTGTTCGCCGACACGCCGCCGGCGATGCCGACGCTGCGCGCGCCGAGCCAGCCTGCGGCTTCGAACGTCCGGTCGAGCAACGCCGTGACGACCACACGCTGGAAGCTCGCGCAGATGTCCGCAACGTCTTGACGCTCGAGCACGGCGCCGGCGCCGTCGGCCGACGCCGCCTTGCCGGCCGGCACGCCGGTACGCTCGCGCACGAGCCGCAGCACCGCCGTTTTCAGGCCGCTGAAGCTGAAGTCGATCCGCCGCGCGATCTCCGGCGGCAGCAGACCGGCGGCGGTGGCGCGCGGCGCGTTGCGGTCCGCATGCGTCAGCCTCGCAGAGGGGAAATCGTACGCGCGGTCGTTTCCTTCCTTCGCCAGCCGATCGATGACCGGTCCGCCCGTATACCCCAGCCCGAGCAGCTTCGCCACCTTGTCATACGCCTCCCCCGCCGCATCGTCTCTGGTGCGGCCGATGAGGCGATAGCGGCCGGGTTCGGCGACGAGGTAAAGGCTGGTGTGACCGCCCGACACGACGAGGACAGCGGCCGGCAGCGGCAGCTCGCCGTGCGCGAGCGTCAGCGACTCGATGTGGCCGGCGAGATGGTGCACGGGAACCACGGGAAGGCCACGCGACCAGGCGAACGCTTTCGCGAAGGCGACGCCGACGAGCAGCGAGCCGACGAGGCCGGGGCCTTGCGTGACCGCGACGGCGTCCATGGCGCCCGCAACGATGCCGGCGGCATCGAACGCGGATTCGACGACGCCGCAGATGTCGCGGACGTGCTGCCGCGAGGCGAGTTCCGGAACGACACCGCCCCATTCCCGATGGATGGCGGTCTGCGATGCGACGATATTCGATCGGATCGTCCAGGGACGCGCCGCGTCACCCGTTTCGGCGATGACGGCCGCGGCGGTCTCGTCGCAGGACGTCTCGATGGCGAGCAGGTTCATGCACTGCGATTGGCCAGCCCCGCTTCGGCGAACGCCGCCGGCAGAGACTCCGTGTAGGGCGGCCGGATGATGCCTCGCTCGGTGATGATACCGGCGATGTAGCGATGCGGCGTGACGTCGAACGCCGGGTTGCGGATGTGCGCCCCTTCAGGCGTGACGCGCGACGCGCCGAAGTGCGTCACTTCGCGCTGATCGCGCTCCTCGATCGGGATGCGATCGCCGTCCGGCGTCGCGAGATCGACGGTCGAGAGCGGCGCCGCGACATAAAAGGGCACGTTGTGCTCGCGCGCGAGGACCGCGACGGTGTAGGTCCCGATCTTGTTCGCGGTGTCGCCGTTCGCGGCGATGCGGTCGGCACCGACGACGACCATGTCGATTTCGCCGGCGCGCATCAGCGGACCGGCCATGCTCTCGGTGATGACGGTCGTGTTGATGCCCTCGCGCACCAGCTCCCAGGCCGTGAGCCGGGCGCCCTGCAGGAACGGCCGCGTCTCGTCGGCGAACACGGCGATCTTCTTGCCCTGCTCGACCGCGGCGCGGATCACGCCGAGCGCCGAGCCGTACCCGGCGGTCGCCAGCGCGCCGGCATTGCAGTGCGTCAGCACGCGTGCGCCGTCGGGCACGACGGCAGCACCGGCTGCGCCCATGGCGCGGCAGCTCGCGACGTCCTCGTCGTGAATCGCGCGCGCTTCCTGCTCGAGGCGATCGGCGATCTCGTCGGCCGACTGGCCGGCGTGCGCCGCCTCCGCGAAGACGCGCTTCATCCGGTCGATCGCCCAGAACAGGTTGACAGCGGTCGGCCGCGTTGCCGCCATCATGTCGCAGATCTTCTGGAAGTCGACGGCGAACTGCCGCGTCCCCTTCGCGGTGCTGCGCCGCATTCCGACCGCGATGCCCATCGCCGCCGCGACGCCGATCGCCGGCGCGCCGCGAATGATCATCGTCCGGATCGCGCGCGCGACTTCCTGGGCGCTCCGGCAGCGGACGTAGATTTCCTGTCCCGGCAGCTTGCGCTGGTCGACCATGACGACCACGTCGTCCTGCCACTCGATTGTCGGAAGCATCCTGGCCCCTATTCTAGCAGTCGCGAATCGAACGGCAGCGGCAGCAGCGCGGACAAACGATGACGAACGGACGCGCCGTCGAGGTTGGAAATGATGACGTCGATGTCGCCGCAGTACTCCCACAGCAACTGGCGGCACGGCCCGCACGGCGGCGTCGGCGTTTGCGTGTCGGCGACGATGACAATCCGCGTGAAGACGCTGTGGCCGTCCGAGAGAGCCTTGACCAGCGCGACGCGCTCGGCGCACAACGTCAGCCCGTACGTCGCGTTCTCGATGTTGCAGCCGGTAATGACCTCGCCGTCCGCCGTTTCGAGCGCGGCGCCGACGAGAAAGCCCGAGTAGCGCGCGCGGGCGCGAATCCGGGCGTCGGCGGCGGCTGCAATCAGCGCGCCTTCGGAATCGACGTTGCTCACGACCTGATCGTCGAGCGCGATCGGCTCCCAGTCGGATTCCGAGCGCCGATCCTTGGCGGACCTTCGCTCCGCCGCGCGGCGTTCCCGGCGCTCCAGGTCGATCGGGGCCGGGCGCGCGCGCCGTTCGGTGGCGCTGCGCCGATCGATGCCCGTCCGACGCTCCGTCACGCGACGGCGATCAGAGTCGCTCAACGATGCCCTCCAGCAGCGCGCAGAATTCCGCGCGAACGCGGCGTGCCACTTCCATCACTTCGTCGTGCACCAGCGGCTTCGGCAACACGCCGGCGGCCGGATTCGTGATGCACGAGATGCCAAGCACGTCGATGCCCATGTGGCGCGCGACGATCGCTTCCGGAACCGTCGACATGCCCACGGCGTCGGCGCCGATTGTGCGCAGGTAGCGGATCTCGGCGGGCGTCTCGTAGCTCGGGCCGTGCAGCGCCGCGTAGACGCCGTGCGCGAGCGCGACGCCTGTCGCCGCCGACGCATCCGCCGCGATCTGTCTGAGGCGCGACGAGTACACCTCGGTCATGTCCGGAAAGCGCGGGCCGAACCGATCGTCGTTCGGGCCAATCAGCGGGTTGTCCCCCATCAGGTTCAGGTGATCGTCGATGAGCATGAGCGTGCCCGGCTTGAACGCGAGATTGATCCCGCCGGCCGCGTTCGTGAGGATCAGCGTCCGCACCCCCAGCGTGCCGAGCACGCGCGTCGCGAACGTCACGGAGCGGAGGTCGTGCCCCTCGTAATAGTGCGCCCGCCCGCTCAGCGCGGCGACGCGCTTGCCCGCCATCGATCCAATGACGAGCTCACCGGCGTGTCCGATCACCGCTGAGGCGGGCCAGTGCGGGATCTCCGTATACGCGCACGTCACCGCTTCGCGCAGCGCCTTGGTGAAGTCGCCCAAGCCGGACCCGAGCACGATCGCCACGTCCGGCGTCGCGCCGATGCGCGCCTTGACGTTGCTCGCGGCTTCCGCGAGCTTGTCGTAGTAATTCATCATCGAGATCGATTCGAAGATCTCGGGTCACAGGAGAACGGGGAGCAGGGAGGCACTTCTTCTTCAAGAAAGAATAGATTGCTCCCCTTCTCCCTTGCTCCTGTCATCCCGAGATCCCCTCCCATCACGGCAGCGCCTATACGCGCCCTGACGTTGCGCGCGGCTGCCGCAACCTTGTCGTAGTCGCTCGTCATCGAGATCGATTCGAAGATCTCGGGTCACAGGAGAACGGGAGCAGGGGAGGCACTTTTTCTTCAAGAAAGAATAGATTGCTCCCCTTCTCCCCTGCTCCTGTCATCCGGATCCCCGCACCTCACAGCAGCGCCGCCGCGATCGACGCGTTGATCAGCGTGGCGACGAAGCCGGCGAGCAGCGCGCGCATGCCGAGCCGCGCGAGGTCGGCCCGCCGCGTCGGCGCCATGCCACCGACGCCGCCGAGCAGGATGCCAATCGAGGCGAAATTGGCAAAGCCGGTCAACGCGTAGGTCGCGAGCGTGTAGGACCGATCCGACACCACGCCTTTGTACTGCTGCGTCAGCTTGATATACGCGATGAATTCGTTCGCCACCAGCTTCGTGCCGAGCAGGTCGCCGATCGCAGGCACGTCCTGCGTCGGCGCCCCCATCAGGACGGCGACGGGCGCAAAGATGACGGCAAAGACGCTCGCGAGCGACAATCCAGGACGGATCGCACCGAGGACGTAGTCGAACATCGCCAGGAAGGCCATGAAGGCGATGAGCATCGCGGCGACGTTGATGGCCAGGATCGTCCCGTCCGATGCGCCGGCCGCCGCCGCGTCGATGACGTTGACGTGCGTGCGCTCGACGACGAGCTTGACCTCGCCGCGCGTCGCCGGCTCCTCCACCTCCGGATAGAGGATCTTCGCGAGATACAGGCCGCAGGGCGCCGCCATCACGCTCGTCGTCAGGATGGCGACGGGATCGGCACCGAGGCTGATGTACACCGCCATGACCCCGCCGGAAATCGTCGCCAGGCCGCCGACCATCAGCGCCAGCAGCTCGGACTGCGTCATGGATGGCACGTACGGCTTGACGATGAGCGGCGCCTCGGTCTGCCCCATGAACACGTTGGCGGCAGCCGAGAGCGTTTCGGCGCCGCTCGTGCGCATCACGAACATCATGGCGCGCGCGAAGATCCGAACGACGAACTGCAGGATGCCGAAGTAATACAAGACGGTGAAGAACGACGACACGAAGATGATGGTCGGCAGCGCCGTGAACGCGAAGAAGAAGGCGTTCTCTGGGCCCAGGGCCTTCCCCATGACGTCCGGTTTGGCCAGCGCACCGAACACCATCTGCGACCCGGCGTTCGTGAATTCCAGGAACCGCTTGATGAGCCCGGCAACCTGCGTGAAGAACGCGTAGCCGGGCCGCACGCCGCCGACCTCGAACTTGAGGATGAACAACGCCAGGCCAATCTGCAGGCCCATGCCCCAGCCCACCGTGCGCCAGTTCACCGCGCGCAGGTTGGTGGAGAACGACGCGACCACGCAGATGAAGCAGACGATTCCGAGCACGCCCTGCACGCGCGGGTTCAGCGTGTCGCGAAGCATGAACGCGGCGACGGCCAGCGCGATGGCGACGGCGGCGGCGGCGAGCCGGAGCGTGCGGTCGGCGCCGGGGGGCGGTACGGTCGAACCCTGACGGTCATCAGCCATGAGCATCCTCAGGAAATCCGATCCAGCACGAGCGGGAGGGACGGCGGCGGCTCGTCGCCGATGACGACGGCACGCTGCAGCAGGGGCATCGCTTCGGCGAGCCCGTGCGCGGCGCGATGATGAACGATGAGAATCGGCTCGCCTTCACGCACCCGCGTGCCCGGCGGCGCGGCCACCTGCACGCCGACGCCGTAGTCGACGTCCTGTCCAAGATAGCCACGACCCGCGCCGAGGCTGACGGACGCCTGTCCCACATCGCCGGCGTGGATCGCGGTGACGTAGCCCGCGCGCGGCGCGCGCACCGGCTCGCGGTCCGGCGCCGACGGCAGCAGCGCGTAATCGTCCAGCACGCGGGGATCGCCTCCCTGGTTGCTGACGATCTCGCGGAACTTCTCGACGCCGGCGCCCGACGCGAGCGCCTGCCGGATCCGCCCCTCGGCGGCGCGCTCATCCGGTTCGATGCCCGCCACCATCAGCATCCGCGCGGCGAGCAGGACGGACAGCGTCTCGACATCCTCCGGCCCGCGCCCTTTCAGCGTCTCGATGCACTCGACGATCTCGAGCGCGTTGCCGACCATGCGGCCGAGCGGCGCGTCCATGCGCGTGATGAGCGCCTCGGTGGTCACGCCGGATGTGCGGCCGATCGAGACGAGACACTCCGCGAGCTCGCGCGCCTTCGCCGGCTCCCTCATGAACGCGCCGGCGCCGGTCTTGACGTCGAGGACCAGCCCGCCGATTCCCTCGGCGATCTTCTTGCTCATGATCGAGGCCGAGATCAGCGGAATGCTCTCGACGGTGGCGGTGACGTCGCGCAGCGCGTACAGCTTCCGGTCCGCGGGCGCGACGTCGCTCGTCTGTCCGATGAGCGCGCAGCCGAGGCGCTCGACCGCGCGCTGCAGCTCGGCGACGGAGAGCGCCGTGCGAAAGCCGGGGATCGATTCGAGCTTGTCGAGCGTGCCGCCGGTGTGTCCGAGGGCGCGGCCGGACATCATCGGCACGTGGGCGCCGCACGCGGCCGCCAGCGACGCGAGGATCGGCGACGTCTTGTCGCCGACGCCGCCGGTACTGTGCTTGTCGACCGGCGTTCCCGCCACACTCGGATACGAGACGCGCGCGCCGGAGCGCACCATCGCGTCCGTGAGATCCGCTGTCTCCTGCGCCGACATGCCGCGCAGCCAGATCGCCATCAGCATCGCGGCCGTCTGGTAGTCGGGCCACGTGCCGTCGGTCACGCCGGCAATGAAGAAGTCGATCTGCGCGCGGTCCAGGGTGCCGCCGTCGCGCTTGTGCCGAATCAGGTCGACGGCGCGCATGCTGTGGAATCGGGCATTACTATAGTTTATTTGTTAGAATTCCCGTCTTTCTCACGCGATGCCCGAGGTTACCCCGCTGTCGCCGGAGCTGTCCCGGAGCGTATCGGCGCTGGCGCGGTCGCTGGTCGCGGCAGCGCGGACCTGGAGCCTGTATCCCGCCGAGCACCCGGCCGTGCGCACGTCGATCGAGCGCCTGTGCCAGGCGCTGCACGAGGCGGGCGGCGGCGGTCCCGTGTCATTTGCCGTCACGCCTGACACTCTGATCGTCGATGGCGCCGCCGTCGATGCGCGCGGGCCCGTCGGCGAGGCCGCTGCCTGGCTGCACGAACGTGACGTCGCGCAGTTGACGTTCGCCTCCGACGTGCCGGCCGCGCAGATCGAATCCCTCATGTCGCTCTTTGCCCAGGATCCGGCCGACGTGCGCGCGCACGGCGGCCCGGCGAAGATCTGGACGGAGACCGGCTTCCTCGCCGTCGCGATCGAGCAGATCGATTACGCGAGCGTGCTCGAGGATCGCGAGACGCGGAACCCCGCCCGCCGCAAGGACGACCTCTGGAAAGCCATCGTCCGCGCGGTCACGGATCGGCGCAAGACGCTGGACGAGGCCGTGCAGCGGCGACTGCTCGAAATCGCCGGGGACGTCCTGGCGATTGCCGACCTCGCGCAGGACGTCATGGCGCCGAACTGCGCGGCGGACGGCTCACCGATGGTCACCTCTCAGGCCGCCGCGGTCGTCGCCGCCTACCGGCATCTCGTCGGCATTGTCGACGTGCTGGAGCCGGCGCGGCGCACCGAAGTGATGCAGAACCTCGCTGCGGCCACGGCAACGCTCGATCCGCACGTGATCATGCAGATTCTGAGCGGGCCGGAAGAGCCGGGCATGGCCGGCCTTCCGGACGTCCGCGGTCATCTCGCCGACGCCTTCGACGACTTCAAGGTCGCGCAATTGCTGGCGACGACGCTGGCGATCGACGGACAGGCGAGCGACCGCCTCGCGAGCGTGTTCGACACGATTGCACCGGACGAGGATCGCAAGCGGCGCGTGCTCACGATGACGAAGTCGCTGCTGAACGAGACCTCGTTCGGCAAGACCGGCCAGTTCCAGACGCTCTGGACCTCGACCGAGGAGCTGCTCCTCAGCTACAACGAGCGCCCGTTCGTGTCGGCCTCCTACCGATCGGATCTCGACAATGTCGGCGGCCGCGCCGAGCACATCGCATCCGGCGGCGTACCGCCCGATCTTGCGCCGCTGCTCGAGACGCTGAATCAGGACAACGTCCGCAGGCTCTCGGTCATCCTGCTGATCGATCTGCTGAAGATGGAGCGCGATCCCGTGCGGGCGCCGGAAGTGGCGCGCGACGTCGCCGCGCTCGTCGAAGATCTGCTGCTCGCCGGCGATTACGAGTCGGCGCTGACGGTCACGCGCGCGCTCGCCGAGCAGGCGGCCGACGCGACGTCGGTCACCAGCAGCGGCAGCCGGGTCGCGCTCGACACGCTGTCGGGCACGCCGACATTCAAGGAAGCGGTGGATCTCTTCGGCGAGATGACGGATAGGGAAGCGGCGCAGTTAGCGAGCATCTGCCACGCGATCGGGCCGGCAGCCATCGACGCGCTGCGCACGCTGCTGGATGTCGAGGCCGCCACCGCCGCACGGCCGCGCGCGGCGGACGTCATCCGGAACTTCGGCGAGGCGGCCGTTTCGCGGCTCGCGCCGCTCGTCGCGAGCCCGAACTGGTACGCGCGGGCGCACGGCGCCGAGCTTCTCGGGCAGATCGGATCGCGCGAAGGCGTCCCGCTGCTGCAGCCGCTGCTGCGCGGCAACGATCCGCGCGTCATGCAGGCGGCGGTACGGGCGCTGTCGAGCATCGACGATCCTGCCGCCGCCCGCTCCGTCCACACCGTGCTGCGCGCGGCGACGGGCGATCAACGCCAGGCGGTCGTCGCCGCCCTCGTCGCCGAGCGGGATCCGCGCGTCGTCCCCGTGCTGGCGCGGATCCTGAACGAGAGCGAGCCATTCGGCCAGGATCACCAGATCGTTCTCGAGACGCTCGCCGCGGTTGGCGAGGTCGGCCGCGACGAGGCGATCCCCGACGTCGCCCGGACAATGCGGAAGAAGAAGTTCCTGGCGAGACGAAAGGTCCGCGCCGTCAAGCAGGCATCACTCGATGCACTGCGGCGGATCGGGTCGCCCGCGGCGCAGCACGCCATCAGCGAAGCGGCCACGCATGGCGACCGCCTCCTGAAAGCGCTCGCCCGCGCGGCGGTACCGGTGAAGTGATGGCGGAGATCGATACCCACGAGGACCTCGTCCGCAGGCTCGCCGCCGCAGTTCGCGGCATTTCGCTCTACTCGCCGGATCACCCGCTCGTTCGCCGCGGCGTCGAGTCGCTGACGACGCTCGCCCAGTCGGCGCTGCAGCGATCGGAATCGCTCGTCATCGGCTTCATCGGCGACGACGTCGTCGTCAGCGGGCAGCGGCTGGGCCGTTCGGCGGCGACGCTGGTCGGATTCGTCCGCGATCTGCGCGAGCTGGAGGTCGAGAAGATCACGCTCGCCCGCGGCGTGACGCGCGACGAGCTGCGGTGGTTCGTGCAGGAGCTCGCGGACCGGCGCTCGGCGGTGCCGCTCAGCGCCCGCCTCGAACAGCGCAACGTGCGGCACATCACGATCGGCCGCATCACGATCGAGCAGGCGGAAGACGAATCGACCGGAATCGCCGCCGCCCGCCGCGTCTACGGTTCCGCGGTCGAGACCGCCGAGACGTTGTGGCAGCAGGCGAAGGCTGGCGACAAGCCGGATCCGAACGCCGCACGCAAGATCATCGACAGCCTGGCCAAGCTGGTCTCGCAGGATCGCACGTCGCTGATGGCGCTCACGGCGCTGAAGCGCTACGACAACTACACGTTCACGCACATGGTGAACGTGTCGGTGCTGGCGATGGCGCAGGCGCGGACGATGAACCTCGAAGGCCCGCTGCTGCGCGAGTTCGGCTTCGCGGCGCTGATGCACGACATCGGCAAGGTCAACACGCCGCTCGAGGTGCTGAACAAGCCCGACAAGCTGTCGAAGGACGAGTTCGCCGTCATGAAGCAGCACGTCGTCGACGGCGCGCACATTCTGAGACGGACGCCGGAGATGCCGGCGCTGGCGCCGGTCGTCGCCTTCGAGCACCACCTGCGGCAGGATCTCTCCGGCTACCCGGAGAACATCGGCCATCGCGATCTCAATCTCTGCACGCAGATCGTCAGCATCGCCGACGTCTACGACGCGCTCCGGAGCAACCGGATCTATCGTGAAGGGCTGCCGAGCCAGCGCGTCCGCGCGATCATGACGGAGAAGGACAGCACCGCCTTCAACACGAAGCTGCTGCGGCGCTTCATCAATCTGATGGGACTGTTCCCCGTCGGCACGCTCGTGCGGCTCAACACCGACGAAGTCGCCGTCGTCACGCACGAGCACCCGTCGGACCCATTCCGGCCGCAGGTGAAGGTCCTGCTCGATCGCCTGGGCGCCCCGATCGAGACGCCGTCGCTCATCAACACCTGGGAGCCCGACGGGCGCGGGGATTTCAAGTATGCGGTCGTCGAAGCGGTCGATCCGGAGGCGGTGAACGTTGACCCGCTCGCATTCCTGTAGGGGCCGACCTTGGTCGGCCCCCACCTTGGTCGGCCCACCGGGCACGGGCGGAGCAAGCTCCGCCCCTACGTTGAAAGGGCGATGAACGAACCGGCAACGCGTCAGGCGCTGGCTCCGGAAGCCGCGGCGAGGCTCGCGGAGTTCGCGCGCGCCTGCAAGGCGGCTGCGCGCGCGGTATCGCTCTACCCGGGCAACCATCCGGCGATCCTGGTGTCGCTGAACCGCCTCGCGGAGCTGACGTCGCGCGTCACGGAAGGCGGCGCCTACCGGCTGCAGGTGCAGGCGGCCACGCTGCTCATCGACGGCGCGGCGTCGCCGAACGCGGATACCGCTATCACCGAGCTGGCTGATGTGCTCTACCGCCACCAGATCGGCGGGCTGACGCTGAACGTCGGCGCCGACGCCGCGTCCTGGCGCGCGCTGCTCCTGCTGCTCGCCCGCGCGCCGGAGGACGTGCGGGCCGACGGCGGCATCTCGCGGCTGTGGGCGACGGCCGGCGGCCCGAGCATCGAGATTCGCGAGATCGACTACGCCGAGGTGCTGCGCGAGAAAGCCGGGCACGCGGCCGCGATCGAGGAAATCATCGCCGCGGCGCTCGCTGGACCGCGGGTGGAGCTCGATGAGGCGATGATGAACACGCTCATCGAGATCATCGGCGATCCGCAAAAGCTCGACGAGCTGATGAAGCGGCTGGAGGAAGCGGTCGCGGAAGGCGGCGTCGACGTGCGCACCGCCGCGTTCCTCAGCCTGCTGCGCGGGGTCACGGAACACGTCGCGAAGACCCATCCGGAGAAGCTCGGCGGCGTGCTCCACCAGATGTCGCAGGCGGCGGGCCGCCTCACGGCTGCCGGCATGTCGAGCTTCCTCGCGACGCGCGATCGGCCGGAAGCCGTCGCCAGCGGCGTCAACGTCGTCAGCGCCGTCGTCGAGAACATCAGCGACAAGTCCGTCGCGCATTTCGTCGCCGGCAACGTCATCGCCGAACGCGGCGCCAGCGAGCGGCTCGCGCACGCGTTCCAGGCGCTGGTTCCCGAGTTCGATCGGCGGCGGCAACTGCTGGCGCTGGCCGAGGAGGAGGTTTCGGCGTCGGAACTCGGTCAGGACGCGAGCTTCACGGACTTGTGGGGACGCGTCGAGAACATGCTGACGTCGTACTCCGATGCGACCTACGTCTCGGCGGAGTACGCGCGCGAACTGTCGGCGGCGCGCACGAACCCGGTCGACGTCGAGAAGACGAGCGACGATCCGCCGGAGCGGATCGCGACCTGGCTGGCGACGGTGAGCGACGGATCGCTGCGCCAGCTCGATCAGACCCTGCTGCTGGACCTGCTCACGATCGAAACCGATGTAACGCGCTGGCGCGACATGGCCGAGGCGGTCGTCGGCCACGCCGACGATCTCGTCCGCGTCGGATTGTTCGATCAGGCATGGCAGCTTGCCGAGGCCGTCGTCCGCGAGTCCGAGCGCGTGGCGGATCGGCAGCCGCACGCGGCCTCGGTGCTCGAGCGGTTCGGGCGCGGCGCGATGCTGAAGCACGTCGCCCCGCACCTGCGCAGCGCCGACGACGATGACTACGAGCGGTTCAAGCGCCTGTGCCACGCGATCGGCACGCCGGTGATCGCGCCGCTGGCGGAAGTGCTCTCGGCCGAGCAGGACGCGCGGTCGCGGCGGCGCCTGCGTGACGTCCTGATCGGTTTCGGCGCTCGCGGCCGCGAATCGGTGCAGCAGTTGATGAACGCGCCCAACTGGGAGGTGCGCCGCACCGCGGCGTACCTGCTGCGCGAGTTCGGTGGATCCGAAGGGCTGAAGGAGCTCATCCCGCTGCTGACCGACAGCGAGCCGCTGGTGCAGCGCGAGGCGATTCAAGGCCTCGTGATGAACGGCAGCGACGAAGCCTCCGCGATTCTGATGCGGGCCCTGACGAGCGCCACGGGCCGCTCGCGCGCGTCGATGATAGGTGAGCTGCTTGGCATGCGCGACGAACGCGCGGCACCGCTCTTCTGCTACCTCGTGCGCAATCTCGATCGCAACGCCTTTCAGCAGGTCTACGTCGCGGCGCTCGAGGCGCTCGGCATCTTCGGCGGGCCCGACGCCGTCGACGCGCTGAAGTACGCGCTGCACGAAGGATCGTGGTGGACCCCGGTTCGCACGCGCCGTATTCGGGCGGCGGCGGCGGACGCGCTGCGCAAGATCGGAACGCCGGCCGCCGTCGAAGTGCTGCGGGAGGCCGCCTCGCGCGGCGGCCGCGGCGTTCGCGCTGCCGCGCGTGCGGCGCTCGGGAGATTGGCGTAATGGCCGACATCGCAGCCCGTATCGCGGCGTACGACGAGCTCCTGCGCCGGTTTGCCGCAGGGGTACGATCCGCGCAGCTTTACGCACCCGATCATCCGCTCACCGCGCGCAACACGGAGGGCCTCCTCGCCGCGCTGAGGCCGCTGCACCAGCAGCTCCCGGCCGTCACGGTGGGCATCATCGGCACGCAGTTCGTGGTCGCCGACACGCCGATGCCCAAGGCCAGCGCCTCGATGGGCGAGCTGATCAAGCGGCTGAAGGATCACGGCATCGAGCGGATCTCGTTCGAACGGGGCGTCACGGCCGAAGAGACCGGCGCGTTCATGCAGGCGGTCGCGGCGCTCGGCTCGAAGAGCGAGACTGCCGAGCCGGCGTGGCCCTTCCCGCACATCCACGTCGGCCGCATCAACACGGAGGATCGCAAGACGGAGGGGGTCGCCGGCGACATGGCGGCGATCCGCCAGCTGTACTCGAACGCCGTGAACGCCGCGCAAGTGGCGTGGGAGAGCGCCGAGACCGAGGGCAGGCCGGATGCGCCCGCCGCGCTGCAGGCCGTTGAGGGGCTCGCCGAGGCCGTCACGCAGAACCGCACGGCGCTGATGGCGCTCACGGCGATGCGGAACTACGACAACTACACGTTCACGCACATGGTGAACGTGTCGATTCTGACGATGGGCCAGGCGCGCGCGCTCGGTATCGAGGGCCGCCTGCTGCGCGAGTTCGGCCTGTCGGCGCTCATGCACGACATCGGCAAGGTGCGCACTCCGCGCGAGATTCTCAACAAGCCGGAGAAGCTCACGGACGCCGAGTTCGAGATCATGCGACGTCACCCCGTCGACGGCGCCGAAATCCTGCGCCGCACGCCCGAGATGCCAATCCTCGCGCCCGTCGTGGCGTTCGAGCACCACCTGCGCCTCGACGGCATGGGCTATCCGGACGTCCGGCGTCCGACACTGAACGTCGGCACCATGCTGTGTGGCATCGCCGACGTCTACGACGCGATGCGATCGCAGCGCGCCTATCAGATGGCGTTTCCCACCGATCGCATCCTCGCCGTCCTGAAGCGCAACGACGAAAAGCAGTTCGACCCCCATCTGGTGCGCCGCTTCGTCCAGTTGATCGGCATCTATCCGCCGGGCAATCTCGTGAAGCTGAGCACGGGCGAGATCGCCGTCGTGATGAAGGTCCACGCACCCGATCCGTTCCGCCCGCGGGTCCGCGTCCTGTTCGGCCGCGACGGCGCACGCCTCGATCTGCCGTACGACCGCAATCTGTGGGAAGCCGCCGGCGACGCCGGCGGCGATGCCGTCGTATCGCCGGTCGATCCGGCCGAGTACTCGGTCGATCCGCTGTCTTACCTGTCGGCGTGACGTCTCGGTCCTTGGCCCTTGGTCCTTGGCCCTTGGTCCTTGGTCCTTGGTCCTTGGGAGTTGATGCGTCTTCGCCTTTGGCCCTTGGGTCCTTGGAAGTTGACAAGCGACAGATATACTGGACAGCTATTGACCGAAGGCCTCAGGACGACCCTCGTCGCGTTTGGCGCGCTGGGCTTCGCCTTCGCCTGGCAGGCCATCCGCGCCGCGTCGATTCCCGTCAACGCGCCGGAGCGGCTCGTCTCCGAACTGCGTTTGAGCCAGTTCGCCGCGCTGCTGCTGGTACTGTCTTCTGGAGCCTACGTCGGCATCGCCGTGTCGCATGAAAGCGTACGCGGCGTCGGCTTCGACGTCGCCTTCAGCGTCGGCTTCTTCGTCGTCGCGGCGGCGACGATGATCCGCGATCCGCGCCAGTCGCTGACGATCCTGGCGATCGCGTTCGCGGCACACGCGGTCATGGACGTCGCCCACCGGCCGGACATGCTGCCGGCCGACGTGGCGCCGCGGTGGTTTTTCGTCGGCTGCGCGGTGTACGACCTGGGCGTCGGCGCGCTCTGCTATTTCCCCATTTTGAGGCGAGGATGATGTTTCGTCGATATGCGGCTCTGACGGTCACGTGTGCGCTGTTCGCGGTTGCTTCCGGCGCGCGCGTCGAAGGACAGCGCTCCGGCGGCGTCAAGCTGGTCGTCGTGCTCGTTGCCGACCAGATGCGCTCCGACTACCTCGATCGGCTCGGCGAGGGCTCGGACGGGGGCCTGCGGCGCATCATGCGCGAGGGCGCCATGTTCCCCGACGCCGCCTACACCTATCTCAATACCGTGACGTGTCCTGGTCACGCGACCGTCGGCACGGGCGCGCTGCCCTACCGCCACGGCCTGATCCTGAACGAGTGGTACGACCGCAAGGCAGGCGCGCTCCAGCCGTGCACGAAGGACGAGAGCGCCACGCTCGTGAGCTACGGCGGCTTCACCGGCACCAGTGACAGCCCGAAGCACCTGCTCGTGCCGACACTGAGCGATCAGATTCGCGAGCGGACCAAGGGCGGGCGCGTCGTGACGATGTCGATCAAGCCGCGATCCTCGATCGCGCTTGCCGGCCACAAGGCCGACTCCGCCGTCTGGTTCGACGACCGCGGCGCCTGGGCGACCTCGTCGTACTACACGAAGCAGCCGGTGCCGTTCGTCGAGTCCTTCGTCGCCGCCAATCCGATCGGTGCCGATGTGCAGAAGGTCTGGGACCGGATGCTCGACGCGTCCCGATACCAGCACGCGGACGACGCTGCGGGCGAGCGGCCGCAGACGGGCTGGACGAGGACGTTCCCGCATCCGCTCGCGCGAGAAGGCAAGGCGGACGCGGGATACCTGACGCGCTGGAAGGCGTCGCCGTTCGCCGACGAATACCTGGGACGCATGGCGGCTGCCGCCGTCGACGCGTTCAATCTCGGACGCGGCGAAGGCATCGATTTTCTCGGCGTCAGCTTCTCGACCCTCGATACCGTCGGCCATGCCTTCGGCCCGAACAGCCACGAAGTCCAGGACATCGTCGCGCGGCTGGATCTGACGATCGGACGGCTGCTCGATCATCTCGACAGGACCGTCGGCCGCGAGCGCTACGTCGTCGCGTTCAGCTCCGACCACGGCGTCGCGCCGATCCCGGAGCAATCGGGTGGCGGCCGCCAGGCGGGCAAGGAAATCGTCGCCGCGGTGAATGCCGCGCTCGTGCCGCTGCTCGGACCCGGCCAGCACGCGACGACCAACGCCTACACCGACGTCTATCTCGCGCCCGGCGTGGCTGAACGGCTGAAGCGCGATGCCAAGGCGCGCGCCGCGGCGCTCGATGCCGCCCGCTCGCTGCCGGGCATCACGCAGGCGTTCATGGCCGACGAGCTCGATTCACGGGAAGCGCGGACGTCGTCCGATCCGGTGAAGCGCGCGGCGGCGCTTGGCTACCACAAGGGTCGCAGCGGCGATCTGATCGTGGTGCCGCGCGAGAACTGGATCCTGTCCACCGCCGCGACGACGCACGGGACGTTCCACGGCTACGACACGCGGGTGCCGGTGATGTTCTACGGCGCCGGCGTGCCGGCGGGCCGTTTCGACGCGGTGGCGTCGCCCGCCGACGTCGCGCCCACACTGGCGGCGCTCGCTCGCGTCCGCTTCGATACGATGGACGGCCGCGTCCTGATGGACGCGGTCGGCCGCCGTACGACCGACGCAGGCCGCTGAACGAGGTCGGCCTGCAAGGACCAACGACCAAAGACCAAAGACCAAAGACCAAGGACCAAAGACCAAGGACCAAGGACCAAGGACCAAATGCACTCGCCCGCCCGCGCGGTTGCGCGCGCCGTCGCGGTGGCCACGCTGGCCGTGTGCGCCGCTGTCATGCCGGCGTCACAGGCGCAACAGCCGCGCATTACCGCGCTCTCGATTGCACCGGACACGGTCGCCGAGCTGCGGCAGTCTGATGACGTGATCGATCGACTCTCGCGCGCCGGTGAGCTCCGGCGCCGCCGCGTGCAGGAAGACACGCTGCTGCCGGATCGCGAGCACGAGCGGTTCGATCAGTTCCATCACGGCGTCCGCGTCTGGGGCGGCGATGTCGTCCGGCAGCTGAGAACGGACGGACGGGTCGTGTCGACATTTGGCACGGTCTACGAAGGAATCGATCTCGTGCCGTCGCCACGGATCGACGAGGAAGCCGCCACGGCAGCCCTCAGGTCGCACGCGGGTGCGGACGTCGCGCTCGCCGAAGGACCGGAGCTCGTGGTACTGCCGCGCGAGAACGAAGGCTACCTGCTGACGTGGCGCCTGCGCGTGACCTCGACGGCCGACGTCCGCGAGTACTTCATCGATGCGTCGAGCGGCCGGATCGCGTTCGACTACAGCGACCTGCAGACGCAGACGCCCGTCATCGGCCGCGGCACCGGCGTGCTCGGCGACCAGAAGAAGGTCAGCGTGCGCACGGGAGCCGGGGGATACATCGCCAACGACGCGTTGCGGCCGCCGGTGTCGCTGATCACCTACGACCTGAAAGGCGACGTGTTGCGCACGAGCGATTACGTCAACGGGCGAATCGGCCTCGGCACGAGCGACATCGCGTTCGACGCGGACAACAACTGGACGGACGGCGCCGTGACGGATGCGCACGTCTACACCGGCTACACCTACGACTACTTCTACAAGCGGTTCAACCGCCGCGGCCTCAACGACGCGAATCTGGTGACGCGGACGATTGTGAACCCGGCGGACCGGAACGACACCGCTGCCCGGGAACGCTACCCGATCTTCTTCAACAACGCCGCGTACTTCGGCGGTGGCCTGATCATCTACGGCGTCGGCCTGCCGAGCGGCGTCGCATCGTCGGGGCGGACCTGGGACCACGCGAGCGGCGCCATCGACATCGTCGCGCACGAGCTGACGCACGGCGTGACGGACTACACGTCGGACCTGTTCTACTTCGACGAGCCCGGCGCGCTCAACGAGGCGTTCTCCGACATGATGGCGACCGCGGTCGAGTTCTTCTGGCAGCCGGCCGGCAGCGGCAACCTGCGCGCGGACTACCTCGCCGGCGAGGACGCGGTCAAGCCGGCAGGCATCCGCTCGCTGCAGGATCCACGGGCGTACGGGTATCCGGATCACTACAGCATCCGGTACACGGGCAGCGCCGATAACGGCGGCGTACACATCAACTCGAGTATCCCCAACCACGCGTTTTATCTCGCCATCGAGGGCGGCACGAACCGGACGTCCGGCGTCGGCGTGCAGGGCGTCGGCGCCGCGAACCGCGAGCAGATCGAGCGCATCTTCTACCGCGCGTTCACGACGATGCTGCCGCGCACGGCGACGTTCTCGATGGCTCGTGCGGCAACGATTCAGGCGGCGCAGGATCTGTACGGCGCCAACAGCGCGGCGGAGCGGGCGGTGACGGAGGCGTGGACCGCGGTGGGTGTGGAGTGAGAAGCCTCGCGACAACTTTCTGTGTCCTGCTCGCATCCGCCGGCGCGGCGGGGGCGCAGACACCGGCGGGCCGATTCACGATCAGCGCGGGAGGCGGCGTGCAGGCAGCGGCGCCGCCGCTCAACGATCGGTTCGAGTTCGAGGAGTTCGTGGAGATTGGCTCCGCCGAGATCGACTACGCGGCCGACGCGGGCCCGCTCCTCGACGTCGGGTTCGCGATGCGCCTGCAGCGGAATTTCGGCGCGGGCGTATCGGTGACGTCCGTGACGGGCGACAGACGTGCGCGCGTCAGCGGCCGCATTCCGCACCCCTTCGATTTCGGGAAGCCACGCGAGGTCGAGGGCGAGGCGCCACGACTCGATCGCCGCGAGCTGGGCGTCCACCTCCACCTCGATTACTCGCGTCAGTTGACGCGCCGGCTGCGCCTGACCGTCGGGGGCGGGCCATCGTTCTTCAGCGCAACGCAGCGGCTCGTCGACCAGGTGCTCTTCACGCACACATTTCCCTATGACACGGCGACGTTCGCCGGCGTGAACAGCCGTCGCGTCAGGGGCAGCGGCTTGGGATTCAACGCCGGCGGCGATCTGACGTGGATGATGGGAAAACGAGTGGGCCTCGGCGGGCTCGTGCGCTACGCTCGCGGAACAGTCGATCTCGAAGCCGTGGATGCACGCTCGGTCGATGCTGACAGCGGCGGCCTGCAGACGTCCGCCGGCGTGAGGGTGTTCTTCTGACATCGGCGATTGGGTGATTCGTGATTGGGTCGTTCAAGGCGCGCGTCCTCTCGGTCGTGCGGCGCATTCCGGCTGGGCGCATCGCGTCGTATGGCGAGGTCGCGGCGATTGCGGGCAAGCCGCGCGCGGCGCGAGCGGTCGGCAACATCATGCGCGACTGCACCGCGCGTGACGTGCCTTGTCATCGGGTCGTCGCGTCGGGCGGGCGGTTGGGCGGGTACGGAGGGAATGTCGAGCTGAAGCGGGCGCTGCTGCGCGCCGAAGGGGTACGCGTTGCCGGCGATCGCATCCGCGATTATCGGGCCGTCACGTGGCAGCCCGCCAGGCAGAAAAGGCGAACCGACTGAGCGCAGAATCCGTTATCTCTGAGGTGAATACGCCTTCTCCGCCGGCTACGCGTGTGGCCCGGCGGCCCGAAGGCAACGCGACGCGCCAATGTTGACGTCTAACCTGACAGTGCGACCTGCCGCGGTCGAAGCGGCCCGTGCCACGGAGATGGCGCTCGTGGAGCGCTGCCGCCGGGGCGAGCTGGGAGCGTTCGAGGAGCTGTATCGCGCGCACGCCGGACGCCTTTACAGCGTGGCGTGCCGGATGCTCGGCAACGCGACCGATGCCGAAGACCTGCTGCAGGAGATTTTTCTGAACGCGCACCGGAAGCTCGATAGCTTCCGCGGCGAATCGTCGCTCGGCACGTGGCTCTACCGCCTGGCGACGAACCAGTGCCTGGATTACCTCCGCAGCCGTGCCGCGCGCGCCGGGCACGTGACGGACGCCCTGGATGACGACCCGAAGCTGCCGGATGCGGGCAGCCGCGGGCTCGCGGAGCAGACGGTGACGAAGATGGATCTCGAGCGTGCCCTCGTGCGGCTGCCGGAAGGATGCCGGGCCGCGTTCGTGCTGCACGACATCGAGGGGCTGGAACACCGCGAGGTGGCCGAGGCGCTCGGGATCGCGGAAGGCACGTCGAAGTCGCAGGTGCACAAAGCGCGCCTGCGGCTGCGGTCGCTGCTCGGACGGTGACGGTCATGGATTGCAGCAGGTATCACGACGAGATTCAGGCGCTGGCCGACGGCACGCTCGGACCGATCCGGCGCGCGCAGCTCCAGGTGCACCTGGACGACTGCCGCGCCTGCCGCGAGCTCGCGGCCGACCTCGTTCGCATCCGCAACCTCGCCGCGACGCTCGATCGCGTCGAGCCGCCGGACGCCGTGTGGATCCAGATCGCGGGACGGCTTCGTCAGGAAGGGCGCGTCGCCGCGGTCGCCGCCGCTCCGCGGCACTCGCATCGGCATATCGCCGCCCTCGCGCTCGCCGCCATGCTGCTGATCGCCGTGGGTGCCTCGATCTTCGTGCTGCTGCCGCGCGGCGGCGCCGATCAGACGTCGGCATCGGCGCCGGCGGGCAACGCGGCTGCCGAGGATCCCGTCCAAAGTTTTGCCAACGAGATGCGACTCGCGGAACAGCACTACCAGAACGCGATCGCCAAGCTCGAAGAGGCCGCGAAGAGCGACGAGGACGTGCTGGACCCGCAGACGGCCGCCGTGGTCAAGAAGAACCTGCAGATTATCGACCAGGCGATCGCGGAAAGCCGGGACGCCCTCCGCGTGGAGCCGCAGAGCGCGGCGGCGCGCGACAGTCTGTTCGGCGCGCTGAAGAACAAGGTGGTCGTGCTGCAGGAGACGATCGCGAGGATCAACGACATCAGGAAAGGCAACCCGGAGGCCGGCGGCCAACCCGCCGAGGGTTCGAACAAGTCCTAATATGAGCACACGCATCACTCGTACAGCGTTGAGCATCCTGACCGCGATCGTCGTCGCGGCCGCGCCCGCGGCGGCGCAGACGGCGAAAACCACGACGGAGGCGCAGGCAGAGGCCAAAGCGGCCGCGAAGGCGGCGGCACGCGCGCAGGCCGAGCGCCAGCGGATGGTGGAGCGGCAGAAGATCCTCGAGCGTCAGCGCGAGGCGCGCGAGCAGCGCGAGCAGCGCCGGCGCGCGGAGCAGCCCTTCGAGCAGAAGGAGACGATCACGAAGACCGTTCGACTCGGCTCGGAAGGGGCGATCGATCTCCACAACATGTCCGGCAGCGTCACGGTGACGCGCGGCGGCGGCAGCGACGCGACGATCGAAGCGGTGAAGGTGGCGCGCGGCGCGACCGACGCGGCGGCGCGCGAGATGCTGCAGCTCGTGAAGATCGACATCGCCGAGCGCGCCGGGCGCGTCGACGTGCGGACCGAATACCCGTTCTTCGAGCGCGGACGGACGGCGAAGCCGGAGCATCGCAACGTCAACGTCGCGGTCCACTACACCATCAGCGCGCCGGCCGGCACCCGCCTGCGGGTCAACTCGATGTCGGGCAACATTACGGTCAGCGACATCACCGGCGAGCTGTCGCTCGAGGCGATGAGCGGCAACATCAAGATCGATCGCGCCGGCCGCATCACGACGGCAAAGACGATGTCCGGTGACGTGGCGATCGCCAGCGCGAAGAGCGAGGGCGTGATCGACACCGGCAGCATGAGCGGCAACGTCACGCTGAAGCAGGTAAAGGCACGCCGCGTCGCCGTCGGCGTCGTCAGCGGCACCATCTCGCTCGTCGACGTCGACTGCGAGCGCGTGGACGCGCAGACGACGAGCGGCACGATCGTGTTCGAGGGCGCGCTGGCGAAGAACGGCCGCTACCGCTTCGGCACGCATTCGGGCGACGTCAAGGTGGCGGTCGCCGGCGACACCGGCTTCGAGCTCGACGCGAGTTCCTGGGGCGGCGGCGTGCAGTCGGATCTCAAGCTGAAGGACGAGCAGCGCGAGGCTGCCAGCTTCCGCCGCGGCCGGCCTGGACCGCCGCCCCCGCCGCCTGGAGCGCCGCCGCCACCAGGAGTGCCCGGCACAGGGCATGCTCGAAGCCTCCGAGGCGTCTACGGAGACGGGAGTGCCGTGATCGACATCAACACCTTCAACGGCACGGTCCTCATCACGAAGCGCTGAGGCCGGCGGACGCTCACCGTACGGAACTGTCGGGTTTCACGACAGCGGATTTACAGGCGCGAAAACCGATACGCATCGCGCCAAGAACGGGGACACTCACCGTTTCCACGCGATCGACCTGGAAACAGTGGGTGTCCCCGTTTTCGCTGTCCACGGGGGCACGAATCAGCCCGTGGCACCCTCCTTGCTCGACGTCCTCCGCAGCCAACAGCGACATCTCTCGATATAATTGCTGAGGTTGGCGTAGAGAGCGTAGGAGAGAATCGTTATGAAAAAGCATTGGGTTCTGGTGGGGATCCTGGCGGGATCGCTGCTGTCCGGCGATGCACTGGCCCAGCACAAGACGCCGAAGACCCAGCCGACCACCGCAGACACCCCGGCCGCTCCGACGGGCGAGGTGAAGCTCGGGAGCTTCCGCATCCCGCGCGCCGTAACGGCGGACGGCAAGTCACTGCCGGCCGGCACGTATACGGCGACCGTCACCGCGCAGGAGGCCAAGCCGGAGGCTGTCGGCATTACCGAGCCGCTCGAGCGGTGGGCCGAGTTGACGCGCGGCGGGAAGGCCGCAGGCCGCGAGGTCGTCGTCATCGTCCCCGACTCCGAGATTGGGATGGTCGTGAAGGATGCGCCGCCACGAGCAGGCGGAGCCGCGAAAGTGCAGTTGCTGAAGGGGAACGATTACCTGCGCGTCTGGTTCAACCGCGCCGGCAACCACTACCTGATCTACTTCCCGACCGGCGGCGCCGCAACGCAGTAGTAGGCAGTAGACAGTAGACAGTAGGCAGTAGGCAGTAGGCAGTAGGCAGTAGACAGTGAACCAGGTGGCTTCGCCCACCTGGTTTTGTTTTGCTGCGTGTTGCCTGCTTATCGCCGACTGCCTACTGCCTACTGCCTACTGCCCTACTGCCTACTGCCTACTGCCTACTGCCTACTGCCTACTGCCTACTGCCTACTTACTAGATCGCCATCACATCGAACTGTTCGTGGTGCAGGTGGACGTCGGGCTTGATCGTCACAGGCTTGCCGAGCGTCTGCTGAAGATCGCGCAGCATCGCGCTCTCCTCTTCCTTCAACGCCCTCGCAATGTCAGGGTTGACGCGGAGGATGACGCCCTGGCCGTCCAGGTCCGGGCCGATCTTTCGCATCTCCATCAGAATCTCGTAGCAGATCGTCGAGCTCGATTTGATCGCGCCTGACCCCGAGCAGTACGGGCAGGGTTCGGTCATCTGCCGCTCGAGGCTCTGCTTCACGCGCTTGCGCGTGACGATGACGAGGCCGAAATCCGACACCTGCAGCGCCTTGGACGGCGAGCGGTCCTTGCGCAGCTCCTTCTCGACCTCCTGGAAGACCTTCTGGCGGTTCTTCTTCTCCTCCATGTCGATCAGGTCGAGGACGATGATTCCCCCGAGATCGCGCAGCCGGATCTGTCGGACGATTTCCTTCACGGCCTCGAGGTTCGTCTTGACGATCGTGTCCTCGAGCCGGCCGGTGCGCTTGCCGACGTAGCGTCCGGTGTTGACGTCGATGGCGACGAGCGCCTCCGTCTGGTTGATCACGAGATAGCCGCCCGATTTCAGCCACACCTTGCTGCGCAGCGCCTTGTCGATCTCCGCCTGGACGCCGTATTCCTCGAAGATCGGGAACTCCTTCGAGTACAGCTTCACGCGCGACACGAGGTTTGGCATCATGCGCTCGACGAGTGCGACGACGCGGCGGTGTTCCTGTTCGTTGTCGATGCGGATGGCGCTGTAGTCCTCGGTCAGCAGGTCGCGCAACAGCTTGGTGACGAGGCTTTGCTCCTGGAAGAGGACGGCGGGTGCGCGCCGGCTCTCCATCTTCTGGCGGATCTCCGTCCAGACCTGATGGAAGTAGTCGAGATCGCTGACGATGTCGTCCTGAGAACGTCCCGAGGCGGCGGTGCGGATGATGACGCCGCCCGTGAACCCTTTCTGCTCGCGGAAGTCGCGGACGATGCCGCGCAGGCGGGCGCGCTCCTCGCGCGATTCGATCTTGCGGGAGACGCCGACGTGATCGACCGTCGGCATGAACACCAGGAACCGTCCCGGCATCGTCACATGGGACGTCAGCCGCGCGCCCTTCGTGCCGAGCGGCTCCTTGACCACCTGGACGAGGATCTCCTGGCCTTCTTTGAGGAGGTCTTCGATCTTCGCCTGCGGCCGATCGTCGCGCGACTGGCGGCCCTGGCGCTTGCCCTCCGCCTTCTCGGCCTTCTCGGACGCCTCGGACGACTCGGACAGCTCGGACGACTCGGACTCGGACAACTCGGACGACTCGGACCGCTCGGACTCGGACGACTCGTCCTCGAGGCGGTCGAAATCCTCGTTGACGACCTCGGTGACGTAAAGGAACGCGTCGCGCTCGAGCCCGATGTCAACGAAGGAGGACTGCATGCCGGGCAGCACCTTCGAGACCCGGCCCTTGTAGATGTTGCCAACGACCCCGCGTTGCCGCTCGCGCTCGATGAAGATCTCGACGACCTGATCGTCCTCGAGGATGGCCACCCGCGTGTCGTGGGCGCCAGAGGAGATGATCATCTCCTTGTTCATGAAAGAAGCTCCAGCCGCCGGGGTCTGAGGACCCCGGCCTACAGAGGAAGGCGGCAGCGCACCACGCGATGAGGATGAGGATCGGGGCGTCCATGCCGCGGCTTCCTAATTCGTAAAACGCCGCATGCGGACGTTGAGAATCAGTCCGAACGCGGCCAGCGTTGCGATCATCGACGATCCGCCGTAGCTCATGAGCGGTAGTGTCAGCCCCTTCACGGGGGCGAGCCCGGCGGACATCGTGATGTTGTAGATCACCTGAAACGCGAAACCGGCGACGATTCCGCCGACCAGATACGCGCCGAGACGGTCCTTCGCCAGGGCCGCTGCCTCGAGCGATCTGAGAATCACGAACAGGTAGAGGCCCAGCGCGACGAGGACGCCGATGAAGCCCTGCTCCTCCGCGAGGACCGAGAAGATGAAATCGTTGTGCGCGACGGGCAGGAACTTGTACTGCCCCTGCGTGCCCTCCCTGAAGCCTTTGCCCGTCAGCCCGCCGGAACCGACCGTGACGCGAGCCTGGATCTGCTGGTAGCCCGCGCCGCGCGGGTCCTGCGACGGGTCGAAGAAGGTGTTGATGCGCTGTTTCTGGTAATCCTTGAGCGCGAAGTTCCATGCCACCGGCGCCATCAGCACGCCGGCAATCGCCAGCACCGCGAGCAGCCGCATCCGCAGGCCGGCCAGATACGCGATGCCGAAAAACACGGGGATGAGCGTGACGGCCGTCCCGAGGTCGGGCTGCTTCGCGATCAGCAGCAGCGGGAAGGCCGCGAAGAGACCGCCGATGACGAGGTCGCCGGGATTCTTCGCGCCGCGGCGGTTCTCGCCGAAGAACATCGCCAGCACCAGGGCGATGGTGATGCGGCCGAACTCCGACGGCTGCAGGTTGACGGGCCCGACCTTGATCCACCGCGTCGCGTTGAACTGCGTCGAGCCGGCGAACAGCACGAACACGAGCATGGCGATGAGGCCGCCGTAGATGAGGAGCGAATGCTCAGCGAGCAGGCGATAGTCGATCGTGAGACAGACGATGAGCGCGATGACGCCGATGACGAGCGCGTAGGACTGCGTCCAGAACTGCGGCCCCGGGCGGCCGCCCTCAGGGCCGCCCACGTAGGTGATGCTGTAGATCATCGCCAGGCCGAGGCCGGCCAGGACCAGGATCGCCGCCAGCAGCAGCCAGTCGATGTGAAACCAGAGTCGTCGTTCGAACATAGGTGCTGGCGCAACTGAAGTTGCGCCCTACTCCTGCCGCGCGGCGATGATCGTCGGCGGCGCCTGCGGCTTGGTCAGCACCGGCAGCGGCCGTCCTTCCTTCTTCGCATAGTACGTGTCGACGATGTGCTTGATGATCGGCCCGCCGTAGTAGCCGTGCTCCGAGTGCTCGGTGAAGATGGCGCCCGCGATCTCCGGGTTGTCCTTCGGCGCGAAGAACACGAACCAGCCGTGGTCGCGCGCTTCGATTCTCCCCTTGAGGCGCTGCTGGGTTTCCAGGGACATGTTCGGCTGCGCCGTTCCCGTCTTGCCCGAGATGTCGCGCCCCTCGAGCCGCGCCCGGCCGCCCGTGCCCGCGCCGTTGATGACCCGCCACAGGCCGTCGTGCAGGGCCTGCACCGTGGAGTCCTTCATCTTGACGACGACCTTCGGTGGCGGAGGCGGCACCGGCTTCCATCCCTTCCCCTCGTCCACCGCCTTCAGCACGTGCGGCGTGTGGCGCGTGCCGCCGTTGGCCAGCGTCATCATCATCGTCGCAAGCGCGAGCGGCGTCACCGAGACGTAGCCCTGGCCGATGGCGACGGAAATCGTCTCGCCGGGATACCACTTCTCCTTGTGCACGCGCTGCTTCCACTCGCTCGACGGCATGATGCTCTGCACTTCGTTCGGCAGATCGATGCCCGTCTTGTCCGCGAGACCGAGGTTGGCCGCCCACTTGTGGATGCGATCGATGCCGAGCATGTTGCCGAGCGTGTAGAAGTAGACGTTACACGACTGCTCGATGGCCCGCCGCATGTCCACGCTGCCGTGACCGCGCTCGTTCCAGCACTGGAACCAGCGGCCGTAGAAGTTCGCGCCGCCGCCGCAGTTGACGCGGAACTCCGGCTTGATCCCCTCCTCGAGGGCTGCCGCCGCCACGACGATCTTGAACGTGGAGCCGGGTGAGTAGCGGCCCTGCAGCGGCCGGTTGTTCAGCGGACGCAGCTTGTCGGTGTTCAGCGCCTTCCAGGTGACCGGGTCGATGCCGACTGCGAACTTGTTGGGATCGTAGGCGGGCAGGCTGACCAGCGCCAGCACCTCGCCGGAGCGCGGATCGAGGACGACGGCGGCGCCGTTGTACGGGCCGCCGGACTGCACCTCGCCGAAGTGGCGGAAGCCGTCCTCGGCCGCCTTCTGCAAGTCGGCGTCGATCGTGAGCTGCAGCCGCTTGCCTTCGGTCGGCGGCTGGTTGCCCATTTCGTTGATCTCGCGGCCGACGCTGTTGACGACGACGGCGCGTGTGCCTTCGGTGCCCATCAGCAGGTTGTTGTAGGCGTGCTCCACGCCGCTCTGGCCGACGATGGCGCCCGCCTCGATCCCCTTGAACTCCGGCCGTGCGAGCTGATCCTCGCGCACTTCGCTGACGTAGCCGAACAGGTGCGCTGCCATGTCGCTCGTCGGATAGCGCCGCGTCGGCACCTCCTGATAGATGATCCCGGGCAGCTCGCTCTTGCGCGCGCGGAAGGCAATCACTTGCTCGGTGGTGGCGTTCTCGATGAGTACGATGGGCCGGTAGCTCGGCTCCTTGCGCCGGCGATTCACCGTCTCGCGGAACTGCGCGTAGTCGGCGCCGGTCGCCTCCGCCAGGATCCGCAGCGTTCGATCGATATCCTTCGTCTGCTCGCGGACGAGCGCGATGTTGAACGTCGTCGTGTTCTCGACGAGCACCTTGCCGTGGCGATCGAACAGCACGCCGCGCGGCGCCGGCAACGGCAGCCGTTGCAGGTACTGGTTCGTCGCGATCTCGCTGAACTTCTCGTGCTGCGCGATCTGGAAGATCCAGAAGGCGACCGCGAGACCGGCGAACAGCAGCGCGACGAGGTACTGAACCACCGACAGCCGCAGTTCCAGGCTCCTGCGGTCATCCGGTGCCATCGCCGAACTCGAACTCGAATTCACCATGGGATTACCACTTCCTGCTGCTGAGGCTCGTGCCCCGCGCCCGCCGGCGCTGCAACATTCCCGGTCCCAGCTCGACCACGTGGAACACCAGCAACCCGACCACGCCGTTGATCGCCGCCTGCGTCAACGTGGCGCGCCACTGCATCGAGAGCGGTCTGGCCTCTACCAGCGCCTCGACCGCTTGAAAGCACAGGTCGTGGACGAACGTCGCGCCGACGAACACCACGAACCGGGGGAGCGTCTGCGACACGATGAACTGCGTGCCGAGGACGCCGACGAAGAACCCGACGAGGGTCTTCGCCATGCCGCCTATCCCTATGATGCCTCCGGCGAGGGCATCCTGCACGAGGCCGCCCGCCGTGCCAGCGAGCATGCCCGTCGCGGGCCCGAAAGCCAGCGCGACAAAAACGACCGCGACCAGCACTAGGTTGACGAACGTGGCGGCCGCCATGGTCATGCCCGCCAACGTGGTCTGCAGCACGAGTGCCACGGCGAGTGCGATGAGGACACCGGCGACCTTCATCGAGGCTTCCCGCCTTGCACGGGTGCCGGCGCGGGCGCTGGCTGCGCGGCGCTCGACTCGGCAGGCGTCGCCGGCCGGGCCGGCACGAGCACGACGAGAACCTCCTCCAGACCCGAGAAATCCACCGTCGGACGCACGCCGATGGACAGATAGAGTCCGCTGCCCCGCTCGACCCTCTCGATCGTCCCGATGGGGTGACCTTTCGGGAAAATGCCGTCCACGCCCGAGGCGACGGCCACGTCGCCGGTCTTGACGTCCGACAGGTTCGACACCAGCTCCATCCGGAGAGGCGGATCGCTGTCGGAGCCGACGATCATCCCGCCGGAGCGCGTGCGCTCGATCAGCGCCCCCGCCGCGGCGTCGCGATCGATCAGCAATTGCACCCGCGCGGCGTGCGCTGCCGGCTCGCCGACGATGCGGCCGACGATCCCTTTCGGCGCGATCACCGCCATGTTCGCCTGGACGCCGTCAGCGGACCCGCGGTCGATCGTGACGGTGCGCATACCGGGATTCGGGTTGCCGGCGATCACTTCCGCGGCAATCGTCGGCAGCGACATCCGCGTCTCGAGATCGAGCAGCTCCTGCAGCTTCACGGTCCTCGCCGCCAGCGCGCGCTGCTCCTGCAGCCGCACCTCGAGGTCCGCCACCCGCGCGCGTAACGCCTCGTTCTCCGCTCGGGCGCCGCGCAGCCCCACGTAGTTCCCCCACACGCTGCGCGTGTTGCCGACGATCGCCGCCGCGCCGTTCTGAATGCGTGAGAACACGGCAAAGGCGACGGCGTCGAGCACGCGCACGCCCGATTTCGATTGCACCTGCGCGGAGATCAGGATCACGTGGCCGATCATGATCGCCAGCAGCAGGTAGCCGGTACGTTGCCTGATGTCTAACATCGGGGAGTCGGGGGGCCGGGGGGCCGGGGCGCCAGGAGCAACCGAGATCGTGAACCGCCAAGTGAGCGCTCCGTTCTCTGTGGCCCCCTGGCCCCCTGGCCCCCCGGCTCCCTAGTCAATCGAGATCTTCCGCAGCAGGTTGAAGTCGGACAGCATCTTGCCGGCGCCGAGCACGACCGACGACAGCGGATCCTCGGCCATCGCCAGCGGCAGGCCGGTTTCCTCGCGCAGCCGCTTGTCCAGGTTCTTCAGCAGCGATCCGCCGCCGGTCAGCACGATGCCGCGATCGACGATGTCCGCGGACAGCTCCGGCGGCGTGCGCTCGAGCGCCACGCGCACGGCGTCGACGATGACGTTGACGGTTTCCGCCAGCGCCTCGCGAATCTCCTCGTCGGTGATGGTGATCGTCTTCGGCACTCCCTCGATCAGATGCCGACCCTTGATCTCCATCGTCATCCGCTCCTCGAGCGGATAGGCCGACCCGACCTCCATCTTGATCGCTTCGGCCGTTCGCTCGCCGATGAGCAGGTTGTACGTCTTCTTGATGTACTGGATGATCGCCTCGTCCATCTCGTTGCCGGCGACCCGCACGGCCTTGCTGTAGACGATGCCCGCGAGCGAGATGACGGCGATGTCGGTGGTGCCGCCGCCGATGTCGACAATCATGTTGCCCGACGGCTCGGTGATGGGCATGCCCGCGCCGATGGCCGCCGCCATGGCTTCCTCGACGAGATGCACTTCGCTCGCCTTGGCGCGATAGGCGCTGTCCTTGACCGCGCGCTTCTCGACCTGCGTGATCTCGGAAGGCACGCCGATGACGATGCGCGGCCGCACCCACACGTTGCGGTTGTGGGCCTTCTTGATGAAGTAGGTCAGCATCTTCTCGGTGACCTCGAAGTCGGCGATGACGCCGTCCTTCATCGGCTTGATCGCCACGATGTTGCCGGGCGTCCGCCCGAGCATGTCCTTGGCGTCCTTGCCGACGGCTTCGATCCGGCCATTCACCTTGTTGATGGCGACAATCGACGGCTCGTTGACGACAATGCCCTTGCCGCGCGCGTAGACGCACGTATTCGCCGTCCCGAGATCGATCGCGAGATCGCTCGAGAAGAGAGAGAACAGAGAACGGAGACTCAACGACAACTCCTCTTGCGGGTCATGAGTCCGAGCCCGCGACGCAAATACCGTTCTTGCCGCGATCCTTCACCCGGTACATCGCCGTGTCGGCGGCCTGGAGAAGGCCCTCGGCGGAAGCCGAAACATCGGGCAGCGTGGCGATGCCCACCGAGACGGTGAGGTGGATCGCCAGGCCGTCGCCCTGGAGAAAACTGTGCGCGGCCACGCGCGCCCTGAGGCGCTCGCCGACCGAGACGGCGCCCTCGCTGCCGGTCTCCGGCAGCACGATCGCGAACTCGTCGCCGCCGAAGCGCGCCACCATGTCCGTCTCGCGCGCGGAGGCGCGAATCACGCTCGCCGCCTCGACCAGCGCCCGGCTGCCGTAGAGATGCCCGTGCGTGTCGTTGATGGACTTGAACCCGTCCAGATCGACGAACAGCAGCGACAGCGGCCGGCCGCTGCGCGACGCGCGCTTCGCTTCGCGCCGCAGCGCCTGTGACAAGTAGCGCGAGTTGTAGAGCTGCGTCAGGTCGTCGGTGACCGTCAGCGCGTCGGCGCGTTGCAGGTGCAGCGCGTTGTCGAGCGCGATGGCGCCAGGTTCGAGCGCCGTCCGCAGCGCCGTCAGCGTCGCCGGCGCGAAGCACGGTTCCGACTTCGAGACCGCGCGATCGAGCCCCACGAGCGCGCCGATCGTCTTGCCCCGGCACTCGAGCGGAAACGCGACCGCCGCCACCGTCTCGTCCAGACTGACGCGCCGATCCGCCGCCACGTCGGCCGAGCAGAACACCTCCCCGCTTCGCATCACCCATCCGCCAATGCCGTGGGCAGCCGGCTCGAGCGCAGGCGTCAGCGCGCGGACCGCCATGGCGCGCGTGCGTCCGTCCAGTCCCGCCGCGAGCACGAGCCATGCCGCCGCCGGCACCCAGTCCGACACACGGGCGACGAGCGCGTCGGCGACGCGCTCGGGCTCGAGGCTCGCATTGACGGCACGGATCATATCGGCGAGCACGTCAGCGCGCGACAGCCGGCGGCCGAGTGTCGCCTGCACGCTTCGCAGCTTCCCTGCGAGATCCGGGCGTCCTCCAGATACCGGGTTCCTGCTCGATGGACGCGCGCGAGGCTGCCGACCAGTCGGGGTCAATCGGCTCTGCGTCCCATAGGAATGGCGAATTGCCTCTAAGTCCTTCTATCCACCGAAAATATAACACGTCCATTAGTGCGTGGTCCCTGGTCCCTCGTTCCTGGTCACGGGTCCCTGGTCCCGGTCCCGCGTCCGTGGTCCCGGGTCCCGGGTCCCGGGGCCCGGTCCCGGCCCCGACCCGAGACCTGGGACCGGGGACGTCGGACCCGTGACGAGGGACCAGGGACGAGGGACCTCGTGGCATAATGACGGTTTCTCTACTTCGATTTCGAGGCAGCCGAACATGACCATGCTCGACAGGATGCGGCGCCACAAGAACTGGCTCAAATGGAGCCTGGCACTGGTGGTCGTGGCATTCGTTCTTCTCTACATCCCGCAGGAGTGGCTCGCCAACCCCTCCGCCGGCGCCGGCCCGAGTGCCGTGGTCGCGTCCGTCGACGGACGCGACATCACCGTGGCCCGCTTCCGCCGCGCGTATCAGCAGCAGATGCAGGCGTATCGCTCGGCCTACGGCGGCAACATGGATGAACGGCTCCTCAAGCAGCTCGGCATCGATCGCCGGATCGTGCAGCAGATGATCGAGGAAGAAGCGGCGCTCGCCGAGGCCGACACGCTCGGAATCGACGCCAGCGACGCCGAGGTGAAGGCGCGCATCGCCGCGCTGCCCGGGTTCCAGGAGAACGGCCAGTTCGTCGGCGACAGGCGCTATCGCGAAATCCTCGACATGCAGAACCCGCCGCTCCGCCCCAGCGAGTTCCAGGAACAGGTCCGCCGCAGCATCGTCGTCGAGAAGCTACAGGGCGCGTTGACCGACTGGATTACGGTGAGCGACAAGGAGCTCGACGAGGAGTATCGCCGCCGCAACGAGAAGGTGAAGCTCGCGGTCGTCTCGTTCCCCGCCGACAAGTTCCGCGAAGGTCTCGCCGCCAGCGACGACGAAATCGCGAAGCACTTCGAGGCGAACAAGAACACGTTCCGCATTCCCGAGAAGCGCAAGGTGCGCTACGCGATCGTCGACATGCAGGCGATCCGCCAGCGCATCACCGTCACGCCCGAAGAGGCGAAGCGGAACTACGACGACAACAGTCAGCAGTACTCGACACCCGAGCAGGTGCGCGCGAGCCACATCCTGCTCAAGACCGAGGGCAAGGACGAAGCGGCCGTGAAGAAGCAGGCGGAGGCGCTGCTGGCCAAGGCCAAGGCGGGTGCCGATTTCGCCAAGCTCGCCAGCGAGAACACGGAAGAGGAGGCGGGCAAGACGCGCGGCGGTGATCTCGACTTCTTCGGCAAGGGGCAGATGGTGCCGGAGTTCGAGCAGGCGGCGTGGTCGCTGCAGCCAGGCCAGATCCACGACGGCGTCGTGAAGACCCAGTTCGGATACCACGTGATCAAGGTGACGGACCGCCGCGCAGCCTCGACCAAGACGTTCGAGGAGGTCCGGCCGCAAATCGAGGATCAGATCAAGTGGGAGCGGGCACAGAGCGAAGCGCAGCGCCTCGCCGACGAAGTGGGGCCGCAACTGAAGAAGCCCGCCGATCTCGACACCATCGCGAAGACGCGCGGGCTAACGGTCGGCGACTCCAACATGTTCTCGCGCGAGGAGCCGATCGCCGGCATCGGGCTGTCCCCGGCCGCAGCCGAGCGTGCCTTCAGCCTGAAAGACGACGAAGTCAGCGAAGCGATCCGCACACCGCAGGGGTTCGTGTTCCTCACGGTCACCGGCAAGCAGGACACATACGTGCCGAAGCTGGAGGAAGTGAAGGAGCGGGTGCGTGAGGACGTGCTGAAGCAGAAGGCCGTGGACGCGGCGCGGCAGAAGGCGTCGTCGATTGCCGGCCAACTGAAGACCGGCGACTTCGACGCGGCGGCGAAGGCCGCGGGCCTCGACGTGAAGACGACGGATCTGATCGCGCGCGGCGCGCCGGTCGGCGACGTCGGTGCCAGCCCGGCGATCGACGCGGCTGCCTGGTCGCTGCCCGCCGGCGGCGTCAGCGACCCGATCGTCACCGACAACGGCGCCGTCGTCGTGAAGGTGCTCGAGAAGAAGGACGTGACGCCGCAGGAACTCGCGTCGGGCAAGGGAACGCTGCGCGAGGAAATGCTGCGCGAACGCCGCAACCGCTTCTTCGGCGCCTACATGTCCAAGGCGCGCGACAAGATGAAGATCGAGATCAATCAGGCGGTGCTGGCTCAGATTACGGCGTAGTGTCAATGCTGAATGCTGAATGCCAAATGCTGAAAATGCCGAATATTGAATGATCGAAGTCACTCATTCCACATTTTCGGCATTCAGCATTCAGCATTCAGCATTGACTACCGCACAAACACGTTTGGCATGATCGCGAGCGGCTCGCCGCGGCGGAAGATCTGCATCGGCGCGGACAACGTGCGGAGCGATCGCGTATCGCTGAGGCCGAGCAGTCGCGCGAGGCCGGCGGCGCGATCGCCGCTGCCGAACGGATCGCGCACGATGTCGTAGAAGGACTTCCGCGGCGGGTAGACGACCAGCTCCACCTCGGAATCTTCACGGATGCCCGCGCGCTGCTTGGCGATGGCAATCGCCCGATCGAGGCCGCCGAGCTCGTCGACGAGGCCGATCTGCTTCGCCTGATTTCCCGTCCACACACGCCCCTGCCCGACCGCATCGATCTTCTCGGGTGTCGTCTTGCGGCCGGCCGCCGCTTTCTCGACGAACGCCTCGTACGTCGCGTGGATCAACTGCTCGACGCGCGCGCGCTCTTCGGGGGAGAACGGACGGATGGGCGAGTACAGATCGGCATAGCGGCCCGACGTCACCCCTTCCATGTTCATCCCGAGCTTCTTCAGCGTGCCGTCGATCACGAACTTGATCATCACGACGCCAATCGAGCCGGTCAGCGTCGCCGGCTGGGCGACGATGGCGTGCGCCGGCATCGCGATGTAGTAGCCGCCGGATGCCGCGACGTCGGACATCGACGCGACCACCGGCTTGACGTCGCGCGTCAGCATCACCTCGCGCCAGATCACATCCGAGGCGATCGCGGATCCGCCGGGACTGTCGATCCGCAGCACGATGGCGCGCACGTTCTTGTCGCCGCGCGCCTTGCGCAAGTACTCGACGATCGTGTCGGAGCCGACGACCTCGCCCCCCGGCGCGTCGAAGCTGCTGCGGCCGGTGCTGATGAGACCGACCGCGTAAATCACCGCGATGCGCGGCCCTTTGTTCAGGCCGAGTGACGTCGCCGACACGCCACGATAATCGTCCTGCTCGACGAACTTCACCGTGCCGCTCGCCAGCTTCACCTTGTCGTCCAGCTCGTCTTCGTAGGCGACGTCGTCGACGAGCCCTGCGCGCACGGCGTCTTCGGGCAGATACGGGCCGTGATCGACGAGCGCGCGCATCTCCTCCGGCGATTTGCGGCGGCCCTCGGCGAGCCCGCGAATCATCTGCTCGTAGAGATCGCGATTGAGCGACTCCGCCATCTCGCGGTGCTGCGGCGTGAAGCTGTGCTCCGTGAAGGTGTTCGACGCCGTCTTGTAGTCGCCGACGTGCAGCGCGTCCGGGTACGCGCCAATCTTGTCGAGCGTACCACGCAGGAACAGCTCGTAGCTGGCGACGCCCGTGAGATCGAGCGACGCCGTCGGCATCAGGAAGACCTTCTCGGCCCCCGAAGCGAGGTAGAACTCCTGCTCGCCGCCCTGCTCCAGATAGGCGATGAGCGGCTTGCCCGACGTGCGGAAGTCAGCGATCGCGTCACGAACCTCCTGGACCTTCGCCCACAGCGCCGCGGTGCCGCGCGGGCGGATGACGACGCTCGAGACACGGCGATCGACCTTGGCCTTGCGCAGCGCCTCGACGAGGGAGCGCACGGTCGGCGGCGGCTCGAGGAACTGGCCGAGCACGCCTCCCGGCTCGGTTTCCTCCAGATCGCCGGAGACCTCGACGACGAGCGTCGAGTTGGACGCGATTTGCGGCTCCCGTCCAACGAGCGCCGCCGTGAGCAGCAGCCCCGAGACGGACACGAGGACCGCGAGCATGAGAAGGACAACGACGAGCCAGACGCCGCGCCGCACAGCCACTGAAGCCTCCTGAGCGAACCCGTAATCTTCGAGTATACCGGCAACCACCGAATGACCGGCAGGACGCGGTTGACAGCCACGGAGGTGAGGCGTAGCCTGACCGATGCCTAGTTCCCGCGTCATGCGCGGGGAGCGGGGGACCCAGGAAAAGGCGGAAGCCTTCAGGGGCGCATTGGCGAACGACCGCCATAGGACACTTCCGAGTCCGAGCCCGTCAGCTAACCCCGTCGGCGTGTAACGGAAGCGCACCTCCGGCAACGTCTGAGCATCCGGGCCGATCGGATGGTGCGGCTTCTTCGAGGCCCGGCCTATGCCAGCCGCACCGGCGCACCAGCCTCCGGCCCAGACGGGACGTTATCTCCTCACGCTCTCGCTCGTCACGCTCGGGGTCGTCTACGGCGACATCGGCACGAGCCCGCTCTACGCGATTCGCGAGTGCTTCTACGGGCCGCATGCGGTCGCGCCCACGCACGAGCACGTGCTCGGCGTCCTCTCGCTGATCTTCTGGGCGCTCGTCATCGTCATCTCGATCAAGTACCTGGCGTTCGTGCTGCGCGCCGACAACGACGGCGAAGGAGGCAGCCTCTCGCTCACCGCGCTGGCGACGCCGATCAAGCCGACCGGACGCGCCGAGCGCTCGGCGCTCGTACTGATCGGCATCTTCGGCGCGGCGCTGCTCTACGGCGACGGCATCATCACGCCGGCAATCTCCGTGCTCGGCGCGATGGAGGGTTTGAGCGTCGCGACGCCTGCCCTGCATCCGTACGTGGTGCCCATCACAATCGCGATTCTCGTCGCGCTGTTCCTGTTTCAGAGCCGCGGCACGGCGGGCGTCGGCAAGGTCTTCGGGCCGATCACGTTGTTGTGGTTCATCGTGCTCGCGGTGCTGGGGTTGCTGCAGGTCGTGCGGCACCGATCCGTGCTCGCCGCGGTCAACCCCGCACACGCGGTACGCTTCTTCGCCGACACCGGCTGGCACGGCTATCTGGTGCTCGGGTCCGTGTTCCTCGTCGTGACGGGGGGCGAAGCGCTCTACGCGGACATGGGTCACTTCGGCACGCGTCCGATTCGCCTCGTCTGGTTCGTCGTGGTGCTTCCGTCGCTGCTCCTCAATTACTTCGGTCAGGCCGCGCTGGTCTACGAGAACCCGGAGGCGGCGCACAATCCGTTCTACCTCCTCGCACCCTCGTGGGCGATCTACCCGATGATCCTGCTCGCCGTCGCGGCCGCGGTCATCGCGTCACAGGCGGTGATATCCGGCGCCTACTCGCTGACGATGCAGGCGGTCCAGTTGGGATTCAGCCCGAGGATCCGCATCGATCACACGTCGACGCGCCAGTACGGGCAGATCTACATCGCCGGCATCAACTGGGCGCTCATGATCGGCTGCATCCTCATCGTCGTCGGCTTCCGCACGTCGAGCAATCTCGCGGCGGCCTACGGCGTGGCGGTGACCTCGACGATGGTGATCACGACGCTGCTGCTCTACGTCGTCGCACGCCAGCGCTGGCGCTGGCGCGGGTGGACGGCCGGAACGCTGGCGGCGATCTTCCTCGTCGTCGACCTGGCGTTCTTCGGCGCGAACATCATCAAGGTCGCTCAGGGCGGCTGGCTGCCGCTCGTCCTCGCGGCGCTCGTTTTCACCGTCATGACGACGTGGAAGCGGGGACGGCGGATTCTGGCGGAGCGCATCCAGTCGGAGGCGCGGCCGCTCGACGAGTTCCTGCGCGAGGTGCTGAAGCACAAACCTACACGGGTGCCTGGGACCGCCGTCTTCATGAACGGCACGGCGTCGCGAACGCCGCCGGCGCTGCGCCACAATCTCGAACACAACAAGGTGCTGCACGAGCGCGTGATCTTCGTCACGGTGAAGACGCAGCAGGTGCCGTACGTCGCGGCGAAGAAGCGCGTCGAGATCGAAGGGCTCGGCAGCGGCGTCTACCGCGTCAGGCTGTATTACGGCTTCATGGAGGAACCGCACGTTCCGCAGGCGCTCGCGAGCGCGGCGATCCGCGGCGTGCCGCTGATCGATCCCGCACAGGTCACCTACTTCCTCGGCCGCGAGACGATCATCGCGACGCGGCGTCCCGGTATGGCGGTGTGGCGCGAGAAGCTGTTCGCGCTCATCGCGCGCAACGCGACGACGGCAACGGCGTACTTCGGCATCCCGCCGCACCGTGTCGTCGAGCTCGGTGAACAGATCGAGCTCTGAGCCGGATTTCCGGTAGCGCACCGCCGTCACGGGAACCCGTCGGGTTGCCGCCGGTTCGACACGCCACTGGGGTACCCCTCCTGTTTTCCGCCACTTCAGCCCGCAGGTTCGGGCACCCGCATTGCCATTCCGTCGCCCGATCCCGATCGGGTTCAGCCGCGCGGACGCGCGGTGATGCGGCATCCGTCGCAGCGGTGACGATTCCTCGTCGGCTCTACTCGATTCGTTCCGGCATTCATCTGCGAGGAGCACGACATGGAACATACCGTCAAGACGGCCGCGGGCCCGCTGCTCGCGGCGGCGGTCGCTGTCATGTGGCTGGCGCCGCCAGGCGCCGCGCATGCCGATCGACAGACTGCGCGCTCGCCAGAGCCGGCGCAGGCGACGCAGCCCACCATCGACTACGTCGGCGAAGACACCTGCCTGACCTGTCACAAGGATCAGGCGAAGGGATACCACTCGAGCGCGCACGGACGCGCGTCGAACTCGAAGACGCCCGTCGCGGGCCGCGGCTGCGAGAGCTGCCACGGACCGGGTCAGGCGCACGTCGAGAGCGGCGGCGACACATCGAAGATCACGACGTTCACAGGCGCCGCGCACACCGCAACGAACGACGCGCCCTGCCTGCAGTGTCACGTCAGCGGCGATCGCGCCTTGTGGGCAGGCAGCCAGCATGACGCGCTGAACGTGTCGTGCATCGGCTGCCACAGCGTCCACGCGCCGAAATCCGAGAAGAGCGGCCTCAAGGGCGTCCGTCAGATCGAGACCTGCGAGCGATGCCACCGCTCCGAAGTGCAGAAGATGCGCCGCTCGTCGCACATGCCGGTCGCCGAGGGGTCGCTCGAGTGCTCGTCCTGTCACAACCCGCACGGCACGACAGGCGTGCACCTGCTGAAGGCGGGAACGACCGTCAACCAGACGTGCGAGCGCTGCCATGCAGAGAAGCGTGGTCCGCATCTCTGGGAACACGCGCCTGTCGTCGAAAGCTGCACGACGTGCCACGACGCGCACGGCTCGACCAACGCGCGGATGCTCGTCGCCAAGGAGCCGGTCCTCTGCCAGCGCTGTCATGTGACGTCGCAGCATCCGGCGACGGCATACGACGGATACGCGCTGGCGAACTCCACGAACGCCAATCGCATGTACGGGCGCTCGTGCGCGGCGTGCCACCAGAACATCCACGGGTCGAACGCGCCGTCCGGCAAGGCGTTTCTGCGGTAACGGAGGGGAGATCGACGATGCGCACCACTCGAATCATGACGCTCTCCCTCGCGTGCCTCCTTGCCTGTGCCAACGCCGCGATCGCGCAGCAGACGACCGCGCCGTCCCGGACGTTCGGCAGCCTCGACATCGGCGCCCGCGCATCGGACGTCGATGGTGACTTCGCCCGCTTCCAGCGGTATCAAGACCTCCGCGAGAACGGCGCGTGGTTGAGCTTCAGCGTCGACCGCGACACCTCGAAGTGGTCGCTCAAGGCGCGCGCGCGGAATATCGGCTATCGCGACCAGCGGTTCACCGTGGCGGCGGCCTCCGACCGCGTGACGATGTCGTTCCAGTGGAACCAGACGCCGCTGTTCTACGGCAATACGACGTCCACAGCGTACGTGCAGACGTCGCCCGGCGTGTTCACGCTCGACCCGGCTGCCCGGCTCGCCGTGCAGAACGGCGTCGCGCTCGGCATTCCGCGAACGCCGCTCCAGGCGCAGTTGCCCTCGATCTACCGCGCACTGTCGTCGGTTTTCGACCTGCGGTCACGCCGCGATACCGCGGTCTTCAAACTGTCCTACGCCGCGACGCGCGAGCTGGGACTCAACTTCGAAGCCAGCAGCTACGCGCGCTCCGGTTCACAGCCGTGGGGCGCGGGACTCGCGTTCAGCGTCCTCCCGGAAGTGCCGCTGCCGCTCGACAACCGCACGACCGACGTGTTCGCCGGCGCGGAGTGGGCCCACCGAAGAGGCATGCTGCGCGTCGGCTACGAGGGCTCGTACTTCTCGAACGACATCGAGACCCTCACCTGGGACAATCCCGTTCGCGCCACCGACTACAACCAGAACCCGAGGACGGTCACCGGCTACGACCCGAGCGGCTACCTCACGGGCAACGGGTCAGCGCGCGGCCGGATGGCGCTCGCGCCGAGCAATCATTCGCACGGCGTGAGCTCGCTGGGCCTCATCAAGCTGCCCTCGCGCAGCTCGCTCACCGCGGCGTTCGGCGTCGTCGGCATGAAGCAGGACGCGGCGCTGATCCCGTGGACCATCAACCCGGTGATCGACGATCCGCGCGTGCACGCAGTGTTTCCCGGCCTGGCTCGGCTCGGGCGCTCCACCGCGCAGGCCGACGTCCGGCTGACGAACGCCAGCCTCAACTTCACCACGCGGCCCAACCGGCGGTTCGGTGTCACGGCGAGATATCGCTACTTCGATCGTGACGATCGCACGCCGCTGTTCGATGCGACCGATTACGTGCGCTTCGACGCGGTGCCGATGACGGGCGGTGGCACGACCAGGCGGCTCGATCTCACGAGGAATACGGTCAACGTCGATGCCATCATCACGCCGATGCCCTACACGGCGTTCCGCGTCGGCGCGGGACGGGACGTGCTCGATCATGCACGCGCCTATTCGCAGCTCGCGGACACGACGCTCAGGGCGTCCGCGCATCTCGTCGGACATCGCTATGTCGGCGTGCGCGCGCTCTACGAGCACACGATCCGCGACGCCAGCGGCTTCGACGAAGCGGTGCTGACGCGCGGGGCCGCGCAGCCAGCCTCGCGCTGGTACGACGACGCCAGCCGGACGCGGAACCGGACGACGATGATGATCGACGTCACGCCGCTGCCGATGATGGGGTTGAACGCGTCGGTGTTCGTCGGCAGGGACAGGTACGACGGCGACGACCAGCGGTTCGGCTTGCTGAGCAACGACAACACGGGCTACACGCTCGGCGTATCGATCGTGCCTGCTCCCGCGATCGCCTTCGGCGCCACCTACGGTTACGAGAAATACGAAGCGGGCCAACGGTCGCGCAGTGCTGCCGGTCCGGCGGATCCGTCGTGGATTGACCCCGCGCGTGACTGGACGCTCGACAGCGACGAGACCGTCCACACCATCGGCATCAACCTCGATCTGATTCGCGCGATCCCGAGAACGGAAGTCCGCCTCGGATACGACTGGACGGATTCCGATCAGGGTTTCGTCTACGCTGGTCCGCGGATCGACGCACTGGCCGCCATGGGCCAGTTCTCTCCACTGCCCGCCGTGACGAACGCCTGGCAGCGCGCCACGCTCGACGTGCGCTACTTCATGAACGCCAAGGTCGGCGTCGGCGCCGGCTACTGGTTTGACAAGTTCGAGGTCAACGACTACCAGACGCTCGACCTGGGCGACGGCACGCCTCGAACCGACTACGTCGGCAGCCTCATGCTCGGCTACGGCTACCGCCCGTTCAACGCGAATACCGGATTCGTCCGCGTGTTCTATCTGTTCTAGATCAAGGAGCGATGACGATGAAACGGCAGATCACGAGGAAAGAGTTCCTCACGAACACGACGAAGACGGTGGTGGCGGCATCCGCAGGTGCGGTGGCCATGAGCGTGATACCGGCGGCGGGCGATCAGACGGGACGCGCGGGAGTCATCGATTCGGCGGCCGCGACGTGGCCTTGGCCGTACCGCGCGCTCGATCGCGAGGACGTCAGGAAACGCGCGCACAAGGCGTACTACGACGGCGGCTGCTGCTACGCCGTCTTTCAGGCAGTCATCTCCGCGCTGGCCGACACGGTCGGCGCGCCATTCACGCAGATGCCGCCGCAGATGATGTTCTACGGCGGCGGCGGCGGCGCCGGCTGGGGCACGCTGTGCGGCGCGCTGAACGGCGGCGCGGCGGCGATCAGCCTCGTCGTCGATCGGGCAAACGCGAGCGCGATCATCAGCGAGCTGTTCGGGTGGTACACGCAGGTGCCGTTCCCCAGCGACATCAGCAACGACTACGCAGCGCAGCATCTGTTCGCGATCACGAAGGTGGACAAGCCGCTGATGCAGACCGTCGCCGGATCGGCGCTCTGTCACGCCTCGGTGAGCTCGTGGTGCACGGATGCCGGCTTCAAGGCGACGTCCGCCGAGCGCGCCGAGCGTTGCGCGCGGCTCTCCGCCGACGTCGCGGCTCGCGTCGTCGAGATGCTGAACGCGTTTCACGGCGGCCAATTCCGGGCGGCGTTCGTGCCGCCGAAGTCAGTGACCGAGTGCCAGAGCTGCCATGGGTCCGCGGTGGGCAACGTGCAGCCGACGGTGAAGATGGAATGCCAGCAGTGCCACCGCGAAAAATGGGACCACTTGTACTAACGTGAACGCGAGGCGGGAGGCCTAGAGAAATCGCTTCAGCCAGGCGATGATTTCCTTACGGCCTTCCGGCGTCTCCATGTGACCGACGTCGTAGCGAAGCAGTTTCCACCGTTCGGGGTGACCTGCCTTGGCGTAGACGCCGGTGAGTTCGCGGTCGATGATGTCGAGGCCTTCGACGGGCGTGAGCTTGTCCTGCAGCCCGGCGAGGCCGAGATGCGCCCGCGGCGCGATCAGTGCGTTGATCTGTGCGGTCGTGCAGCGATCGATCAAATCCGGCACGTAGTAGTAGAGGCCGTGCAGCGACAGCGCCTTCTTCGCGAGCAGCGTGTGGAAGTCGGTGAGGCAGCAGATATCGACCGTGACCTTGACGCGCTCGTCGAGCGCGGCGAGCCACCACGCCATCGTGCTGCCCATCGAGATGCCGAGCGTCGCGAGGCGTGAGGCGTCAACGTCGGGCCGCGCGACGAGCCAGTCGAGCGCGCGGAGGCTGTCGTAGACCATCATGCCCCACAGCACCTGGCCGCGCCACAGCATCGCCTTGAACGTGTCGGCCTCGGTGGTGTGGCTGCGCTCGCCGAAGACCCAGTGGTCGATCGCCAGCGCGACGTAACCGAGGTCCGTCAGCTCCTTCGCGTACGGGACCGGCTGCAGATAGCTGCGGCCGTCGACGAACTCCTGCTTGCCGATCTTGTAGCCGCCGCCGTGCGAGTGGTTGAAGACGACCGCGGGAACGCGGCCCTGCACGGCGGCCGGGCGCGCGAGAAACGCCGGCACCGTCTCGATGCCGTTCAGATCGAGGTCCCACGTCTCGAGCACGTAGCCGTCGCGCGTCTGCTCGGTGCGTTTCTTGCCGCCGATCGGACGCTTCCGATCCGGCAGCTCACCGAGGAGCGAGTACAGCTCCCGTCGTCGCTGGCTTGGCGTCCCCTTCGTGGCTGCTGGCGGCACGGTTTTCTGCGTGGCGGTCTGCGCCGCGCTCAGCCCCGCGAGCGGCGCCGCGCCCGCCAGCGCGAGCAGATCCCGTCGTCCGATGCGAGTGTCCGCCATGGCTCCTCCGGCATCACTGATGTGACCGAGACGCTATCACAGGCTCGAACGGCCGCGCTCGACGGCCGGGGTGCAGTCCGCTATAATCGATTGTTCCAGCCGGTCGTATTCTCGTCCTTCGTGCGGAAGTGGCGGAACTGGCAGACGCGCAAGCCTCAGGAGCTTGTGGCCGCAAGGTCGTGGAGGTTCAAATCCTCTCTTCCGCACCATTCGGCCGTGCAGGAGCGATCGACGCACGGTCACGATGACCCCGCTCACGGTACGCTGGGTGCGGCGAGGCGTAACTCGGGCCCCGCGTTCGTCGGGCGCCACTCCTCGTCACCACGCACGTTCACGCCGAAGTGGTGCCGCTTCGCATACCTCATGAGGTGCGCGAAGGTCTCTGGCGTGATCCTCGGGCAGCGCGTCCCGGTCCGCTCGATCACCGGTCTCACGCTGTCGTTGTTGAACTGAACGGGCGGCGTTGCGACGTAAGGTCCGAAGACCTCACCCAGTGTCCGGTAATACGCCTGCTCCAGGCGATTCAGTCCCGTCGGCATCCGATCGACCACGCGGATGCCGCGGATGTTCAGGAGCGCGAAGATGCTCCCAGTGTAGAACGCGTGGGGTGTGTCCGCGTCGTTCACGAGATGATACGACTCGCCCGGATCGTCCTGCACGCACGCGTCGTACAGGACCTTTGCGCAGTAGTCCACCGGGACGATGTTCAGGCCGGCCTCCGGGTCCAGGAGGAGCCGCAGGTCGAGCGAGACCGGCTCCTCGTACAGGACGCTCGCGTCCGACACCATCTTCGCCTTCAGCCGCAGCAGATAGGCGCCCCACGCGTAGAACACCTTGAACTCCGAGATGCTGCCGAGCGGCGCTCGCAAGAGCCGTCCGCAGATGGTGGACGGCCTGAAGTAGCGGACGCGGATGCGGCTCTCCTTCGCGAAGCTCCTGACCAGCGCCTCGGCGTCGCGCTTCGTCCGCTCGTAGGTGTTTCGGAACACGCCGCTCTGGTTCATGTCGTCTGGCTGCACGACGCCCTGTACCAGCCCCGACGCATACGCGGAGCCCACGTAGGCGAACTGGCGAACGCACAGCGCTTCCGCGAGGCGGAGAATCCTCCTCGTTCCATCGACGTTCGTCTCGACGAGCGCCGCGACGATTGAGGGCGTGTCGCGAAAGTTCGTGAGCGCGGCGACGTGGAAAAAGTGGTCGATCGGCGCGCGGCGCATGGTCGCGAGCGACTCCCGCGCAATGCCGAGATCGGCGCGAGCGAGATCCATCTCGACGCAGCGGATCCGATCGTCGAAGAAGCGTGCCACGTCGCGTCTCCGCTCGCCCGTCGCCCCGCAATAGGCGGCGCAGTCGTCCAAGAGCCCGCGGATCCGTTCGCGGAGGGAATGCCGCGGCGAGCCCCTGCCGAGGACGAAGAGCTCGATGTCGTCCGGTGTCTCCAGGTGGTCCTTCACCAGCTCGGCGAGGAGATCACGGCCCAGGGTCCCCGTCGCCCCCGTCAATGCAATTCGCTTCATGCACCCTCCAGGCTCGTCGTGAGCACCTGATGCCGCCGCGCCGAGGCCGGCGCGCCTCTCGGAACGGCCCGGGCTTCGCGAACGCGCCAGCACTGCGCCGCGAGCGTCTCGAGCTTCAGCTCGTCTGGCGCCGAGAGGGAAACGTCTTCCACGGCGAGCGTGGCGCATGCCATCCCGGAGCTGTTCACGTGCGGCTCGATGAGCGCCTCGGAGATGTGGGTCTCGGCGCAGCAGAACGAGCCCAAATTGACGACGCCGTCGTACACGCCGCCCTGCGTCGCGAGCAGGAAGCGTCCGAGCGTCGTCGTCGCCTCCGTGAACGTGTTGTGCGAGACGAGGTGATGCGAGTTGAAGTTGAGCTCCTCGAGCGGCACCACTCGCTCGAACAGCAGGCCGGAGGCGGCGAACACGCCCCGCCATCGCCGGATGAGCGCGTCGATCGCCGCGCACTCGACCCTTGCCTTGAGGGTGTGAATCCCCTCGGCGAGGCCGCTTCGCGCGAGGCCGGTCAACACGGTCCTCCAGGCGAACTGCTCGCGGGGCGACGCATACCCTTGGTGAAAGTGCGGCCTCGTCACCTCCACCTGGACGACGAAGTGGTACAGGAACTCCGCGATCTCCTCGAGCTTCACGAGGATCCCCCGCCGCTCGAGGAACTCGCGCACGGGGGGTTCCGAATAGACGCGGCTGATCCCTCCGGCGATGAGCACCTTCGGAGCCACGGAGACGCTCCCGGCGAGCGGCACTTTTCCGAGCCGTTCCGCGACCCTTCGCAGCTCCACCTCGAGCGCCCGGAGCCCTCTTGCCGCGGCGGCGGCGAGCCGATCCTGCGCCCGCGCCAGGTGCTCGAGGGCGTCCTCCCGATCCGCGGCGAGGACCCGCAGCGTCGAGCCGGCCTCGTGCATGATGTCCCCGACGATACAGGCGCTGGCGAAGTAGAGAGCCACCCTCGTGCCGAACCCGAGATAGCCGTTCCGAAGCGTGGGAAACGTGCAGACGGCGCTCGTCGCGCCCATCTGCTCGAGCAAGACCGGGAGCGCGTCGTGCCAGCTCGCGTTCTGGCACGCGCTCTCCTTGTCGAGCACGTGGAACACGGTGATCTCGGACGGGTCGCGCTCGCGAAGATGTTTCACCATCTTCCCCACGATCGTCCGGAACGAGAGGCACTCGCGCCCGCTGCAGACGCTCCGCGCGAGGCGAAGAATCTCGTCATCCGTCGTCCCCATCGCTTTCACGTTCCACCCGAGCCGCGTGCAGAGTCCCTCGACGAGTCGCGCCGCGAGCTCCGGCCCGACCCACAGCATCACGTGCTTCACCCGCGGATCGTCGAGGCGGTATTCCCTCCCGTCGCCGAAGCGGATGACATGGGAGCGTCCCCGCCTGGCGACGACGGGACCGCGCTCCTCGCGTGCGGGCGTCACGTGGGCCGCGCGCGAGCCGTGGCGTTCGCGAACGATCGCGAGGAACGCCTCGATCCGCGTCTCGAGGCCGGCGTCCGCCGTGTGAGAGTCGATCTCGAGCGAGCAGAACGCCTGTCCGGCGAGGTCGCGCACGAGCCGGTGCTGAAAGATGGCGTCGGGGATACAGGAGAAGCAGCTCAGGTGACAGATGTACGAGCCGGGATTGCGTGACGCCCACTCGGCGGCGGCGGCGGCGTTCTGCGTGTAGTGAAAGTGGTTGTGCGGGGAGGGCGCACCATCGAGGGGAAGCATGTCCGCCGGGATCACGGAGTATCCGTGACTCGCGATCTTCTGATCGATACCGAGGTTCACCGCGCGGGCGTAGGCGAGATAGGGACGTCCCACGAGGACGATGACGGGCCGCTCGGCGATCGCGAGGAACTCGGCGGCGATCCGCCGGCATTCGCTGCGAAACCGCTCCTGATGCGCGAGAGCCTCGTGAAACGCCTGCGCCGCTCTGCGCTCGTCGACGCCGAACCTCGCCGCGAGCTCGACGACCTGCTGCAGCGTGGCCGCCCGGCGTCTCCGCGAGAGGTTGATCTCGGGTGTCAGGAACCGATCGGCGTCGGCGCCGAAGAAGTTGCGCACCACCGCCGGCGCCGTGACCGCCGATGCGCACAGGTAACTGCTCTCGTGCGTTCCGTTCGGTTCGAGCTCGCCGACGTACGGGAGGAACACATGCGCGACGCCTCGCGCCAGGAGATCGGCGACGGCGCCGTGGAGGATCTCGATGGGATAGCACTTCGCCGCCTGCGTCCGCAGGTCGAGGTCCTTCTCGCGGGAGACGACCACCTCGAAGCCGAGCCCTGTGAGTAGCTTGGTGTAGAAGGGGAACAGCTCGTACGTCGTCAGCGCGAGCGGCAGCCCGACGGTCGCGATGGGAGCCGACGGTTGGATCGGGGCGAACTCTCCGAGCATCAGCTCGTGTCGCTCCGCTACGAGGTTTCTCCCGGTCCGGCCGCGCTTTCTCCGACGAACCTCATCCCATCTGGAGCAGAGCCCGCCGAACGGATACGTGCGCTCGCCGACCGTCACGCGCTGGACGCTGCACGAACGCTCGCAGGCGTTGCAGACGAACGGCGGCTTCGAGCCCGTCGCGACGGCGTCAAACGCATCGAGGCTCAGGTCGAGTTCGGGCGCCTTGCCGTCGAGGAGCAGATCCCTGGACATCAGCGCCGTCCCCAGACAGCCCATCAGCTCGGGCCTCGGGGGGATCACGACGCGGCTGCCCGTTCTTCCCGCGATGGCGAGACCGGCGGCCTCGTTCAGGGCGACTCCGCCCTGGAACACGATGACGCTTCCGATCTGGCGCGACCGCACCACCTTGCCCACATAGTTGTCGACGACCGCATAGATCAGGCCGGCGGCGACGTCCTCTTTGCTCCGTCCGCTGAGGAGCGCGGAGCGGATCTCGCTGTTGATGAATGCCGCGCATCGCTCGCCGAAATCCACGGGCGCTGCGGCCCGGCACGCCAGCGGCGCGAGCTGCTCGAGCGCCGTGTTGAGGTCGGATGCCGCGGACTCCTCGAGAAAGCTGCCCGTCCCCGCCGAACACCCGTCGTTCATCGCGTAGTCGACGGGGATGCCGTCACGGAGCCGGATGAACTTCGCGTCCTGGCCGCCGATCTCGAACACCGTATCGACGGCGGGGTGGAGGGCGCGTGCGGCGCGCGCGTGAGCCAGGATCTCGTTGAAGGCATCGCAGTTCCCGAGCGAAATCGAGACGACCTGCCGTCCCGAACCGGTGGCCGAGAGCTGTACGACGCGCGCGGTGCGGCCGGCGAGCATGCGCCGCAGGCGGGCGATGCAGTCCTTCGTCGCCTGGACCGGATTCCCGTGCGTGCGGACCGAGCAACCGAGGACCAATTCGCCCGTGTCGGCATTCACGAGAGCGGCCTTCGTGGCCGTCGAGCCGGCGTCCACGCCGAGGATCACACGGGTAGCGCCGGCGATCGGCGAGCTCTCCGGATCGTTCGCCCGCTGCACCAGCCCTGCATGGGCACGGAGCGGCGGATGCGTTCCAAACGGTTTCGGCGCGGCCGGCCTAGTGGCGAGGGCCGCTCTCGGCGTCGCCCCGTCACGGGCGACGCAAGCCGCTCCGTACGCCTCGAGACACTCGCTCTGCTCGAGCACGAGTACCGTGCTTGCCGGCAGCAGCTCTCGGATGCGGTGAACGAGCAGACGCACTTTCGTCAGGCCGCCCGACAGCACCACCCGCGTGGCGGGCCAGCTCGCCGTGTCGACGAGCTCCACTGCCTTCGCCGCGAGGATGTCGACGAGCGATCTCGCGACGTCTCCGGGGGAGCACTCTCCCTTGTTGAGTTTGTGCGTCGCGTCGGATTTCGTGTGCACCGAGCACCGCGAGGCGATCGGGATGCTCTTTCCCCGCTCGGCCGCATCCTGGCCCGATTCGAGGTCGAGCCCCATACGCGAGAGTTGCTGAACCAGGAATTCCCCGCCTCCCGCGCTGCACTTGCGCGCGGAGACGGTCCGCTTCACCCGCCCTCCATGCAGACAGTGCAGCACGAACGTCTCTCCGCCGAGAGAGACGACCATGTCCGCGTCCACTCGCAGCGCAGCCAGCGCGGCCTCCACGCAGATCGGCTCGGGGACGTACGGGAGATCTGCGAGCGGCGACGCGAAGCCGCCCGTGACGACGGCGTGCCCTGGCGCTCCGGCACCGTCCTTCCGGAGCCGGCGAGCGGCGCCGGCAACGTCCCCACGGTGTCTCGAGATCTCCACGAGCGGCTCGCCGAAGCCGTGGAGCCGGACTCGCTTCACGGTCGTTGAGCCGATGTTCCAGCCCTCGGCATGTTGCATGGACTCCGCCCTCATCGATTCACACACAGCTACGCTCCGGGAGCACGACCCCGTGCTCTCCTTGATTACAGCGGCGGAATACCGCCAGTAACCTGATTTGCTCTGAGCGCCGCGTACGTATCAGAAATGCCGTGCGATGATCCGGATCGCGGGAAATGTAGGGGGTGTTTCACCGACGATACGTATCGTTCGCGTGCGGCAAATACAGCACGCGGCAGGGTGCGGCGTCCGCTACATGCGTGGCCGTGAACGCCCGGGTGGCGGAACACGACGCGCTGGCCTCGTCGATGGTTGCTTATCAGTCGGGCGACGCAACTGCATTTGACGAGCTATACGCCGCACTCGTTCCCGTGCTTCGGCGCTATCTCGGGAGCCTGGCGCGCCACGATGCGCGGGTTGACGATCTGGTGCAGGAGACGTTTCTGCCAGATTCACCAGGCACGCCGGACGTACAACCCGGAATGGCCGCTCGTTCCGTGGTCGCTCGCGATCGCCCGCCACGTGTTCCTGATGGATTGCCGGACCAGACGGCGCAAGCGCTATCGCGACGGCGTCGAGCTGCAGGAATCGACAGCTCGTGACGGAAACCATCCTGCTGTCCCTCGGGTCTTCTGCCGTCGCGCTGATCTTCGCTCGGGTAGGCCTCGATGTGCTGCGATCCAGCATTCCGGCTGACATGGCGCGCTACATGGAAGGATGGAACAACGTCCGCGTCGACAGCCGTCTCGCGCTGATCATGCCCGCGTTCGCTATCATCGTCGGCCTTGCGGTGGGCCTGCTGCCGGCGTTGAGCGTGTCGCAGGCCAGCGTCATGGCCGCGCTGAACGAAGGAGACCGCTCGACAGGCGGCTCGCCGCCAACGAGCGCCGCTCCGCGGCGTGACGGCAGTCCTGCGGACGCGCGGTGAGCCGTCGGCTGCGGCGGACGTCCTGCGTCTGTTGCTGCGCCAGGCGGTTACGCTCACGGCGGCCGGCGTCTCGATTGGCGCGGCGCTGGCCGCAGTCCTTGGACGCGTCATGTCTTCCGTGTTTTTTCGGCGTCGTGCAATTCGAGTTGACACCGGTCATCGCAACGGCTGCCGGCCTCGCCGCTGTTACGGTGGCCTCCGCATGGGCCCCCGCGTGGAGTACGGGACGAGTCGATCGGCCGTCGTCCTGCGATCGCAGTGATTCCAACCGTCAGCGCTTCTTCCGCGCCTTGGCTTTCTTGTCGCGCGTTGCGATATCGAGGGCTACACGACGCAGCCGCTTTGCGGCTTTGTGCCCGAGGAGATTCTCGAGCGCTTCCTCGGTTGTAATCTTCCCGCGCTTCTTACTCTTCTTGGCCATACTGCTCCTCGGCTATCAGCGCGCCCTTCCGCCATCACCTGGCGCGGCCGGAGCCTGCGGCGATGCGGCCGGTGGCCCCAGCAGCAGCGCCGCGCAGACGAAGGACGCCAGTGCAACGATCAAGACAGGGCCTCTCCGCCCGAGGAGGCGGCGCGCTGACCGAAGCGATCATAGAGTACGGGCACGACCACCGTGTTCAGCGCGGTCGACGTGAACAGCCTCTTCCGCACCAATTCCATTTCTGCGTCCCCTACCGTGACGCGCCCTGGTTCGCCGCAGCACCCGCCACCGCCACCCGGCCCGGCGTGTAGCCATAGACGAACCGCTTGAATTCCGGGTGCAGGAAGTCCCAGCCGAACTCATAGCGCTTCATCTCCTTGAACGCCCGATCCGCAGTCCAGCCATCCTGCTCCATGCGATAGACGGCGGACATCACGCCGGTGCGATGCTTGCCGCCCTTGCAGTGCACGTACACCGGTTGCCGCGTGGGGTCGTTGACGATGCCGAGGAACTCCGCCAGTTGCGCGTCGGTTGGCGGCACGCGCGTCGTCATCGGGATGCGAACGAACGTCATGCCGGCCGCTTCGACGAGTTGACGTTCGTCGTGATTCTCGCCGTCGGCCTGCAGATCGATGACGGTCCTGATGCCGAGCGCGGCCAGATCCGTGTAGTCACGCCCCTCGGGCTGTTCGCCGCGATAGTACTTCTCGTTGATGCGACCGAAGTTGTCGATGTCGATCGTCGCGACGTCTACGGCCCGGCGGGCCGCGACCTCGCTCTGACGCTCCGCCGCTGCAATGGAGAGCGACGGCGACACGGTAAGGAGTGTCACCACGACGAGTGCAGACACACGTCTCCTGATACGGTCCACGAGCCACCTCCTCGAGCGATAGTCAGTGATGGTGAAGCCGCGTGCGAAGGCGGCACCAGGTGCGGGGCAACTCTGGTGCCACAGGGATCGCAGCTCTCAAACCAGTGTTGCGCGCAGATCCGGGAAGATCAAGATCGGCAGTTTGTCACCCCGGCTACATGGCCGAGGACAGCTCGACTGACACGGCCGGGGCGGGCGTGCCGGCCCCGGCCGTGACGCGCGTCGCTTATTTCGGCGCGTGAATGACGATGCTCCCGGAGGTGATGGCCGTCGGGTTGGCCGCATCCATGTCGTCGGACGCGCCAAGGACGTTGTCGTAGACGACGGCGTCCGTTGCCGTGTCCCACACCTTGAGCCGGAACCGGTCCACGCCTCCGCCGCCCGGCGCGTTGCCGTCCACCACCGTCAGCAGGAAGCCGTAGCTGCCCGCGCCGTTGACCTGTCCGAGCCCTTTGTACTGCGCCCGCGCCCCCGCGACCACGAGCCACTGGTACGACGTCGCCTTGAACGCGAAATCGGCCGCCTGGAACTGGAACTGCGTCTCCCCGGTCGGGACCGTTGCCCCCTTCTGATATTTCGAGAAGAACCCGAACCTCGCCGGTCCGCTCACCGAGGGATCCGCCGTGTACGCCCCGGCGGGCGAGTCGATCGTGCCGCCGCCGGTGACGAATCCGGCGCTCGGGTCGTACACGATCAGCAGCGCGCTGGCCGACCCCGCGCCTCCGTCATCGTCGGTGGCGGAGACGACCAGGGTGTAGACGCCGGCGGCGGTGAAGACGTGCGACTGGCTGCAGGCGCCCGTCCCGTCTGGGGCCCCGACGAGCGGAGCGTTCCCGTCGTCCATGTCGAACGAACAGCTCGATGCGGTGTATGTGTCGTTGCTCGCCGGATCGGACACCGACGCAGCGATCGTGACGTTCGTGTCCACCGGAACCAGCGTCGCGGGCGTGATGGTGTTGATGACGACCGTTGGCGCCACGTTCACAACCGTCAGCGTCGCGTTCTGCACGACCGGCGGATTGACGCCGTCGCTGGCCGTCACGGTGAGCGTGTACGGGCCATCGTCGGTGCACGTGATCGTGGTGCTGAGTGCGCTTGGATCGGCGATCGCGCAGGTCGCTCCGGCGTCGACGCCTGCTTGCGGTGCGTAAGACCATGTCGTCGCCATCGGGTCGCCGTCGGCATCGAACGCCAGCGTCGAGATCGGGATCGCGGCGCCCTCGTTCCCCGTCGCGTTCGAGACCGTCACACCCGGCGGCGCCACGACAACGAACTCGGAAATCATGCCGAACACCGCGTGGAAGAAGATGTGGCAGTGGAGGACCCACCGGCCGATCCCGCCGCCGGGCGTGACGCCGTCCATCATCGGCCGATCGTCCAGGCGCACTCGGAACCGCAGCGTGTATCCAGGAGGAATGTCGATGTTGTCGCGGTACTCCACGCGCGGGAAGGTATAGGACGGACCGGTCCCGGGGCTCCCGTCCGGCGCGCCGAGCGGCGGCGGGTCGAGCATCGTATCCGTCAGGTTGATCGGCTGAATCGAGAAGCCGTGGAGATGGAACGGATGGTGCGCGCCGGTGTGATTCGTCACCGTCAGCTCGAGCGAGTCGCCCAGTCTCGCGTAGCGCGCGGACGCCTCGTGCGGAATCGCCGTGTAGTCGCCGGCGAAATCGTGCGACCCCTGATGTCCGTTGATCCCGAGCCTGCTCCCCGTACCGTCGGTGAGCATGTTGGTCAACTGGATATCGGAGTCGGCGAGGCCCGGCTTCACCGGGTTGAACGTTGACGGATCGAGTACGGTGCCGGTCGGCGCGCCCAGCACTTCCTGTGGGTCGGCGATCGCGGGATCCGCGCGGAGCGGCGTTGCCTCGGCGATCGTGTACGGCACGGCCGCCACGCCGGTGACCTCGAGATGCGCGACCGGCACGGTCGGGAGATTGGAGAATCCTCCGCCGAGGCGTGGGAAGTCCTGCGTCCAGATCGTCAGCACGTCGCCGACGTTCGCGCCGGCGGGAATGACGGCGACGATGTCCTGCCGATCGCCGGGATCGAGCAGGAGCTCCCCCTGCGTGTACTTGAAGTCGAATCCGCTGACCGTGCCCCCTTCGATGTGCGCGCTGTCGAGCAGTCCCCCCTGCCCGCCGACGCGGACGAGCGGAATCTGGGTCCCCGCTTGATCGGTGAGGATCAGACGGAAGAACCGGGTCGTGGCGGCGTTGATGAACTGCATCCGGATGCCCTGGCCGGCCTGCACCGCCAGCGTCGAGGCGCCTGGAGCGAGCGCGCCGGGCGACGACGGCGATCCGGCCCGCGCGCCGACGTTCTTGCCGTTGGTGAGAACCGTCTGCCCTTCGTTCACCGTGCCGGCGGTGCCCGCTTTCTGGATGTTGGGCACTTCGCCTTCGGCGTAAACCCCGCCCGGCAGCTGACGCGGATTGCCGTCCTCGTCAATCGGACTGGTCTCACAGAGATCGACCGGATCCGGACCAGGCTGCCCCGAGAGATCTCCGCCGCTCACGTGCGGCAACGCGCCGGGTGTCAGGTCGTACGTCTCCTCGTCGTTGCTGCCTGGCGCCTTGCACACCGTGACGTCGCTGAGGACCATCGTCTTCGTCTGCGCCGCTGACGGCAGCACGTTCGCGGTGGCAAGCGCCGCGTCGTGCGGGTCCTCGACGACGATCGATCCGTACATGCCTTTGAACACCTGGTTCGTCGAGGAATGATGATGCGGGTGATACCAGAAGATGCCGGGGCGCGTGACGATGAACGTGTACTCGAACGTTCCGTTTGTCGGGACCATGTTCTGCGTCAGCGGCGTGCCATCGCTGGCGTTGGCCAGCTCGATGCCGTGCCAGTGGATGCCGGTCGGATGCGCGATGTTGTTGACGAAGTGCACGATGACGGTATCGCCGACCTTCAGGCGGAACTCCGGGCCCGGCACCGATCCGTTGAACGTCAGCACGCTGGCGATCACGCCGCCGCCGACATCCACGGCCGCAGGCTGGGCGGTGATCGTCGTCTCGACGATGTTGGGATCGGGATTCGTGTCGGACACGAGCGGCACGGTGTAGGGGTCGCCGCCGGCCACAGCGAACGCCGGCGGCGTTGACCGCATGTTCACGAGGAAGAACATCACCGCGAGGACGGCTGTCGCGCCTGCCATGGCGCGCCCGCGCCGCTGCCAAATAAACGTCGCCATCAATGACCTCCACACCTTCGGACCAATCAAACACTGGCGTGCGAATAGCCGCACGACAGATCGAGGCCGGCACCGGAGCTGGGGAGCTTGGGGCGCACGCCGAGAGGTTGTCAGAGTCGAATGGCTTCGACGGCAGAGGGGAACGTCGCCGTCGCGGACACGCCGCTCGGAGAAACCGACGTTCTTATACGCCGGCACCGCGTCATCGTCAACGAAGAAGATCGAGGATTCGAGAAGGACAATTCTGTGCTGACACTATTGCTGCGGAGCTTCGAGATCGAGAGCGGCTCGCATGCGCGAACCATCATGCAGGCGAGCAACGACGACGATTCTGTTATGTCCTCGGACGAGCTTCGCATCCGCGACAAATCTGCTGGCGGTCAATCGCTGCACGGGCAACTGACGCAGTTGACCGTCGGTACTCTCGGCGCCGACGACGATGGAGACAACCGGCCGTTCGTCCTGAAGAACGTCGTAGCAGGTGACGTACAACTTGCTGTCGCCTTCGCGCTCGGGAACCGGGGAGATTCTCACGAAGCCTGCCCGCTTCACCTCCACGGTGTACATGGGCGGTTGTCCTGGAAACCTCGCAATGGAGACCGGCTGCGCCACGCGACGCGTTTCCACGTCGAGCGGCACTTCAACGGAGCCTTCCCCGCGTTCGATCAGGACGGAGATGCGCCAGCGGCCGCCGAACGCGAGGTTGGCGCCGGACCCAACGTACGAACCGCCGGCAGTGGACGTCAGCGGCAGCGGCGTGCGATCGGCGGTTGGATCCTCGAGCGACGCGAAACGCAGCGAGACACGCGTCGCTTCCACCGGCGCCTTCGAGTCGTAATCGGCGATCTGCACTTTGAAACGATTCGGGCCGGGCTGATCGGATGCGGCCGTCAATCGCACGCGCACGGTCGTGCCGTAATCGGCAGCCGATGCAGAAAGACCGACGGGCGATCGCGCCGCCGCCGCCGGGGGTGGCGCGGTGGTGAGCACCGCCGCGACGACCAGCGCCGCAGCGGCCAACAGCAATTCCCCGCCGCCCACGCGCCGAAGCAGCCAGAGACTCACCGGCGCCGAAGGCACGCTCGATCGGCGATTGACCGCGCCGAGACCGGCGATCGCAGCCGTCAGGAGGACCTTGATCGAGAGCGCGCCGCCGTACGTCGTTCCGATCAGATCGCGCCAGGAGGCCAGTTCGCCGACAGCGCGCCCAACGCCTGAGACCAGGACGATGACAAGCGCAATCGCTGCGATCGTCGAGAAGCGTCGGACGCTGGCGGCTTTCGCCTCGGATGGCGCTCCGCGTGTGCCGAGGAGCAGCGCGGCGAGGCCGCCAAACCAGATGGCAGCGGCGACGACGTGCGTCCATTGGCCGATGATGGTGGCGATCGGTGGGAACAACCCCGGCGCGGCGTCATGTCCTGCCGCGACGTGGACGCCTGCGCATGCAAGCGCCGCGGCCGCTGCCACGGCCATGGCGGCGTGGCGCCGTCGCGGCGGCCGCGTTGACGCCGCCACCAGGCCGACGGCCGAAACGGCCAGCGCGGCGGCTCTCCAGAGCAGGGCGCGGCCGACGAACGTCCCGAGCAGCGCCTGCAGTGGTGCCGCGGCGCCCCTCCGCTGCGCGACGAACAACAGCACGACGCCGGTGGCTGCCGCCACCAATCCGGACCAGGCGAGTGGCAGCTCCGTGCCGCCGCCGAATCGGGCGAGTGCCGCCGCCGTCGCGCCGACGAGCAGGATGATGCCCGCGAGAAACGCAGAACGCGCGATGACTTCGAGCCCGGAGATCTCCGCACTGGACGAAGCCGTGGATCGCAGCGCCGACGGATCGGCGCGGACGCCGAACGTGTACATGCCGCTGGTGGCATGTCCATCGACCGCCGACACGATCCGCCACGTCACGACGTACACGCCGCGGTCGAGCCGAGCGACGCCGACGGCGAGCGAGAGAGGATCGCCGGCGACCAGGCCGGGACGGCCGGTCTGATAGCTGATGCCCTGGCTGTCCGTGACGCGGATCTCGGACAGGGACGGTTCGGGCGCTTCCGAGAACGTCAGCCGGATCGCGTCGGGGGCGTCGCCCAGCGTGGAGCCGTCGAGAGGGTCCGAGATCAGCAGACTGCCGTGCGCGGATAATCCGTGCGAGGCGAACACGCCCGCAGCGGCAAGCCCGATCAGAATGACGACGATTCGGCGCGCCACGTCATCCCCGAGTGCCGTTCGCACGACGCATCGCGCCCAGCCCCACCCCGGCAAGCGCGCATGCGGAGAGAAGCATCGCGCCGGCACCCATCCACCACGCCCGTGTCGAGGCGTCGATGGCCCGCTCGGCCCGCGGCAGCGCGCGGTTCACACGCTCGGCGATCTCCGCCGCCGATGGGTCCTTCGCGGGAAACTGCATGTCGGAAGAGTCGATCACGCAGTCGAACGTCGTGGGAGAGCAGGTCGACGTGGTCTCGATCGATCGGCCCGCCGCCGTGCCGGACACACGGAACGTGTAGCTGCCCGCTCGAGTCGGAACGAGCCAGGCCCGGAAACGGCCCGGGCGATCGCCGGCGGGGACGAGCGCGAGCGTCACACTCCGATCGGCGAACGTGACCTGGACGGACAACGAGTCACCGGGCGATGCCACGGGCTTCCCCGCGCCGTCGACGACATCGATCTCGATCGAGTTTCGTGACCCGCTGAAGGCGGGCTCCGCGCCCCATCCGATGATCAGATGCACGGAACCGACGGCCTTCTTCTCGTGCCCGTAGCCCGGTGGGACGAAGACGAGCAGGAACAACATCAGGACGCCGGCGAACGCGTTCAACAACTGACACGAAGGGCGTGGACGCATGGTGGGGACCGTACGGGAGCGCGCCTAGCTTACTCCGCTGTCACGCCGCGCGCCAACGGTGTCACGTTCGCAGGACTCGTTGGATCGTGTCCACACGCCGGTCGCGTTCGTTTGACCCGCTGTCACCGGTCCCATAGACTGCTCACGTGCGCTGGACTGCGCTTCTCCTGTGCGCCGCGGTAAGCACGACCGTGCAGATGCGCGGCCTCCACACGCATGCGTACGGCGAGCATGAGCACGGCGACCATCGCCACGGACCGGCTGCGCACGAGCACCACGAGTACGAGACCACGTCGGAACCCACTGAGCCGCACGCCAGCTCGTGCGATCCGGGTCGCCACCTGGTGCCGTACATGCTCGTCTGCCACCCTCCCGCGCAGGCGCACGCGGTTGATGCAGATTGCATTCTTCCGCTGATGCCAGCCCGGGACCACACGTCGCCTGACATTGTCCGCATCGGTGAGATCCGGGTGCACGGCCCGCCGGCGCTCGCCAGCTCCTCGCCACGCGCCCCGCCTCTCGTGCTCTCCGTGTAGTCCACAGCCGGCGATCCGCCGGACGTCCGTCCGTTCGAACAATCGAGGACAGCAGTATGCCGACGCAAGCCCGGATGTGTGCGTGGGTCGCGATGGTCTGCCTGACGGTACCGCCGCTCACTGCCGCACAGGACCGAAGCGAACGCGAGATCGTGGAGCTGATCGTCCGCGAGGGGCCCGCGGCACGAGCGATCCGTGCCGAGACGGAGGCCGTGCGACGCGAGCAACTGGCCCGCCTCGCGTACCCGAATCCCAGCATCACGTACAGCCGCGAAGGAGCGGGGTTCACCGAGTTCCTGCAGGTCGAGCAATCGCTGCCGCTTTTCGGCATGCGCACCGCCCTCGCGCGGGCTGGTGTCGCGGCAGCGACGGCCGCGGAAGCGGAGCGCGACGCCCGGCTCTGGGCGCTTCGCTCGGATGCGAGCGCGGCGGTCGCTCGAGCGATCTTCCATGAAACGCGCGTCTCGACGCTGCAGCGGCACGCGCGCGACGTCGAGCGGCTCATCGCGATTCTGCAGGCGCGCGAGCGCGAGGGAGAAGGCTCGCGATTCGACAGACTTCGCGCCGAACAGGAGCTTCGCGACGTCCGGCAGATGGCGACAGCCGCGGCCATCGACGTCACCGAGGCGCGCGCGGCGCTCGCGGCGATGCTGCCGGAAGGAACGGCCGTGGGCCAAATCGCCGCCACGCCGGAGGCCGTGCGGACGATCGCCTCCGCCGACGACCTGGTGACGCGTGCAACGGCAACGCGCGCCGAGCTCCGCGCGCTCGGGAGCGCCATCCAGCACGCCCAGTTCGAAGCGGACGCCGCCCGCCGCGCTCGACTGCCTTCGCCGACAATCGCCAGTGGCTTGAAGCGCGCCGACGATGGTGACGATCGTCGGAGCGGTGGCGTATTCGGCCTCTCGGTGTCGCTGCCACTTTTCGACCGCGGCGGCCGCGACGCCGCGCGCTGGACCGCCGAACGGACGCGGCTCGATGCCGAGCGCGCGGCACTTCAGCAACGCATTCACCGTGAAATCGGCCGGGCGGCCGAAGCGGTGCGCCTGCGCCAGAGCGCTGTCGCTGCCGATCAGGAACAGGCGGGTGACGAACTGACGCAGATCGCCGAAGTCGCCTACCGCGAAGGCGAGGTCGGCATCCTCGAGTTGCTCGACGCCGTCCGTACGGCGGCGCGTGCGCGGCTTCGCAGCATCGAGCTTCGTCTCGAAGCGCGCCTCGCTCGGATCGCGCTGGAGCGCGCGGTGGGAGACGTCCTGTGGCCCTGACAAGCATCCGCATCAGTTGTGCCGTCCTCCTCGTGACGCTGGTCGTGTCCGGCTGTCGCCGCACCTCAGAGTCGTCCGCCGAACCGGAGGAACCCGAGGCGCTGAGCGTGACGCGATGGACGGGCAAGACGGAGCTGTTCGCGGAGTATGCGCCGGTCGCTGCTGGAGAGACGTCGCGCTTTGCGATCCACCTGACGCGGCTGGACACGTTCAAGCCGCTCATGGAAGGCGTCGTCGAAGTGCGACTCGAAGGCGGCACCGATCCTGAAGTGTTCCGCGCCGACAAGCCATCGCGCCCCGGCATCTTCGGCGTGGACGTCAAGCCGGCTGTGGCCGGCAGCCGCGAACTGGTGATCGTGCTGCGCGCCTCCAGCCTGACGGACGAGCATCGCGTCGGTCGCGTCACCGTGCACACAAACGCGACAGCGGCGCGGGCCGCAGCGACGGAAGGCGGCGACGGCGCGCCGGGAATCAGTTTCCTCAAGGAGCAGCAGTGGGCGCTCGATTTCGCCACCGCTGTCGTTGCGGAACAGGCAGTCCGGGAATCGCTCCGCGTCCCGGCTCGGATTGAGGCGAGACCGGGCGGCGCGGCGGAGGTCGTGGCGCCGCTCGACGGACGGCTGGTTCAGGTACGCGACGTCGCTGCGGGTGCGACCGTCGGGCGCGGCCAGGAGCTGGCGCGGCTGCTGCCGCCGCCCTCCGCGCCGGCGGATCTGCCGGCCCTGCAGCGGACGCGGAGCGAAGCGCAGACCGCTCTCGCGCTGGCGACGCGCGATCGCGAGCGCGCCGAGCGCCTGGTCAGCGCCGGAGCGGCGCCGCACAAGCGCCTCGACGAAGCGCGTGCCGCCGAGGAGCAGGCGAAGGCGCGGCTCGCGGCAGCCGAGGGCAGCCTGGCGCAGTTCCACGCCGCACGCGGCGGCTCCGCGGCCGGAGGCGCCGGCGCCTTCATCGTCCGCGCGCCCATCACCGGCGTGGTCGCCAACCGCCACGCGACGAGCGGCGCAAACGTCACTGCGGGGACGATGCTGTTTCGCCTTGTCGATGCGGCGCTGGTTCACATCGTCGGCCAGATCGCCGAGCGCGACGTCGTCCGCGCGCGCACGGCAGACGGAGCGGAAATCGACGTGCCGGGGCATCCCACGCGGATGCCAGCGGGCCGCCTGGTGAACATCGGGCAGGTGCTGGACCCGCAGTCGCGGACACTGCCGGTGACGTTCGCCTTCGACAATCGCGTCCTGCGGCTGCCTGTCGGCCAGGCCGTGTCTCTCCACCTGTTGATGGCTGCGGCATCGGCGAGGCCCGCCGTCGCCGCGACCGCCGTTGTCGACGATGCGGGACGCCCGATCGTGTTCGTGCAGCGCGAGGGGGAAACGTTCGAGCGCCGGCCGGTCACGCTGGGCCCCCGCTCGGGCGATGTCGTGCAGGTTCTCGACGGCGTCACAGCGGGTGAGCGCGTGGTGACGAAGGGCGCGTATCTCGTGCGCCTCGCCTCGCTGTCGACGTCGGTCCCCGCTCACGGACACGTGCACTAGAGCGGAGCCGCGATGATTGACGCGCTCATTCGCCGATCGCTCCGCTATCGCTCGACGGTCATCGCGCTCGCCGTCACCTTTCTCGTGTGGGGAGGCTGGACCGCATCACGGATGCCGCTCGACATCCTTCCGGATCTCACCGCGCCGACGGTCACGGTTCTGGCGGAAGCACCCGGCATGGATCCGCTCGAGATCGAGTCCCTTGTGACCTTTCCCATCGAAAGTGCGCTGAACGGCGCGGCCGGCGTTCGGCGCGTCCGCTCGGCGACGGCCGTCGGCGTCGCCGTCGTCTGGATCGAGTTCGAGTGGGGTGAGGACATTGCGCGCGCGCGCCAGACCGTCACGGAAAAGCTCACGCTCGTGTCCGGCGCGCTGCCGCCGGGAGTCGAGCCGCCATTCCTCGCCCCGGTGTCCTCGATCATGGGCGAAGTGCTGTTCGTCGATCTCGAGTCGGATCGCCACTCGCCGGTGGAACTGCGCACCGCAGCCGAAACGATTGTGCGCCGGCGGCTCCTGGCTGTCCCCGGCGTGTCGCAGGTCGTGGCAACAGGCGGCGACCAGAAGCAGTACGAGGTGGTGCTGGATCCGGCGCGGCTGGCCGCTCACAACGTCACGGTCGAGGAGATCGAGCGCGCGCTGGGCGTGGCGAACCGCAACGCAACGGCGGGATTCCAGGCCGCGCAGGGACAGGAGTATCTCGTCCGGGGGCTTGGCCGCCTGACCGACACCGACGCGATCGGCGCCGTCGCCGTGAAGACGACCGGGTCGATTCCCGTGCTGGTCCGTGACGTGGGCACCGTACGCGAAGGGGTGGCCATCAAGCGCGGCGACGGGGCTCACAATGCGAAACCGGCGGTCATCATCGGCATTCAGAAACAGCCCGGGTTCAACACGCTCGCCCTGACGCAGCAAATCGAGGCGTCGCTCGACGACATCGAACGGACGCTGCCGCAGGGCATGCAGATACACAGGAATCTGTTCCGCCAGGCGGATTTCATCGAGCAGTCCCTCTCGAACCTGTTCACGAGGCTGCTGGAAGGCGCCGCCCTCGTGATAGCGGTCGTCGTGCTGTTCCTCATGAACATTCGCGCGGCGGCGATCACACTGTCCGCCCTGCCGCTCTCGATACTCGCGGCCGTCGTCGCCATGGACCGATTCGGCCTGACGCTCAACACGATGAGTCTCGGGGGACTGGCCATCGCGATCGGCGAGCTGGTCGACGATGCGATCATCGACGTGGAGAACGTCGTGCGGCGGCTGCGGGAGAACGCGACGCTGCCAGACGCCGAGCGGTTGCCGGTGCTGGAGGTGGTCTATCGCGCCAGCGTCGAGATCCGCAGCTCCGTCGTTTTTGCGACGCTCATCGTCGCGCTCGTGTTTCTGCCGTTGTTCCTGCTCGGCAGCGTCGAAGGCCGACTGCTGCGGCCGCTCGGCTTCGCCTACGTCGTGGCGCTCATGGCGTCACTCGTCGTCGCCCTGACGGTGACGCCAGTGCTGTGTTCCTGGCTGCTGCCTCGCTCGCGCACGATCCAATCGGGACTCGAGCCGGCGTGGACGCGCCGGCTGAAGGCGGACTACGAGTCCCGGCTGCGCCGCGCGTTCCCGTGGTGGCGGTCGATCGTCTCGGGGGCAGCAGCGCTGCTCGTGGCGGCGGGCATCGGCATCCTCGCGGCAGGCCGTTCGTTCCTGCCTGAGTTCAACGAAGGCGCGCTCACCGTGAGCGCCGTCACGATTCCCGGCACGAGCCTCCAGGATTCCAGCGCGCTCGGCGCGGCGCTCGAACGATTGATGCTGTCGGTGCCGGAGGTGACGTCCACAGCGCGGCGAACCGGCCGCGCAGAACTCGACGAGCACGTCCAGGGTGTCGAATCCGCCGAGATCGACGTCCGGCTGGCGATGAAGGACCGCTCGCGTGACGCGGTCATCGCGGAGTTGCGCGAGAAGGCGTCGCTGATGCCCGGAACCAACGTGACGATCGGCCAGCCGATCTCGCACCGCATCGACCACATGCTGTCGGGTACGCGCGCGAACATCGCCGTGAAGATCTTCGGCGACGATTTGCCGACGCTGCGCCAGCTCGCCGGACAGGTGCGGGACGAGATGGCGCGGATCGAGGGAGTCGTCGATCTCTCTACCGAAGCGCAGACGGAGATCCCGACGCTTCGTGTCCGCGTCGATGCGGCAGCCGCGTCGCGGCACGGTCTGGAGACCGGCGCCGTCGCGCGCTCGCTGCAGACCGCCCGCGTCGGGCAGGCCGTCGGCCAGGTGCTCGAGGGCCAGGTCGCGTTTCCACTGGTAGTCCGTTACCGGTTCGACGATGCAGAGGGGCTGGAAGCCATCGGCGAAACTCCGATTCAGACGCCGGACGGCCGGCAGATCCCGCTGTCGAGTGTCGCCTCGATCGAGCAGGACCGCGGACCGAACTTCGTCATGCGTGAGAACGTCCAGCGCCGGATCGTGGTGCAGAGCAACGTCGCCGGCCGCGATCTGCGCGGCGTCGTCGCCGACATCCAGGAACTCGTCGCGCGGAACGTGACGCTGCCGCAGGGGTACCGGGTGGAATACGGCGGCCAGTTCGAAAGCGAAGCGGAGGCGTCGCAGCAATTGTTGTGGCTGTCGCTCGGGATCATCGTGGCGATGTTCTTCATTCTCACGGCAGCCTTCGGCTCGGCGCGCGACAGCGCGTTCATCATGGCGAACCTGCCGCTGGCGCTCATCGGCGGGGTGCTCGGGGTGTATCTGTCGGGCGGGGTGCTTTCGGTGGCGTCGCTGGTGGGATTCATCACGCTGTTCGGCATCGCCACGCGCAACGGGATCATGCTCGTGTCGCATATCCGTCAACTGCGCGAGCAGGGAGGCGTGACGGACTTTCGAACGGCGGTCGTGAGAGGGGCAACCGAACGGCTGGTGCCGATTCTGATGACGGCGCTCGCGGCGGGCCTGGCTCTGGTGCCGATAGCGGTTGCAGCAGGCGAACCGGGCAGCGAGATACAAGCGCCGATGGCGATGGTGATTCTCTGCGGGCTGCTGACATCGACGGCCCTGAACATGGTCGTGGTCCCCGTTCTCTACGATCGCTTCGGCGCTGGACGGGCTTGACGTCGTGACGAGCGTCGTAGACCATCAAGATTCGATGCGTACATGGACCCGTGTCGCAGGCTGCAGCATGGTGTCGGCGGTGCTGCTTGGATTCGGCACACTGCATGCGCAGGCGATGCCGGGCAGCTATAAAGCCGTCCTGACCACGCTCGGCAAGAGCGGCGACTTCAAGGACGGCGTCCTGAAGGTCAACATCCCTCGTACCGACCTTCACGTCACGATCTCCGGACGGCCGGCTCCCACGCCCTTCGGTTTTGGAGGATGGATCGCGCTGACCAGCGGCGATGGCGGACATGAGGTGCTCATGGGGGATCTCGTCGTGACGGAAGACGAGGTGAACCCGGTCATGTCGGCGATCCTCGACAACGGCCTCCAGGTGACGGCTCTGCACAATCACTTCTTCTGGGAACAGCCGCGCGTGTTCTACATGCACGTCCACGGCAGAGGCGAGGCGGGGGACCTGGCGCGACGTGTGAAGCCGGCGATCGATCTCATCGATCGAGCCGTGCAGCGGGCGCCGAAAGCCGCGGCTGCCGCTGCACCGCCGCCGCTCGATACGGCGGCGCTCTCGAAGATCGTCGGGCACGGTGGCGAGCAGAGCGGCGCCGTCTACAAGATCACCATCGGCCGGCCGGACATCGCTCTGCGCGAACATGGCGCCGTCATCAACGCACGCATGGGGCTGAATACGTGGGCGGCCTTCGCAGGAACGGACGCGGATGCGATGGTCGCCGGCGACGTCGCGATGCTGGAGCACGAACTCACACCGGTGCTGAAAGCGCTGCGCGCGAACGGCTTGAATGTCGTCGCGATTCATCACCACATGACGGAGGTGCAGCCCGTGGTGATCTTCCTACATTATTACGGCACCGGTCCGGCGGCGAAGCTGGCGCAAGGAGTGCGCGCTGCCGTCGATCTTCTCGGCCAGTCCCCTGCCAGCCGCCGTTGACCTCAGCGCGGCTGGCCGATGCTTGCCTACCTGACGCTGTTCACCTGGAGCTTCCTCGCCGCGACGCTCGTACCGGTCGGCTCCGAGCCGGCGGTCGTCGTCATGGTCCGCAGCGGTTACAGCCTCGCAGCGATCGTCGCGGTCGCGACGGCCGGCAATTACCTCGGTGCGTGCACCACATATTGGCTGGCGCGTGCCGCACGCGTCGCCGCCGCGGCGGAACCATCGAAGGCCTTCGTCCGCGCGTCAGCAGTCGCCGCCAGATACGGCCAGCCGGCACTGCTCCTGTCCTGGGTTCCTTTGATCGGTGACGCGCTCGTGCTGATCGCCGGTCTCGCACGCGTGCCGTTCCTGCCGTTCTCCGCGTGGACGTTTGCAGGGAAGCTGCTGCGGTACATCGCGGTTGTATGGGTCGCGCAGGCGGTGGGCTAACCACGCGTCAGGGCCGACGTGATCGTCAGCGTGCCATCGGCGCCCACGATGTAGAACCGGCCGGCCTTGATCGCCAGGCCGGTCGGCTGCGCCAGTCCAGGAACGGAGTACGCGCCGGCGACGGCGCGCGTGTCGAGGTCGATCACGAGGAGCGTGCTGTGCGCGGCGGAGAGCGCGTAGAGACGGCGCTCAGCCACGGCGGCGCCCGTGATGTAGTAGGCCTCGAGCGGATTCGCGCCCTGCTGCGGCGGTGCGAGCGCCGGATCCAGCCGCGGCACGAACTCCTCGGCGAGCTGCATGTCGGAGCCGTCGAATCGCGACACGATCCACCGGCGGCTGCGCGCGTTCGGAACGCTGATCGTGATGATCGAGTTGTTCGACGGGTCCGACGCGGCCGACATCACGTACATCAGCCGCGCGCGAACGGTCGCGAAACGCGAACGCGCGATCTCCTCGAAGGCGGCCGGCGATTCCAGGAAGTACCGGTAGTTGCGCGTTGCGTCGACGCCCTCGCTCTCGCGCAGCGCGACGAAGCTCTTGTTCTCGCTGATGGCGAGCAGCCGCGTGCCGCCGTCGAGAAACACCGCTCCCGCGAATCGCCCCAGATCGACGGAGAACAGCGGATCGACAATGGTGTGCCGGACGACGGTCTGCAGCGCCCCGTCGGTGAGATACACGCCGTGCTGTGTCGACAGCAGAAAGCGATCGGCCGTGGCGTCGTAATCCAGCCCCGTCGGCGTGCCGTCGAGCGGCAGCTGCAGCGGCCGGCGCTCGACGACTTCCAGCGCCGCTCCACGTAACGGCGCGCCGGCTGGATCGCCGTTGACGCTGGACACCTTCGGCTTCTCCACCGCCCATCGCCCGCGCAGCGAGACGGGCGCCGCGGAGCGATACTCATCGAGCGACCAGACCCAGTACCGCGGGTTGAACGAGAACCGGACCGGATCGCTCTGGCCGACGTAGGGCGGCGGCCCGGTGCTGGCGAACGCCTGGACGATGGCGCCCGCGGTGACGACGAGGAAGGCGACAGCCGCACCGCCATCCATCGAGCGCAGCGTGCGCGGCGCACCGGGCTGGAAGTCCGCCGGCGGCACCATCATCAGCATCGCCGCCATCAAGGCGAGCGACACGAGGAACACGGCGAACGACCACGTGTAGGTGTGCGCGCCGAGCATTTCGGGCGCGAAACCCTGGCCGATGTCGCGCGCTACGTGCAGCGACGAATGGCGCAGCGCCATGAAGACGCCGTACGTGCTGACGAGGACGCCAAGGCCAACATACTTCGGTTTCGGGCCATACCGCAGGATGAACAGCCCGATCAGCGTCACCAGCGCCATGCCGATGCGCTGCGCCCAGCACAGAATGCAGGGTGAATCTCCCTGGACGAAGCCCAGGACGAAGACGGACGTGCCGAGTGGCACGACGATGAGGAACAGGACGGCCGCGGCGAGCAGCGTGTAGACGAAACGGCCTGTCACGTCCGCCCTCAGTAGTTGAGGCCCGGCAGCAGCGAGGTGCGCGTGCCGAGCGTGAAGATGAAGACCATGAGCAGGACGGCGGCTATCAACAGATTGAAGGCGAGCCGCTCTCGTTCGGGACGGCGCCAGACGAGCCAGCCGGAGGCGAACAGCAGCACGAATGTGAGGAATTCCATGGGGCTATTGTGCTGCGATCCGTTCGCCAGGCGGAAAGGGGCTAGTGGATGCGCGACCGCGGCGGTCCCGTCACGACCGACGGGAGCCACCGCGGCTGATGCTGCTCACTTCGTGTACTGTGAGGGGTTCGCGTCGAACTTCGTCTTGCAGCCCTTCGAACAGAAGTAGTACGTCTGCCCGTTGTACTGGCTCGTGCCAGCGGCCTTGGCCGGCTCGACCTGCATTCCGCACACCACGTCTTTTTCCATCACGGTCCTCCTGTGTTCGTCCTCAGGCATCAGATGCATGCAAACGGCCCGACAGACGCAGGGCCTTCCCGACGGTGCTCAGAAACAGCTCTGCGGAACGAGATCCGGACGGTCGCGCGGACAACCGGCGGGCCACGGCACGAATGCGGCGATGCCCGAGGCGGTCCGGTAATTGGCGACGATCTGCCGTCCGCGGCCGTCCGTCAGCCATTCGACCAGGCGCCGCACCTCACGCGGTGCCGCGGCCGGCGCGATCACCGAATACGTGTTGACCAGCGCCGGACCGCCTTCGTACACGATCGTCAGGTCTCCCCGGCTCGCGTGCTGGCTGAAGGTCGCGCGATCGGCAAGTGTATACGCGCCCATCGTGCCGGCGATTCGCAACGTCGTGCCCATGCCGCTGCCCGCAGCGACGAGCTGGCCGGGACGGGGCGTCGCCCCGGCGCGCGTCCACAGTTCCCGCTCCCGTTCATGCGTGCCGGACGCATCGCCGCGCGAGATGAAGCGCGCGTCCGCCGCGGCGATCCTGCGCATGGCCTCCTCGACCGTCGGCGCGCCGGCGACACGTGCAGGGTCGTCGGGCGGTCCGACCACGACGAAGTCGTTGAACATCACCTTGCGATAGATCCAGTGTCCGCTGCGGAGCAGTTCCGCTTCGCGCGCGGGAGCATGGCTGATCGCCAGGTCGGCGTGACCGCGCCGCAACAGGTCCAGCGCCACGCCGCTGCCAACGGCGGCGACGTTCACTTCCGGTCCGCCATCCGCGCGCACGGCCGGCACCAGAACGGCCACGAGACCCGAGTTGTCCACGGAGGTCGTCGTCGCGAGCGTGATCCGCCGAGCCCCGCGCTCGCATCCAATCGGAAAGACGGTCACCGCGAGGATCAGGATGCGCAGGAGCGCTGGCGCACGCGACCGCGACACCGGGGCGTCAACGGAGAATGCGGACCTCACTCCTCGCGCAGCAGGAGCACCGGGTCCGCGCGCATTGCCTGACGCGCTGGTCGCCATGAGGCGAGTGCGGTCGCGGCTGCGAGCACGGCGAGCACCAGACCCCAGACGAGCGGATCGGCGATCGTGACGCCGTACTGCATCGATACGAGCGCGCGAGCGAGCAGCCATGCGGCAACGCTGCCGATGCCCACGCCAATCACGGCGACGCCGAAGCCGTCGCGGAGCACCACGCGGCGAATCTGAGATGGTGACGCACCGAGCGCCGTGCGGATGCCGAATTCACGCTTGCGCCGGCCCACGGCGTAGCTGAGTACGCTGAACAGGCCGCCGGCGGCCGCAAGCAGCGCAATGGCGGCGAAGGCGAAGCCGAGCGCCGCCGCGGCGCGCGGCCGGGCGAGCTGCTCGAAATATACGTCCTCGAGCGCGTCGACGTCGTGGACCCGGACGGCTGGATGCGCCGACACGATTCGCTGACGGATGGCTGCGGCATTCGCACATCCCGCTCCGCACTTGATGCTCATCATCGCGTAGCTGCCGACACCGGCGAACGGCTCGTAGAACTCCGGCCGATCGAGCCGGACGTCCAGCGACGGGTGATGAATCTCGCGCGCGACACCGACGACGTGGAATCGCTCCTTGATGAACGTGAACGTGCGGCCGATGGGATCCAACCCTGGCCAAAGCGTGCGAGCGAGCCGCTCGCCGACGATCACCGCGCCGTCACCGTCGGAGGCGTCGAACGTCCGGCCGGAGAGCAAGGGGATCCCGAACACGTCGAAGAACTCGCGGCCGACGCTGTATCGATCCACCTGCATGTCCACGACAGGATTACCCGGCGCGTCCGATCGCCAGTCGCCGAACGAGATCGCGCCGCGCGGCGGAAGGCCGTAGGTCCAGGCGACGCGCTGCACACCTGGAAGCTGCCTGACCTGTTCTTCGATCGTGCGCGCGGCGATCGCGCGCGACGATCGGTCCGGGAGCGCCGGCGGCGGCAGCGACAAGGTGGCCAGCAACACGCCGTCGACGTCGAGTCCGCGCTCGGCCTTCGCAAGATTGACGAACGACCGCACGAGCAGTGTGGCGGCGACGAGCAGCGTGCACGCCAGCGCGATTTCGCCGACGAGCAGCGTCCGCGTCACGGCACGCGCGCCCCGGGTCTCGGTTCCGCTCCGCTCCGTGATGCGAAGCGACGCCTGCGCATCCGCTCGCGTCCCAATCCACGCCGGCAGCAGGCCCGCAGCGACGATGGCGACGAGGCCCGACGCCGAGGTGACGGCGAGCGCCCGGGCGTCGATGTTCAACGGATTCAGCGTGCGAAGCAGGAACGCTTCGGGCAGAAACGCTCGCGACAGCGAGACGAGCATCCAGGCGACGCCAATCCCGGCGGCCACGCTCACCACGCCGAGGACGCTGCTTTCGACGAACGCCTGCCGGATCAGCCGTCCGCGCGATGCGCCGAGCGCCGATCGCATGCTGAACTCGCGCTGGCGTGCCGTGAAGCGCGCGAGGAGCAGGCTGCTGACGTTCGCGCACAGCACGAGGAACACGAGGACGACGCCGCCGGCGAGCAACGGCACGGCGCGCTGGTAGTACGAATCGAGCACCAGGCCCGCCAGCGGCTGAACCCGCAACCACAGTTCCGCGTTTCTGCCGTCCGCCGCCCGCGCCGCATCCGTTGCCATCCGAGCGGCATCAGCCCGCGGCACATCCGCGGTAAACCGTACGTACGCGCGCGGGAGCTGGTTGGCCAGCGACCCCGGCAGGGCACGGAAGTCGACTGCCCGCCAGATGACCGTATCCCACGACGGGAACCGGAAATCCGCCGGCAGCACGCCGATGACGACAAGCCGCTCGCCGTCGATCAAGAGGGGGCGCCCGAGAATCGCTGGATCGGCCTGATAGAGCGTGCGCCAGACGTCTTCGGAGATCACCACGCGGTCGTTGATGCCCGCTCGAACCTCCGACGCATCGAACAGGCGGCCGCGGATCGGGCGCACGCCGCCGAGCAGGTCGAACAGCCCCGGCGTAATCCGCGCGATGCCCCGCTCGACGATGCCGCCGTCGACGTCGATGAGCGCGGTGTCCGGCACGGCGGACTCCGCGCCGGCAAAGGCCGGACTCTCCTGCCATGCCCGAAGCACGGCCGGTGAGACCGTGATTCGGCCGCCGCGCTCGTTGCCCATGTACACGAACGCGAGTTCATCGGGATCTTCGAACGGAACCGGCCGCAGGATCAGGGCGTCGGCCACGGTGAACATCGCCGTGGTGAGCCCGATGCCCAACGCGAGCATGGCAGCGGACGCGACGGCGGCGCCAGGACGGCGCCAGAGGCTGCGCGCCGCGTGACGAACGTCCTGCCACAGCGAGTCGAGCGCGGTCCTCCGGACGGCGCGGACGGCTTCCCTCGTCTGCGTCACACCGCCGAGATCGCGCAACGCGAGACGCCGCGCCTCCGCCGGCGCCAGCCCGCGCCGCATGTTCGCCTGCGTCTCCATCTCGACGTGGAACGCGAGTTCATCGTCCAGTTCGCGCGCCACGCGACGACGTTGCAGCACGCCGCGAATGCTCGTGACAATCCGGCCGAACATGACGGCCTCCGATCCGTTCAGGCGAGTTGAAGGAGCCGCCGGACGGCGAGCGAGAACTGCTGCCAGTCGGCCGTTTCCGCCTCGAGCCGGCGGCGTCCGGCCGTGGTGAGGCGGTACAAACGCGCTTTTCTGTTGTTCTCGGAGACCGTCATTTCAGACGCCAGCAGGCCTGCGGCTTCGAGCCGGTGCAGGGCTGGATACAGGGACCCCTGGCTGACGCTGAGCGCCTCGCCCGATACCTGCCGGATGCGCTGCTGGATGCCCCACCCGTGGTTCGGCCCGAGCGCGAGGGTCTTCAGCACGAGCAGGTCGAGCGCGCCCTGCAGGTATTCAGTCTTCGGCATGTCCCTCCTCTCGCATGGCGAGAGGAGATTACGCCCGGACCGGGACGCCTGTCAACGACGTTCCTGCGACACCTCTGCTCGATCAGTGCTTGCCGCTCATGCCCTTCATCATCGGGCACATGGCCATCGACTCCTTGCCGGCCTGCATGTGCTCGCCCATGTGCCCCATCATGCCCTGGTGCATCTGCATCATCGAGTCGCGCATCGCCTTGCGCTGGGCGACCAGCTCGGTCACGGCAGCCGCCGTCGCGTCCACCTTCCCCTGGCTCGACGTGGCGCTGTTCATCTTCGTGACGAGACTGTCGAGCCGCTGATCGGCGGCTTTCATGTCGTTCATCATCTTGTCGTGATTGGCCATCATCGCCTTGCATTTGGCGGCCATGTCCGACGTCTTCGCGTCGGCCGGGGGCTGATGCTGCTGCGCCGTCTTGCCGGGCGGTTGCGTGGTCTTTGGCTGTTGTGAGCCGGACGCCGCCGTTACGAGCAGCGCCACCAGCCCGAGCGACAGGACCCTGCCGGAACTTCGTCTCATAGTGACCTCCCGAATTGCGCGCCAGTAAAGTGTCCGCTTTGCAGAGTGCCAGAGCAAGGCCAATGCCGCTACCCCGGACCTCCACAAGAGCTTCCTTTGCTGCGCAACGTATAATCAGCGCCGCCCATGAGCCTCTCCCCCGGCACCCGTGTCGGCCCGTACGAGATCGTTGGCACGGTCGGCGCGGGTGGCATGGGCGAGGTGTACCGTGCGCGCGATACCAAGCTGCAGCGCGACGTCGCGCTGAAGGCGCTGCCGCAGAGCGTCGCCGCGGATCCGCAGCGGCTGGCGCGGTTCGCACGCGAGGCGCAGCTGCTCGCCTCGCTCAACCATCCGCACATCGCGCACATCTACGGCATCGAAGAGTCGCCTGCCGTCACCGCCATCGTCCTGGAGCTGGTCGACGGCGAAGACCTCGCGGAACGGATCAGCCGCGGCCCGATTCCAGTGGACGAGGCGCTGCCGATCGCGCGGCAGATCGCCGAGGCGCTCGAAGCGGCGCACGAGCGCGGCGTCGTCCATCGCGATCTGAAGCCGGCGAACGTCAGAATCACCACGAGCGGATCCGCGAAAGTCCTCGACTTCGGGCTCGCCAAAGCGGTCGACGTCCCGGCGTCCGGGGCGGACATCCTGAACTCGCCGACGTTCACGTCGCCGAACGTGACCGAGCTCGGCGTCATTCTCGGCACCGCCGCCTACATGGCGCCGGAGCAGGCGAAGGGAAAGGCGGTCGACAAGCGTGCGGACATCTGGGCGTTCGGCGTTCTCCTCTACGAGATGCTCACCGGCACGGCGCTGTTTGCCGCGGAGACGGCGTCCGAAACGGTCGCCGCGGTCCTCCGCGCCGACATCGACCTGACGCGGCTTCCATCGGGAACGTCACCGGCGGTCAGGCGGCTGCTCGAGCGCTGCCTCGAACGCGATCCGAATCTCAGGCTGCGCGACATCGGCGAAGCGCGAATCCTGCTGTCGTCGACAGCGGAAACGGCATCGCCGTCTGGAGCCAAGGCGCGGCGCCGGCCTTCGCCAGCCGTCGCATGGACACTGGCAGGAATGCTCGCGGGCGCCGCACTGACGTGGGTTGTCATGAGGAACACGGCCGCGCCGCTGACAACGCCTTCGCAGGGATTCTCGCTGCGCCGCATCACGGAGCTGCCCGGGCCCGAGCTGCAGCCGGACATATCGCCGGATGGCCGGCAGGTCATCTTCGCCAGCGCGGCGTCAGGCAATCTGGACATCTACGTCCTGCGCGCGGGCGGCGGCCGCGCCATCAACCTGACGCCGAACGAGCCCGCCGACGATCAACAGGCGTCGTTCTCGCCCGATGGCGAGCGCATCGCGTTCCGGTCCGAGCGCAGCGGCGGCGGGATCTTCGTGATGGGCGCGACCGGCGAGTCGGTCCGCCGGATCACGAGCGCCGGTTTCGATCCCGCGTGGTCGCCGGATGGCACCAGGCTGGCGTACGCGACGGAAGCCGTCGTCGATGCATACGGGCGCAACGCGCGGTCGGAACTGTGGCTCGCGGATGTCGCGAGCGGCAAGGCCACACGCCTGCTCGAGGGTGATGCCGTGCAGCCGGCATGGTCGCCTGACGGGACGCGCATCGCGTACTGGGCGAATACTGGCGGTCAGCGCGACATCTGGACCGTCGCGATCGACGGCGGCTCTCCCGTCGCGGTGACGCAGGATGCCGCAACCGACTGGTCGCCTGAATGGGCGCCGGATGGCCGCTCTTTGTTCTTCTCCAGCGATCGCGGCGGGACGATGAACATCTGGCGCGTCGCGATGGACCCTCAGACCGGACGCGCGGCGGGAACGCCCGCGCCGATGACCAACTCTGTGACGGGTCTCGGCTACGCCCGCGTCACGGCCGACGGATCGCGGCTCGCCGTCTCCGGTTATACACGGAGCTTCGAGCTCTCGACGGCGCCGCTGGAGGTGACATCGAGTGGCGCGCGGGCCGGCGCCGCGAAACCGGTCCGCAGCGCCTCGCTCGGCTGGTGCACGATTTCACCTGATGCCGAATGGCTTGCCTGCACCAGCCGCGGCGCGCAGGAGGATATCGTCCTCATGCGGGTCGATGGATCGGAGACGGTGCGGCTGATGGACGATCCGGCGAAGGACCGCAATCCGACCTGGTCGCCGGATGGCCACACGATCGCGTTCATGTCGACGAGAAGTGGCGAGTGGGAGCTGTGGTCGGTGGCGCGCGATGGATCCAGCCTGCGGCAGATGACTGATCTCAAGTCGGATATCTATGAGGCCGTGTGGGCGTCCAACAGCCGGCGGGTGGTGTCGTCGGCCAACATCTTTCGCCCCTTCGGCACCTGGACCTTCGACACGGCGTCGACGGCGACGCGTTCGACCGCTCGGTTCATCAAGCCGCCGCACGCCGATGCGTTCGGCGCAGAAGCATTGTCGCCGGACGGGCGGATGGTTGCCGGGTCGCTCCTGACCGCGTCGGGCACTCCGAAAGCACCCGCCGTGTGGGATTTTCCGGACGGAGCCATTCGAACCTTCTCGCTGCCGCCGCCCGCCGAGGCGCGTGACTACTCCGTCGCGGGCTTTCTGCCCGATTCGCGGCGATTCGTGACGGCAACCGGAGCAGGCCTCGCGATCGTGGACAGCATGACGGGGACTGTTGTCCCGATTGCGGGAACGCCAACAGCGTCGCGTTATCGCCTCAGCGGTGATGGGCGCACGCTCTTTTTCGAGCGCGTGCTGGTCGACGCCGACGTGTGGTTGATGGAGATGGCGCGCTAGCGGCGCACGCCCAACGCCTGCAGCATCGCCGTGCAGGCCGCGCCGTGGTGTTTCTGCGGATGATCGACGAGCCACACATCGCGCGGCGGGAGCGGCGCAGCGGTCCGGACGATCGCCAGGCGCCCGGCCGCGACATCCTCGTCAACCACGCTGCGCGACAGCAGCGCGATCCCCAGCCCCGCCACGACGGCGCGCTTGACGTCCTCCGGCCCGTGCAGCGTCATCGTCCGCGACGGTGTCACGCGATGGCGCCGGAACCACGCGTCGAGCTGACGGCGCGTGTCCGATCCATCCTCACGGAGAATCCACGGCTCGTCGCGAAGCTCTGACGGCTTGATGGCACGACGCCCGGCGAACGGAGACGACGCCGCCGCGACGAACAGGAGATCGTCGCGATCGAGGCGGTGCGCTCGCAGCTCGCCGAGCGGCGGCTTGCCCGTGACGACCGCCATGTCGAGGTCGTTCGCCGCGACGCGGTCCAGCAGCTCGAGCTCGGGCGCGATGACGAAGTGCAGCGCGAACTGCGGATGTTCGCGCCGATACCGCTCGAGCGTGGCGGGCAGCCGATACAGGCCCGCCGTTACCGTCGCGCCGATGCGCACGCGGCCGCGCGTCCCCTTTGACACGCTCTGCACGCGCTCCCGCGCGCGGTCGACTGCGGCGAGGATGCGCCGCGCGTCCTCCAGCAGCAGCTCGCCGGCGACGGTCAGCGAGACGCGGCGGCCGTCGCGGTTCAGCAGCTTCGTGCCGAGCTGCTCCTCGAGCAGCCGGATTTGATGCGACACGGCGGGCTGCGACAGGTTGCAGCGATCCGCCGCCCGGGCGAAATGCCGCAGCTCGGCCACCGCGGCAAAGGTGTGCAGGAGACGCAGCTCCACGATTCACAGAATCTATCACGGCGTTCACAACGTTTCATTGGACGAATCGAATCCGGCGGCTTACCCTGCGCCCATGGACATCAGTTGCCCCGTCGATCTCGACGTCGCCCGTCTTCGCGCCGAAGTGAAGTCGATGTACAGCCGCGTCGCGGCCGAGCCGGACGGCGAGTTCCACTTCCACCGCGGGCCCGACTACGCCGCCGAGCGACTCGGTTACGACCGCGCGGAGCTGACGAAGCTGCCACGTGCCGTCACCGCCTCGTTTGCCGGCATCGGCAACCCGCATCTGATTCAGCCGCTTGCGCCGGGCGCGACGATGCTCGACATGGGTTGTGGCGCCGGCACCGACCTGCTCCTCGCCGCGATGCACGTCGGGCCGTCCGGCCGAGCAATCGGCGTCGACATGACGGAGCCGATGATCGCCCGCGCCACGGCCGGCGCTGCTGACACAGGACTGGCGAACGTCGAAGTCCGCCTCGGCGATGCCACGGCACTGCCGGCGGCGGACGGCAGCGTCGACGTCCTGATCTCGAACGGCGTCTTCAACCTCGTGCCTGACAAGGAGCGCGCGCTCGCCGAGATGTTCCGCGTCCTGCCGCCCGGCGGCCGCCTTCAGATCGCCGATATCGTCCTCGGCTCCGAACTGGACGAGGCGGCGAAACGCGACGTCGATCTGTGGACCGGTTGAATCGCCGGCGCTCTGCCGGAGGCAGAGATCGCCGGCGCGTTCGAGGCCGCGGGCTTCGCCAACGTTCGCCTCACCCACCGGTTCGATCCGTTCGCGGGAACGAAGAAGGAGCGTACGGCCAGGAAGTACGGCGTCATCGGAGTGAACATCGCGGCAGACAAACCGCGCACGTGAACAGGAGGCCCGCATGCGTCGATTCGTCACTCTCGTCGCTCTCGTCGCTCTCACGCTCGCAAACGGTGCTGCGCCCGCAACCGCCCAACACGCCGGGAAGAAGCCGCTCTACGACCGCCTTGGTGGCGTCTACAACATCGCCACGGTGGTTGACGACTTCATCGAGCGGCTGCTCGTCAACCCGACGCTCAACGCCAACGCGGCCATCAAGGCGTCCCGTGATCGTGTTCCGAAGGCGGGCCTGAAGTTCCACGTGACCACGATGGTCTGCCAGGTGACCGGCGGACCGTGCAAGTACACGGGGCGATCGATGAAGGAGGCGCACGCGAGATTGAACATCACCGACGCGGAGTGGACGGCGATGGTGGCCGACTTCAAGGTGACGCTCGCCAAGTTCGAGGTGCCGCAGGCCGAGCAGGATGAGCTGTTCGCCATCATCGCGACCACCAAGCCGGACATCGTCCGGTCGGGTTCCTGACGGCGATTACCAGCGGTTGCGCACGTCGCGCGCGGGGGGCGGAGCGGCCGGCTCCGGCCCGCGCGCGGCGTGCAGCGGCAGCTGCGCGTCGAAATCGATGCCGATGTGATAGCGCAGGATGCCGTCGCGCTCCATCGCGGCGACCTCACAACGCACGACTCGCCCGCCGACGGCATGCGGCGTGAAGCCGCCTTCGAACTCCACCTGGAGGGTCGTGCCGACGCGCAGCTTGGCCGCCGACTCGGCCAGCAGTCCCGTCGGCGAGATGTTTACGATCTGCGCCGGGCTTCCCGGTGGGTGGAGCCGAACACCGGTGATCCCCGCGACCTCGCCGGTGCGCAGCCGCCGCTGATTGGGTGACTCTGCGGTCATCGCCGTACCTTGCTGATGAGGACTTGCCGCGCGGACGACGCGGCGTCCATCGCAACGCTGAGCGCGGTGATGAGCTGATCGATGGCGGCGCCGACGCGCTGCTGATCCGCGACCATTCCGTCCAGCGCCGCTCGAAGCTCGCGCCGCTCGGCACTGACGTTCTCGAGCTGCCCGCGAAGCTGCTCGAGGCTGGCGGTCGCCGCGTCGAGCGCGGCCTGCACCGACCGCCTCGCGCTCTCCTGCTCGTGCAGCGACGCTTCGAGGCGCCGGGCGGTCGAGATGTCGCGCACCGCGACCAGGACGGAAGCATGCGTGTCGGGATGATGCGGCACGGCCACGCCCTGGAGCACGACGACACGCCGCACGCCAGCGAGATCCTCCATCTCGCACTCGGCGGATCCGGATCCGTCGTGCGACACGCGTTGCGCGAAGTCTCCCCACACGGCGCTCGCATCTCCACGCAGGCGATCGATGAAGTTCGAGCCGAGCGCGGCGCCGAGATCACGCGCGCCGAGCAGATCGCGTGCGGTATCGCTGACAGCGAGCAGCGTGCCATCGACGCCGACGCGCATCAGGCACGACGGCAGCTTGTCGAGCAGTGTGCGCAGCCGATCGGCCTCTACCCGCGGATCGTCGTCCATGTCGTCCGCGAATTGTCGCTGCATTGACGGCGAAGATCAATTCACACGAATGTGTGCGCGCGCACACGGTTCTGGTAGTCTCAGCGCACACACCATGCGCACACTGCTCGGCGTTCTGCTCGCCGCTTCGTGGACCTTCGCACAGGCGCCGGCGTCGCAGCCGGCAACTGGAATCACCTTGACGGGACACGTCGTGACCGGTGACGGGCGTGATGCTCGACCGGTGCGACGTGCGCGCGTCACCCTGACCGGTGCCGGCGCGCCGCGCATCGCCGATACCGATGCCAAGGGCGCCTACCGCTTCGGCCGGCTGGCCGCGGGCGAGTTCAAGATGGCGGTCGAGAAACCGGGATTCGTGACGCTCGAAACGGTCGCGACGCCCGACGCCACGCTGAAGATGCTGCGCGGCGCCGCCATCGAAGGGATCGTCGCCGACGCATCCGGCGAGCCGCTGCTGAACATCGTCGTGTCGGCGCTGCAACCTGGAGCCGACGGCAAACCGGCGAGCGTGCGGCAGACGCGAACCGACGATGTGGGCCGCTATCGCCTGCACAGCCTTGCGGCGGGCGAGTACTGGATCGAGGCGGCAACCGATCGCGGAGCCGTCGCGCGGCTCGTGCTGGCGGCGGGAGAAAAGCCGCCGGGCATCACGCGCGCCTACCATCCGGACGCCACGGCGCTCGAAGCCGCGCGAGCGGTGCGCGTCGCGGCGGCGACGAACACGGCAGGCATCGACGTCACGCTCACACCCGCCAGCCCGATCGGCGATCCCTCGGCGCCGCCTCCCCCGCCGCGACCCGAGCCGACCGGTACCGGCCGCGTCGCCGGCCGCATCACCGCCGCGGAGACCGGCAAGCCGATCGCGAACGCACGCCTCCTCCTCGTCGGCGTCGAGGGCACGCGGCTGACCAACTGGAAGCGATCGAACCCCCAGGGCCGATTCGAGTACACGAATCTGGCGGCGCGGCATTACACGCTCAGGGTCGAAGCCGATCGTTATGTGAGCGTCGAGTACGGACAGACGCGGCCGGACGAGCCCGGCACGCTGATCATGGTGGACGACGGCGCGAGGGTGCAGGTGGACGTCACCCTGCGGCGCACGCCGGCGATCGAAGGCACGCTCGTCGACGAGTTCGGCGATCCGGCGCCGGGCGTCCTGGTGCAGCCGGCGCGCCGCCAGTTTGCGGGGGGCCGGCATCGATTGGTGCCGATCGGAAGTCCGCAGGCGGCGGCAATGACCGACGACCGTGGACAGTATCGGCTCACCATACCGCCCGGCGAGTACTTCGTCCTCGCGCTGGCCGGCGTCTTCGCCGATCAGAACGGCGTTGGCGGCTTTGCGCCGACCTACTATCCCGGAACGATCGACAGCGCCGCAGCGATCGCGATCGCTGCGGCTCCCGCGGCGGATGCCACGGCGTCGTTTCCGCTCGTCTCCGCCAGAACGGTTTCCGTGTCGGGCACGATGGTCGATGGCGCGCTGCAGCCGGGCGGCCGCGGAACGCTGTGGCTGGCCACGGCGGATCGCCTGAAGCGGATGGATTTCGTCATCGGTCGCGGTCTCACGGCGCCGGACGGCACCTTCGTGTTCCGCAACGTGCCGCCGGGCACCTACACGCTTCAGGGCTTCGGCGCGCCGCCGCCGGGCAGCCGCGGGCCGTTCAACCTCGGCGCAATGCCGTTCGGATCGGCGTCTGTCATCGTCGCCGATGCGGATCTCGACGGCGTGGTGTTGAAGGTCACCGCCGGCACGACGCTGCGGGGCAAGATCGCGCTCGAAGACACCGCTCAACCGCCGCCGGCCGCTCGGGACGTCCGCGTCACGGCGTTGCCGGTCGAATTCGACTCGGCGCCCGTTGGCGGCGGGCCGCCGCCGTCGCAGACACACGACGACCTCACGTTCGAGGTGACGCACATGTCCGGGATCCGTCGCGTGCTCGCCAGCGTGTCGAACCCGCGCTGGGCGGTGAAGAAGATCACGCGCGGCGGCATCGACATCACCGACGCGACAGTCGACTTTCGCGAGAAGGACGTGGACGACGTGGAGGTGGTGCTCACGTCCAAAGTGTCCGTCGTCAGCGGCACGGTGACCGACGATCGAGGGCGTGCGACGGCGGACTTCACGGTCGTGGCGTTCGCGGCCGACTCCGCGAAGTGGTTCGAGCGCTCGCGCTACGTCGCGATGGCCCGGCCGGATCAGCAGGGCCGCTTCGAGATTCGCGCGCTCCCGCCGGAGCAGTACCTCCTGGTCGCGCTGCCGACGGTGGCGCAGATGGAGTGGATGGACCCGGATTTCCTGCAGGCGCTGCGCTCGATTGCCACGAGCTTCACGCTGGCAGAGGGCGAAACGAAATCGTTCACCCTCCGCCTGCAGAAGCGGCCGACGTAATCAGAAGCGGTACACGATCGACAACTGCCCGGCGCGAGGCGCCTGCGTGGACGAGGTGAACTGGCCGAAGAACGGGCTCGTGTTGTTCGTCGAGCGGAAGAACAGCGGCGCGCCGTTGTTGGTCAGGTTGAAGATGTCGACGTTGACGTCGGCCGCATGTCCGCCGCGCAGCCCGAAACGGCGCCCGAGGCGCAGATTGAGGCGATGCACCGTCGGCGCCTGCAGGACGTTGTCGCCGCGCGGCCCGACGATTCGCGTGGTCGTCGCGAGCGGATTACTGACCGAGCGGCCGTTCGGCAGGACCATCGTGGCGGGGCCGAACGCCGGATCCGGCGCCGGAAGCGTCGTCGTTACCGGCGCGCTGTAGCTGCCGGATGTGAGCGAGTAGATGATCGACGTGCGGACGCCCCACGGCGCGCGATAGCTGCCGTTCAGGCGGAGGACGTGCGGCCGCGCGATCTTGTCGTTGTCGAACCAGCCGGCGGGATAGAGGTAGCGCTCGGGCTGGTCGTAGCGCCACTCACCCGTCTCCGTCATCTTCTGGTAGGTGTAGTTCGCGAATGCCGACCAGCGCGCGCCGATGTTGCGAATCACGGAGAATTCGGCGGCGTGGTACCTGCGCCGGGACGAGTCGATGTTCGTCGTGATCGGGATCGCGTTGAACGTGGGATTCCGATAGCCGGCGAAGCGCTCGTTCTCGTAGATGACGTTGGTGTCGCGGGTGCCGATCTCGTTCTTGAACACCTTGTTGACGTAGGCGACGTCCAGCGACACGCGGCCGGGGAGCTGACGCGTGTAGCCGACGTGCAGTTCATCGGTGATCGGCGTCGCCATGCCGGCGTCCAGCAGCCTGTCCTCCGGCAGCGTGCGCGTCAGCACCGCGGGCGTGGTACGAACCGTCTCGAACGTCCCGTTCAGATCGAGATCGTACTCGTCGATCGTTCCCGACGCAGCGCCGCCGACGCTCGGGGCAATCTGCGTGTACAGCAGATCGTTCATCCGGCCCCACGACACGCGGAGAACGTCGCGGCTGTCCGCTGTCAGCGCGTAGGCGGCGCCGACGCGAGGATTGAACGAGCCGCTGTCGATGCTCCAGAGGTCGAATGTATCGGCCGTCTTCTGCCGGTCGTATCGCCCGCCGAGCGTGAGACTGAGGCGGGACGCCGGCTGCCACTTGTCCTGCACGTAGAAGCCGAGCAGCTCGTAGGTGTTGCTGAAGGCGACGACCTTCGTCGGGTTCTGCGTGCGGCGGTGAAACGGCACGAAGGCGACGGACCCGTCGGATCGCACGACTCGCAGCTCGTCGATGAGCGCCGGGCCGTTGGCCGGGTAATTCGTGTCGCTGTGGCCGCGGCTCCGCGGCTTGTACTGCGTGCCTGCCTGAAGCGTGTGGCGCCCGCCGCCGCGCGGCACGATGTAGGACGCATCGGCCGTGAACTCGTGGTGATCGCGCACGCCGGTCGACCACCAGGCGAGGCCGGCGCGATTGCCGTAGTAGAGCAGCGCGTCCTGTCCCACCAGCACGCCGCCGCTGAGCGACGTCCGGCCCCAGCGCACGTACGCGGGGTTCGTCTCGCCGCCGCCCGGCTCGATGTCCGTCAACTGCCGGCGGTAACCGTATTGAGCCGTCAGCAGCAGCCGCCCGCCCACGACCGAGTGCCACGCCACCTGCGGCGTGGGGCCGCCGTTGCCGATGTTGATCGTCGACTCCTTCGTGCTCTGGTCGCGCGAGTCGGAGTTGAAGGTCTTGCCGCGGTCGTCGAGATACGTGAGCGAGAGCGTCCGGCCGGGCCCGAGCGACTGCGTGACCTTGCCGAAGAACCGGTTGTTGCGATTCAGCTTGTCGTAGTCCGGGGTGTCGAAGCCGTTCGCCGCGAACGACTGGAGGATCGCCGCGGTCCGCGGCACGCCTTCGTCGATATAGACGCGCCGGTACGAGGCGAAGTACCACGTGCGGTCGCGCAGGACCGGCCCGCCGATCGAGGCATCGGGCTGATAGAACGCCTGATCGAGCGGCTGTCCGCCGGGGATGTTGTTGCCGTTCCACTTGCGCGGCTGCAGAAAGGCGCTCCCCGAGCCGTGGATCCTGTTGCCGCCCGACTTGGTGACGATGTTCAGGAAGCCGCCGCGGCCGAGCGGCGTGGACGCGTCGAGGCCGGCCGTCTTGATCGAAACATCCTGAATGATCTCGGTGCTGAACTGCGTCGTCCACTGCTGGTTGGTGAAGGAGCTGCCGATGTCGAAGCCGTCCACCTTCATCACGTTGCTGCGCTCCGACGCGCCGTGAATCTGCGGCTCGATGTCGCCGTCGCCGCTGCGGGCCGACGTCACCACGCCGGGGACGAGCTGCCAGAGCTGGTCCCACTGCTGCCGCGATCCGAGCGGCAGCTCGCGCAGGAAGTCGCCGCTGATGTTGAAGTGCAGCTCGGGGTTCTCGACGTCGACGATGGGCGTTTCGCCCCGCTGACCTCCCACGACCGTCACGGTCTCCTGGACTTTGCCCACCTTCAGCTCGATGTCGACGTTGATCGTCTGTCCGGCGCGAACGAGGATGTCGGGCTGGGTGTGGCTGGAGAAGCCGGTCAGCTCGGTGCGCAGCTCGTACACACCCGGCGGCAAGCCGAGCATGACGTACGCCCCTGACGCGTCGGTGACGGACTCACGTACGCCCTGCAGCTCAGGGCTGGACACGACCACCGTCACGCCAGGCACCGGCGACTTCTGCGGATCGGTGACCTGACCTTTCAGCGTGCCGCTCACCTGCGCGGAGGCTGCAGCGGCGGATAGCCACACGAGGGCGACGAGGACCGTGGTTCTCAGTGTCATGTGCTCCTCTTCCTGCGAGTCTCTACGAGCCACCGGTCGCCGCGCGCTCGCGCTCGAGGGGCGCGCGAAGAAACGCGACGAACTGCTGGGGATTCCGCGTCAAGCCAGGAAACGTCGTCAGCGGGCGGCCATCGCCGGAGATTACGGCGTAGTACGGCAGCGCCACGGTCTTGAACGTCGAGGCCTGGAACTTCTGGAACTGCTGGTATGGCTCCCCTTCACCGTCCGTGTAGAGCCTGACGCGCACGTAGCGCTCGAGCTCGCGGCGGACATCGGGGCGCGGGAACATGTTCGCTTCCATCCAGCGGCAGTTGGTGCAGGTGTAGCCGGTGAAATCGATCAGCAGCAGCTTCTTTTCCTGCCGCGCCGCGGCGAGCGCGCCGTCGTAGTCGTTGACGATCCACGGCAGCTCGCCATCGATGGTGCCGGTCGCGTTACGTCCCGCACCGCCGCCGGTGGCCGGCGGCAGAAAGGCCTCGATCTCGCCCAGCCGGCTGCCCCAAAGGCCGGTGAGCAGATGAAAACTCACCGCGAGCGTCAGCAGCGCCGTCGCGATGCGAACCGCCCCGACACGCTGCACGGGTGCGTCGCCTTCGGCTACTCGGAAAACGCCCAGCAGATAGAGCGTCAACAGCACGCCGATGGCGACCCACGTCGCGAGCACGACCTCACGTGTGAACACGTGCCAGCCCCATACGAGATCCACGTTGGAGATGAATTTCATCGCCGCGGCGATCTCGAGGAATCCCATCGACACCTTGACCGCGTTCAGCCATGCGCCGGCGCGTGGGAGCTGCGAGACGAGCTGCGGCACGAGCGCGAGCACGAAGAACGGCAGCGCGAACACGCTGGAGAACGCCAGCATGCCGGCGACGGGCCATTGCCATCGGCCGCCCGCGGCCATCACGAAGAGCGTGCCGACGAACGGCGCCGTGCAGGTGAACGACGTCAGCGTGAAGGTCAGCGCCATCAGCAGCGTGCCGGCGGCGCCGGGTCCTTCGCGGCGCGACAGGCGATCGAGCCCGGTCAGCAGACGCGACGGCAGACGGATCTCGTACGCGCCGAACAGGCTGAGCGCGAACCCCAGGAAGATTGCGGTGATGAGCAGGTTGATCCACGGGTTCGCCGCGAACAGGTTCATGCCCGACGCGCCGACCAGCATCGCCAGCGCCGTGCCCAGGGCGGTGAAGGTGGCGATGATGCCGCCGGCGTAGATCACCGCGTTGGCGATCGCCCCGCGCCGCCGGCCGGCCGCGTGGTTCGTGAAGTACGAGACGGTGATCGGCACCATCGGAAACACGCACGGCGTCAGCAGCGACAGCGCGCCCATCGACATCGCCAGCACCAGAAACGCGCGCAGCGACCCTGCCTCGACGGCGACCGCGGACGTGTCGATGGTGGTCGGCTCCGCGACGGCGCCGGCCGGCACGGCTGCGGGAGCAGCGGGTGCGGCGGCGAGCGGTCCAGACACCGGAGGCGCGGCACGCGGGTCGCCTCCCGCAGTTGCCGCCGCGGGTTCCCGCACGGCGAGGACGTGGACGCGTACGGCGACCAGCTTCGCGATCGGCGGCAGGCAGACCGTATCCGTGCAGGCCTGGAAGCGAACGCGGAATGTCAGCTCGTGCGGCCCGGCCGCGGCGTCACCGGCGGCGCGGACGGACGCGACGAACGTCGGACTCTCTTCGTGAAACTCGGTCTGGATGTCGAAGTTGGGATCGAACCTGCGAACGGGCGCGGGCTCGCGAATCGCGGCAGCTCGCGCGAATGGCTGGCCCTCGACGATGGTGATACTGGTCGGAATGGGACCACCGGGCGGCTGCGCGATCGCGTAGATGTGCCAGCCCTGATCGATCGCAGCGGTGAGCCGAACCTCCAACGTGGCGCCGGCGTCCACGCGAGCGGCCGCGGGCACCGCCGTCCACCGGACGGGATCCTCCTGTGCCCGCGCGCCCGCCACGGCCGCGGCGAGCGCCAGCACAACGAGGGCGGTTCTTCTCGGCGCCGACATCATCGGTATCCCCTACTTCGCCGGGGAGAGCCGCGTCCCGGCCGCGCGCTGCAGCAGCGCTTCGACCTGCAGCTCGAACGTGCGCTCCGAGGCCTTGCTCCGGATGACGCCCGGCTTGAAGACGATGCGCCCTTCGGCGTCCACCAGATGGTTGCTCGGATACCCGCGCGCGCCGTACGTCTTGCCCGCCCAGTCGGTGTCGGTCTTCAGCGGACGGAACGTGTAGCCGGTATTCCGGAGGTACGGCACGACATACGCCTCTTCGTCCGGCAGCACGTTCGGCGACAGGATGACGAAGCCGCGATCCTTGTACTTGTCGAGCACGCGCTGGAGCACCGGGAACTCGCCACGGCACGGGCCGCAGGACGGGTACCAGAAGTTGACGAGGACCACTTTCCCGCGGAAATCGGAGAGGCTCACCGGCTTGCCGTCGGGATAATCCGGCAGCGTGAACTCAGGCGCTGGTTTGGCCTCGGCATCACGCAGCGTCCAGAGGTCGGCGTCGATGTCGGCCGGCGTCTTTCCGAGCTTGCGTCCGTAGTCGGCCAGTGCCGCGCCCATGCGATCGTCCGGCGTTCTGGCCACCGTGGCGAGCAATCCCTCGTACGCCTTGTTCGCGGCGCCGGACTTCTCGCGCGCCTCGGCCTTGAGCAGCTCGACGATCGCGGTGTTCGCGTACCGCAGCGAAGGTGCCGATTCGAGGCGCGCGACCGCCTCGGCGAACTGCCGTTTCTCCATCAGGGCGCGGCCCTCGATGACGGCCTTCAGAAAGTCGCTGCGGTCCTGCCATTCCTTGGCAGCCGACTTCGACGTGCTGAACGCAGCCAGCTCCCCTGCAAGCGCGACCGCCTTGCTGATGTCGGTGTCCGTGTAGACGTCGGCGAGCTGAGACATCGCCGACGCAGACCAGCTGAATTTCGCCGGCGGAAAGTCCCGGCGTGTGCGCTCGAGCAGCGCGATCTTCTCGGCCGCGTCGTCGGTGTAGAAGGCGAGCCAGTACAACGCCTGCGCGCCGCGCTCGTGCGCGGGAAACCGCTTCGCGACGTCGAGGGACAGCACCCGGTATTTCTCCATGTCGGCGCGCTTCATCGCGCTCGCGTAGTAGAACGCGTAGTCAGGATTGTTCGGAGCGAGCTCCGTCGCCTTGCGGCGGTATTCGAGCTCCTCGCGGATGTCCCCGCGGAAATCGGCAATCAGCGCCAGTTCCTGGTAGGGCTCCGGCAGTTTCGGATCGAGCGCTATCGCGCGGCGATAGCAGCGCTCCGCGGTCGCGTAGTCCTTCGTCTTCTGCGCCGCCTTGCCTTCCTCGATCAGCTTGCGCGCCTCACTGGTGCCGCCGCTCGAACGAACCGGAGCGGGCGCCTGGGCCTCTACCGCCGCCACGCCGGCCGCGAACATGGCTGCCGCGCTCACGCACCACACCGCTCGACGCATCCGTGCGACAGTAGTCATTTGGCCCTCCCTGCTCACCGCTCGGCGATCACTTTCTCCAACTCGGGCAGCAACTCCACGAATCCGCGGCCGCCGACGTGGGTGGCGCGGACGATGCCTTTGCGATCGATGAGGAACGTATGCGGGATCGGGCGCACGCCGAACGCCTTGTGCGTCGCGCCGGCGGTATCCACCGCGACGGGCCACGGCAGTTTCGCCTTCGCCGCGTACCGCTTCACGTCCTGGAGCGTCTGCCCTTCCAGGTTCGTCATCCCGACAATCACCAGGTCGTCGCCGAACCGCTTCTTCCACTCGCGCATGGTCGGGAACTGCGCGACACACGGCGCGCACCAGGTCGCCCAGAAGTCGAGCAGCACGACCTTGCCGGCGCGATCAGGCGCGGACGGCAGCCAGACGTCCGCTGAGATCGCCGGCGCGGTGGCACCCACCGGAACCGGCTGCGGTCGCGTCTGCGCCGGCGCCCACGAGACCGCCACCACCGCCAAGGCGACGATCGGGCTCACCGCTCCTCCAGCAGCGACGCCACGAACTGCATGTCCTCTTCGGGCGTGTAGCCCTGCTTGATGCGCCGAATCACGCCTTTCTTGTCGATGATGACGGTCATCGGCACGCCCATCTCGCCGTAGCGGACGTTCGTGGCATCGTCTTCGCCGACGAGAAACGGCCACGGCATCGCGAAGTCGGCATGGTAGCGTTGCAGCGCCTGCAGTTCGTCTGCGAAATCCGTCGTCTTTTCCGAGGTTCCGGCTTTGGACACGACCGTGCCCAGGCGGCGCGTCACCCCGATCACCTGCAACCCCTTCGAGCCGTACTTTCGCGAGAGGTCGTTGATGTGCGGGAACGACGCGCGACAGGGCTTTCAACCAGAGGTGAAGAACTCCAGCATCACGACCTTGCCGCGCAGCTCCGGCAACGTATGCGGGCCGCCGCCAATCCACCGGATGTTTGGCGCGAGGTCGGGCGCGGCCGCGCCGACCAGCTTCACGCGATCGAGCAGCTTCGTGATGCGGCGCTTGTTCACCGGCGCCGGCTCGAAGTCCGGCAGGCGTTTCTCGAGCCTGGCACGCGCCTCGGCGTACTTCGCCTGATTCAGGAGCTTGTCGGTTTCCTTGAAGAGAATGAAGTCCTCGAGCTGCAGTTCGAGCAACTGCTGCCCCTTCACTATCGGCCGCGTCTCGTACAGGTACTCGAGCGCTTCCTCGCTGCGGCCGACGGCAGCGATGGCGTCCGCGTAGTACCAGCGCAGGCGAAACAGGTCTTCGAGCGGAACGCTCTTCGGACCGGCGCCTTCGATCGCCTTCAGCGCGTGCTGGTAGTGGATCGACGCGCGCTCGGTGTCCTCTCCATCGAGATAGGCGATGCGGGCCATCGATTCTTCGATCGTGACCCGAAGGGGCGCCCCCCCGCGCAGCGGATCCGGCGTGCGGCTCGCGCCGAAGTCCCTCGCGTAATCGCCGTACATCTGGCGCGCACGCGCGAACTCGGCGTTCAACCAGGACGCGGACTCGATACCGACGGCGAGGGCGAGCTCGCGGTTCGCCGGCACATCGTTGAGATAGTCGAGCGCAAGCTCGAGCGCGGGCTTGTACTGATGTCCGCGAATCGCGAGCAGCGCACCGTAGACACGGTTCTCGCCCGTCAGCGTCGTCTTCGGCACGAGCCGCGCGGCGCTGCTGATCGTCCGGCGCGCGCCGGCTGGATCCGTCTTCGTCTGTTCACCGAGCTGCGTGACGAAGGCGCGGAGGTCTTCCGGCAGGCTCGCGAGCGGTGGCGGCGGCGCCGTCTGTCGTGCCACAAGCGGCACGACCACAGCGACGAGCGCCGCGGCGCGAATGAGTCGTGACATTCGGTGCATGCAGCTCCTTCCCTTTCAGAACGAGACCTTCAACGTGACCTGCCCCGCGCGCGGCGCCTGCGTCAGGCGCCGCGTAAACGTCGACGGCTGGCCTTCGACGAGCGTCGGCGCGTTGAAGAAGAGGTCGTCGCCGCGATTGAGGATGTTAAATCCCTGGACGGCGCCCTCGAAGGCATACGTGCGCCAGCGGAACCGCTTGCCGAGCCGGAGGTTCAGCTCGCTGAGCGCCGGAGCGGTGAACTGTCCCTCGTCGCGTGTGGAGTAGTAGAAACGCGTTCGCGTAGCCAGCGGATTGGCGACCACGCGCCCATTCGACAACGTGACGGTGGCCGGATGCGTGACCTGGCTCTGCGGAATCAGCGTGAAGACCGGACCGCTCCACTGCCCCATCTGATAGAGGTAGCTGAAGCCGACGGTGATGCCGTAGCGCGCCACGTGCGTCGCATTGAGCTTGAAGTTGTGCGGCGGCGTTCCCGTGTTCACGTAGCTCGCGGTGGTGTAACTGCTGATCTGGCTGCTCGCCGGGTTCACCGTGCGCAGCACGCCCTTGTTGTTCTCGAATGCGTCGGGCTGCAGGAAGCTGGCGGGATCGTTGCGATCCCACGTGCCGCGGATGCCGAGGTTGGCGTACGAGTAGCCGGCGAGGAATTGCAGGTTGTGAGAGAGCGACTTGTGCACCGTGAAGTCGACGCTCTTGTACACCAGCCAGTTCTCGCTGCCGTTGGTCACCTCGTAGATCTGGTTGAAGTTCACGTCCCGGTACCCGAGAAACTGGCCGTTCTCGTAGATGCCGTTCGTGTCGAACGCGACCATCTTGTCGCGGTACTGGCGGTAGACGAACGTTACGTCCGCCACCAGCTTCCAGGGGAGCTGGCGGCTGTAGCCGGTCGTCAGTTCCTCCGTGCGCGGCTGCTTGAGATCCGGATCGACAGCTCCGCGGTTGGCGTTGGGCGTCGGCGCAGGGCGCTCGAGGACCGCGGGCGTCGTCAGCACCGTCTCGAACACGCCATCGGCATTCGCGTCGTACTCATCACGGAAGCCCTTCCTGAGGGAGCCCTCAGAGAACGCGAAAAGCAGGTTCGTGGAGTCGTACATCTTGTTGTAGGACGCCCGGACGACGTCCTTGCCGTCGCCCGTGACGCGATACGTCGCGCCGAGTCGCGGCCCGCCCTGCCAGGAGCTCTGAATCGGGTCGCCCCAGGTGTCGTAGGTCTGCGCCTTGTCGAGGCGGAGGCCGAGATTGACGACCCAGCGCTTGCCGGGGCGCCATGCGTCCTGCAGGTAGATGCCGTAGTTCTTCGCCGACTTGCCGACTCCTTCGAGCCTCACGGGATCTTCGTAGCGGCGATGGAAGGGCCGCGAGCCGGACGCCGGATTGCCAGGGACGAGCAGCACACGGTCCTCGAGCACGTATCCGTCGTTCGATGACGTGTTCACGAACGTGTATTCGTGAAGCGGTGTCGCGTTGAGGCCGGTCTTGAACTCGTGACTGCCGGCGAACTTCGGCAGGTAGTAGGTGAAGTCGAGATTCACGTTGGCGCGCCGCTGCTCGGAGCGATTCACGCTCTGGACGTTTCCGGTGTTGGCGAGCGCCGCGCCTGATGGCACCGGACGGCCGCCGCTCAGCACGGTGGCGTTGTAGTAGACGACGTTGGGTCCCGTGCCCTGCGGCTTCACCTCGAACGGCTTGCTGTAGCGGCCCGCCTGCGCCGACATCGTCGCGCGCTTGCCGAAGACGCGGTTGTAGGTGACGCCGTACATCGGTCCGCCCGAGTACTGTCCGAGCGCGCGGGACTCCGTCCACGTGGGATCGTTGGCGTTGTTCCGCAGCAGCGTGCGGTTGTACTGATAGGTCGGCGTAATCTGATCGTTCGCCGTCATCTGATACGTGCCTTTGACGAGCAGTTGCTCGGTCGGCAGGAAGCGGTTGAACGGCTCGAAGGTGGGATCGAAGAGGCGCAGCCGCGAGATGTCATCCGCCTTGCGCGCGATGCCGAACTCCTGACTGAGATGCCGATACGAGCCGAAGTACCACAGCCGATCGCGCAGCACCGGCCCGCCGAGCGTGCTCGTGTACTGGTAAATCGTCTGGTCCGCAGGGCTGCCGCCAGGGATATTGGAGTCGTTGAGCCGCTTCGGCTGCAGGTCGGCGGTGAAGCCGCCCGACAGCGTGTTCGATCCGGAGCGCGTCACCATCATGAAGTTCGCGCCGACGGCCATGCGGCTCGACGCATCCATGCCCGTCGTGCTGACGCGGATGTCGGCGACCGCGTCGAGCGGAATCTGCGTGCCGCCAGCGGCGTTCTGCTGGACGTCGCTGATGTCGATGCCGTCGAGCACGAACAGGTTGCTCGACAGGCCGGCGCCGCGGCTCTCCAGCGTGCCGCCGGAACCGCCAAGTATCAGCACGCCCGGCACCATCTTGAGCGCATCCCACCAGTCGTGGCCGGGCGTCAGCGGCAGGTTGCGGACGAACTCGCCGTCGATGTTCACGCGGTGATCCGTCTTCTCGGCCTCGAGCAGCGGCGCGTCCGCTGTGACCTGCACGGTCTCGTTGAGGCGTCCGATCTTCATCTGCAGATCGATCGTCAGGTTCAGGCCGGCGCGGATGGTGATCGCCGGGCGCACCACCTTGGAGAATCCCGAGAGCTCGGCGGACAGCACGTAATCGCCGGGAGGCAGATTGACGACGCGGTAGAAGCCCTCGCCATCGGTGGTGGACGTGCGCGTCCCGAGCAGCGCCGGACTGACGACCGTCACGCTCACGCCAGGCAGCGCGCCGCCGGACTCATCGACGATGTAGCCCTTGATGGTGCCGAAATCCGCTTGCGCCCTGGCGGGGGACGCTGCCGCGAGACACAACACCGACAGCGCCGCTGCACGTATCTGCTTCATGGCGAGGCTCCAATCTCAGTGTTCGTTCGTCTCACCGCTCGTAGTCGAGCGGCACCGCCACCTCGAGCTCCAGCGGCTTCGGGTCCGCCGGCGCATCGCGTGACACGGCGATCGGGAACGTCACGGTTCGCGTTACGCGCTTGCACCATTGCTCGCGCAGCGAGCAGAAGAAGATGACCGCGTCGGCCTTCACCGTATGGATGCCCGGGGCGACTCGCGCGCCGATCCTGAGGGCCGCCGTCTGCTCCGCGACGCCGATGATGCGTCCGGATGTGGCAATCTTCCGCGGCGCGATCGAGATGCCTGCAGGCGGCGTGAAGGCGAGGCTCGACGTCGTCTTCTCGTCGAGGTAGTAGCCGTCTTCGATGATCCAGCGGATCGTGAAATTCAGGCGCGCGCCGGGACGCACCGCCACGTCGCCGAAGCGGCGTCGCCCGGCAGTCGCCGATGCGACGGCGGTCTCGAGTGTCGCGCCGGTGACGTCGGTGGCGGCAATCCGCCCGTCAGACGCGATCAGGAACGTCGCCGGCACCGCCGTCACGGCGTACGCCGTCCGCACGCGCCGCGTCACATCGTGAACGGACGGCCAGGTGATGCGCTCTTCCGTCACGGCAGCGGCCAGCTTCGCTGCGTCCGCCGCTTCGTCGATCGAGACGCTCACGACCTCGAAGCCATCCCGTCTGTGGCGGTCGTAGACGCGGTGCACGTTCGGCAGCTCGGCACGGCATGGAATGCACCACGTCGCCCAGAAATCGATCAGCACGACCTTACCGCGCAGCCCCGACAGCCGGCCAACGCCGGGAATCTCGAAATCAGGCGCGGCTTCACCTGCCTGCAACCGCTTCGCGGCGACGCGCGGCGGCACGTCCCTGTCGCTGTTCACAACCGCGAGGCTGGCGCCGCGCGGGTCGATCTCGCGCACTTCGTAGGTCACGCCGTCGACGTTGAACGGCTCGCGGACGGAGAACCCCTCGAGCGCACGATCGAAGCGGCCGTTCCCGTCACGGTCGACGAAGATTGTGTCGCCCTTGAACGCGCGCGCGGAATCAGGCGGCGAATCGTAGCGCCCGTCCGAGTTGTCGTCGACGAGCCCGACGCAGTAGGTCTTGCCCGCCAGCGTGACGTTGCCGGTCCGGTAGTAGTCGCGCCAGTAGACCAGGTCGGGCGGCACGTTGTTCCGATCGCGGCAGATCTTTCCGTAGACCATGAACCGCACACCGAGCGTGTCGGCGACGCCGTCCGCGTACGCCGCAGGCGCCTGGCCGATGAAGTGATAGTGAATCCAGACCTTCATCAACCGGGCGCGTTCCTCCGGCTGCACGGTCTTCTCTCGCAGCGCGGGCTTGGCATCGTCGGTCAGGTCGCCGTTCGCATTGGCATCGACGTACAACGTCGCCTGCTCGTCGGATTCGTCGAGCACGACAACGACGGGCAGCGGCCGGTCGCCGAATGACAGCACCACGTAGAGCGGTGGATTCGCGTAGACGGGCTCCTTCGTGACACCTGGCGGTTTGCGTGTGCTCATACGCGCGGTCTGCATGCGCGTGTAGCCGAACGTCTCGAGCGTGCCGTTGGTGTGATGCGCGGTGATCACGCGCGCGGGCGCCTGTGCGCCTGCTGGCGCCATCATCGAGGCGGCAAGGAGCACGAGCGACACGGTCTGGCGGAGAACGCGCGTCATCGCGTGGTGTCCGTGATCGCCTTGCGTGCACCAGGATCGACCCATGGCACCGGCGGCGGGTACTTCTCGCGTTCGACCTGCTCGAGCGCGACGTCGGCTGGCGTGGCCTCCACGACGCGTACGCCGCGCGCCATCAGCTCTCGCAGCGTATGGCGCTCGAACTCGTCGAACGGCGTCTCCTCGAAGTAGGTGGTGCGGGCGTCTTCGGTCTCGACGACGCCGTCCGCGAAATAGCGCCAGGTGCGCATCCGGTAGCGGCGGAAATCCCTCGCGCCGATGAAGTCCTCCTGCTTCAGGCGTACGAGCGGGCGGTATGCCTCGGGGAACCCCATGTCCGAGCGCACGCAATACAGATCCTGGCCGTTGGCGCCGCGGACACGTTCGAAGGTGCCGGCTCTCGCGGCCAGGCCCGAGACACGCGTGAGATAGTCCGCGAAGCTCTGTTGCTGCGTCTGCGGCATCGCCGACTGCTGGCGGCGATCCAGATAGGCGGACAGCGCGCGGCGGAGGTGCCCGGGCAGCGCGGGCAGCGACGCCTCGAGCTGCGCAGTCGACGGCCGCACGCGCACTTCGTCCGGCCGATCCGCGAGCCAGCTCACCATGCTGCCGTCCTCGCGCGTCCAGCTCGCCGAGAGGAGGCGATTGTCGGCATCGACCTGACGCGAGATGCGCGCCGACCGGCCCGCCGCGTCGTTCCGCTGCCACAACTCGCGGCGATAGCGGCCATCGCGGATGCCGCGGCGATTGCGGATCTCGGATTCGACGACCCAGTGCCTCACGGAATTCGGCCGTGACATCCAGGCGCGTTCGCGCAGGATGTTCTCGCGCGCGATGCGCTGCACGGACGCGCCCGCGTCGGGCGGGAACACGACGGGCACAGCCAGCACGAGCAGCACGGCCGCCGCGGCCAGCGCCGCGACACGCCAGCGGCCGAACCACGTGTGCAGGAACGATCGGCCGTCAGTCGCCGCCGGGCGCTCGACCGCAGCATCAATCGCCGCCTTCGTACGCTCCAGCGCCGCCGACGTCCACGCCGCATCCGCCTCGTCTTCGCTATCGAGCACGTCCGCCGCGCGATTCCGCGTCGCACGGAGCTCTTCCAGCAGCGTCACGCACCGCGCGCACGTCTGCGCGTGATGCAGCACGATCTCCACCGCCGCCGAAGGCAGCTCGTTGTCGAGCAGCGCTTCGAGCGTCAACGCATCAACGCACGGTCCGACGGTCAGATCCTCGTCCATGATGCCGGATGGCCTCAGTGTCGTAATACTTCGCAAACGCCGCGCGGGCCCGCTGCAGCAGCACGCCGACGTAGCCCGCTTCGATGCCCGTGACTTCGGCGATCTCCCGATACGTGCAGCCTTCGGCGGCGAGCAGCATCACCTGCCGCATCCGCGGCGGCACTAGCCGAAGCGCGGCGAGAATCGCCTCCCTTCGCTCGACGCGCGGGTCGAACTCGACGATCCTCGGCGTCTGGCTCGAAAGGCGAGCTTCGCGACGGCCGCTGCGGATGGAGGCGCGGGCGCGGTCGTTCGCGAGATTCGCCGCCACGCGAAAAAGCCACGCTCGGACGTCCGCCAATGGCTCGCCGCTCGACAACTGCACGTGCAGCTTGAGGAACGTCTCCTGCAGGAGCTCTTCGGCGGCGTCGCGTGAACCCGTGACACGTTTCAGATACCGCAGGATGGCTGTCGCCTGCGCGGCGTAGATTTCGTCGAACCCCGCGCCGCCGCGACGCGGCGAACCGCCCGTGTCCTGATTTCGTGACAATTCCGTCGGAGATCCGGCGTGGAAAGACCTCTATCGGCTAAGACGCCGCCGGAGCCACGTTTCTAACACACGATGCGGCCTATTCGGCACGCAATGTGGTGAGCGGATCGACGCGTGTGGCGCGGCGGGCCGGGACGTATCCGGCAGCCAGCGCGACCGCGAGCAGCACGGTCGCCAGCGTGCCCACGACGACGGGATCGCCGGGATTGACCTGATAGAGAAGTTCCGTCAGATACCGCGTCAGTGGCCATGCGAGGAGCACACCCACGGCGATGCCGATGACACCGACCGCGAAGACGCGGCCGAGGATCAATCGAAGGATGTCCTGCCGCGCGGCGCCGAGCGCGATGCGGACGCCGATCTCCCGCATCCGCTGCTCCACCGCCTGCGACATCGCGGCGTAGACACCGACAGCGGCGACGAGGAGGCCGATGCCCGCGAACAGGGCCAGCAGCCAGGCGCTCATCCTCGTGCGCCACGTCGCGTCGCCGAGACGCTCGTCCATCGTGCGGATATCGATCAGCGGAACGTCAGGATCGAGTGCCTGCAGCTCGCGGCGAAGCACCGGAACGAGCGTCGAGTGCGCGGCGCGGCTCCTGACGTAGATCAGGCCGAACGAGCGTGGCGACTGGAGGAGCGGCAGGTAGACGTCCGCGCCGACGGACGTGTCGATCGCACCGTATCTGAGGTCGCCGACAACGCCGACGACCTCCGCGCCCTCGCGAAAGCCTCCCATGCCGACGCCAATCCGCCTGCCGATCGGGTCTTCGCCGCCCCACAACCTGCGCGCGGCGGTCTCATTGATGACGACGACCTTCGGCTGGCCGATCCGATCGCGGTCCGTGAACACGCGGCCGCGCACGAGCGGAATGCCAAGCGTGCGGAAGTAGTCGGGAGAGGCCCAGAACGCGCCGACGAGCGGCTCCGTGCCTCGCGGCACCGGCGGCCGGCCGGGGAATGTCGCCAGCGTCGTATTGCACCCACCCGAGACGGGCGCGCAATTGCCAAACGCGACCGATTCGATCTCGGGCCAGGCGGCGAGCCGCGCCAGCAGTCGTTCGAGGACCTGCGCCGCGCGCGCCGGCTCGTACTGCGGCGGTGGTAGCGCGACGCGGGCGGTCAACAACGCCGACGGGTTGAACCCGAGCTCCACCGCCCGCAGGCGGAGCACGCTCTTCACCATCAGACCGCCGGAGGTCAGCAGCACGAGCGCCAGCGCCACCTGGCCGACGACCAGCAGACTGCGCAGCCCCAGGGCGCGCGTGCCGTGTGCGAGCGAGCCGGAGGAATCGACCTTGATCGCCGTGGTCAGATCGCGGCGGGCCGTGCGCACTGCCGGAATGAGCCCGAAGAACAGCGCGGCGCCGAGCGCGACCGCGCCGGTGTAGATCATGACGGATGCGTCGGCGCCAAGCTCGCCGAGTCCGACGCGCGTGAGCCCCACCGTCGAACGGCTGCCCGGTACGACCATCTGGAGATCCGGCAGCAGTGCCGCGCCTGCCGACAACAGCCCGTACGCCACCAAAAGCCCGGCGGCCGCGCCGGCAGAAGCGAGCAGGACGCTCTCAGTCATGAGCTGCCGCACGATGCGCACGCGGCTGGCCCCGAGCGCGAGCCGGATGCCGACCTCGCGCTGACGGGCGAGGGCACGCGCGAACATCAGGTTCGCGAGGTTCGTGCACACGATGGCGAGCAGCGCCGCCACGGCGCCGAGCATGATGAACATCGATCGGCGGATGATCGGATCCGTGCGGGCGTCGTGCAGCGGCACGGCCATCGCTCCCCAGCGCCCGAACGCCGCGGCGAACGAATCCGGGTACTGCCGATCGACGACGTCGCCGAGGACGCGTGCGGCCGCCTGCGCCTGCTCCGCCGAGACATCCGCCTTGCGGCGCGCGACGAGCGTGTACGAATGGCTCTGGGCCCCGCCGAGATCGTCGGCCGGCAGCGTCATGAGCGGTACCCACACGTCCGCCTCGCCCGAGAGTCCGCGGAACCCCCGCGGCAGCACGCCGACGATCGTGTGAGCCGTGCCATTCAGGCCCATGGTGCGGCCCACCATCGCGGGATCGGCGCCGAAGCTCCGGCTCCAGAATCCGTGGCCGAGGAGGACGAGCGGCGCCGATCCGGGCGCGCGCGCTTCGTCGGCGGTGAACGTGCGGCCCGTCTGGGCCGCGACACCAAGCACATCGAAGTACGAGACGTCGACGAGCTCACCGGCCAGCCGCTCGGGCGTTCCGGTCCCCGTCAGGTTCCACGTGCCGGGACGGAACAGCGCGGTGGACTCGAAGACGCGCTGGTGATGCTGCAGCACCTGGTATTTCGGATACGACCAGACGCCAGGCCGGTGCGTGCCCGGCGCGTCCCGCTGCGGGATGAGCGTGTGGACGAGCATCAGCCGATCCGGCTCGCTGAACGGCAGCGGCTTGAGCAGCACGGCGTGGATCAGCGAGAAGATCGCCACGTTGGCGCCGATGCCCAGTGCGAGCATGATGACCACCATCGCCGTGAGCATCGGCTGCTTGCGCAGCGACCGCGTCGCGTATCCCAGATCCTGTCGCAGCGCGCTCATCGTCGTTCTCCCGCCGGGCGCATGGGCCGGCTCCTCGTCGCGATTGAGCAGCCTCGCGATCGTGATGCTGAACACCTGACGCCAATGCCACCACGCGGCGGCCGGTCCGCCGTGGCGCTCCGCGATTGGCCCGAACATCTCTTCGAGATCGCCGGCGATCGTCTCGGCGTCCTCCTCGGCCAGCGTCAGCCGCAGGAGCGCTTCAGAGAGGCGCGGGGGCTTCGCTCGCATCGCGTCAGCCCTTCGCCGTTTTCAACCGCGACGCCAGGCCACTGGCCATCAGGCGCAGCGACTCGTAGACGTGCGCCAGCGCGCGCTCGCCTGCCGGACGGATGGTGTAGAGGCGTTTGCGCTTCCCGCCGCGCTCCGGCGTCGGCTGGCCGAGGCGCGAGGCGACCAGGCCGCGTTTCTCGAGCCGGTTCAGCGCCGTGTAGAGCGCCCCGGCAGACACGCTGCGTCCGGTCCGCGTCTCGATTTGCTCGCGGATGGTCACGCCGTACGCGTCGGCGCCAAGGCGTACGAGCGCGAACAAGATGCGCTGCTCGAAGTCGCCTATGGTGTGCGGCATGCGTTCAAATTCACCGACACTGTAGTTTTAATCGGCGGGTGTGTCAACTTCGGAGATCTCGCCCTCACAGGAGAACGGGAGAAAGGGAGCAAACAATTCTTTCTGAGAATAGTCGGGCGCCTTGAACCCGATGGCGAGGCACCGCGAGGTGATCGTTCCATAAACAAGAAAGAGATGGCTCCCCTTCTCCCATTCTCTTGTTGACCGTGCGATCCTCGAGTCCTACTCGCATCTCAATGCATCGACCGAGTTGATGCGGGTCGCGCGGCGGGCCGGCAGGTAGCAGGCGGCGAGGCCGACGAGCGACAGCAGCACGGCGGCGCCGATGAACGACAGGGGATCAAGCGGCGGGAGGCCGAACAGCAAGCCCTCGAGCACCCGCGTCGACGCGGCCGCGAGGAGCAGGCCGATGGCGGAACCGGCGATGACGAGCGACATGCCCTGCCGCAGCACCATGCGTATCACGTCCGCGCGCTGCGCGCCCATCGCGAGCCGGATGCCGATCTCACGCGTGCGCCGCGTGACCGAGTACGCCGTGACGCCGTAGACCCCAATCGCCGCGAGCAACAGCCCGAGGAGGCTGACAGCCGCGGAGACACCGGCTGTAATCCGAAGCTGGAACTGCACGGGACCGGCGAATTGATCGAGGCCGCGCGAGCTGATGACCGGCAGGTTCGGATCGATCGAAGCAATCGCGCCGGCGACATCGGCCGCGAGCCGGCGCCCGTCGCGCGCGCGGGCAACGATCGAGATCTGCGGCTCGAACTGCTGCTGATACGGCAGGTAGACGACCGGCTGCGCCGAACGGCCGCCCGCTTTGAGATCGCCGACAACGCCGACAATCGACAGCCGAACGACGGGCGCTGGCGTGCGTTCGGCAGGATTGGCGGCGATCAGCCGCGGGCGCGCGTGCCACAACAGGAACTTGCCGACGGGGTCCTCGTTCGGCCAGTACTCGCGCGCTGCGGCCTGGCTGACGATGGCGACGCGCTCGGTGCCGGAGCGGTCGTTCCCGTTGAAGTCGCGGCCGGCGCGCAGTGGAATGCCCAGGGCCGCGAAATAGCCCGGAGTGACGGTGTTCCATGACGGTTGGAACAGCGACCGGCCGTCCGCCGCCGTCAGACCCGGGACTGCGACACCGCAGCACATCTGGATGCGCGGTCCGCCGGGCACGCTCGTCGCCGCCGCCGCATGCACTATGCCGGGCAGCGCCCGCACTCGATCCACAGCGGCGTCGACGAACTGCGGACCGCTCGCCTCGCCATGGCGTCCGAGCGCCAGCTCCAGCGACACGACTTCCACTCCCTTCGGCTCGTACCCGAGATCGACGACGGTCGTCTGCAGCATCGCGCGCCCCAGCAGCCCCGCGACGACGACCAGCAGGATGCTGAAAGCGATCTGCGCGACGACGAAGGCGTGGCGCAGCCGCAAGCGTACGGCCGGTCCCTGCGCGTCCGCTTTCAACGCCGTCAGCACGTCGGTGCGCGAGGCCATGCGCGCCGGCACCACGCCTGACAGGAGAGCGGCGACGAACGACAGCGCAGCCGTGAACGCCGCGACGCGCGCGTCAAGCGGCAGCGAAAGGTCGATCGGCACCGGCAGCGCCGGGACGAGCCGCACGAGCAGCGACGTGAGGACGTGCGCCAGCAGCAGGCCTGCCGCGCCAGCGATGGCAAACAGGATCAGCGTCTCGGTGAGCAACTGCCGGATCAATCGTCCACGTCCTGCGCCGATCGCCAGCCGCACGGCGAGCTCACGGCGACGCGCCGCGCCGCGCGCGAGCAGCACGCCGGCGACATTCGCGCAGGCGATGGCGAGCACCACACACGTCACCCCGAGCAGCAGTGATAGGAACGCCATCGCTGCCGGTCTGACGATCGGCGGAATGGCGGACGATTCGGAGAGCCGCAGGCCGAACCCACGCAGCACGTGCGTGCCCGGCGAAGACGGTGGTGCCGGCAATCCGGGCTCGAAGGAACGGCCGATGGCGTCGATTTCCGCGGCCGCCTGGCCGAACGTCACGCCGGGCCGCAACCGGCCGCCGAGCGCGAGGCCGGTGTTGCCGGCTGTGTGAAGCACCTCCGTCAAGCGAGCCGGCAGCCACATGTCGGCGATGACGAGGCTCGTGCCGTTGAAATCCGGCGCCGCAACGCCGGCCACCGTCATCGGGTGACCGTTGATCAGGAGCGTTTGCCCGACGACTCCGGCGTCGGCATTGAACCGCCGCTTCCAGAAGATGTGGCTCAGAACAACCGCAGGACTCGGACCGGCCGCATCGGCAGGACCGAACAGCCGGCCCGCCGCCGCTCTGACGCCGAGCGCGGTGAAGTACGCATCGGACACGAACGTGCCGAAGATGCGCTCCGCGGCATCACTCTCCCGCATGCTCAACGGATGCGGATCGAACGAGTACCCGTAGACGTCCAGCAGTGTCGTTCGCTGCCGCACTTCCTCGAAAGCGCGTTGCGGGACGAGCGGCTGGATCAGTTTGCGCCCGTCGGTGGGCGCGATGTCCACCAGGCGATCCGGCTCCGCCACGCCCGAATGCTCGCGGAACAGCAGGCGATTCGCGACGGTGAACATCGCGGTATTGGCGCCGAGGCAGATGGCGAGCGACAGCGACGCGGTCAGCGTGAACAGCGGGTGGCGCGCGAGCAGCCGCACGCTGTAGCGAACGTCCTGAACGAGCGTGTCCCACCACGCGCCGGCGCGCGCGTCACGCACGTGCTGCTTGACGATCTCGACCTGGCCGAGTTCGATCGTCGCGGCGCGCTGTGCCGCGGCCGGATCCATTCCGGAGCGGATCTTCTCCTCCATCAGCAGCGCGTGCATGCCGCGCACTTCATCGTCGAGCTCGCGTTCGACGGCGGCGCGGTGGACGAGATTGCTCCAAAGGCTGCGCAGCCGAATGAACATCGACGTCGCTACTCCTGCCGCAGCGCGGCGATCGGGTCCACTCTGGAGGCGCGCCAGGCCGGCAAGGCGGCGGCCGCTGTGGCGACGAGCAACAGACATCCAACCGCCGCCGCCAGCACACGGCCGTCCCACGGGCTGACGTGATACAGCAGCGTCTCGAGCGCGCCTGACAGCACGATGGCGAGCGGCACGCCCACCGCGGCACCTGCGCCGATGGCCGTCCAGGCTTCGCGCAGCACCGAGCGAAGGACCGACGCGCGCGTGGCACCGAGCGCCAGCCGCACACCGATTTCCGGGACGCGGACGGCGACGTTGTGTCCAAGCACGCCGTACAGGCCGACGGCCGCCAGCAGCAGCGCCACCGCGGCGAATGCGCCAAGCAGACGCGCGACGAGCCGTTCGGTGACGAGTGACCGCTCGAGCTGGATCGACAGCGGTCGTGCGGGCGACACGGGCACCGGACCGATCGACTGCAGCTCTCGGCGCACGACCTCGGAATACGCCGCCGGATCGCCCGACGTACGAACCGACAACGTCAGGCCGGCCGGCTCACCGGTGGCCATTCCATACAAGTACAGCGTCGGCTGGTCGGTTTCGCGCAGCGACAGATATTTGGCATTGGCGACAACGCCGACGATCTCGAATCGCTTGTCTCGGAACCGGATGCGGTGGCCGATCGGATGCTCGCCCGGGAAATACCGGCGGGCGAGCGCGTCGTTGACGACGACCACTGCCGCACCGTCGTCCGGCGCGAAATCGCGTCCAAGGAGAATCGGCGTCGCCATCGTCGCGAAGAAACCCTCGGAGACGCGGTTGGCGTAGACCGTCAGCATCGGTTCGCGCGGCCGGCCCTCGACGCTGATCGGGAGATCCATGCCGGCGCCGGAGAGCGGTGTGATGGCCGACAGGCTGGCCGCCCGCAGGGCCGGCAGCGCTCGGACGCGATCGAGCACCTCGCGGTAATACGTGGCGGTACGATGCGCGGTGAAGTTCGTGCGCGAGGGATCCAGCCTGAAGAGCAACACGCGATCGGGCTCGAATCCAGGGCTGAAGCCTCGAATGTTGCGGAGCGTCGCAGTGGGCAGCATCGCGCCGATCAGGAGCAGCAGCGACAGCGCAACCTGGCCGGCAATCAGGACGCGGCCCCAGCGAGCCGACGATCGCGTGTGCGAGAGCACGCGGGCGTCGCCGCCGCCGAGGGTCATGGCGGCCGCGCCTGCGGCGCGGAATGCAGGCCAGCCGCCGGCGAGCAGGGCCGAAACGACGCATACCATGCCGGTGAACAACAACACCCGTCCGTCCGGCTCGACGTCGAGCACGATCGGTGTCGTGCTGCCGTAGGAGACGAGCGCCACGACCACGGGCGCGCCGATTGCCGCGATCGCTAGCCCGACTGCCCCGCCAGCGACGCCGAGAAGGATCGATTCGGTCATCAACTGCCGAACCAGCCGGCCGCGGCTCGCACCAATCGCGAGCCGGACCGCGATCTCGCGGCGCCGCGCCACCGCCCGTGCGAGCAACAGGTTCACGACGTTCGTCGCTGCGATCAGCAGCACCAGGCTGACCGCTGCCATCAACAACAGCACGGTACGCGCGAAGTCGCGGCGCAGGTCCGACAGTCCGGTGCTCGCGCTTTCCAACGACGGTTTCTGCGCACGCAGCCGCTCGCGCGCTTCCGGTTCGGGCTGGGTCGCCGCCAGCCGGTTCATGAACCGGCCGAAGACGGGATCGAGATTTGCGGTCGCCTGCGCCAGGGTCACACTGGGCGCGAGCCGGGCGATGATGCCGAAGCGCCGCGTCGACGCCTGGCGCAGCACGCTGTGGGCGCCGCGCAGCCGTGGCTCGATGCCGACGGGCACGAAGAAGTCTGCGGGACGCCCGACCAGCGGATCGGCGAATCCCGATGGCAACATACCGACGATCGTCAGCGGCACGCTATCGACGCGCAGTGCGGCCCCGAGCACGTCACCGCGGCCAGCGAACAGCCGCCGCCAGAGCCCGTGTGTGATGACCGCGGCCGCCCCCGCGTCTGTCGCGCCGGGCCGATCGTCGTTCGGCGACAGCACGCGGCCGATCTGCGGCTGCACGCCGAGCACCTCGAAGAAGTTGCCGGAGACGAAGCGCCCCGCCACGTCGAACGGCGCAGTTTCGACGGTGGCACTGACCGGCGTCTTGGCCACGGCGGCCACACCGGCGAAGGCAGTGCTCTCGTCACGGATCGCTTCGTACATCGGATAGGAGAAGCTCGTGCCGCGGCCGCCGGGAATCGTGGCGCCGATTTCGACGAGTCGATGCGGCTCCGCCACGGGCAACTCTCGCAACAGCAGCGAGTTCACCAGACTGAAGATCGTCACGTTGACGCCGATGCCGAGCGCAAACGACAAAACAGCCGTGAGGGCGAACAGCGGATTCCGTCGCAGCATCCTCGCGCCGAGGCGGACGTCCTGCGCCATCGTCTCGAGGAACGCGCCGGCGCGGCCGTCGCGGACGCGCTGCTCGACAACATGGACGTGGCCGAGCTCGATCGTCGCGGCGCGCTGTGCCGCGGCCGGATCCATTCCGGCGCGGATCTTCTCTTCCAGCAGCAGCGCGTGCATGCCGCGCACTTCATCGTCGAGCTCGCGTTCGACTGCAGCGCGGTGGACGAGATTGCGCCAGAGGCTGTGCAGTCTGGCCCGCATGCGGCTACGTCTCCAGCGCTCTGGCAATCGCCAGCGCTATCGTGTTCCAGTGCTCGGTTTCCTCGCCGAGCTGGCGCCTGCCGGCGCGTGTCAGCCTGTAGTACTTCGCGCGGCGATTGTTCTCGGACGGCTGCCACTCGGCATCGAGCCAGCCGGCCTCCTCGAGGCGGTGCAGTGCCGGGAAGAGCGATCCCGGCTGCACGGCGAACGTCCCGCCCGTCATCTGCTCGATGCGGCGCGAGACACCGAGGCCGTGCAGGACTCCAGTCGTCAGCGCTTTGAGGATCAGCAGATCGAGCGTCCCCTGCAGCAGGGTCTCGCGGCGGTGGGCCATGCGCGCTCCTTCGTATCGAACGTCGATACGAGGGACAGTGTGGCGGTGTTCCTATCGAATGTCAATAGGAGAATAGCCGCGCGGCGTCGAATGCAGGGAGCTCATGGGGTGCCGTGGATGGTACACGGCGCGAACCAGCGACGTTCAGTCGGCTGCCGCAGCTCCGCCGCCGACGCCGCCAGCCTCGATCGGCTGCCCGCTGCACGCGCGGTGGACGATCGTCGCCAGCAGCTCGAGATCGACGGGCTTCTGCAGGCACGGAAGGCCGAGCCGGCTGCTGACGGTCTGCGCGTCGTAGGCGGCGGTGATGCAAACGACCGGGACGTTCGCGATCGCCGGATCCGCGAGCTGGCGCTCGCGGAACTGCCAGCCGCTCATGACCGGCATCATCAAATCCAGCAACACCAGGCAGGGCTCGTGCTCGCGCATCCTGCGAAGCGCGTCGGCGCCATTGGCCGCGCACGCGATGGTGTACCCGGAGTGGCCGAGAAACATCTCGAGCATCTCCCGTATGTCAGTGTCGTCGTCGACGATGAGGACGTGAGGCATCTTCCCTGCCAAAGTGGCAGCTCGCAGGGGGTCGATTATACCCATCGATTCTGAATATGCTGTCACGGTGATCGTCGATCGCCTCGACAACCGGACCGCGTGGTCCCATCTGTCACCGCGGCTTCGCCAGGGCCTGGAATACCTGGAGAGCACCGACCTCGCCTCCCTCGCCGAAGGGCGGCACGACATCGACGGCGATCGGCTGTTCGCGCTCGTACACCGCTACACGACGCGGCCGCAGCGCGACTGCCCGTGGGAAGCGCACCGCCGATACGCGGATATCCAGTATGTGATTGAAGGCGTTGAACGTATCGGCTACGCCAACATCACGGACGTTCGCGAGCGGGGGGCCTACGATCCCTCCCGGGACGTGGCGTTCTTCGATGCCGGCCAGGACTACGTCACGGTGCGGGCAGGGATGTTCACGATCTTCGGTCCTGAGGACGTGCACGCGCCGTCGGTCGCAGCCGGCGAGCCGGCGTCCGTCCGCAAAGTCGTGATCAAGGCGGCGCTCAGCCCGGACTGCGCGCCGCCTCGTGACCTGTCTACTGCGAACTCTCAGGAAGGATAGTGGTGTCCCGCTTGAGCGCGCCCGGCGCCTCGCTCGCGTACGTCGAGGCGGACAGGACGATCTGATCGATGGAGAACCCGTCCTCGCGCGTCTGGATCCGGATTGTCTGCGGTCCGGTGCTCGCGAAGTAGACGAGCGGTCCGAGCACGTGCACGCCGAACCCGTTGTCCTGCCAGCCCCACTGGGCCAGCCCGCAGCCTGAGCAGTCCTCCAGGTTGACGACCGTTGCCGCACTCGAACCGATGCGGAAGACCGGCGTGCCGCCGGCGTCAACCGAGCCGTCGAACTGCACGTACACCGAGTCGTTCGCCGGAGAATCGTCCTTGGCGTTGCCTCGAATCCACAGCCGGTAGGCGCGGCCGGCTTCGGCCTCGAATGAGAGCTCGAAGTAATTCGCCGGCATCGGGCTCGGTGCCGCGAACGTGACCTTGCGATTCCGCGACATGATCCGGGCGCTCCCGGCGGCTGTCGAATCAGACACGATCCGCCAGTTCCCCTCGATCACCGACGCGCGCCAGGCATACAGAACGATGTCATCGTTGGCCGGTGACGGCTCGCTCCCCGCTGCCGGTCGTTCGTAGGCGCCGATGTCGTACGCAGCGCCCTGCGGCCGCTTCGTGCCCTTGCGGTCGGCTGTGACTTCCGCAATCGCCACGCCTGCGTCGACGGCAGACGATCCCGCGGTCAACTGGTAGTCGTGGTTCGCAGCGTCCACGAACGCCGATGAGGGCAGCGCGAGATTCGACGGGCCGCTCGCCTCGCGCGGCAGCGTCGTGCCCAGCAGCGCGACGTTGCGCACGTCGAGCACGCTACCGGACGATGACGCCGCATAGAACGGCCGTGCGACAGCGGTGCCGAACGTGCTGTTCCAGATCCTGAGGCCCTGGATGTTCTCTTCGTATCGGACGCCGTAGGCGACATCGTGCATCACGGCGTTCTGCACCCTGACCGCCGCAGGCGCCCGCAGCCGGAACGCGATCTCCGACGAGTGGATCGTCACGGCGTCCACCACCGCGTCGATGTTCTCCTTCAGGTTCAGGGCCGCCATGTTCGCGATGAGACCGCCGCGGAAGCCGAACATCTCGCTGTTTCTGATGACCAGCGCCGCACGCGGCAGATCGGCGCCGACCTTCGTGTCGACCGCATTCTCTCCTGGCACGGTGCCGGCGGCGAACCCATTGGTCGCGGTGCGGAGCGGCTCCAGCCAGAAGCGGCAGCCTTCGATGACCACGCCGGTCCACCCCGGCGCGCTGCGGCCTGGGTCGATCTGGAAGGCATCGCCCGAGAACGTGTGGATCTCCGTATTCCGGATCGTCAGCCGGCGCGCCGGACCCGCGACGATGCCGTGCGCGTCGGTGCGGCCGTTGGTCGCGTTGAGCGCGTCGTGAATGACCGATCCCTCGATCAGCACGTCGGTCGGGCCAGCCATGTCAACGGCGTCACGACTCGTGCGGCGCACTTCCGAGTTGCGCAGCGTGAACCCCGTCGCCGCGCTCGCGACGCGGACGATGTCGTCGGCGCCGAACTGACCATCGAGCACCAACGAGTCGATGACGATGTAGGGGTGCGCGACGCTCAACACGCGTCCTGAACTCGTGACGATGACCGACCCGCGGCCGCCCGCCGCGCGAGCCGTGATCGGCTGCTGCGCGCTTCCGCCCCGAACCGAGCCCAGGCGCTCGGTGTAGGTTCCCGGGCCGACCACGATCGAGTCGCCGGGCTGCGCCGCGTTGAGCGCATCCTGGATTCGGCCGAACGGAGCGGCGGCCGTTCCGCTGCCGGCGCCGCCAACCGCAACATGCCACTCGGTGGCGAAAGCGGATGTGGCCGTGAGAGACAGGAGCAATGCGAATGCAGACGTATGAAGAGACGTCAGGGCCATGGAAGACAAAGTCCTCGAGAAAAGTTCAGCTGACAGTCGCAGGGTGCTTGGGGAGACAAGAAGAGTACTACAGGCGCCGGCGGCCGCAAGACCGCAGCGGAGAAGAGGGCTCCGCGCGAGCAGGCCGCCGGCGAGCAGCAGGCCGGCGCTAGCGGCCGGCCGGCAGTGCGAACGCGACGTACGCGCCTCCCGAACCACCCTCGGGCGACTTGCCGCCGCCCGCGGCGATGACGACGAACTGGCGCCCGTTGATCTCGTAGGTTGCCGGCGTCGCATTGCCCGCGAATGGAAGCGTCGTGGACCAGAGCAGCGTGCCGGTCGCCTTGTCGAACGCGCGGAACTTGCGGTCGTGGATCGTGGCGCCGATGAAGACGAGACCACCGGCGGTCACGATCGGCCCGCCGTAGTTCTCGCTGCCGGTGTTCGTCAGCCCCTGCGCCGCCAGCTTCGGATGTTCGCCGAGCGGCACGGTCCAGACGTACTTGCCCGTGTTCATGTCGATCGCGTTCAGCGTCCCCCAGGGCGCCGCGACCGCCGGATAGCCGTCGGGGTCCATGAACCGGTTGTACCCGGTGAACCGATACGTGACGTCGAGCGCCGCGCGGCTCTCGACGTCGGAGGGCGGCTTGGCAACGGCCGGCGCCGGGACCTCCTCGCCGGTGATCATGTGCTGGATGATGCGCTCGATCGCGTCGCGCTGCAGATTGGGATACCCCGCCATCCGGCCGGCGCCTTTCTGGATGATCGTCGTCAGCTCCGATCGCGTGCGGCGCTGGTCGATGGCGACGAGCGACGGAATCGCCGGCGGCGAACCGGTTCGGTTGTCGCGATGGCACGACGAGCACTCGCGCTGATACAGCGCGCGGCCGCTCTGCCGCACGTCGTTCGGCGCCAGCGCGCCCGTCCAGGCGAGGTCGTTCGCGTTGACATACAGGATGCCGCTCTCCCGATCGAACGCCGACCCTCCCCACTCGGCCCCCCCGTCGAATCCGGGAAACACGACGGTGTCTCGTCCGACGGTGAGCGGCGTGAACGGCCCGCTGCTGCGGAACGTCGAGAATCGCTTCCTCGCCCACTCGCGCGCCTCCGGGGTCCGCTTCGTGAGCTCCGCCTCCGTCAGACGCTCTCGCGACATCGGCCTGGGCAAGACGGGGATCGGCTGCGCGGGGGCGAGCGCCTCGCCCGGCACGTCGCTCGCCGGGAACCGTCGGTACTCGATCGGGAACAGCGGCTTGCCGGTCGCCCGGTCGAAGGCGAAGACGTACCCGTGCTTCGTCGTCTGGATGACGGCGTCAACCTCCGATCCATTGCGCTTCAGCCGCGCGAGCGTTGGCGGCGACGGCAGATCGCGATCCCACGTGTCGTGCCGCACGACCTGGAAGTGCCAGATGCGCGTGCCGGTCGCGGCGTTCAGGGCGATGAGCGAGTTCGCGAACAGGTTGTCGCCGGTGCGGCCGGCGCCGTAGAAGTCGGGCGCCGCGGATCCCGTCGGCACGTAGACGATGCCGCGCGCGTCGTCGAGCGCCATGCCGGCCCAGTTGTTGGCGCCGCCGCTGTACGTCCACGCCTCGGCCGGCCAGGTGTCGTGGCCGAACTCGCCCGGATGCGGCACGGTGTGAAAGATCCATCGCAGCTTCCCCGTCCGCACGTCGTACGCGCGGACGTGGCCTGGCGACGCCGGCAGCCCTTCGTTGACGCGCCCGCCGACAATCAACAGATCCTTGTAGACGATGCCGGGGCTCGTGAGACGAACCGACTGGCGCTGCGGGTCGCGACCGAGATCGTTCCGGAGGTCGACTCGCCCGCCCTCGCCGAAGGTCGTGATCGGCACACCCGTCGTCGCATCGATGGCGTGGAGATAATCGCCGCCTGCGGCGAAGATGCGTTTCTCGCTGCCGTCGGACCAATACGTGACGCCGCGGTTCGGCCCTCGCGCCTGCGGCGCCGGCAACCGCGGATCGAACGTCCAGAGCGCCGCGCCGGTCGCGGCGTCGAGCGCGAAGATCTTCTGCGACGGCGAGATGCCGTAGAGCACGCCGCCGACGACGATCGGCTGTGTCTGGAGGCCGCCGGTTTCACCCGTGTCATACGTCCAGGCGACTTCCAATTGCGCGACATTACGCGCGTTGATCTGCCGCAGCGTGGAATAGCGTGTCTGTTCGACCGTGCCGCCGTACGCCGGCCAGTCGGCCGGCGACTGCGGACTCACGACCAGCGCAGTCAGCGCCAACACCCACCAGTACTGTTTCATGGCGCCTCAGAGTAAGCTGTGGCGCGCTGTGAGTCCAGCCGTCTCCCACTACAGGTGGTGGGTCGTCCTGATGCTCTGGACGATCGCCTTCTTCAACTACGCCGACCGCCAGGCGATCTTTTCCGTCTTCCCGCTGCTCGAGCGCGAGATGCGGCTCACACCGGTGCAGCTCGGGCTGCTCGGATCGGCATTCGCGTGGGTCTACGGCCTGGCGGCGCCGCTCGCCGGGATGGTCGTCGATCGCGTGACCCGCAAGACGGCAATCCTCGGCGGACTCCACGTGTGGAGCGTCATCTGCGCGGCAACGGCGCTGTCGCGCAACTTCCGGCACCTGTTCTGGTTCCGCGCGGCCGAGGGGCTGGGCGAGACGTTCTACTTCCCCGCCTCGATGTCGCTCATCAGCGACTATCACGGGCGCGAGACGCGGTCACGCGCGATGGGGCTACATCAGACCAGCGTCTACGTCGGCACGATCGGCGGCGGCTTCTTCGCCGGGCTGATCGGGCAGCACTACGGCTGGCGGCTGTCGTTCATTGTCTTCGGAGGACTTGGCATCCTCCTCGGGCTGCTGCTGCACGTCGTCTTGAAGGAGCCGCGGCGCGGCGCAACGGAACTGCCGGGCGAAGGGGCGATCCGCGCGCCGTCGCTGGGTGAGTTCCTCCGGCTCATCGCGCGCACGCCGACCGTGCTGTGCCTGATGGGTGCCTTCATGTGCGCCAATTTCGTCGCCGTCGTCCTGCTCTCGTGGATGCCGAAATTTCTCTACGACAAGTTCCACATGAGCCTGGCGATGGCCGGCCTGACGGCGACGCTGTTCGTGCAGCTCGCGAGCATGGCGGGCGCACCGGTCGGCGGATGGCTGGCGGACACGTGGAGGAAGCGCACGCCGCGTGGGCGCATCGCGGTGCAGATGATCGGCGTGCTCGGCGGCGCCCCATGCGTGGCGCTGTGCGGATTGACGGGATCGGTGGGCGTAATGATCGCCGCGCTCACCGTCTGGGGCTTCTTCAAGGGCCTCTACGACGCCAACATCTTCGCGTCCGTCTTCGACGTCGTCCGACCTGAGGCGCGCGGCACGGCGGCGGGCTTCATGAACGCGATCGGGTGGCTGGCCGGCGGCGGCAGTGCGCCGCTCGTCATCGGCATCATCGCGCAGCGTGAGAGCCTCGGGTTCGCGATCGCGCTGACGTCGGTGGTCTACGTCGCCGCGGCGCTGCTACTGCTGATTGCGATCGTGTTCTTCGTGACTCGCGATGCCGACCGCGTAACGGGCTTGGTACCCAGCGTGTGAACACGGAGCTCACGGAGGACACGGAGCATCTTTTTCTTTCTTGAAGAAGATTTGGCTCCGTGTTCTCCGTGTTCAAACGCTGGGTACCCATGTGGAGGAGGGGGAGCATTCGATGGTGTGGAAGCTATTCGGGATATGCGCGACGGCCATGGCGCTGGCGCTGGCAACGACAGCCGAAGCACAGAACAAGCCGGCGGATCCGCCGCGGGGGCCGGACTCCGAGGTCCAGCCGGGCACGCCAACGGGCGAGATCATCAAAGCGGAATTCGACAAGAGCACTGTCTATCCCGGCACGTGGCGCGAGTACTGGGTGTACGTGCCCAAGCAGCTCGATCGATCGAAGCCGGCGCCCGTGATGGTCTTCGAGGACGGCCTGCAGTACAACGCGCCGGTGGTGTTCGACAACCTCATTCACAAGAAGCAGATTCCACCGATGGTCGGCGTGTTCGTCATGCACGGCCGCGTGAAGGCGCCGTCGAGCGAGGCGCTGGACCGCATGAACCGCAGCTACGAGTACGACTCGGTGAGCGGCGACTACGCGCGGTTCCTGATTGACGAACTCCTGCCGCACGTCGCGGCGGCTCACGGCCTGACGCTCTCGAGCGATCCCAACGACCGCGCGATCGCCGGCAACAGCAGCGGCGCGATCGCCGCATTCGTCGCGGCGTGGCAGCGGCCGGATGCCTTCCGCCGCGTGTTCAGCGCGATCGGCACGTACGTCGGCCTGCGCGGCGGCAACCAGCTGCCGATGCTGATTCGGAAGACCGAGCCGAAGCCGATTCGCGTCTTCCTGCAAGACGGCTCGAACGATCTGAACAACTACACAGGGAGCTGGTGGATCGCCAACCAGGACATGAACGCGGCACTGGAGTACGCGGGGTACGACGTCACGCATGTGTGGGGCGAGGGAGAACACAACTCGCGGCATGCCACGGCGATCTTTCCGGACGCGCTGCGCTGGCTGTGGCGCGACTACCCGGCGCCGATCACGGCGAATGCCGCGGGCAAGTCCCGGCAGGACGTGTATCAGGTGCTCATTCCGGGCGAGGAATGGCAGCTCGTGAGCCAGGGCCACCGCGCAACCGACGGCCCCGCGGTCAACGCCGCGGGCGACATGTTCTTCAGCGAGCCGGCGCAACACCGCATCCACCGAGCGGGCATCGACGGCAAGATGACGGTGTTCGCCGAGAACACGAACGGCGCCAATGGGATGATGTTCGGCCCCGACGGGCGCCTGAACACCGGCCTGACGCGCTCGAAGCAACTCGTCGCCTACGACGCCGAGGGCAAGATGGAGGTGCTCGCCGCGGACGTCACGATCAACGATCTCGCCGTCAACGCCAAGGGAGACATCTACTTCACCGATTCCCCCGCCAAGCGCGTGTGGTTCGTGCCGAAAGGCGGCAAGCCTCGCGTCGTCGACGAAGGAATCGAGTACCCGAACGGGGTCGTCTTCTCGCCCGATCAGACGCTGCTCTACGTGTCGGACTACGCGGCGCAGCTCTCGTGGACGTTCCAGATTCAGCCGGACGGCTCGCTCGCGCACAGGCAGAAGTACTTCTACGTGCACATGCCGGACGCCGCGACGCGCAGCAGCGCCGACGGCATGGCGGTCGACACCGAAGGGCGTGTCTACATCGCCACCGCGCTCGGCGTGCAGGTCTTCGACCAGATCGGCAAGTGCCACGCCATCATCGCGGCGCCGCAGCCGCGCGCATCGCTGTCGAACGTCGAGTTCGGCGGGCCGAACATGGACGAGATGTTCGTGACGAACGGCGACAAGGTGTTCAAGCGCAAAGTGAAGGTGAAGGGGCTCGTGTCCTGGCGGCCGCCGATCAAGCCTGCCCCGCCGCGACTCTGACGAGACCGCGGACGAGATCGGCCGAGACGACGGCGTCCTGGAGGCCGCCGTCGCGAACGGCGCGACCGACGTGGATCTCGCGGACGCAGCCCGTGCGCGCGATGGCGGAGACCATAGGCTCGTCGACGGCAAATCCCGCGATGATCGTCAGGCGGCCGCCCGCCCGTTCCGAGTACGACGCGAGCCGTGCGCATCGCTCGTGCGGAGTGCCGCTACCACCGCTCGTCAGGATGCGATCGACCTGCGGAACGGCCGCGATCGCATCGATCGCGGCGAGCGGATCGCGCAGCGCGTCGAACGCACGGTGAAACGTGACGCGCGCAGCTGGCGCAGTCTCCAGCACGCGCGCGACGTCGTCCAGCCGCGGCTCGCCGTCGTTGGCAAAGCCGATAACGAGGCCGTCGACGCCGAGCGCGGTGAACTCCTCCGCCGCGCGGCGAAGCGTGTCCAGCTCACCTGGCCCCATCGCATATCCGGCGTTTTCGCGGACCATCACCCGGAGCGGCAGCGGCGTCTCGGCCGCAATCGCGCGGACGAGGTCGAGCGGCGGCGTCAGGCCGCCGGCGCGGATCTCGCGGACGATCTCGAGGCGATCGGCGCCGCCGAGGTGCGCGGCGCGCGCGTCGGCGACCGACTGGACGATGACCTCGAGCAGGAGTGGCATCACGGCGCAGTCTACGCTAGCATCTGGCCGCAGCAGCAGCCGGGGGGTCAGGTCTTGAATTATCACTTTTGTCATGACCTGACCCCAAA
>JBMDXB010000048.1:0-80545 GCA_048594885.1 Vicinamibacterales bacterium
TCGTGGACATCGAGTTCGAGGGCGGCCACCTGCCCGCGATCTACAACGCGGTCCGCATCGTCAGCGGCCAGGCGGGCGCCATCGACGTCATCGCGGAGGTGGAACACCACCTCGGCTAGAACCGTGTCCGCACCGTGGCGATGAAGCCGACCGACGGCATGCAGCGCGGCATGGACGCGATCGACACCGGCCAGCCGATCTCGATGCCCGTCGGCGCGGCGACGCTCGGGCGCGTGTTGAACGTGCTGGGCGAGCCGGTTGACTACCCGGACCGGCCGGTGCAGGCGACCGAGCGCTGGGCGATTCACCGCAAGGCGCCGACGCTCGAGAACCAGTCGACCGAGCTGCAGATGTTCGAGACGGGCATCAAGGTCATCGACCTGCTCGAGCCGTACCTGCGCGGCGGCAAGATCGGGCTGTTCGGCGGCGCCGGCGTCGGCAAGACGGTCATCATCCAGGAGCTGATTCACAACGTCGCCATGAAGCACGGCGGCGTGTCGGTGTTCGCCGGCGTCGGCGAGCGCACCCGCGAGGGAAACGACCTCTGGCTGGAGTTCCAGGAGAGCGGCGTCATCAACATGGAGGACGCCAGCAAGTCGCGCGCGGCGCTCGTCTACGGCCAGATGACGGAGCCGCCCGGCGCGCGCCTGCGGGTCGCGCTCAGCGGCCTGACGGTCGCCGAGTACTTCCGCGACGCGGAGAACAAGGACGTCCTTCTCTTCATCGACAACATCTTCCGCTTCACGCAGGCGGGCTCGGAAGTCTCGGCGCTGCTCGGCCGCATGCCGTCGGCCGTCGGCTATCAGCCGACGCTGCTCACCGAGATGGGCGAGCTGCAGGAGCGCATCACGTCGACGCGCAAGGGCTCGATCACCTCGGTCCAGGCGATCTACGTGCCGGCCGACGACTACACCGATCCGGCGCCGGCGACGACGTTCGCGCACCTCGACGCGACGACGAACCTGTCGCGCGCGATCGTCGAGCTGGGCATCTACCCGGCGGTCGATCCGCTGGCGTCGACCTCGCGCATCCTCGACGCGCGCATCATCGGCGACGAGCATTACAATGTCGCCCGTGCGGTGAAGCAGGTGCTGCAGCGCTACAAGGACCTGCAGGACATCATCGCGATCCTCGGCATCGACGAGCTGTCGGAGGAAGACAAGCTGACGGTCGGCCGCGCGCGCCGCATCCAGCGCTTCCTGTCGCAGCCGTTCTTCGTCGCCGAGCAGTTCACCGGCTTCCCCGGCAAGTACGTGCCGATCGCCGACACCGTCCGCAGCTTCCGCGAAATCGTCGACGGCAAGTGGGACCACCTGCCGGAGCAGGCGTTCTACATGGTCGGCACGATCGAAGAAGCGGTCGAGAAGGCAGAAAAGATGAAAGGGTAAGGGGTTCCAAAGGTTCCGGAACCCCTTGGAACCGCGAAATGCCACTACCCAGCGAGATCCAACTAGAGATCGTCACCCCCGACCGGCTGATCGTCCGCGACCAGGTGGACGAGGTGCAGATCCCCGGCTCGGAAGGGTACTTCGGCGTGCTGCCCGGGCATACGCCGCTGCTCGCCTCGCTCGCCGTCGGCGAGCTCTGGTATCGCAAGGGACAGGAAAAGTTCTACTTCGCGATCGCGTTCGGGTTCGCCGAGGTGCTGCCCGACCGCGTCACCATCTTGGCGCAGCTTGCGGAGCGGGCGGAAGAGATCGACGTGCCGCGCGCCGAAGCGGCGCGCACGCGGGCGGAGGACCGGCTCGCCCACCCCAGGCCGGACATCGATTATGATCGCGCGCGAATCGCTCTCATGAAATCGTTGGCGCGTCTTCAGGTGTCGGCGCGGGTGCCGGGCGGGCGGGTCGGTGAGCTGAAGCGGATGCGCGACACGGCCCGCCTCTGACGCCGAGATGAAACCGCAGATGCCGCTCTCCTGGGGCGTCGGCTCGGATCCCGGGCTGCGACGGACGAGCAACGAAGACAGCTACTCGAGCCGCCCCGACGTCGGCTTGTTCGTGATCGCCGACGGCATGGGCGGCCACGTCGCCGGCGAAGTGGCATCGCGGGTCGCCGTCGAGTCCATCTCCGCCTTCATCGAAGAAACCGCCGGCGCCGACAAGAACCGCACCTGGCCCTTCCCGTTCGAACCGGCGCTCAGCCTGGAAGCCAATCGGCTCAAAGCCGCGTTCCGGCTGGCGAACCGCCGTATCGCCGCGGCGATCGCCGATTCGCAGGATCTCCGCGGCATGGCGACCACGGCCTCCGCGATGCTGATCGGCTCGGCGCACGCGTGCGTCGCCCACGTCGGCGACAGCCGCGTCTACGTGCTGCGCCCCGACGGCCGGCTCGAGCAGATCACGAACGATCACTCGTGGGTCGAGGAGCAGGTCCGGGCGGGGACGATGACGCCGAGCGCGGCGCGGCAGCATCCGTGGCGCAACGTGGTCACGCGCGCGCTGTCGGGCGGCGACGATCCCGAAGTCGATGTCGTCGAGATCTCGCCGGTGCCCGGCGAGCGGTACCTGCTCTGTTCCGACGGGCTGTATTCCGTGGTACCGGACAAGAGGATCGCGAGCGTGCTCGGCGACCGGTCGCGGCCGCTCGACGAGATTTGCCGAAAGTTGATCGACGCCGCCAACGAGGCAGGAGGCCCCGACAACATCACGACGCTCGTCCTCCAGGTCGATGCTCCATAACCTCGCGCAACTCCGCCGCTACCGCGGGTTGATCCAGAGCCTCGTGGCGCGTGAGCTGAAAGCGAGGTACCGCGGCTCGGTACTCGGGTTCTTCTGGTCGTTCGTCAACCCCCTGCTGCTGCTCCTCGTGTACTCGTTCGTTTTCAAATACATCATGCCGGCCAGGTTTCCCGGCGTCGGCGAGCACTACGAGCTCTTCCTGTTCTGCGGCCTGCTGCCGTGGACGTGGTTCGCTTCGTCTCTTCTGGAATCGTCCGGCGTGCTGATTTCCGGGGGGAACCTGATCAAGAAGGTGCTCTTCCCCGCCGAGATCCTGCCGATCGTCACCGTGCTCGCCAACATGGTGCACTTCTTCTTCGGCCTGTCGATTCTCGCGGTGTTTCTCGTGTGGTTTCAACGGCCGCTGAGCCTCGCGGAGCTGGCGTGGTTTCCCGTGGCGATCGCCGTGCAACTGGTGATGACCCTCGGGTTCGCGCTGATCCTGTCGGCGCTGACGGTGCACTTCAGGGATCTGCGCGACATCCTCGGCAACGTGATGACGTTCTGGTTCTTCGCGACGCCGATCATCTATCCGTACATGTTCATCGAGGAGCAGTTGAAGCAGGGCACCGGGCCGCCGCCGTGGGCCGATGACCTGCTGAAGCTGAATCCGTTCACGCACCTCGCGATCACGTATCAGGAAGTCCTGTTCTTCGATGGGCCGGTCGGTCACTGGTACTGGCTGCTGGTGCTCGGCGCCATTTCGCTGCTGTTCTTCCTGTTCGGCTACTGGGTCTTCGACCGTCTGCGGGATACGTTTGCGGAGGAAGTGTAGGCGCCTCGTGTGGATGAGGGCGGAACTGAAGTTCCGCCCTACGGTCGCCAGGTAGGGCGGAACGTGAGTTCCGCCGTCATATCGATGAACGCGATAGAAGTCACCAACGCTTCGAAGATTTACCGCCGCTACAGCCGGCGTCGGCAGTTCGCGACGCTGAAGAGCGCGCTTTTGTCCGGCAGCCTGATTCGCGATCTGCGTCCCGACGAGACGTTTCCCGCGCTCCAGGACGTCAGCTTCACCGTGCAGAAGGGACTGACGCTCGGTGTGATCGGCCGTAACGGCTCCGGCAAGAGCACGCTGCTGAAACTCGTCGCCGGCATCACGAAGCCGACGACCGGCACGGTCACGGTGAACGGCCGCATTTCCGCGCTCATCGAGCTCGGCGCCGGCTTTCATCCGGAAATTTCCGGACGCGAGAACGTCTTCATCAACGGCATCATGCTCGGCCTCTCGAAGCGCGACGTGTCCCGCCGGTTCGACGAGATCGTCGAGTTCGCCGAGCTACGGGACTTCATCGACGCTCCCGTCAAGACCTACTCCTCTGGCATGTACATGCGCCTCGGGTTCGCGGTCGCGATCCACGTCGATCCCGACGTGCTGCTGGTGGACGAGGTCCTTGCCGTGGGCGACGAGGCGTTCACGCACAAGTGCCTGGACAAGTTCGCCGAGTTCAAGCGGCGCGGAAAGACCATCCTGCTCGTCACGCACTCGCTGGGGCTCGTCGAACGCTTCTGCGATGAGGCGCTGTGGCTCGACAGCGGCCGCCGGAAGGCGATGGGCGATCCGAAACGGGTCGTCGGCGCGTACATCACGGACGTCGAGGTGAGCGAAGAGCAGCACCTGGCCGCCAGCGACGCGAAGGTGCAGGAACCGGTAGCCGCGGCGACGGCTGAGCACGCTGCCGAGAGCCCGGAAACGCCTGCGGACATGTTCCAGGCGACCGAAGGCCGGTGGGGATCGCGCGAGGTCGAGATCACCGACGTGCGGCTGCTCGACGCCTCCGGCGAGGCAGGACACGTGTTCCAGTCAGGCCAGCCGGTGACGATCGCGATCCGCCTGCGTGCGGCGGCACCCGTCGAAGACTTCGTCGTCGGCATCGGCATCTTCAACGCCGAAGGCGTGTGCTGCTACGGCACGAACACGAGTCTCGAGGAGTTTCGCGCGGTGAAGCTGGCCGGAGACGCCGAAGCGCGCTTCCGGATCGAAGCAATCGAGCTCGTCGAGGGCACCTACAAACTCGATGTCGCGGTGCACAAGCTCGATGGCTACCCGTACGATTACCATCGTCTCCTTTACACGTTCCGCGTGAAGTCGCGGACGAAGGATGTCGGCATCTACCGGCCGAAGCACGCCTGGGAGTTCGCCGGCGGCGTCGAGCTCACGCGCGAAGGAGATCGCCGGCCGTGAACGTCGGCACGGCTGCGGCGCGCATCCTGACGCACGATCAGGTCCGCGGCTTCGTCGAGCGGCTGCGCGGCGAGGGCCGCACGATCGTGTTCACGAACGGCGTCTTCGACCTCCTTCACCCCGGTCACGTGCGCTACCTCCGGCAGGCGCGCGCGCTCGGCGACGCGCTCGTCGTCGGCGTGAACGCGGACGTGTCGGTCAGGCGCAACAAGGGGCCGGAACGGCCAATCAACACGGACGCGGAGCGCGCCGAAGTGCTGGCGGCGCTCGCGTGCGTGGACGCGGTCACGATCTTCAGCGAGGACACGCCCGCAGAGATCGTCGAGCTCGTTCAGCCCGACATCCTCGTGAAAGGCGCCGACTGGCCGGCCGACCAGATCGTCGGCCGCGATACCGTCGAGGCGCGCGGCGGCCGGGTCGTCCTGATGGCCGTGGAGCGGGGCTACTCCACCAGCGCCATCGTCGATCGAATCAAGCAGAGCGCAGGCCGCTGAAACAGAACGGTGTTCAGCGGCCTGCTAGAATGTCTGGTTCCGGCCTTGGCCGGAAAGCGGACCATGTCGTCGTACACCTCCAGTTCTCTCACGCTTCGCGCGCTGCTGAAGTCGGCGACGAGCCGTCTGGGGATTGGTGTGCCTGCGCCGCGGGTCACCGGGCTGACTCCGCCGGCGAAGGCGATGTTCGCCGCGAGCGCAGCCGTTCGCGAGCGCACGCTGCTCGTCGTGCCGGCCGACCGCGACGTCGAGACGGTTACTGCCGACGCTCGGTTCTTTCTCTCGGCACTCGAGGGCCTCGCAGACGCGGACGTCGAGCGCGCGGTTCTTCCCTTCCCGTCACAGGAAGTCGACCCGTATCGAGGGCTGGCGCCGCACTTCGACATCGCCTCGGCGCGCGCGCGGGCGTTGCACGCTCTCGCATCCGGGCAGGCACGCCTCGTTGTCGCCTCCGCCGCCGCGCTGCTGCCAAGAGTCAGCCCGCCGACGAAGCTGAGCTCGTTGTCGCTGACGGTGACGCCTGGGCAGGACGTCTCCCCGACCGACCTGGGCGATCTGCTGGGCGCCGCCGGCTACACGCGCCAGGACCCGGTGGACGAATCCGGCGAGTTCTGCGTCCGTGGAGGCGTCGTCGATTTCTACCCCGCGGGCGCGGACCAGCCGATCCGCCTCGAATTCTTCGGTGACACGATCGAATCGATTCGCACCTACGATCCCGCCACTCAGCGTTCGACCGCCACGCTCGACAGCGCATCCATCGTCCCCTTACAGGAGCGCGACTTCGTAGGGGCGGAGCTTGCTCCGCCATCTGGTGGGCCGGGCAACGCCGCAGAGGGGCCGGGCAAGCCCGGCCCCTACGGCGCCGCCACGTTTGCGGATTACCTGCGCGGCAGCAACATCCGACAGATTCTCGTCTCCGAGCCGGACGAAGTGCGGGCGCAGGGCGAGAAGCTGACGACGCAGATCGAGGCGAGTTACGAGGAAGCGATTGGGAAAGGCCAGCGGGTGGCCTCGCCGTCGGAACTCGTCGTGACGTGGGACGCGGTGGCCGAATGGCTGCGCGGGGCGACCGCGCTCGAGACGCTGTCAATCGACAGCGAGGGCAGCGGCGCCTCGCATCACATCTCGACGCAGCCGTCGCTGGAGTTCGCCGGCCGCGTGCCGGAATGGGTGGGCGAAATCCGGCGCGCGCGCGAGCGCGGCGACACGATCGTGTTCGTCGCGCGGTCCGCGGGCCGCGCCGAACGAACGATCGAGCTGCTCGCCGATTACGACGTCTTCGCCGCGCCGATCGATCGCGCGGAGGACGCGCACGCGACAGCCGTCCTCGTCGGCACCGGCCAGCTGTCGCGTGGCTTCCGCCTGCCCGACGCCGCGCTGCAGATTTGGGCCGAGACCGACGTCTTCGAGGAAGAGCGAAAGACGCACGAGCGCCGCCGCTCCGCCGCGCGGACGTTCCTCTCCGACTTCCGCGATCTGAAGGTCGGGGATCTCGTCGTCCACGTCGATCACGGCATCGGCATGTTCGTCGGGCTGAAGCGGATCGACGTCGGGCTCGAGCCGCAGGAATTCATGGAGCTGCGCTACGCGGCCGACGACAAGCTGTTCGTTCCCGTCGAGCGCCTCGATCTCGTCCAGAAGTACACCGGCGCGGCGCGCCCCGCGCTGGATCGCCTTGGCGGCACGACGTGGGAGAAGGCCAAGACGCGCGTCAAGAAGGCGATGCGCGACATGGCGGCAGAGCTGCTGAAGCTCTACGCCCAGCGCAAGGCGCTGCCCGGTCACGCCTTCAGCTCGGATTCGCACTGGCAGCAGGAATTCGAGGACGCGTTCGAGTGGGATCTCACGCCCGATCAGCAGGCGGCCATCACCGACATCAAGCGCGACATGGAAGCGCCGACGACGATGGATCGGCTGCTCTGCGGCGACGTCGGCTACGGCAAGACGGAAGTCGCGATGCGGGCGGCGTTCAAGGCCGTCATGGACGGGAAGCAGGTCGCGGTCCTCGCGCCGACGACCGTGCTCGCGTTCCAGCACCTGAGGACGCTGAATGATCGTTTCGCCGCGTTCCCCGTGCGCATCGAGATGGTCAGCCGGTTCCGCACGAAAGGCGAGCAGAAGCAGATCCTCGCCGATCTCGCCGCCGGCAAAGTGGAGATCATCGTCGGCACGCATCGCCTGCTGTCGAAGGACGTGCAGTTCCGCGACCTCGGTCTTCTCGTCGTCGACGAGGAGCAGCGCTTCGGCGTCGCGCACAAGGAGCGCATCAAGCAGATGCGCAAGCGCGTCGACGTGTTGACGATGACGGCCACGCCGATTCCGCGAACGCTCAACATGTCGCTGGCGGGCATTCGCGACATGTCGATCATCGAGACGCCACCCAAGGACCGCCTCGCGATCCAGACGAACGTCGTCAAGTTCGATCAGGAAGTCATCCGGCGCGCGATCCGCAACGAGATGGAGCGCGGCGGCCAGGTCTACTTCGTCCACAACCGCGTCGAATCGATCTTCTCGCTCGGCAATCTCATCACGCGGCTCGTTCCGGAGGCCCGCATCGTCATCGGCCATGGCCAGATGAGCGAAGAGACGCTGGAGCGCGCGATGGTGGACTTCGTTGCGCACAAGTACGACGTGCTGCTGGCGACGACGATCATCGAGAACGGCCTCGACATCCCGAACGCCAACACGATCGTCGTCAACCGCGCGGATCGCTACGGGCTGGCGCAGCTGTACCAGCTCCGCGGACGCGTGGGCCGTTCCGATCGCCGCGCGTACGCGTACTTGATGATCCCGCCGGAGGATTCGCTCTCGCCAATCGCGAAGAAGCGCCTGGCCGCGATCCGCGAGTTCAGCGAGCTTGGCAGCGGGTTCCGCGTCGCCGCGCTCGATCTCGAAATCCGCGGCGCCGGGAACCTGCTCGGTGGCGAGCAGAGCGGCCACATCGAGGCCGTCGGCTTCGACATGTACATGAAGCTGCTCGAGCAGACGATCAAGGAGCTGAAGGGCGAGGAGATCGAGGACGACGTCCGCGCGAACGTCAACTTGCGTGTCGATCTGCGAATCGACGGCGACTACATCCCCGACATGAACCAGCGGCTGACGGTCTACCGCCGCATGGCCGCGGTGCGCAGCGAGGCCGAGCTCGACCGGCTCGTGGACGAGGTCCGAGACCGCTACGGGCCGCCGCCGGACTCGGTCCTCAACCTGGCCGAATACGCGATGATCCGCCTGCTCGCCGACCGGGTGCGGCTCGAAACGCTCGACCGCGAAGGTGACACGGTCGTCCTAAAGTTCAGGTCCGACGCCAGTCTCGATCCGGGGCGTCTCTTCAAGCTGATTCAGCAGCGGGGCGATCTGAAGCTGATCCCGCCGGCAACGCTGAAGCTTGATTTGAAGGCCGATGCCAGGCTGGCGCCGCGGCAGGCCGGGCGCCGCGGGACCGATCCGGTGGCGGCCGGGTCCTGGTGGACGGCCCGGGCGCGCGCCGGAGAGGTGACGCCAGGGTTCACGAAGGACGAGATCATGCGGCCGGAAAAGGACGATCCGCGAAAGGCCGGCGGGTTGTTCGCCAGGGTCAGCGGCCTCCTCCGAGAGTTGAGTGGAGGGGAGTCGATCGGCTAAAATATTGGATTCCAGTTAGTTAGGAACACACCATGAAGTTTGCTCTACGGCTCCTCGTGATCGCTGCCCTGTTCGCGCCCGGCGTCAACGCTGCCGAAATCATCGAGCAGGTACTCGTGAAGGTGAACGGCGACATCATCACCAAGACCGAGCTCGAACAGCGGCAGATCGCGGCGCTGCGCGACAAGATGAAGGGCCAGATCGATCCGGCGCTGCTGCAGAACGAGGCCGAGTTGAAGAAGGCGCTCGCGGAGGTGACGCCGGAACTGATCGTCGGCGCGATCGACGAGCTGCTCATGCTGCAGATGGGCAAGGAAAAGGGCTACAAGCTGTCCGACGCGCAGTTCCAGGACTGGCTGAAGAAGCTGCGGGAGGACCAGAACCTGCAGGACGAGGCGCGGTTCCAGACGGCGCTGAAGCAGGAAGGCATGACGATTGACGACCTGCGCCGCAACGTCGAGCGCGGGTTCATCATCAACCAGGTGCAGCGCGACGAGGTGGGCGGCAAGCTCCAGATCACCGAAGAGGAAGTCCGCCAGTACTACCTCCTTCACCGCGAGGAGTTCGCCGAGCCGGCGACGGTGACGCTGCGGGAAATTCTGATCGAGATCCCGTCTACTACTCAGCAGGGGAAGCCGGTCGTGAGCGTGGCGCAGGAAGATGCCGCGAACGATGAAGCGGCAGCCGTTCGCAAGCGTCTGGCCGCGGGCGAGGATTTCGTCAAGCTGGCGGCCGAAGTCTCGGATTCCTCCTCGAAGGCCAACGGCGGCCTGATCGGTCCGCTCGCGCTGGCGCAGCTCTCGACGACGTTGCAGCAGATGATCGAAAAGATGAAGCCGGGGGAGATCACCGAGCCGCTGCGCACGCAGCGCGGCTACCAGATTCTGAAGCTCGAGACGTTGAAGCCCTCGTCGATTCCAGCGTTCGAGAGCGTCCGCGAAGCGGCGGCCGACCGCGTCGTCGCCGAGCGCCAGCGCTCGGAAGTGCGCAAGTTCCTGTCGCGCGTCCGCGGACAGGCGCTCATCGAGTGGAAGAACGACGAGTTGAAGAAGGCGTACGAGAAACAGGTCGCGGCGGAAGCCACAGGCGTAGGCGCACCCTGATCATGTCCACGGAACGTTCCCGAGCCGCCACCGAACCCCACGATGGCGAGCGGAGAATTGTGCCGGGCTCCCACATCGCGTGGTACGCGATCTGGACCCGGTCACGGCACGAGCAGGTCGTCCGCGACCAGCTCGCGCGGAAAGGCTTCGAGGCCTTTCTGCCGACGATCACGCGCTGGAGCCGCTGGAAGGACCGCAAGAAGAAGATCGATTGGCCGCTCTTCCCCGGCTACTGCTTCGCGCGCTTCGACGCCCGGGAGCGCATGCCGATCCTGAAGTGCACGGGCGTCGTCAACATCGTCTCGTTCAATGCCGAGATCGCGCCGATTCCGGACTTCGAGATCGACGGCATCCGCAAGCTGGTCGAGAGCGATCTCCAGTACGACCCGTGCCCTCTCATTCGCGAAGGCATGATGGTCGAAGTCGTCCATGGCCCGCTCCGAGGCGTCGTCGGACGGCTGGTCCGCAAGGGCGCCCACGCGCGCCTCGTCCTTGCGGTCGATCTGATCGGCCAGGCGGTGAGTGTGGAAGTGGACGCGGCAGACGTCAAAGCCTACTGACGGTGGAAGCGTAAAGAGCAAAGGGTAAAGGGTAAAGGGTAAGGTGAAGATCGGAACGGTCTCGCTGGCGCCGCCTTTGGCGCTGGCGCCGATGGCGGGCATGACGGACACGGCGTTTCGCCGGCTGGTGAAACGGCAGGGCGGGTGTGGTCTGGTCGTCAGCGAGATGGTCAGCTCCGAGGGGCTCGTGCGCGGCATCGATCGCACGCTCGAGTACGCGGAGTACACGGAGGAAGAGCGTCCCGTTTCGATTCAGATCTTCGGCGGCGATCCCGAGAAGATGGCGGCGGCAGCGCAGATCGTCGAAGGCATGGGCGCCGACATCGTCGACGTCAACATGGGGTGCCCGGTGCCGAAGATCGCGAAGCACAACGCCGGCTGCAGCCTGATGCGCGAGCCGGAGCACGCGGCGGACGTCGTGCGGGCGATGGCCCGCGCGGTTCGCATCCCGGTGACGGTCAAGATGCGCGCGGGATGGGACGCGAACGAGATCAACGCGCCGGATCTCGCGCGACGGCTCGAGGAGGCGGGTGCGTCAGGCCTGGCCGTTCACGGCCGCACGGCGGCGCAGTCGTACTCGGGCGTCTCGGACTGGGATCTGATCGCGACGGTTGCAGCCGGCGTCAGCATCCCGGTGTTCGGCAGCGGCGACTGCGTCGAGCCGCAGCAGATCGTCCGGCGGTTGCGCGGGTCGACTATCGCCGGCGTCCTCGTCGGTCGCGGCGCGCTTCGGAACCCGTGGATCTTCGAGCAGGCGGCCGACCTGGCCGCCGGACGTACCCCGCGTGAAATCACCGCCGAGGAACGCGGCCGCTTCCTGCTGGCCTACATCGACCTGCTGCTCACCGAGCGCGTCGGAGAGGCCGAAGGATTCCGTCATGTGGCTCCAGGGCAGGACACTGAAGCGCCTCTACCTGCCCGCGGCCGCGAGCGCTGGGTGATCAACAAACTGCGCGCGCTGAACTCCTGGTACACGAAGGGGCTGGACAACGGCTCGCACCTGCGTGTCGCCGTCAACTCCGCGGAATCGATCGCGCAACTTCGCGCGATCGTCGAAGACTTCTTCCTTCAGTCAGCGACTGTCGGCTAGGTCGACAATCTCGTAATCGTACGCGAGCGCGCGGCTACTCGACCGTGCGAAGTGGCCGCCGAGCGCGGCGTGCGCGGGATGGGCGAGGTAGGAACGCAGATCGTCGACGGAGTCGAACTCGACGATCGCGGCGTACTCGTAGGCCTCGTGCATCGCCTGTTCGTATCCAGGCAAGCCGTGCGTGACGCGCCGGCCGATCTGGAAGCGGCGGATGTGCGGGATGCTCCGCGTGGCGGCCGTCACCGCATCGAGGAGCTCGTCACGATCGGCGTCGGTGAATCCCTCACGCGGCTCGAATAGCACGACGTGGAGGATCAACGGCCCTGGCCTCCTCCACCTCGTCGGCCTCCGCCGCCCGGACCGCGCCCGCCTCCTGGTCCGCGCCCTCCGCCCGGACCACGCCCTCCGCCTGGTCCGCGTCCTCCGCCTGGTCCGCGTCCCCCGCCGGGTCCGCGATCGAATCCGGGGCCACCACCCCGGCCAGCCGGACGTCCGGGTCCGCGGAAGCCGCCGCCGGATCTGCCGCGCGGCGCGCCAGGGCCCTTCGGCGTCCACGGACCACGCGGGCGATCGTCGCGCGGTGGGCGCGGCCCTTTCGGCCGCCACGGCCCACGCGGACCGCGCTCTTCTCGTGGTGGTCTCCGCTCGTCCTCCCGCCGCGGCCCGCGTTCTTCGTCCCGCCGTGGCCCGCGCTGATCCTCTCGCCGCGGTCCGCGCTCCTCGCGGCGCAGGCGATCGGCGAATCGCCGGCGCTTCTCATCGCGTGGAACCTTGAATCGCGCGCGCGGGTCTTCGTGCCGGCCGCCCGGCCGCCATCCCGGCCCGCGCCGCTCGCGTTCGCCGGCTCGCTGGCGCGCGAGCTCCGCACGCTCCTCGTCCGGAGATTCCCACAGCTTGCCGCGCGAAAACCACTTCATCACGACGTCGGGGTGCTTGCCCTGCAGTTGCCGCAGCGTGGGCAACAGCTCCTCCTGCGTGTGAGCGCGGAACGCCGTCGGCTTTCCTTCGAGGATGATCGTCCAGTAGGCGTAGCGTGGAGGCATCAGTTGGAGGTATTCCGCGGCTCGAGCCGCTTCAACTTTTCGATGAGCGTCGTGCGCTTCAGATTGAGCAGCCGCGCGGCCTGCCGCTTGTTGCCGTTCGTACGTTCGAGCGATCGCTTGATCAGCGAGAGCTCTACCCCGTCTATGTAGCTCGTGAAATCAACGCCTTCCTCCGGGAGCCAGGCAGCTGTCGCGTCAACCGTCGCCGGCTGATTCTGAATCTCCGGCGCCAGATCCACGACGTCGATCTGGGGGCGGCCCTGGCTGAACGCCACGGCGCGCTCGACGGCGTTCTCGAGCTGGCGGACGTTTCCCGGCCACGCGTAAGCCATCAGCCGTCTCATCGCATCCTGCGACACCGTGGGTGCCGGGCGTCCACTGTCGGCGCACAGCTTCTGAAGAAAATGCTGCACCAACAGCGGAATATCATCACGGCGATCGCGCAGCGGCGGCAACTGAACGGGGATGACGTTCAGTCGGTAGTAGAGATCCTCCCGGAACGTGCCTTCCGAGACCATTCGCGCCAGATCCGAATGCGTCGCCGCGATCACGCGGACATCGATCTTGATGGTGTGCGAGTCGCCGACGCGCTCGAACTCACGTTCCTGCAACACACGCAACAGCTTTGCCTGCAACGCCGGGCTCATCGTCCCGACCTCGTCGAGGAACAGCGTGCCCTTGTGCGCCTGCTCGAGCCTGCCCTGGCGCGTACCGACGGCGCCGGTGAAGGCGCCGCGCACATGGCCGAACAGCTCCGCTTCGAGCAGCGTCTCGGGAATCGCGCTGCAGTTGATCGCGACGAACCGGTGAACGCGTCGAGGGCTGTTGTGATGGATCGCCCGCGCGGCGAGCTCCTTCCCCGTCCCCGTCTCACCCGTGATCAGGACCGTGCTCGACGTCGCGGCGACCGTCTCGAGCAGTTGAAACAGGTTGCGCATCACCGGACTGCGGCCGACGAGCCCGTCGATGCGATAGCGCTGCTCGAGCTGCGAGCGCAGATACGCGTTTTCTGATTTCAACCGGCGCTGCTCGAGCGCCGATCGCAGCACGTGCAGCAACGCGTCGAACTGGAACGGCTTGGTGATGAAGTCCGCGGCGCCCTGCTTGATGGCATCGACGGCGTCCTTCACGGTGCCGTAGCCGGTAATCACGATCGGAATGATCTCCGGATACCGCTGCAGCGCGGCTTCGAGCACCTGACGTCCATCGACACCAGGCAGGCGGAGGTCGGTGACGACAATGTCGAAAGCAAACTCGGCGAGGCGTTCGAGAGCGGCTTCGCCGCTGGCGGCCTGCTCGACGACGAATCCGTGATCCGCGAGACGCTCCGCGATCGCTTCGCGCAGGGCGCTCTCGTCGTCCACGATCAGCAGATGTTTAGGGTTCTCAGGCATTTAGACTGGCGCCGACATTTTGACACATATCGGCGCCCTGGTCCCTGGTCCCTGGTCCCTTGTCCCTAGTGGTGGGTCCCATGTCCCGGGACCCGGGGACCAGGGACCCGGGACCAGGGACCCGGGACCAGGGACTGATCTCTACAGCGCTTGCGGTCCTCCTCCGATAATCCGTGCACAGGCGGGAACACGATGCTGGATCGCAAAACGATTTCGATCATGAAAGCGTGCGAGGTGGTGGGCGTCAGCCGCCGCACGATCTACAACTGGATTGCCAGCGGGAAGGTCGAATACATCCGCACCGCCGGCGGGTCCGTGCGCATCTTTGTCGACACGTTGTGGCGCGAGCCGGTTCGCGCGAGTGAGCTGACCAGCAAAGAAGCGTCATGATGGCCGCCAACCGGCCGATGGGATCTTCAGTGGGCGAACCAGTCGATCTCGGCCGCCTGTTTCACCGCCTCAACAACCAGCTCGGCATCATCCTCGCCAACGCGGAGCTGCTCGAAGCCAAAGCGGCCGACGAAATGAGCCGCGCGCGCGCCTCGCAGATGGTCGCCAGTGTCGTCGACGCGATGACGACCGCCCAGGAGCTCCGGCACCGCATCGAATCGCCCTAGCGTCATAGATTTGGCACAGGCGCCCCTCTGATCGTCATCAATTTGGCCCTCAGCAGCATGTCCTCGCTCGCAATTTCTCACAAGTTCACACCGCGTCACAGCACCTAAGTTTCAGTGCTACAGTCACTTACGAGAGCACATCACACCCACTCCGTGGTTCGTAAAATCTTCGCTTTTCCCCTGGTATTACCGTTGCGCTAGGGGTGGCTCGTCCACGGCCGGCAATTCGCCGCTGCCGAAGGAGGAACCGAGTCATGCGTCATCAGCCCCTTGCCGCCTGCCAGCGCGAACGCATCGCCGCCGGGCTGCCTTTCGTCGAGTCGCTCGCTCGCCGTGTCGCTGCGTCGATGCCTCATTCGATTGAGCTGTCCGACCTCGTGCAGGACGGGATGCTGGGGCTGATCGATGCCGCCTGCCGGTTCGACGAGGCGAGGGGCATCAAGTTCGAGACGTTCGCGGAGCGCCGCGTGCGTGGCGCGATGATCGACGCGCTCCGGCGTGACGCCTGGCCGCGCGGCGTGCGGCGTCAGCGGCGCGAGCTCGAAGCGGCGCGCGAGGAACTGCGGCGCGAGCTCGGCGCCGAACCGACGCTCGCCGATCTCGCCGCGCGCGTCGGATCGGACGAGGCGCGCCTGGGGCGCACGATTCTGCGCATCACCACGATCGAATCGACGTCGCCGCTCTCGGCCGGCGACAATCCCGATGCCGGATCGCTCCCGCCGGCGCTCGTGCCCTCTGAACCGCCAGCGCCCGATCAGGCGTACGCACAGCAGGAAGTTCGCGAACGCATCCGTGCCGCCATCGCGTCGCTGCCTCCTCGCGAGCGCAAGGTGATCACGCTCTACTACTACAACGAAGCGACGATGAAGCAGATTGGCGCGGAGATCGGCGTCAACGAGTCGCGTGTTTCGCAGCTGCACGCGCGTGCGATTCAGCGGCTCCGCAAGGCGCTCGGACCCGACAGCTCAGACACGGCCGCCATCGCGCCGGCGATCCTGTCGTTCCAGCACACCATGCGCAGGATGCGGATGGCGAAGAGCGAGCTGCCGGAGACGCGCGGCGTCGTGCTGCCCTACAAGGCTCCGTCGGCGCAGGCCGTCGTCCGCCGCCAGCCGTCAGCGAAGATGGAACGCGCGGTCGCCGCCGCGCGGTAGGGGATGGCCCGGGCAAGCCCGGGCCCTACGGACGCCAGCGATCCACGATCACCGTAGGGTCCGGGCTTGCCCGGACCGGCGACGCCCGTCACACCAGCATCTCCCGCGCGACGCGCAGGAGATCCTTCAGGCGGAACGGCTTCGCGAGCCACTGGCAGCCGGTCTCTTCGAGAAACCGTTCCGCATCCGTGCCCGCCACGTCACCCGTGACGAACAGAATCCGTCGCGCCAGCGCCGGATTCGACGTCTCGAGCTCGCGATAGAACGCGGTCCCATCCAGGCGAGGCATCTTCAGATCGCAGACGATCAGGTCGTACGGACGCGTGCGAACGCGGTCGAGCGCTTCGACGCCGTCGCCGGCCCGATCGACCGTGAATCCGGCGTCGCCGAGCGCTTCGGCGACCGCCGCGCCGAGCGCCGCCTCGTCTTCGACGACGAGGACGGCGGCCCCTTCGCCGACGTTCTCGGCAGTGCCATCGTGCGTGCGCGGCAGCAGCGGCTTCAGCGGTCCGACACCCGCCGGCAGCTCGACGAAGAACGACGCGCCGCGTCCGCGCTCCGACTTCACCGTCAGCCGGCCGCTGTGTTCCTGCACGATCGCGTAGGCGACCGTCAGCCCGAGGCCCGTTCCCTTGCCCACTTCCTTCGTCGTGAAGAACGGGTCGAAGATCCGCGGCTGCACGTCTTCCGGCACGCCGGGGCCGTCGTCGTTCACCTCGAGGATCACGGCTTCACGATCGACGTCGTGCCAGGTGCGAACGATCAGCGTACCGCGGCCGTGCGCTCCGACCATCGCCTGTTCGGCATTGATGATCAGATTCAGGAGCACCTGCTGCACCTGGTGCGGGTCCGCGAACACCTGCGGCAGCCCTGACGGCAGCGCGTCGAGCACGACGATGTTGTTGAGGCGCTGTTCGTAGGAGCGAAGCGCGAGCGTCTCGCGCACGACTTGATTGAGGTCGACCATCGCCCGCGTCGTGTGGCGCTTGCGCGCGAACATCAGGAGGTTCCTGACGATCTTGGCCGCGCGCTCCGACTCGCTGAGGATGGTCTCGAGGCCCCGTCTGGTCTGCTCGTCCACGGGACGCTGCGCGAGGCGCTCGGCCCAGGTGAGAATCGTCGCGAGCGGGTTGTTCAGCTCGTGGGCGACGCCGGAAATCGTCTGGCCAAGAGCGGCGAGCTTCTCGGCCTGCAGCAACTGATGGTAGAGATCGCGCGCCTGATCCTCGAGCCGCTTGCGCTCGCTGACATCGCGAACGAGCGCCTCGATCCGGATGTCGCCGTCGCTGCGCTCGGCGTGCGCCGTCACTTCGATCCACATCGGCGTGCGATCCGCCCGGCGCAGGCGCAACAGGTAGTCGGTGACCGATCCGTCGCGCTCCAGCCGATCGAGAAAGCCCTCGCGCGCCTGCGGATCGACGAACCGTTCCGCATCGAACGGACGGACGTCGTCGCGCGGCGTCTCGCTGCCGTAACCGAACATCAGTTTCAGATGTGGGTTCGCGGACAGCGTGCGCGCGGACGTTCGCGTCAGGAGCCCGATGTAGACGCCCTCGTGGACCGACTCGAACAGCCGCGCGAATGACTCGCCTGATTCCGCCTGCATGCCGCGGAGATCTTACATGGACACCACGAATAGCCGGGCAGTAATCTGATTGCGTGTTCACGCAGGATCTTCTGAAGGGGAAGGTGGCGATCGTCACCGGAGGCGGAACCGGCATCGGCCTCGCAATCGCGCAGCGGCTCGGCGGCCTTGGCGCGCGCATCGCAATCGGCAGCCGCAACTCGGAGAACCTCGAGCGCGGCACGGCGGCGTTGCTCCACGCGGGTCTGGATCCGCTGGCCGTGCAGATCGACGTTCGCAATCCCGAGCAGGTCGACGAGCTGGTTCAGCGCGTCGTCCGCCACTTCGGGCATATCGACATCCTGATCAACAACGCGGCGGGCAACTTCATCTGCCGCGCGGAAGATCTCTCGCCCAACGGCTGGAGCGCCGTCATCGGCATCGTGCTGAACGGGAGCTTCTACTGTTCGCGCGCGGTCGGGCGCCACATGATCGCGCGAGGCGGCGGCGGCTCGATCGTTTCGATTCTCGCCAACTACGTCTGGACTGGCAGTCCCGGGACCGTCCATTCAGCGGCCGCCAAGGCGGGCGTCATGTCGATGACACAAACGCTCGCGGTCGAGTGGGCGCAGCACAACATCCGGGTCAATGCTGTGGCGCCAGGGCCGATCGAATCGCCCGGAGCGGCCAAACAGCTCTGGAACTCGCCCGAGGCCGTGCAGCGGATCACTGACACGGTCCCGCTTCGGCGATGGGGAACTCCCGAAGAGGTCGCCGATGCGGTGGCTTTCCTGGTCTCCCCCCACGCGACGTTCATCACGGGCGAGACACTGACGATAGACGGCGGCTCGTGGCTGGGGCGTGGGACGTTCAACTTTCTCATGCCCGGCAATTAAGCGTGGCCTGTAATGTGCTTTTTTCCCTGAAACCACTCCACAAATGGGCCGGAGTGTATTGCTGCGAAACACGTTTTGGCCAAGAAGAACCAGAATCAAGACATCCAGAGCCGCCTGAGAGAGCTCACCGAGCAGACACGGCGGACCAGGCGGGAGCTTGAAGACCTCATAGAGCGTGCGGATGGAGACCGTTCCCGCGGGCTCGCCCACGATCGTTCCCAGTTCTTCCGCCGCCGTCGTCAGCGCAGCGCAAAATAGCATCCATTCGCCTCTTGCGTGGTCCAGCCGCAAATGTTGGACCAAACATTACGCCCAGAGCGTCATATCATTCTGTCAGAATGGCCAGTGACAGAATGGTAGACGAGACCGACCTCCACATCCTGCAGATTCTGCAGGCAAACGCCCGAGAAACGCAGGCTGAAATAGCACGCGCCGTAGGTCTGGCGCCGTCGGCCGTGCTCGAGCGTCTCCGGAAGCTCGAGTCCAGGCGCATCATCCGCGGCTACATTGCTGACGTGGATCCCCGGGCCGTTGACAAGGGCATGCTGGCGTTCGTCGCGGTCCGCAGCGAAGAGGCGCCTGCGGACGACAACGTCGCACGAGAGCTCGCGCGATGCCCCGATGTCCTCGAGGTTCACCACGTCGCTGGCGATGACTGCTACCTGGTGAAGGTCCGCGTGCGCGATGCCGAACAGCTTGGGGCGCTGCTGCGTACGCGCATCGGCCGCATTCCCGGCGTCCGCTCGACGCGGACGACCATCGTGCTCGAGACGGTGAAGGAGACGCACCGGATCGTCGTGCCCCCGAGCAACGAGGGGGTCTCATGACGCCGGCAAGCACGGCCCGGCAGCGGCGCCTGGCGTACATGGCGTGGATCGGCATCTGCCTGATCTGGGGGACGACGTACCTCGGCATTCGCATCAGCCTGGAGACGATGCCACCGGCATTGATGGGCGGATTGCGTTGGCTGGCGGCGTCGGCCTTGTTGCTGATCTATCTCGTGGTGCGCCAGGAACCGCTGCCGCCGCCCTCGCGGTGGGGCAGCATCGCCCTGCTCGGATTCCTGCTGCTCGGCCTGGGCAACGGCGGCGTCGTAGTGGCGGAACAGTGGGTGCCGAGCGGCTTGGCGGCGATCCTGGTCGCGGGCTCGCCGTTCTGGATGGCCGCGATCGAGGCGATGTTGCCGGACGGCGAACGCATCCGCGCGACGACAGTCCTCGGCCTGTTCATCGGATTCGTGGGCATCCTCGTCCTCGTCTGGCCCGACCTGTCGTTCGAGGGATCGAGCCGGGGGCTGCTCGCCGGCGTCATCGCGATTCAGATCGCATCGATCGGCTGGTCGCTTGGATCGTCGTATTCGAGGCGACAGAAGCGCAGTGAGAACGTCCTGGCGACAACCGCGCTGCAGATGCTCGCCGGCGGCATCATCCTCACAGGCATCGGCACGCTGCGTGGTGAGTGGGCGAGCCTGCACTTCACGCCGCGCACGGCGTGGACGTTCGCGTATATGTGCACCGTCGGCGGGATCGGCGGCTTCGTCGCCTACACGTACGCGCTTCGGCATCTGCCCGTATCGTTCGTCTCGCTCTACGCGTACATCAATCCGATCATCGCCGTTGCGCTCGGCATTCTGCTGCTGAACGAGCCGTTCGACTCGCGCATGGCAGTCGCCGCGGCGCTGGTGCTCGCGGGCGTAGCCGTCGTTCGCTGGCGCTCGGGAGACGGCGAGCGCCGGCCGTTCGCCGCGCGTCTTCGTCGCATCGCCGCCGTCGTGTTGATGCTGGCGATTCCGGCCGTCGCCGCCGCGCAGGATGGTGACGCGTCGCCAGTCCGATCGACGGAGAGCAACGGTCGTGGCGCCGCGTCGTTCGGAAAGTTCGTCGCGGGCGGCGCCATCGGCCTGCTCGCGCACGAAGGTGGGCACTTTCTGTTCGACATCGTGTTCGATGCGGATCCGACGATCCGGCGCGTCGAGTTTCACGGCATCCCGTTCTTCGCGGTCACGCATCGCGCCGGCGTATCGCCACGGCGGGAGTTCGTGATCTCGTCCGCCGGATTCTGGGTGCAGCACGCCGGCAGCGAATGGCTGCTCACGCGCCGGCCGGGACTGCGCCGCGAGCGTGCGCCCATCGCGAAGGGCGTCCTCGCCTTCAACGTGCTCGCCTCGGGTGCCTACGCCGGAGCGGCGTTCGCGCGCACCGGGCCCTACGAGCGCGACACGCGCGGCATGGCGCACGGCGCGCGGTTGGACGAACGCTGGATTGGCGCGCTGGTCCTGGCGCCCGCCGTGCTCGACGGCTGGCGCTACTTCGATCCCGAGGCGGACTGGGCGGCGTGGATTTCACGCGGCGTCAAGGCCGCGATGGTTCTGCTGGTGTTCCGCTGAGCGGATCGCGGCTGCTGTCGCGCGGCCCGAGCGCAAACGTCATCGTCCCTTCGACGACGACCTTGCCGTTGACGCGCGCGATGCCGCGCAGCACGCCCATGCGGCTCCGCAGCCTGCGCACCAGCGCTTCGATCTCGACCACGTCGCCCGGATGCACCGGCCGGCGATAGCGGACGCGCTCGATGCCCATGAAGTAGATCAGCTTCTCGCGGTTTTCCGGCTTCGCGAGAATCATGATCGCGCCGACCTGCGCGACGGCCTCTGTGAGAATCGTCGGTGGCAGCACCGGCGCCTCACCGGGGCGATGCGCAAGGTAACGCTCGTTCAGCGACACGTTCTTGACGCCGACGATGCGCTTGTCGGGTTCGAACTCGGTGATGCGATCGACCAGCAGGAACGGATAGCGGTGGGGAAGGATCCGTTCGATGGCCGCGTAATCGAGAGGCAGCGTCAGGTCCATGGCTCAAGGGCAAAGGGTAATCTTACCCTTTACCCCTTACCCTTTACCCTTTACCCTTAAGTCTTAACCCTTGCGACCCGCAGACGATCCACAGCTTGCCACCGGCGCGGCCGACGCGCATGCCGAGCACGAGCTTCTCACCACGCTGTTCGATCTCGGCCGGCAGGTCACGGCCGTCCTCGATCACGACGAGCTCCTGCAGCAGATCCCCAGGCTGATCGGCCGTCTGATCGCGTTCGAGGCGTTCGCCGTGTACCTGCTCGACGACAAGCGGGGCGAGCTGCGCGCCGCCTACTCGGTCGGCTACCCGCCGAGCGATCGGCCGCTGCGCCTCCGCATCGGCGAGGGCATCGTCGGCGCGGCGGTTGCGAGCGAGCAGCCGCTGCTCGTCAACGACGTAGCCGCCGATCCACGGTACATCCCGTTCGTGCCTGGCATGAACGCCGAAGTCGTCGTGCCGCTGATGCACAAGTCGCGGCCGATCGGCGCGCTCAACATCCTGAGCCGCAATCGCTATCAGTTCAGCGTGCGCGACGTGGCGATCCTCCGTCAGTTCGGTGCGCACGTTGCCGTCGCGCTCGTCAACGCTCGTCTTTACGAGCGCAGCCGTCTCGACGCGGACGCCTTCGAGACGCTCGCCGAAATCGGTCGCGAGGTGGCCTCCGTTCTCGACGTCGACGAGCTGTTCACGCGCATCGCGCAGCTCGCGCGGCGGCTGATCGACTACCGCACGTTCGGCATCCTGCTGCTGAACGACCAGAACGAGCTCGAGATGAAGCTTGCCGTGCAGTACGGCGAAAAGGTGACCGTACCGCGCGTGCCGCTCGGCGAGGGGCTGGTCGGCTACGCGGCCTTGCACAAGGAGCCGGTGCTCGTCGCCGACGTGTCGAGGGATCCGCGCTATATCAAGGTGGTCCCGGACGTCCGGTCGGAGCTGGCGATCCCGCTGCTCCTCAAAGATCGCTGCATCGGAGTGGTCGATCTCGAGAGCCCGGAGCTGGATGCGTTCACCAAGCGCGACGTCGAGATCCTGACGCTGCTCGCCAGCCAGGCGGCGGTGGCGATCGAGAATGCGCGGCTGTACGAGGAAGTGCGCGCGAACGAGGAACGGCTCGAGCGCGAACTGCGATTTGCGAAGCGCGTGCAACTGGCGCTGCTGCCGGCGGGATTGCCGAAACGGTTCAAGGGCGTCGACGTCGCGGCTGCGTTCGCCTCCGCGCGGGAGCTCGGCGGTGACTTCCACGATTACCTGGCGCCCGACGGCAACACGCTCGTGGTGGCGCTCGGCGACGTCTCCGGAAAGGGAGTGCCCGCGGCCCTGTACAGCGCGTTCGCGGCGGAGCTCGTGCGCGGCCGCACGTTCCGGCGCCGCTACCTGCCCGAGCGATCGAGCCCGGCGGGCGTCCTGTCGTCGATGAACACGATCCTGCACGAGCGGCAGCTGGAGGAGTACTACTGCACGCTCTGTTACACGGTGTTCGACCTCAAGCGCCGCGTCGTGACGCTCAGCAACTCAGGGCTGCCGTATCCGATTCGCTGTTCCGGGGATCTCTGCGCGCAGATCGAGCTGCCGGGGGTGCCGCTCGGATCGTTTGCCGGGTCGACGTACGACGAGGTCACGTTCGCGCTGCACGCCGGCGACCTGTTCGTGTTCTGCAGCGACGGCGTCTTCGAAGCGATGAACGAGCGCGGTCACGAATTTACCGCCGAGCGGCTTCTCGACGTCGTCAGCCGGTCGCGCGAGCTGCCGCCGGCAAAGCTCGTTCAGGCGATTTTCGCGGCGGTGGAGGAGTGGCGAGGGACGGCGCCGCCGAACGACGACATGACGGCGGTCGCGGTGCGGCTCACCACCTGACGCGACCGCTCGTCCTTACCGCCGCTTGAAATCGACGTCGCGCTGTTGGATGTGGAGTCCGACGGCCTGGCCGCCGAACGTCGCCACCTCGCTGACCTTGCCCTTCACGCGCACGTGCGCGCCCTTGGTCGGGACACGGCCGTCCTGTGATACGACCGTGACTTCGCCGGTGCCGTCATCGACCTTGTACATCTTGAACGGCACGAGCGGAACGCCCCACGCGCTCGTCACCACGCCGTCGATAGAAACGGTCTTGTCGTGATACCGGCCGGGGTTGAACTTCAATTCCGCAACGCTCGTCCTGGCGGCGCAGCCCGACAGGACAGCGACGAGCGCGATCAATGAAGCCGAACGCGCAATCATCTTCCACATGGTCATCTCCCTCTGGCCGTGGTGCAAAGCTTCGACCAGATAGAAAAAGCCGCGCGGAATCGGCCTGACTTACGAACGGGATGCGGCGATGCCAGCGCCTGCCTGAGTTAACGCACCCCGGTGATTCCGCGCGACGCTACCCTCCACATCAAATCGCGTGCCCGGGAAAACGTCCGAAAACTGGCGCAAATCTGTCCGTACTCGTCCCATCGCGTGGACGCGGCTGACCTCCCGGCGAGACAACCATCTCCGGCCGGGCTGCGTCTCACCACCAGGCCGCTGAAGAATGCCGGCCTGGAACGACCAAGGACCAAGGACCAAGGACCAAGGACCAAGGACCAAAGACCAACAAAGCTGAAAGGCGAGAGGATCTTATGAATCGATGGAAGACAGCAGCGCTCGCTGCAGCACTCGTGGCCGCCGCGGGCCTGGGAGCAGCCATGGTGCCGGTCGCCCACGGGCAGGACGTGACGGTTTACGCGGCGGCGGCGCCGGAGCCGTTTGACATACAGGACGTTCGCATCTGGACCGGGGGCGGGCGGCTCGGCGTCACGGTTCGCGAGGTCGGTACCGACGACGCGAAGCGCGGAGGGCAATCGGGCGGAGGCGTCGTGATCGAGGAAGTGAGCCGCGACAGCGCCGCGGAGAAGGCCGGCTTCAAAAAGGGCGACATCGTCGTTGACTTCGACGGCGAGCGCGTTCGCAGCGTCCGGCAGTTCACGCGGCTCGTGCAGGAGACCGCGAGCGGCCGAGCGGTGAACGCCACCGTCATCCGCGACGGGCAGAAGACGACGTTGAGTGTCACGCCGCGCGAGAGCGACGCGTTCGCGCCGCTGCGCGACCTCGAAGTGTTCCGCGACAACTTCAGTTACTCGATTCCAGCCAGGCCCGCCATTCCGCGTCCCCCGGCCCCGCCCGCGACACCGCGCGCGCCCCTGCCGCGGGAATTCGAGGGATTGCTGCGGCTGGGAACGGCGCTGGGCGTCACGGTCAACACGCTCTCGCCACAACTCGCGGATTACTTCGGTGTGAAGGACGGCGTACTGGTGTCGTCTGTCGCCGACGATTCAGCGGCGGCGAAGGCCGGCGTCAAGGCCGGCGACGTGATCACCGCGGTCAACGGCACGAGAGTCAACGACTCGGCCGATATCCGCCGCGCGATGCAGGACGTGAAGCCGGGCACCGAGTTCACCGTGGAAGTCGTGCGCGACAAGAAGACGCTGACGCTGAAGGGCAAGATGGAGGAACGGACGCCGGCGGTACGCCGCCGCGTGATCGTCTAACGTCTCGGCTAGACGATTTCAGCTTTCGGCGTTTCAGTTTGCGACGAACTACGCGAAGCCGGCGGCCCGACCAGCGTGGCGAGCTGGGCCGCGACGATGGCCGCCGCCGCCAGCTTCGCTCCCTGCCGCTCGCCTTCGTTCCTCACCTCCGCAGCCATGACACCGACGGAGCCGGCAGGCGTGACGAGCGGCGCGGCGATGGCGCCGTTCGCAATGGAGTCCGCCTTCACGGTCTGCACCAGACCCGTGCGGAACGCCGCTGCGGTGACGTTCTCGGCGTCGCGGGAAATGGTCCCCATCCGTGCGAGCACCTGATCGGAGTAGCCGTGGGCGACGATGGGTGACAGCTCGTGGCCGTCGGGGTCTGCAATCCACAACACGATTCCGGAAGCGTTGAGGACGACGGCCGTTCGCTCGAGGATCGACGAGAGCGACCGCGTGTCGACCACCTTGCCGAGTTCTGTGCAGAGTGACGCGATCGAGCCGAGCGTGACGGACTCCGTTGTCGTGTCGGTGACGGGCGGCGGCGGCGGGGGCGGGGGCGGCGGTGGTGCTTTGAAGTTGTCTGCGTCCTCGTCGAGCGTCAGCGCCAGATCGAACGGCTCGGGCGTCGACGCCTCTGCGGCCGGCGTCGTCACCTGCACCGGTTCCCGCGGCCGTTTCGGCGCCGGGGTCAGCAACAGGATGATGAGCAGCGCGAAGCCGGCACACGAACCGAGGGACATCAGCTGTATTCGGCGCGCCTCGGTCATCGCGGACGCGCGCGACTGGTGATTCGCGGAGCGGGCTTCGTCCAGCGACGTCAGCGCCGCCCCGGTCATCTCCAGGCCGTCCGAGAAGATCAGGTCGGATGCGAGCAGGTTCTGCCCGCTGCTCGCGTACTCGCGCGCGCGGCGGTCCACCTCCTCGAAGTCCTGCAGGATCGCCAGCGTCGTGTCGATCGCCGTCTGCGCCTGTGGCGCCGGCGTCTGCGCGCGCAGCGCGGTGAGCTTGTCCCGGAGGTCGCCGAGCGCGGCGGACGCCTTCGACGTCCAGAATTCGTGCCCCTGCCCGGCGGCGACGTAGGCCTGCTGTGCGGCGCGGAGCTCGAGAATGCCGCGGCTTGCGGCCACCGCCGTCGCGTCGAAGCGCTCTGCGGCATCGCTCTCGGCGCGCGCGGCGAGCTCAGACATCCAGACGAAGTACCCCGCCGCGCCCGCTGCAGCCACGAACAGGATCAGGAGCGTCACACGTATCGCTGGGGATTTCATCGTGGGATCTCCAAGCCACGGTTACTATAACAAAGCTCTTCAGGCGAACTGTGCGTGTAATCGCAATTGTCAACCCGATTTCCGGCGCCCGTGCGGACCCGAACGCAGCGGCGCGTCGCGTCGCGGCGCTTCGCGCGGCCGCGGAACGGCGCGGACTGGACGTCGAGATTCTCCTGACCGAGCGCGCCGGCCACGCGCGCGACCTGGCGGCGTCGAGCGTCGAGGCCGGCGCTGACCTCGTGATCGCGTGGGGCGGGGACGGGACGATCAACGAGGTCGGCGCGGCGTTGATCGGGACGCCGACGACGCTCGGCGTCGTGCCAGCGGGGTCCGGCAACGGCCTCGCCGCGGCCCTGGCGCTGCCCCGCACTCCAGACCTCGCCATCGACGCCGCCTTCGACGGCCGCGCGTGGACGATCGACGCGGGGATGATGGCCGGCCGGCCGTTCTTCAACATCGCCGGCGTGGGATTCGACGCCAGGGTCGCGCAGCTTTTCAATCGGCAGCCGATTGGCCGCCGCGGCAGATGGCCCTACGTCAGGCTCGCCGTCGCCGAAGGATTTCGCTACTCGGCCGCCGAATACTCGCTGACGATCGACGGCGAAACCCGCACGCAGCGCGCGTTCCTCATTGCCTTTGCCAACGGCCGCGAGTTCGGGATGGGCGCGCGCATCGCTCCGCAGGCGGCGCTCGACGACGGCATCCTCGACGTGACGATTGTGGCAGCGCGGCCGCCCCTCGCGCTGCTGTGGCATGCCCGGCATCTCGCCACCGGGCGTCCCGACCGGGCGACGTGCGTCCGCATGGAGCACGCGCGGACGGCGACGGTCGATTCGGACCGGCCGATGGAGTTTCATGTCGATGGCGAGTCTGGCGTCGCGAGAGGGACGATCGACGTGCGGGTGATTCCGGGCGCGCTGACGGTGAAGGTGCCCGAGGCAGGGGTAAAGGGTAAGGGGTAAAGGGTAAAGGGTAAAGGGTAAGGGTACGGTCTCTTACGGCTTCAAGATGACGTACGTGGGGAGGCCGACGGCGCCGAAGCGCTGCATGACGTTGCTCGCCGGCGGCTCGTCGGGATTCTCCGCCTGGAACTTGATCTTCACGTAGTGCTCGAGCGCCGCCACGACGGCCGGATCCCTCAGCGTCGTCTTGTCCATCGTCAGGCAGTTCTTGCACCACGTGGCCCACAGGTCGACCAGCACCGGCTTCTGCTCGCGCTCGGCGATAGCGAGGCCGGTGGCAAGATCGGAATGCCATCCCTCCTTCAGCTTCTCGGCGACGCTCGACTGCACTTCGGCCGCGTCAACGAAGCGGTTCGCGAACAGCCCGTACGCGAGGTAGCCGTAGTAGACGGCCATGCCGAGGATGAACACGCCGAACGCCTGCTTCACCCGCACCATCCAGGCGCCGGGCTTGGGCAGCGCGGCGATGCCGGCGCCGGCGACCGGCCACGGGATCGCCATGCCGAGACCCAGCAGGAACGGCAGCGCGAGCGCCGCGGTCGTGCCCGCTGCATAAAGGTCACTGGAAAAGACGATCACCTGGATGACGACAGGCGCGACGCAGGCGCCGGCGAGCAGCGCAGCGATCGCTCCCATGGTGAACGCGAGCACGAAGGTGCCGCGGCTGGACTCGCTCACGCGGAAGCTGCTCGACCACCGCGAAAAGTCGATTTCGATGACGTCGAACATCGCCAAGGCGAGCACGACGAAGAGCAGCGCGATGCCGGCGTTGAACCAGGGAGAAGCATTGATGCTGCCGAACGTGCCGGTGGTGAGGACGACGGCCAGTCCGAGCACGCCGTAGACGATCGCCATTGCCGCGCCGTAGGTCGCGCCGAGCAGGAACCCGCGTTTCCGCGAGCCGGCCTGCGCGCCGGCGCCGATGATGGCGAGGTTGATCGGAATCATCGGCAGGACACACGGCGTCAGGTTCAGCGCCAGGCCGCCGACGAGCACGATCGCGAGGATCGCGAGCACGCCGCGTCCTTCGAACCAGTCTTTCCTTGCGACCCCTGTTTCGGCGTTGCGGATGAACGTGAGAAAGGCCTCGACATCCATGTAGCCGCCGTCAACGCTCTGCACGGTGAAGCGATCGAGCGCGGCCATCGGATCGCGTGGCGGCTCCCGCGGCGTGACAACGGCCGGAGCGGCCCCTTCGCCTCCTTCGGGCGGCGGCCGCTCGCCCGTGCCGAAGCGGATCTTCGAGAAAACGTCGCCATGCTGAGCCACTGGTGATGTTCCCGGCGGTGCGACGCGCACGTTCCACGCCAGTGGAATCGTCGCGGGAACGTAGCAGATGTTCTCGTCACAGGCTTGATAGCGCAGACGGCCCTGGACGGCGACATCGCCCGGCGCGGCGCTCGCGGCGACGTTCAACCGCACGCCGATCAGAAACTCGCGTTCGTAGACGGCGAGCGGCTGCGGGCTGCCCTTCTGCTGCAGATCCGATGATTCGGGGTAGACGATTTCCTCGACCGTGATTCCAGCGGGCGCACTGACGGTCAGGACCGTGGGAATGAGGCTGGGGTCGCGCGGTTTGTTGGAATTCGCGTGCAGCCCCTCAGGCAGTGTGACTCTTGCCGCGAGACGCGCAGACGTGCCGGCGCCCACCGCGTCGTGCTCGACGAGCGGCGTGACTTCCGCCCGCGGCCGGCGAATCGCCTCCTCCTGTGCGGACGCCTCAGCGGCGACGAGCAGGGCCAGAACGGCCAGAGCAGCGATTCGCGTCACATCAATCGACTTTCCTCAAGGGGATCGCCTGGAGCATCGACGTCGGCACGGCGGCGCCGGCGAACTTCACCGGCGGCAGGTCCTGGAACATGAAGTCCCACTTCCAGCGCTCCGACGGGTTCGACGTCTGCAGCCAGTGACGCGCCGCCACGGGCCGCGCGAACGCCAGTTTCGTCAAGCCCTCGTATCGCGCGTTGCCGGACAACGCCGCGGCGAGATCCGCTCGAATCGCGGCACTGCTGGTGTACGTCAGCGATGCCCCGAGCGCCAGGCCGACGTTGACCAGGACCTGCCAGTCCTCCTGCGCCTCCCCTGGGGGAGCAATGGCGCGCGCGGCGCCCTGCAGCCGTCCCTGCCGGTTCACATAAGACGCGTCCTTCTCGACCCAGGATGCGCCCGGCAGGACGACGTCGGCCGCCCTCGCGAGTCCGGTCAACAGCGGGCCCTGCACCACGAGGCACTTGATGCGGCCGCTGCGGCGAGCCTCGACGATCCAGGAGATGTCGCCGATCGATCCATCGGGACCAGGGTCGAGCACATACAACGCGGAGACGGCGCCCTGATCCACCAGGCGGCGGAACGCGGAGACGTCCGGCTCCCCGGTCTCGGACGCCTGCACGGGGAACCCGAGATCTTTCGCGCCGTTGACGTTCGGCGCGTCGGACGGAGGAATCGTGAACTTCGCGCCGGGAGGCTGCGGCTTCACGCGGTGCCGCCACGAGATCGCGACGCCGTCTTCGGGAACCGAGAACGCCTGTCCGAGCGTTGCGATCAGGAACAGCTCCTCGAGCGACGCGTGCGCCGAGATGAAGAAGCGCAGCGCCGACTGGCCGCCCGCGGCGGTGAGCCGATCCGCGAGCTTCGACAGCGCGTTGGTCCAGTCCGTCGGCTCCTGCGTGCCGGTCTCGTTGCGGACGAGCGGCCTCTGGATCCGGTCGTCGCCTTCGATCCAGCGGTAATCGAACCGGCCGATGTCGCACATCCAGTAGTTGTTGACGTCGGGATTGAGTCGCGGCGTCATGCGAATGAGCTGCGCACCCTTCGCCCACTCCGGCTTTGCCTTGATCCACGCCGTGGTGTTGCAGCCCTTCTCGCACAGCGTGCAGATCGTGTCGACCGCATGCGGGTTGTCCCACGGGCGGGACTTGAACCGATAGTCGCGCGTGGTAATCGCGCCGACGGGGCAGACGTCCATGAGGTTGCCGGAGAGCAGCGAGTGCACGCCCTGCTCCTGGAACGTCGCGATCTCGCTGCCGTAGCCGCGATCGACGATGCTGATCTGCGCGTCGGTGTCGATCTCGCGCATGAAGCGGACGCAGCGGGTGCAGAGGATGCAGCGGTTGCGATTCAGCATCAGCGTCGGCCCGAAGTCCACGTCGGCCCGAACGCCCTCGCCGTCGAACACGCGCCGCGGAAACTCCATCCGGCTCTCGTTCGGGCCGAAGCTGTAGGAGAAATCCTGCAGCGGACACTCGCCGCCCTTGTCGCACACCGGGCAGTCGAGCGGATGGTTGATCAGCAGGAACTCGAACACGCTCGCGCGCGCCTCGACCACATCGGGCGCGTTCGTCGATACGACCATGCCTTCGGCGACCGGCGTCGAGCAGGATGTCTGCAGCTTCGGCATCTTCTCGATCTTGACGATGCACACGCGGCAGGAGCCGTCGATGCCGAGCCCGGGGTGGTAGCAGTAGTAAGGAATCCTGATGCCGTTCTCGATGGCGGCCTGGAGGACCGTCTTGCCCTTCTCGACCGTGATCTGCCGGCCATCAATCGTCAGCGTGACCGTATCCATAACCTTACGATCATATAACTCCCAACATCCAAAGGGCCAACTGCCAAGGACTGGCCAAAGCTCCAAAGGCCAAAGACCAAAGACCAAAGACCAAAGACCAAAGACCAAAGACCAAAGGCCAAAGACCAAAGGCCAACTGGCAAATCACGAGGAACCGGCCGGCGGTCTTGCACGCGCGCGTGCGCAAAAAATACGATGGGCCTCATCGTCGATGCCCAACGCTCCAGGTCCGGAACGTGTCGCGGTCGAGCGGCTGGCGCCGCCGCGCCGCATCGATCGCAGGACGTGGCTGTACGCGTGCGCCGCGATCGTAGGTTCGACGGTATGGTTGTGGCCGCACATTCTGCAGTTCCGCAGTGTTCCCGATCGTGGAGATCCGATCTTCTCGGCCTGGCGCCTCGCGCGATTCGCCCATCAGCTGACGAAGGATCCCTGGCACCTGTTTGACGGCAACATCTTCCATCCGCTGCCGCTCACGCTCACGTACTCCGACCCGACTGCGCTGCAGGGTCTCCTCGCCTTCCCATTCATCGCTGCCGGAATAGACCCCCTCGTCGTCGCGAACCTCCTGTTGTTCGCCGCGTTTCCGGCGTGCGCGCTGGCGTTTTTCTTTGCCGCGTGGCGTCTGACCGGTGAGCCGCAGAGCGCGTTGATCGCAGGGCTTCTCGGCGCGTGGTATCCCTTCCATGGCGAGCATTACAGCCATCTCGAACTGCAATGGTTCATGTTCGTCCCTCTCGCGCTGACGGCCCTGATGCTGGTGTTGGACAGGCCGACCGTGATTCGAGGTGCACTGCTCGGCGCAGCGGTCGGTGCGCAGTGGCTCGCGTCGATGTACATCGGGTTGATGCTGCTCTCGGCGGTCGTTCCCTTCGCGGTGATTCTCGCCATCCGGTGGCGCGTGCGCCCGTCGATGCGCCTTGTCCGGGCGGCGAGTGTCGCCGCGGCGATTGCCATTCCGGCCTTGTCCTTCACGGCAGTCCCTTACTGGGCGAGTCTGGATCAACGCGGCGAACGCGGCATTGAAGAGGTCACGGCTGGCAGCGCAACAATCTCTGACTACCTCGCGACACACCGTCGCATGGCCTCGTACAACCGGCGCTCGAGAGTGCACAATCAGCCCGAACGCGAGCTCTGTCCCGGGGTCAGTCCCGTCGTTTTGGCGTCGCTCGGCGTGTCCTCGGGGTTTGGCGCCGTCAAGCTGGCGTCGGTGGTTGCCGGAGCCTTTGCCTTCGACTGGTCGTTGGGATTCACCGGTCTCACATACGGTGCGTTGTATTCGACGCTTGCTCCTTATCGCGGAATACGTGTGCCGGCGAGATTCGCCGTGATCGTAGGATCGCTGCTGATCCTGCTCGGGGCATTCGGCACGGAGGTGCTGCTTCGACGGGTACGCGCGGGGCGCGTGCGGCTGGTCGCCTGCGGAACCCTGGCAGTCATCGTCCTTCTCGATCTCCGGCTGACGACGCCGCTCGTCGGCTACTGGCCGACGATTCCACAGATCTATGGACGCGTGACGCCGGAGATGGTCCTGGCGGAATTCCCAACGTCACACGCGGTCCATCACATGTACTTCTCGACGCGTCACTGGGCGCGCCTCATCGGGGGCTACAGCGGCTTCATTCCCAGGGACCCCGAACTGCACGAGCTCCTCGAGGCGTTTCCGTCACGTGACGCCATCGACGGCTTGCGGCGCCGCGGCGCCACGCATCTCACGTACAACTGCGCATTCGAGCGAAGCCCGGAACGCTGCCGCAGCAACCTCGAGGTCCTTCACTCCAATACGTCCCTCGAGCAGCTCGCAACGGAACGCTGGAGCGGCTCAGAGGTGCGTCTCTATCGGCTGCGCTGATGCGTTGCCAGTGCCGAGGCGGCGCGGGCCACTTACCTGTCGATTCGCGCCAGTGACGCGTGGTCGGCGTTGGCGCTGATGTTTCTGATCGGCGCTTTCAGCGGGATCGTGCGCTCGGTCAGACGGTCCGAGACAGCGACGACGACATCCTCGCTCGCGCCGGATGCGTAGTTCACACGGACCGTTACCGGGAACTGCATGACCGCTTCGCGCTGCTCGAACCGCACGACCGCGTTGCCGGAGTCGACGACACGATACGAGAAGCTCACGCGCGGAATGTCGTCGCCGTAGATCCACTCGTCGAAGAAGCGCTTCAGATCCTGCCCGGTGGCGCGCTCCATCGAGCGGCGGAAATCGTCCGTACCTGCCTTCCTGAAGCGCCACTCGCCGTAGAAGGTCCGCACGCCGACGAAGAAAGCATCGTCGCCGACGAGCCGCCGCAGCATGTGCAGCACCATCGCGCCCTTGTTGTAGACCAGCGCGCGGAACACGCGGCCGTCGCTCTTGATATGGCCAAGGCGATAGCCGAGATACACCGGTCCATCTGACGACCACTGAATCGCCGTGGACCGCATCTGCCGCAGGATGTCGGTGAACGTGTCGTCGCCGCGTTCCTTCTGCCCGTAGAGCGTGGCGAAGTACTGCGCGAAGCCCTCGCTCAGCCACTGCTCGTGGTAGTTCTTCCAGCCGATCGCCTGGCCCCACCATTGGTGCGCCATCTCGTGCGCAATGAAGAACGTCGGGTAGTCGTCGAAGCTCACCGGATCGTTGCGCCACGTCATCGGCATGCCGGGGAGCGACTGATTCAGCACGGCGAAGTAGGCCGGACTGTGGCCGCCCGGCAGGTTGCTTTCGCTCACCGCCAGCGTGAAGCTCGGATAGGGCGCATCGCCGACGAGCGACGCGTAGAACCGGAACACGTCTTTCGACGTTTCGGTCAGCGCGCGCGCGCGGTGCATCTGGCGCGGGTTCGCCTGCACGTAGAGCTTCACCGCCGACAGCGAGTCGGATGCGGCGGGTCCGCCGCGCGCAGGTTCGTTCGAGGCGACCGCCGTGGCCGGTCCGGGCACGGTGAGCTCCGCAGTCGCAACGGTCTGGAAGCGGCTGATCGTGCACGCGAGGTAGCGCAGCGGCTCTTCGGACGTGAACACGTACATCTTCCGCGCGCGCTGGCCCGGCTCCACGACACCGGGCGGCGGGACCGGCGGTCCGGCCGGATCGCCGCTTGCGACGAGGTCGTACTCGGCCGGCACCGTGACCCGCAGCGCCACCGTTGCGTAGTCGGTGACGATCGACTGCGGATACCAGTAGCTTCGATTGCTGTAGAGGAAGCTCGGCTCGAGCGGGATGTCGGCATCCTGTTCCTGCTCGCCGCGCACCTGGATGGCTTCACGCTCGATCGCCTGTGGCTCGAGCCGTCCGCCGTAGACGACCTGCAGCCAGAGATCCGCTCCGGCTGTGACCGTCACGGGCAGGTTGACGATGACGCTGTTCTGCCCGACGGTTCTCAAGTGCAGCAGCCGCCCGAGCCCTGGCGAGTACACCCCGCGCACGACGAGCGGCTCGGCGAGCTTGAGCGTCAACGTGTTCGACGAGGGCGCCCGGATGCGCAGCTTCATCTTCGTCGTGCCCTCGATCCAGAGACGTCTGGGATCGATGTCCGTGTCGATGTCGTACGTCAGCACGTCGTAGTCGACCAGGTCGTCGTCGCTGTAGAACGGTCCGCGCTCGGCGAGCTTTTCGGCCGATGCGTAGACCGAGATGTTCCGGCGGCGCCGCCGATCGAACACCGATACGTCTTCCGCTTCGTTGCTCGACCGCGCGTAGGTGAGGCTTCCGTACCTCTTTGTGCGGATCTCGGCGATCAGATCGCCCTGCGGAGGGGTGAGCGACCAGCGGTCGCGGCTCAGATCGCTGAGATCGAGCTGCAGCGTGCGGCCGATGTACTCGTCGAATATATCCGCGGCGCGGCGCAGAATCCTTGGGTTGACGACAACCGGCGTCAGCGCCGTCGACCTGAACGTCGCCTCGAAGTCCTGCGGCCGGATGCGGATGAACGCCGCGTCGAATTCGTCCTCCAGCAGGTCGCGCCGGCTGAAGATGCGAACCTGCGTGCGCTCGGCGCCGTCGGGAGGCGTGAAGCGCATCTTGCCCTTGCCCAGGAGCACGACCGCGGTCGGTCCCGCCGACGTCGAAGCGACGAACAGATTGCCCGACGGCAGCTCGATCGACAGATCCGGACCTCGGACCGTGAGCCCGTGGACGTGATATTGGCGCGTCTTGTCGAGCGCGAGCCGGAACAGCCCGCCGGCGATCGAGAGCCGCGTCAGCTTCCTGATGCGCCAGGCGCCGCCGACAGAAGCGTCGCGCACCAGGTCGGCGTGCCAGGTCGCCACGCGCCCTTCGATTCCACGCTCGACCAGAATCTCCCAGAGGACGCCAACGACGCCGTCGTCCTTGGCGGGCGTGCGATCCCGCTCCTTGATGACGACCCGGCTGACCGGAGGCCAAGTGAGCGCCGCGGCGAACTGCTCGAGGCTGTCGCGATCGCCATCTGTTGCCGCCAGCTCGACGATGGCGCTGCGATCCACGGCCACGACCGCGTTCTCGATCTGCGTCGGCAAGGCAGCGATGCCGTCTGCCTGCCGCGACTGAAGCGGTGCGGCCGCGAGCGCCAGAATTAGCAGCAATCCCGAGAACATCGGTGTCCCGTCTTATTAGACACCTTTCGGAGAGGCAAGGCCCGGGCAAGCCCGGGCCCTACGAGGCCGCCGGCCTAGGCCGGCCCGCCGCAGGCCGGTTATGTCGCTCGCTTGGCGACGAGGATGGTCAGATCGTCGAGAAATCGCGTCCGCGTGGTGTATTTCTCGACCGCCTTCAGCACGTGTCGGGCAATGGCATCCGGCGAGGCGCTCGCGCACTCGTCCAGGATGGTCTGCAGGCCTGGTTCCTCGAGCGGCCGTCCCTGCGGATCTTCGGCTTCGGTGATGCCGTCGCTGTACATGACGAGCATGTCGCCGGGCGCGAGCTCGGTCCGGGCCGCGCTGAACTTCGACTGCTCGAACATGCCCATCGCGACACCTGTACTGCCGAGTTCCTCGTATGTGCCATTGGCCCGCCGGATCAACGGTGGGTTCTGGCCGCCATTCACGTAGCGGAGCATTCCCGTGTCGGGGAAGTACTCCGCGTAGAACAGCGTGATGAATCGCGTCGCTGGCGTGTGGCGGCAAATCTGTACGTTCAATCGATCCGCCAGTGCCTCTGGCTCGAGATTCTCGTCGACGAGCGTGCGCAGCACCGCGAGGAGCAACGCCATCAGCAGCGCCGCGGGACTGCCTTTGCCGGCGACATCGCCGAGCGCAAGGACGACGCGTCCGTCGGGACGGGGCAGGACGTCGTAGAAATCTCCGCCGACGGTGTTCGCCGGCCGCGTGACGCCGCAGACCTGGATGCCGCCGGAAGTGTACGTGCCTTCAGGCAGCATCGCGAGCTGGATCTCGCGCGCGATCTCGAGTTCGCCTTTCAGGGTCAGCCGGTCCGCGACCTCCAGCAGCACGAGCAGTACGAGGAGGACGATGCTGACGAGCAGCGCGACCGTGCCGTCGGCCCAGTGGGGCAGCGGTAATCCGACGTGGAAGAATGGCGTGCCCAGCGGAACACGAACGAGCGCGAAGCCTTGAAACAGCTTCAGGATGCCGACGAGCGCGATCACGAGCGCGCCGATGAACAGTGCCCGCCGCGCTGCCGGAAGGCGCAGCGTGAAGGCGACGAACACCTGCCGGAAGCGGAGCGGGATCCGCTTCCACAGCGGCAGCGCGGCAAACGCGTCTTCATCGGTCGTGCGGGCGAAAAACGCGTAGGCGTCGGGCGTGTCCTGCGTGAAGAGCCGCTTCAGGTCCTCGCCCGACAGATCGCGCGTGTAGACCTCGAACCACTCACGCGCGCGTTCGGTCGGCGAGCGCCTCATGGCCTTCTCAAATCAGCGACAGTTCACGCCCGACCTTGGCGAACGCGTCGAGCGCATACTGCAGGTCCTCGCGGGTATGCGTCGCGGTGACGATCGTCCGCACGCGCGCCTTGTCACGCGCAACGGTCGGATAGGCGATGCCCTGAGCGAAGACGCCTTCCTCGAACAGCCGGTCGGACAGCTTCATCGCCTTCGCGCCTTCGCCGGCGATCACTGGCGTGATCGGGCTCTCGCTCACGCCGGTGTTGAAGCCAAGCCGCTCGAGGCCGGCCTTGAAGAACCGCGTGTTCTCCCACAACCGCTCGATGATCTGCGGCTCCTCGAGCAGCACGTCGAGCGCGGCAATGCACGCGGCGGCGACCGACGGCGGATGCGACGTGGAGAACAGGAAGGGCCGGGCGCGATGGTAGAGGAACTCGATCAGGTTGCGGTTGCCGGCGACGTAGCCGCCCAGCGCGCCGATCGCCTTCGACAGCGTGCCGACCTGCACGTCGACGCGGCCGTGCATGCCGAAATGATCGACCGTCCCCCGGCCGTTCGTTCCGAACACGCCGCTCGCATGCGCATCGTCGACCATCATGATGCAGCCGGTCTCCTCGGCGACCGCGCAGAGATCCGGGAGCGGGCCGAGATCGCCGTCCATGCTGAAGACGCCGTCGGTGATGAGCAGCTTGCGCTGGCCCGCCGGCAGGTCGCGAATGATCCGGCGCGCGGCGTCGGCGTCCTTGTGCGGAAACACCTTGATCGCCGCGCGGCTCAGGCGGCAGCCGTCGATGATGCTGGCGTGATTCAGCTCGTCGGAGATGACGACGTCTTCCTTGCCGAGAATCGCCGCGACGGTGCCCGCGTTGGCGGTGAAGCCGCTCTGAAAGACGACGACTGCCTCGACCTTCTTGAAGTCCGCGAGCCGGCGCTCGAGCTCCATGTGGATCTCCATGGTGCCGGCAATCGTGCGGACCGAACCCGAGCCGACGCCGAAACTTTCGATCGCCTCGAGCGCGCGTTGCCGGAGCTTCGGATGTGTCGTGAGACCGAGATAGTTGTTCGAGGAGAGGTTCACGACGGAACGGTGATCGAACGTCGTGTGCGCTTTCTGTGCTTCTTCGAGAATGCGGAGGCGCCGGTACAGGTTCTGCTGCTTGAGGGCCTCGAGCTCCTCGCCCAGGTAGACAAGCGGATCTGAACGCATAAACGTCAGTATAGTTCCGCTTGCGCTCGACTAAGTTATAGCGCGCTGTGCAAGAAGAGGAGCGCGACCCAGGGACAGATCGCGACGATGACGTAGAAGATCGCGAGTGCGGCGACGGCTTTGTGCACCGCCGAGAGATGGAGCACGATGCCGAAAGCCCCTGCGATGACCTTGGCGGCGGCGAGCGCGGGAATCTGTCCGAAAGTGGCCATCAGCCAGGCGATCAGCGGGTTGCCTTCCATATGAGGCCCGTACACATTGACTCCGACGTATGTCAAAACGCCATCACCCGCCTGTGCAAAGAGGAACACCAGCAGCGCGAGATCGCCGAAGAGCGACCGTGAAGTGGACCTCGGCGTGCTGATTCTCGTCCCCGCGCTTTCACCGGGCGTCACGCCCGTTTCGTACATCGCCATCGCGAACCCGCTCGAGACGGGTTACATCAACGGCGATGCCAGCTTGTATGGCCGCGCTAGCGGCGCTCGGCCTTGGTGAGTTCCGAGACGACCACCTGAAGGATTGCGGCGGTGGGGACCGCGAGGATGGCGCCGAGGATACCGAGCAGCTTGCCGCCGATGAGCAGCGCGAGAATCACGACCACCGGGCTGATCCCCACTTGCCGCTCCATGATCTTCGGCACCAGCACGTGATTCTCGAACTGCTGCTGCACGACGAAGAAGACGACCACCAGCAGCACCTTCTGCAGCGAGACCGTGGATGCCACCGCGATCGCCGGAATCGCCGCGAGCAGCGGACCGACGACGGGGATCATCTCGCCGATGGCGGAGATGAGCGCGAGCACTGAGAAGTAGGGGACGCCGAGCAGCCACAAGCCAATGGCCGACGTGACGCCGATGATCGCCGCGAGCAGCAACTGGCCGCCCAGCCAGGCGCTGACTTTCACCGTGATGTCACGGCTCGCGGCGGCCACGCGACCGCGGTTCCGCCCGGGAAACAGCCGCAGGAAGCTGTTGTGCAGCGCGTCGGCCTCGACGAGCAGATAGAACGTGAGGATCAGGATCGTGAACAGCCCGAAGAGTCCGCCGAGCAGGCCGATCACCGCGCCGACGACCGTGCCGACCGCTTCGGTGCTGCCGGCGACCGGCGTGTGCTGAACGGCTTCGCGCCACTGGATTGGCTCGCGCAGGATGCCTTTCGAGATCAGGTACGACTGGCCGCGCGCGATCATGTCCGGCATCGCCGCCCACAGCGCGCGGGCCTGCTCGACGAGCGGCGGGATGATGAGGAAGCCGACGCCGACGATTGCGCCGATGATGACGAGATAGAGGACGAGAATCGCCATCCACCGCGGGAAGCGCCGCGTGCCGATGGGGAGGATCGTCTGCCGCTCGATCAGCCGCACGATCGGGCTGAACCCGACGGCGAGCAACCCGCTGATGTAGATGAGCAGGAGAACGTCGCGAACGAGATAGGCCGCCCACAGCAGGACGCCCGCCAGAGCCGTCATCCAGACGGCATAGCGAATCAGGCTTTTCTGGACGTCGGGATGATTGCTCACCTACGTCGTGCGTCCGGCGAGAAACTCGCGGGTGAATTCCGCAATCGAATCGTAAATTCCCGAAAGCTCCGCAGGGCTCGCGAGGAACACGACGCGGAAGAACCCGTCCTGCGGCGACGTGCCGAAGCCGGATCCGTATACGCAGAGCACGCCCGTCGCTCGCAGCAGCGCGAGCACGTAGTCCGCGTCCGTTACGCCGGGCGGGAGCGTGACCTGCGGCATCGCGTAGAACGCGGCCGATGGCATCACGGACGTGACGCCGTCGATCGCGTTCAGGCGGGAGTGCGTGAGCTCGGCGCGCTCGCGAAGCGCGGCGCGGAACGAGGTCTGGTGCGACCGATCGCCGGTCAGCGCCGCAATCAGCCCGTACTCCATCGGTCCCGTGCTGCACAACCGCCCGTCCGCCAGCTTCTTGATCCCCGCCAGCACATCGTCCAGGCGTTCGCTTCGACCAGCGGCAAGCCAGCCGCAACGCCAGCCCGGCGCCAGATATGCCTTCGATAACGATGAGAACGACAGAACCGGCGCGTCTGGATTGAGCGCCGCGAGCGCGGGCACCGGACCGTCGAACGCGAGATCCGCGTAGACCTCGTCGGCAAGCAGCGGGATGTTGACCTCCTCGGCGATATCGAGGAGCGCGGCGCGCACGTTCGTCGGGTAACTGGCCCCGGTGGGGTTGTTCGGATCGATCACCACGAGCGCGCGCGTCCGGTCGGTGACCAGACTCCGGATATGGTCGAGGTCAGGCAACCAGCCGCGCAGCGGATCCGTGCGATAAAACACAGCCGCCGCGCCGATCTTCGCGAGTACCGCCGTGTAGAGCGGATACGTCGGGGTGGGTATCAGCACCTCGTCGCCCGCTTCCGCCAGCGTCGTCAGCGCCAGCTCGATGCCCTCCGACGTCCCGGCGGTGATGACCACGCGGTCGGCTGACGTCGGCATGCCGCGCGAGATGCACTCGGCGGCAACCGCTTCGCGCGCTCCCTGGATGCCGACCGACGGAGCGTAGCCGTTGTGGCCGTCGCGCATCGCCCGCGCGACCGCCTCGATCATGTGCGGCGGGGTTTGGAATCCGAAGGTGATTGGGTCCCCAATATTGAGGTAACGAACCTTCCGCCCCGACGCTTCGACCTTACGCGCCTCGCTGACGATGTTGCGAATCGCGTAGACGAAGCCGCCGAGGCGACTGGCTACGGGGATCGCGGCAGTCGTGCGGGCGTTCATCAACCGGATCTTATCTCGCTTTGTGAGTGAGGCACGCCAGCGGTGTAGTCAGATGTAGAAATGACAGCCGCCAATCGGGGGCTTCGCGTAAGTTTTACGCTTTTTCCGCCTTGTCGCGTGCCTCCGGGGGCCGTGTGAATCCAGCAACTACAATTCCTTCAACAACTTAAAGAGATGGCAAGTTCCTTGAGAAGGGCTCGGACATGCTGCCGCCGTTCGCGCTCGCACTCGTCGCCGCGATTGGACTCTGGTCCGCGGGCGGCGCGGCGCAACAGCAGCCTTCCGGCATCACGAAATTCCGCTCGGCCGCTTCTGTTGTCGCGGTGACGGCGGTCGTGAAGGACCGGAAAGGCCGTTTCGTCCGCGACCTGGAACGGAAGGATTTCACCATCACGGAGTCCGGCCGGCAGAAGCCGATTCTCGATTTCAGATCCGAGTCGGACGGGCCGATCAGGGTGGCGCTCCTCTTCGACGTGAGCGGCAGCATGCGCGTTGCGTCGCGAGTGGTGGACGCGAAGCAGGCGGCGATGCACCTGCTCAACGCGCTCCGGCCTACGGATCAGGCGGCGCTCTACGCCTTCGACACGAGCCTGAGGCAGATTCGGGGATTTTCGGCGCAGCCGGCAGGACTCGTGGCGGCTCTCGACGAGCTGGATCGCCCGTACGGGCAAACCTCGCTCTACGACGCGATTGCCGAGACGGCGAAGTCGGTGGCGGATGGGAAGACCGATGTCGAGCAGCTTCAGCGTCACGCGGTGGTCGTGCTGACCGACGGCATCGACACGCGCAGCCGCCTTACGGCCTCGCAAGTCTCCGGGATCGCGAGCGCCATCGACGTGCCGGTTTACATCCTGGCGGTCATGTTCGCCATCGACGATCCGGAGGCGGCAGGCGGCACCGAGGGCGACAGCGCGCTACGGAACCTCGCGCAGTGGACGGGCGGCGACCTGTTGACCGCGACGGCACCCGCGCACGCCAGCGTGGCAGCGCGGCGGATCATCGACGAGCTGCGCCATCAGTACGTGCTCGCCGTCGAAGCGTCGACGCGTCCCGGGTGGCATCCATTGGAGGTTCGCGCCCGGAATCGGGATCACGTCGTGCGGGCGCGCGCGGGCTACACGGCGGACGCGCCCGTGTCCGAGGAGGAGATTGCAGGCAGCGTCAGGTTCTGGCGGCGTGCTCCCAGCCGTGCCGCCAGTGGGTACTAAAGGACAGACGGAAGAAGCGAAAGTGCTGAGATGGAGGACACCATGAAGAGACTCGTGCTGGCCGCGACAGTCGTCACGCTGTCAGTCGGCGGGACCACTGCGTGCGCGACCAAGAAGTTCGTGCGGACGGAAGTCGGACAGGTCAACGAAAAGGTCGACACGCTGAATCGCGGCCTCGAGGAGACACAGGAGCGGACCCGCGCCAACGAGGGCCGCATCACGGAAGTCGATCAGAAGGCGCAGACGGCGCAGACGGCGGCGACGGCTGCGGGCCAGCGCGCCGATGAAGCCCGCTCGGCGGCGGACGCTGCGAACACCCGCGCCGAAGCGGTCGAGCGCGCGTCGAAGCGGCTCGTCTACGAAGTGACGCTGAGCGAAGAGAAGGGCAACTTCAAGTTCGGCAAGGCCGTGATGCCGGACGAGACCAAGGCGGAGATCGACGCGCTCGTGCAGAAGCTGAAGGCGGAGCCGAGCGGCGCGTTCATCGAGATCGAAGGACACACCGATTCAGCGGGCGACAAGATGTACAACTACAAGCTCGGCCTCGATCGCGCCGAGAACGTCAAGCGATACATCTATGAGACCCACCAGGTGCCGCTCCACCGGATCAACGTGATCAGCTACGGCGAGGAGAAGCCGGTCGCGCCGAACAAGAACCGAGCCGGCCGCTCGCAGAATCGCCGCGTCGTCATCCGCGTTCTGACCTAGAGATCAACCCGGCCCCCCCCGGCGAGGTGCACGTGCACCGTGCCGCCGTGCACCGTGCACCTCCGCAACTGGAGGCGGCGGCGGGACCGGAGGCGGAGCGCAGAGGTGGCGCCGGGATGATCCGGCGCCATACCTCCATTAACTTCAGCACTTTCGCAGGGTGCTTCGCGCTCCGCCTCCGATTCCGACCGCCGGCCCTCCGATCCCGACTCCGAACCGAGCCCCCGGCCCCCCAGCGTCGTCTAAAGCGTGTCTGGCTCCCCGCCGATACGAACCGAGAGGGCATTCATGCGAAAAATCATCGTCTCCGCGTGCGTTCTGCTGGCGTCCGTTCTGGCCAGCTCGCCGTGTGCAGCGCAGGCGTTCGGGATCGGCGGGCGAATGAGCATGGTTCGCGGTGACGCCGCCGCAGGGACGAGCGCAGAGCGTTTTCTCGGCGGACAAGTCCGGATGAAGCTCTCGCCGCGTTCGGCGCTCGAGGTCTCGCTGGATCGCCGCACGGAGAGCAGCGCCGATCTGACGCAGCGGACCGTCGAGATCCCGCTGCAGGGATCGCTCCTTCTCTATCCCGTCCGGACGACGTTCTCGCCGTACGTGCTCGGCGGCGTCGGTTGGTACACGCATCGTGTCGAACAGATCGGATCGGAAACAACGGTCTCGAGCGACACGTCCCGGAGGATGGGCTACCACGCAGGGATTGGAGCGGAGCTGAAGCTCGGAGCACACGCGGGCGCGCACGCCGACTATCGCTACACCTTCCTGAAGTTCGGCGATGACGATGACGGATCGCTCGCGTCGCGGTTCAAGCCGTCGTACGAGGGCTCGATGTGGACCGCGGGATTGACGCTGTATTTCTGAGGGCCGGGCAAGCCCGGCCCCTACGGAATCGTTCTCAGTTCAACCCCTTCGCCGCGATTTCCTCCATCGCTGTCGCAAACGTGTCGATCTCCTCGAGCGTCGTGTAGACGTTCGGGGTGACGCGCACGCCTTCGTACTCCGCGTGCTGGATCGGCGTTGCGATGATGCGCCAGCGCTCCCACAACCGGGCGACGACTTTTGGGGTGGGCACACCGGTGATCTGCACGTTGCCGATCGCGCAGGAATGCGCCGGATCGAGGTTCGTGTGGCTCCGGATGCGTGGGTTGGCGGACAGACGCGTCGCCCAGCGATCGCGCAGGTAGCGCAGCCGCGCCGACTTCCGATCGATGCCGATGCCCTCGTGGAAGCTGAGCGCCTCCGCGATCGCGTTGTGATTCGCCGCCGGGTGCGTACCGATCTCCTCGAACTTCCGGATGTCCTTCGTCCGCGATGCCGCGGCCGGCGTCAGCGGCCACAGGCCGGCGATGTTCTCCCGCCTGACGTAGAGGAACCCCGTGCCGATCGGCGCGAGCAGCCACTTGTGCAGGCTCGTGCCGTAGTAGTCGCAGCCGAGGTCGGATGCGGTGTACGGGAAGTGCGCGAAGGCGTGCGCGCCGTCGACGACGGTCCTGATGCCGCGCTGGCGCGCCTCGTCGCAGATCTTCTTCACGGGGAAGATCTGTCCCGTCAGGTTCGTGATGTGGCAGAAGTGCAGGACCTTCGTTCGCGGCGTGATCGCCGACAGCAGCGCGGCCGCGAGATCGTCCATCGACTTCGGCGGCACGGCGAAGGAAACCTTCGTCAGCTTGATACCGTCACGCCGCACGCGCTGCTCCCAGGTGTCGAGCATCCGGCCGTAATCCTGGTTCGTCGTGACGACTTCGTCTCCCGCCTTCAAATCGATTCCGAGCTGCGCGATCTGAAGCGCCTCGCTCGCATTGCGCGTGATCGCCAGTTCCTCGGGGTCGCATCCAAACGCGGCCGCCAGCCGCCGGCGCACGCTCTCGATGTTCGGCTCGAGGATCTGCCACATGTGGTAGACGGGCGCCTGATTGGAGATGTCGAGGTACCGCTTCAGCGCCTCGTGGACCACGCGGGGGCTGGGACAGCAGCCGCCGTTATTGAGATTGATGATGGTGCGATCGAGCGTGAACGCCTGCTGGATCTCGCGCCAGTAGCTCTCGTCGGCGGCAACCTCCGCGGCGGCGGTGTTCGCGACATGCCGGCCGGCGGCGTGGACACGCTCGAGACCGCGGTCCGTGAAGGACGCCAGCGCCACCGCGCCTGCGCCGCCGGTCGTCTGAAGAAATCTGCGCCTGGTCAGCATGTGTGCTCCTCGAGGTGTCGCCATTTTTGCACGCTTTTTCTCGGCTGGCGCCGCTTCCGGGCGCCGGTACAGTGGCACAATTACGGCCGGGCTACAAACAGCCGCAGGAAGGAGGGAGATGCAGTCGTACGGACCGGCCGTGCTTCGGCTCGCGGTCGGAGCGGTATTCATCGCGCATGGCGCTCAGAAACTGTTCGGAGTGTGGGGCGGAGCCGGACCTGAGGGCACTGCCGCCTCCTTCGCCCGGCTTGGCCTCACGCCCGCATATCCTTTGGCACTCGGAGCCGGCGTCGTCGAGTTCATCGGCGGCATCCTGCTGGTGCTCGGCGCCTACACGGTGGTCGCTGCGCTCGCGCTGGCAATCACGAGCGGCCTCGCCATCTGGAAAGTGCATCTTCCACACGGGTTCTTCCTCAACTGGAGCAACAACGCGGGTCAGGGTCACGGCTACGAGTTCAGCCTCCTCCTCATCGGCGCTCTCGCGGCGCTGATGCTCACCGGCGCGGGCGCTTTCTCGGTCGACCACCGCCGCCGGCGCTCGGCGGAGGCGGCCGCGGCGGGGCGCGCGCGGCTCCTCGCGCGGAAGGTCTGAGGTCTCGTGCACCTCGACGATCGCGCCGTCCTCATCACCGGCGGCAAGCGGATCGGCGCCGCGGTGGCGCAGGATCTCGCGCAGCGCGGCATGCACGTCGCGCTTTCCTACAACCGCTCGCAGGCCGAAGCGCACGACCTCGCGGTGCTGGCGCAGTCGCTCGGTCGAAAAGGCGCCGCGCTGCACGCGAACCTGACGGCGCCTGGCGCCTGTGCCGACCTCGTCGATCGCGCCGTACAGGCGCTCGGGCGGCTCGACGTGCTGATCAACATGGCGTCGGTGTATGCGGTCATCGATCTGAGAGACACCGACGAGCGCGTGTGGGACGCGGTCATCGACGTCGACTTGAAGGCGTCGTTTCTCTGTGCGCTCGCGGCGATTCCGCACATGCGCGCGGCTGGCGGCGGCCGCATCATCAACTTCACCGACTGGGTGGCGGCCAGCGGGCGCCCGCGCTACCACGGCTACCTGCCGTACTACGTCGCCAAGCGCGGCGTCATCGGCCTCACCGAGGCGCTGGCGCTGGAGCTCGCCGGCGACAACATCCTCGTGAACGCCATCGCGCCGGGTCCCATTCTTCCGCCGGAGGACACCGGTGAAGAGGAGATCGGCAAGGTCGAGAAGGCAACGCCGCTCGGGCGCTGGGGAGGCGAGCAGGAAATCGTGAAGGCGGTGGCGTTCCTGCTGGACAGCGATTTCGTGACGGGCGAGACGATCCGCGTCGACGGCGGGCGCCACGTCAAGTAACGCGCTACGCGCTCGGCGCTGCGTGCGCGAACAGCTCGCGCATCGACTCCAGCGCGCCGGTGAGCTCCCGCCGGCCGCGCGCGAAGCAGAAGCGGATGTAGCCTTCGCCCGCGGCGCCGAAATCCGCGCCGGGCACGCATCCAATCCGGCCGCGTGAGATCAGGTACTCCGCCATCGCCCACGAGATGGAAGCTGGCGTCGCCTCCGGCGGCTGCCACGACGGGTCGATGCGAAGGAACGCGTAAAACGCTCCCTTCGGCGGCTCGCCCGACAGTACGCCGGCCGCGTGCTCGCGGATTCCGGCGTAGAACAGATCCCGCCGCGCGCGTAGTTCCTCCCGGAACGCGGCGATGCACTCCTGCGATCCTTCGAGCGCGCCGACCCCGCCGTACTGCACGACCGACGAGATGTTGCTCGCCGTGTAGAACAGCACCTTCTTCATGCGCTCGCGCAGCTTTGCGTCGCGCGCCGCGAGGTACCCGAGCCGCAACCCAGTCATCGCGTATGTCTTGCTGAACGTGAAGAACGAGATCGTCCGCTCGTACATCTCCGGCAGCGACGCCGGGCTCACGTGCTCCGCGTCGTCGAAGACGACATCCTCATATGCCTCGTCGGAGATGAGCCAGAGGTCGCGTTCGCGGCAGAGCGCGGCGATCGCCTCGACGTCGGCTCTCGTCAGGACGCCACCGGTCGGATTCTGCGGGGAGTTGATGTAGATCGCGCGCGTGCGCCGCGTGATCTTCGACGCCAGCTCGCCGAGGTCGTACCGCCACCCGAGCCGCTCGTGCAGCGGGCACGGCACCGGCACCGCGTGCGCGGCCTTGATGTTGCCCATGCACGGCGGCCATTCCGGATCCGGCACGATCACTTCATCTCCGGGTTCGAGCAGCGCCTGGCACGTCACGTACAGCGCATGGATTCCGCCCGTCGTCACCATCACTTCGTCGCCGGCGCCGACGGGAATGCCGTTGACCTTCTGCAACTTGCCCGCAAGGAGCTCGAGCAGCCGGGGAATGCCGGTCGTCTGGACGTAGTGACTGCGGTTCTCGTCGATGGCGCGATGCATCGCGAGCTTGACCGTGTCGGGCGCGTCGAAGCTCACGTCCCCCTGATCGAGACGGAACGGATCCTGGACGGAATACATCATGTCGCGGATGCGGATGATGCCCGAGAAGGGGACGGAGTCGAGGAACTGACCCATAGCGCAGTCGGATTATACGAGAAGCGCCGGGCGTGGCGGCCTGCGCGGGGAACAGCGGGAGCGCCGCATCGTGCTTATGCGACCGCCGCGAGGATTCGCTCGAGCGTTGCCGAGGCGCGGCCGACGGGCAGGTTGCTGATGTAGAAGTGGCGTGCCCCTGCGGCCATCAGCGTGCGGATCGATCGCGCACAGATTTCGTCCGGCGTCGCGCCCGCCGCGAACTCGCGCGTGAGCTCTTCGACCGGCACCGGCAGGAACTCACGAAGCACGTTCAGCGTCCGCGGATTCGCCGACCGGTAATAGAAGACGCCGAACAGCGCCGGCAGCTTCAGGCCCCGGCGATCCGCCTCGTTGAGGAACCGCTCGACGCTGCCCGCAGCGTGGTGCGACACGATCTGCGTCAGGTAGAACTCCGCGGTGGCATGCTCATCGAGGAGGTGGCCGACCTGCGCGACGCAATCCCCGTGCGGGTTGGCCCAGCCGCCGAGTGCCAGATCGGCAACGCGCCGCCGAATCTCCTCGCGCAACTGCCACGCGTGATCGACGCACCGCGGGGGACCGAGCGTCTTGTCCCCACCGAGGACGACGAGCGCGTCGAATCCGTGATGATGCGCGCGATCCGCGTACGCCAGGCAGTAGTCGAGCGGATGCTTGCAGGTCAGGAACGGAATGACGAACGAGCGCGGCACGTCCTGACCGAGGTTGATCACGAGGTGGCGAAGGTTGTCCTCCTCCTTCGAGCCGACGGCGCTGTCGGTGAGAAACACGAACGTGCCGTGACGCGTGAGCCCCTTGACGGCGTGATACGTGTCGATCCACGCGTCCATGCTCGCCGACGCCTCGAGCTCCGCGCGCGGCGGCCGGAGCTCCGCGGCGATCACACCGGTACCGGATTCGAGGATTTTCAGAAGTGTTTGCATTCGCCGCGATCGGTCAACTCCCAAGGACCAACTACCAAAGGCCAAATTCCCGAACTGCCAAAGGCTTGGCCCTTGGCACGTTGGTCTTTGGGAGTTGAACTACTTGGCAGTTGGTTGTTGGCTCGTTGGTCTTTGACAAGCGATCAGTATACTGAAGGCTTGATGTTCGGCTCGCTCTCCTCGCTGCCGACGGTGCCGCTCGCGCCGGCTCCCACACCCGTCGAAGAGCTCCCTCGCCTCGCCGCCGCGATCGGCTGCCGCGCGCGCCTGCTGATCAAGCGTGACGATACGATCGGCTTCGCCTTCGGCGGCAACAAGGTGCGCAAGCTGCGGTACGTCGCCGCAGAGGCGATGCGTCAGGGAGCGGACACGCTGATCACCGCCGGCGGCGTGCAATCCAATCACGCGCGCGTGACAGCCGCGGCGGCGGCAAAGCTGGGCATGCGCTGCGTGCTGATCGCCAACGGCGTGGCGCCGGAGAAGCCCACCGCGAATGCGCTCCTCGATCGTCTTCTTGGCGCAGACGTGCGGTACGTTGCCGACCCCGGAGATCGTACGCCGGCGATGGAGGACGCGGCACGCGAGCTGCGTGCCGAGGGACGAACGCCGTTCGTCATCCCGATCGGCGCCTCGACGCCGCTCGGCGCCGCCGGCTTCGTCGACGGCCTCCGCGAGCTGCTCACCCAGATCGAGCCGCCCGATCTGATCGTCCACTCCACGTCGTCGGGCGGCACGCAGGCCGGACTGGCAGCCGGCTGCGCGCTCGCGGGCATCCCCACGCGGGTCGTCGGCATCAGCGCCGATGAACCGTCGGCGGCGCTTCAGGCGGAGATTCGTGCGATTCTCGACGGTCTCGGGCCGCTGCTTCGCACCGATCGGCCGCTCGACGGTATTCCATTGCACGTCGACGACGGGTTCATCGGCGAGGGCTACGCGATCCCGACGCCCGAATCGCGCGAAGCGCTCGATTTGACCGCACGAACCGAAGCCATCTTTCTCGATCCGACCTACACCGCGAAGGCGATGGCCGCTGTGATTGCCTTCGCCAGGCGCGGGGAGCTCTCCGAAGGGCAGACGGTACTGTTCTGGCACACCGGGGGGCAGGTCCGGCTCTTTGCGTGACGTGAGGACATGCTGACGCTGACGTTTCTCGGTGCGGCGCGTACGGTGACCGGCTCGAAGTATTTGCTCGCCAACGGCACGGGCAAGGTCCTGATCGACGCCGGGCTGTTTCAGGGCCTGAAAGAGCTGCGCGAACGCAACTGGCAGGATCTGCCGGTGCGGCCGTCAGACATCGACGCCATCATCCTCACGCACGCGCATCTCGATCACGTCGGCTACCTGCCACGCCTCGTCTCGCAGGGATTCCGCGGCCGCGTTTTCTGCACGGCCGGCACACGCGATCTCTGCCGCATCGTGCTGCCGGACGCCGGCCGCATCCAGGAAGAGGACGCCGAAAACGCCAACCGCTACGGTTACACGAAACACCGCCCGGCGCTGCCGCTCTACACCGAAGCCGATGCATTTCGTGCCGTGTCGCTGCTGCAGCCAGTCGGCTACGAGCGGGCGATGCCCGTCGCCTCCGGCATCGACGTGGACTTCATCAACGCCGGGCATCTGCTCGGATCGGCGTACGCGCGCGTGCGCGTAGACGGAAAGATGGTCCTGTTCGGCGGAGATTTGGGGCGCTTCGAACGTCCGGTGCTGCCGGACCCGGCCTTCGTAGCGGAGGCCGATTATCTCCTGGTCGAATCGACGTACGGCAATCGCCGGCATGCGCCGGATGACGATGGCGCCATGCTGGCGGAGGTAATCTCCCGAACCGCGGACCAAGGCGGCCGCGTGATCATCCCGGCGTTTGCGGTTGGCCGAGTCGAGGAGCTTCTGTACTGGATCAAGCGGCTCGAGGAGCAGAAGCGAATCCCGGTGCTGCCGGTGTTCGTGGACAGCCCGATGGCGACCGAGGCGCTGGCGCGCTACAGCGAGCGGCTGCGCGAGCTCGACGACGACCTGCAGCCGGAGCTGCACGACGAAAAAGCGCCGCACGGCCCGGCGGATCGCACCGAGGGGCGGTCCGCGCGGCGTCATCACGCGCAGCAGGAACGCCAGCTGTGCGCTTTCTGCACCACGCGATTCAGGACGATCGCATCAGCGCAAGAGTCGAAGGAGCTGACGCGCTCGAAGATGCCGGCGATCGTCATCTCGTCGAGCGGGATGGCGACCGGCGGCCGCGTGCTGCACCACCTCAAAGCGGCGCTTCCCGACGCGCGCAACACCGTCCTGTTCTGCGGCTATCAGGCGGCGGGCACGCGCGGCCGCGCGCTCGTGGAGAAGCAGCCCGCGGTGAAGATCCACGGGCAGTTGATTCCCGTACACGCGCGCATCGCGCACATCGAGCAGATGTCGGCCCACGCGGACGCCGAAGAGATCCTGCGCTGGCTGGGCGGCTTCACGCGGCCGCCACGGACGACCTTCCTGGTGCATGGCGAGGAGCCTGCAATGGAAGCGCTGGCGCAGTCAGTGCAGGCCAGGCCCGGCTGGACATGCCGGATGCCGGAATGGAAAGAAGTGGTAGACCTATGAGAGGAGCAGCAGTCACGGTGGCCCTGAGCATCACGATGGTGGCAGCATGCGGCGGCGGCGACAACACGCCGGTAACCGATTCGGCGCGTGCGGGCAGCACGGGTTCGGCGGCGCAGGCGCCGGCGGCCGATCGCAAGTACCTGCTCGAGCGCGTAGACGACGCGGCAGTCGTCCAGTTGTACGCGGACGGGTTCTCAGCGCTGCCACTCGACCAGAAGACGCTCATCTATCACCTGTACGAAGCGGCGATCGCGGGCCGCGACATCTATTACGACCAGCGCTACGTGCACAACCTCGAGATGCGGAACGTGATCGAGGAAATCCTGACGCATCCATCAGGCGTCGATCCGGCCACGCTGGCTGAGATTCAGCGGTACACGAAGCTGTTCTGGATCAACACGGGGCCGTACAACAACCTCACCGCGCGCAAGTTCGTCCTCAAGTGCAGGCCGGAGGCGTTTGCCGCCGCCGCAAGAGCGGCAGCGTCCTCGGGCGCGACGTTCCCTGTGCGGCAGGGGGAATCGCTCGACGCGATGTTGAAGCGGCTGCAGCCGATGTTCTTCGACGGTACGGTCGATCCGATCGTCACGAACAAGACGCCCGGGCCAGGCAAGGACATCCTCGCGGCCAGCGCGAACAACCTCTACGTCGGCGTCACGATGAAGGATCTCGCCGGCTTCCAGGAGAAGTACGGGCTGAACTCGCGGCTGGTGAAGAAGGACGGCAAGCTGGTCGAGGAGGTCTACCGCGCCGGTGGCAAGTACGACGCGCAGATCCGCGCCGTCGCCGGGCACCTCGAGGCGGCGATACCGTTCGCGACCGAGCCGATGGCGAAGGCGCTGCGCGCGCTGGTCAAGTGGTATCAGACGGGTGAGGACGCCGACCGCGTGGCCTACGACATCGCATGGGTCCAGGACAAGGATTCGCCTGTCGACACCATCAACGGGTTCATCGAGGTCTATATGGACCCGCGCGGCGTCAAGGGCGCGTGGGAGGCGCTCGTCTTCTACGTCAATCGCGAGAAGACGGAAGGCATCCGCAAGCTGGCGGCGAACGCGCAGTGGTTCGAGGACCGCATGCCCTGGGACCCGAAGTACCGGAAGCAGGGCGTCACCGGCATCACCGCCAACGCGATCGAGGTGGTCGTCGAGACCGGCGAGTCGGGCCCCATCACGCCGGTCGGCATCAACCTGCCGAACGATCAGAACATCCGCGAGAAGTACGGCAGCAAGTCGGTGTCGCTGACGAACGTCAACGAGGCGTACGACAAGTCGACCGTCCCGGAGTTCCGCCGCGAGTTCGCCTGGTCGCCGGAGGAAGCCGGGCGCGCCGAGAAATGGAGCAGCCTGGCCGGCGAGCTGACGACCGACCTTCACGAGGTGGTCGGGCATGCGTCGGGCCGCATCTCGGAAAAGCTCAAGGGGAGTCCGCAGACGCTGCTCAAGGAGCAGTATTCCGCGCTCGAAGAGGCGCGGGCCGACCTGGTCGCGCTCTACTACATTCCCAACCAGAAGATGGTGGAGCTCGGTCTCATCAACGCGCAGGACCAGGCGGATATCGTCCGCGCCGAGTACGAGGGCTACACGAGGAACGCGCTCGTGCAGCTTCGCCGTGTCCGCGAAGGCACGCAGATCGAAGAAGACCACATGCGCAACCGGCAGATGATCGTCGGCTGGCTGATGGCGAACACGAAAGCGATCGAGACGCGGCAGCGAGACGGTAAGACCTACTACGTCATGGTGGACGCCAAGGCGTTCGAGGAGGGCGTCGGCCGCCTGCTCGCCGAGGTCCAGCGCATCAAGGCGGAAGGGGACTACGCGGCGGCACAGAAGCTGTTCGAGACCTACGGCGTCCACTTCGACGCGAGGCTGCGCGACGAAGTGGTCAAACGCGTGGAGCGCCTCAACATGCCTTCGTACACCGGCTTCGTGCAGCCGAAGCTCGAGGCTGTGAAGGGCGCCGACGGCAAGATTACCGACGTGAAGATCTCGTATCCGCAGGATCTGACCACGCAGATGCTCGAGTACTCCGGGCGGAGGAAATAGCTGATTCGACAAGGTGTCGCGGCATTCGTCGCGGTCCTGACGGCGGGCGGTACCATGCGTCCGCCCGTGCAGGCTCAACAGGCCGCTGCCTACAACCTCGAAACGCAGTACCGCCAGATCGTGCTGGCGGCGGAGGACAACCGGCTTCGCATTCCTGATTGGCTGCGCACGCCGGTGCTCGACCAGCACCGGCTGCGCATGACCGAGGACATCCGTCTTCTCATCAAGCTCGCCTACAACGAGAAGCTGCCCGAGGCGCAACGGCTCGCGGTGCGCGCCCTCGGGCGCTATGAGAGCCGAGAGTTCATCACCGACCTGCTGCCGCTCGTCGCCACCGTGCCCGAGGCGGCGGACGCGATCGTGCGGGCGTTCCACGGGCCGGTGCACCCGGCCGATCGCAGCGGCGAGCAGATGCAGCGGTTCGTCGACACCGTCACGTCGCTGGCAACGAGGGACGATTTGTATGCGGGTCTGGCGGCGCGCGTGCTCGGGGATCTTTCGTACGATCGCCCGGCCGTCGCGGCGTCCGGACTGGCGCACCTGAAGAACCTGCTGAAGCGCGCCGAGACCAATCCGAGATTTCCCATCCCGGCCATCGTCCGTGCGATCGAGACGTACGTGCGCAAGAGCAGCAAGCTGGCGCCGATTGGCGAGGATCTCCTCGAGCGCCTCCGGTTCATCGCGACGACGAAGAATGTGCGCTACCAGGCAGCGCTGGCGCCGGCAACGAGCGCGCTGGTGCTCGCCGGAGGGATGGACTACGACACGCTGCGTATCACAGCCGCCGACGGACTGAATCCGTACCGGCGATACCTCTCGGCGATCGCGGTCGGCAGATCGGCGACCGCGATGGACGACGCGGAGCGGATCGCGCTGCTGAGAAAGCTGCTGGTGGACACAGAGACGAGCGTCCGCATCGAGGCGGTCCGCTCATGGGCCGGGATGGCTGCAACGTCGGAAGGTTGCGAGCCGCTGTTGGAGATGCTCGACGACCGAAACACACGGCTCGTGACCGTGATCTTCGACTTGCTCGGGGACGCCTGCCCAGACTCCGAGCGGGTGACGGACGCGCTCACGGCCTACGGCGGGCGAACGCCGCCGACCGACGGCGCCTGGCACCGCGCGGTTCACGCGTTCGTCTCACTGGCGAGGCGCTCGCCTGATCGCGTCGCGGTCCTCCTGAAATCCTCGTACCTCCCGCATCCCACCTGGCAGGTGCGGATGTACGCAGCTCGCGTCGCCACCATGCTGAAGGACGCTGTCGCACTGGAGCGGCTCGCGGTGGATCCCGAGGACAACGTTCGCGAGGCCGCGCTGTCGGGGCTGCGTGTCCTCAAAAGCTCCGAGTCGGATCCGATCTTCGTCGCCGCGCTCGGGCGCAGCGACTATCAGCTCCTGCGGCGCGCGGCGATGGAATTGAAAGGCGCCGAGCCGACGGCCGAGCTCGCGAACGCCCTGCTGAACGCGCTCATGCGCGTGACGGCTGAGAAGAAGGAGACGTCGCGCGATACGCGACTCGCCATCATCGAGCGGCTGGCCGAACTCGGGTACCCCGATCAGGCCGAGCGCCTCTCGCCGCTGCTGCGCGATTTCGACATCGACGTTGGGATCGCGGCGGCAAATCTGATGCAGAAGTGGACTGGACGCGTCCAGGATCTTCAACCGCTGCCGCTGCCGCGGCCGGCGCTGCCGTCGGACGGCGAGCTGGCCGAGGACGTCGATGCGGTCATCGAAATGGACGACGGCAGGAAGTTCGGGATCCGGCTGGATATTGACGTCGCGCCGCTGACGGTGACGCGGTTCAAGCGGCTCGTGCGCGCGAACTACTACGACCGCCTGACATTTCACCGCGTCGTACCCAACTTCGTCATTCAGGGCGGGAGTCCCGGCGCGAACGAGTACGCCGGCGACGCGCAGTTCATGCGAGACGAGCTCGGGAGGTCGAACGCTGCCTACACTGTCGGTCTGTCGACGCGAGGGCGCGATACCGGCGACGCGCAGTTCTACATCAACCTCGTGGACAACACGCGTCTCGACGATGACTACACGGTGTTCGGCAGCGTCTGCGGCGGCAGGGAAGTCGTCGACGCGATCCTCGAAGGCGCCCGGATTCGCTCGATCGGCCTGGAAAAGTACGATCCCTGCCGGCCGGACGAACGAGGCGGCCGGTAGTAGAATCCAGAGCGGATGGTCGTTGCCGCATCCTACCGCTTCGGGCCGTTCACGCTCGACGGAACGTCCTATCGCCTGCTTCGCGGCGGCGAGCCGATCCCGCTTTCGCCGAAGATCATCGACCTGCTGCTGTACCTCGTGGCGCGGCAGTCCGCATTGGTGTCGAAGGACGAGCTGTTTGCCGCGTTGTGGCCGGATGTCGCGGTCACGGACAACGCGTTGACGCAGGCCGTCTCCGAGCTGCGGCAGGCGCTCGGCGACGATCCGTCCAGTCCGACCTACATCCAGACGGTCGCGCGCCGCGGCTACCGGTTCATCGCGCCCGTCGAGGCGCTCGCGCCGGCGCCGGATATGGCGTCTTCCGCGCAGGACGCCGGGCCGCCCGCGCGTACGCGATCGATCGCAGTGCTCGACTTCGCGAACGTCAGCAACGATCGCGAGTTTGGCTGGCTGTCATCCGGCATCGCCGAGACGCTCACCAACGATCTGCGCGCGGCGCCGTCGCTGCGCGTGATCGACCGCGTGCGGGTGGTCGAGGCGGTCCGCCACGCCGGAACGGATCTCTCCGCGCTGCGCAAGCAGCTCCTGATCGACATGGCTGTCGTCGGCAGCTTTCAGCGCGCCGGCACGCGGCTGCGGATCACGGCCCGCGCCGTCGACGCCGCGTCCGGCGAAGCGCTCGCCGACGCCAAGGCGGATGGGCTGCTCGAGCAGGTGTTCGATCTCCAGGACCGCATCGTGTCGCAGCTCGCGGCGACGCTCGGAACCCGCAGCGGTGGCGCGGGTATGCGCCGCCCGTACCGCGAGACGAGCAGTCTCGAAGCGTACCAGGCCTTCACCGAGGGCCGGCTGCGGCTGGAAGCGCTCGATGGCGCAGGCGTGACGGCAGCGATTGCGGACTTCGAGCGTGCGATCGCGCTCGATCCGCAGTACGCCGTTGCCTACGTCGGCCTCGGCAACGCGCGCTTCTTCCAGTACGAGATGTCCCGCGCGCGCAACCAGCCGGACGGCGGTCTGCTCGCGCGCGCCATCGATCACGTGCGCCGCGCGATCGAGCTCGAACGCGATCTTGCCGAAGCACACGCGACGCTGGCGTTCCTCCTCGTGAGCGCCGGTCGTGCCGCCGAAGCGCTGGCGTCGGCGAGACGCGCCGTGACGCTCGAACCCGGCTACTGGGGCAATCAGTTCCGGCTGGCGCATGCCGCCTGGGGCGAAGAGCGGCTCCGCGCGCTCGCGCGCGTGATGGAGCTCTATCCCGACTTCCCGTTCGCGCACTTCGAGGCGGCCATGGTGCACATCGCCCGCGGCGCGATCGATCGCGCCGAGTCGCTGCTGCGCGAAGGGACGATCGTCCAGGACCGACAGGCCAACCTGCGCCAGCGCTATCCGGCGAACGGCCTGCACTGGCTCCTCGGCCTCGTGCGGCTCTCGCGCGGCGACGTGGCGGAGGCGCGCGCGGAATTCGATCGCGAGATCGCGTCCGGCGTCCTGCAGTTGTATGGCGCGGAGTTCTGCATGAACGCCTGCGACGGCGCCGGCTTTGCCGCGCTGCAGGCGGGGGAGCCGAAGCAGGCGGCGGCCATGTTCGGGCGCGCGCTCGAGCTGTTTCCACAGCACGCGCGGTCGCTTGTCGGTCTCGGCGCCGCCCTGCGGGCGGCCGGTGACGGCAGCGGCGCGAAAGACGCATTTCGGCGGGCGGCGGCAGCCATCGACGCCCTCCGGCGCGGTGGCCGCGGCGGCGAAGCGGCCATGGCCGAGGCGCTGTATCACACGGTCTGCGACCGCCAGGACGAGGCACTGGACTGTCTGCGAATGCTGCTGGATCGCGCCGACCAGCCGTTTACCGGCTGGACGCTGCCGATCGAGCCGCTGTTCGCGCCTCTCCGCAACACCCTGCCGTTTCTCGGGCTGCTCGATCTGCTGGCCGAACGCGCGCGCTGAAGCGCGCGGCACATCTCCAAGTGGTTTGCCATATATTCGATTCAATCGTCTTTCATGCATATGTGGATCGCACGCGCGATCGAGCAAGCTTCACCATCACCCCAAAAGGCCATCGTCGCGGTCGCCGCATCGATGCTCACGGGGATCTATTACATCCTCCGCGATGGCGTCGAGTACCGCGAGTTGGGCGGTCATTACTTTGAGCGGCTCGATCACACGAAGCCGACCCAGCGACGCGTCAAACGCGTGCGAGACCTCGGCTACCGAGTAGAGCTGGAGCCAGTCGCGGCGTAGAGGTTCGTCGGCGGAGCCTAGCCCCGTTAGCTTCTGATCCTTCGCTTGCCCGTCTGCGTCCGATCCATGTCGTAGTCGTAGAGGACTGCAAGGACCTGCGCCGCGCGGCCCTTCACGCGAACCGTGACGGGGTACTGCAGCCACTGTCGTCGCGTCCGCGCGTACTCCGCGGTAGCACGACGAGCTGACCCCTATACAAATCCAGTCCCTCTATGCCTCCCGTGTGGATCAGCGTGAGCGCAATCCTGGCGCTGGTCGCGATCTTGACGAGGTAATGGTGGCCGGGGTCTGCCGAGATCCCTCCCAGGCCATATCGGTGCTGCGACAGGAAGATGAGGTGCTTCTCTCCGTCGACGAGACGGAGATAGTCCAGTGCGAGTCGCAGACAGTAAGGGTCGATGTAGCGACTGAGATTGTCTCCACGGGCCCCCGGCAGGTCCCGAACGGCCGGCAGTCCTGGTGCCTCGAACAGCGCGTCGATGCTGGCGCGCGTGTCCGGCGCGACCCTGATTGGCGGGAACGTCTTCATCCTGAAGTCGCGCGCGATGCGGCTCTCGATCGTCTCGTGCCGCTCGCGATGGCGCTCCAGCAACCGGCCGATGGCCTCGTGCTCGGTGGTCAGCTCGGTCGCGCGCAGGTAGGCGATAACCCCGACGCGATCGCCCGGCAGAGTTCTGGCGCGCACGAAGGCGATCAGCGCATCGAGCGCCTTGGCGGGCTCATTCAGCCGGCCCCGTCCCAGTACGATCACGAACGTGCGACGGGTGGTCGCGAGCGCCGCGAGCGTCGGGTCCGCGTGATCCGACGGTCCCTTCGGCGAGGGCGCCGTAAACGACACCTTCTGGAAGTGCGCAACCGCTTGGGGGACGTCGTTCTCGTACACGGCGAAGTCAGCCGGCGTGAGGTCCGTCACCGGATTGCCGTTCGCATCGACGACGCGCACTTCGAGGGGCACGAGGACGACGCGCGTGCGAAACTGCGGCGGCGTCTGATTCTGCGGCCCGGCGGCAGATGTACACACGAGCACCGCCACGGCAAGGAGCGGCGCCATGTGGGTTCGGCTCTTCATTTGAGACCGTCGACGGGAAACTCTATTCCCACCCTACCGCGACCACAGGTTACCCGACCGGAGCAGCTCGTCCAGTATTGCCGCAAACACGCTGTGAGGGATCGCTAAGGTCCTCGGCGTCATCCAGGCCGGAGGGCCCGTACCGATCGGCGGCGAGTCTTCGGCGGCGCCCCGGGGCGGGTGCCCATGATCGCCAGGGCGGCAGCTCCGAGTTTCTCCTCGAGCGCCGCGCCGCCGAATGACTTGATGCGTTGGCGCAGCTCGGTGTCAAGGTCCCGCCGCCAACCTCGACCCTGCCCGGGCGGCCGCTCGCGCCTCCCCGTAACACCCAGCCAATTGGGTGGTTGCTCGACATACTGGCCCCAATCAGTCTTCTTCAGGTTCGCCTCACGACTTCTCACCACGACGGCGGGTAACGTGTCGTCATGATGTCACTGCTACTGACAGCGCTTCTGATGGTTGAATCTCCGTGCGCGGGTGCTGCGCAGCAGGTGCAGCCGCCGCACCAGACGGAGCCGGCAATGCAGCCCGCCACGCTGTATCAGCTCGTACTGCGAGACGGATCGCGGATGTACGGCAGCATCGAGAAGGAGAGCGAGACCGAGATCGTATTCCGTACGCACGCGGGCGCGACGCTGACCGTCCGACGTGACGACGTGGCCTCGATGCGGAAGATGTCCGGGACGATCTGGAAGGGGGAGTTCCTTCCGCCGGACCCGAACGCGACGAGGCTGTTCTTCGCGCCGACGGCGCGTTCGCTGAAACGCGGGCAGACCTACGTTGGGGTGTACGAGTTCCTCATGCCGTTCGTGCAGGTCGGCATCACGGATCGCCTGTCGTTCGGCGGTGGAACGCCGCTGATTTTCGGCGTGGACGATGACTGGGACCGCCCGATGTGGCTGACGCCGAAGCTGCAGGTGTCCGACAACGGGCGGACCCAGGCCGCCGTCGGCGTGCTGCACGCGTTCGACGCGGAAAATGCCGGCGGCGGCATCGCCTACGGGGTGATCACCCGAGGCAGCGACGTGAAGTCGTTCACCGCGGGCGCGGGCCTGGCCTACGCCGTCGACGGCGGCCGCGCCGGCGTCGTCATGCTCGGCGGCGAGGGACGCGTCGGCCGTAATATGAAGCTGATTACGGAGAACTACGTCTGGAGTGGCGGCAACGGCATCGTCAGCGGCGGCGTACGGTTCTTCGGCGAGCGGCTGTCGGCGGATCTCGGCCTTGCCGCGCCGATTGGCGTCGACGAGCTGTTCCTGTTCCCGGTGGTGAACTTCGTGTTCGTCTTCTGAGGGTATCGATATGCCCACCCGAATTCCGCGCTCGCGTCTCGCGTGGCTCGAGCAAGAGTCGGCGCGCTGGCGCGACGCCGGCGTGATCGACGGAGACGCGAGAGAGCGCATCGTCAGCGGCTACGACGCGGTTTCCGGCGAGCGCCGCGGCCTGCTCGCGCTCGTCATTCTCGCGGTGCTGATGTGCGGCATCGGTCTGCTGCTCGTCATCGGCTACAACTGGGAGCGGATCCCGGCTTCGGCGAAGATCGCGATGATCCTCTTCGCAGTCGCGGTGACGTTTGCCGCGTCGGCCTATGCGTACGCCAAAGGGCGTGCGACGGCGGGCGAAACGCTCGCGTTTGCCGGCACGCTGGTCTACGGCAACGCGATCTGGCTGATCGCACAAGTGCTGCACCTCCAGGGGCATTTCCCTGACGCGTTTCTCTGGTTCGGCATCGGCACGCTCGTCTGCGCGTTTCTCGTCTCCTCGGAGTGGATCGGGGTCGAGGCGGCGGTGCTGTTCGCGGCGTGGCTCCTGTTCGAGGCAGGGTTCGGCGCGCGTCCGATCTTCCTGTTCCTTCCGCTCTGGGCGCTGTGCGTCTACCTGGCGCACCGCCTCTCGTCCCCGCTGATGCTCGGCCTCGCGGCGCTCACGGCCGGCGTCTGGGTCGCGATTGCGACCGGCTCCGGTCCGGGCGCGCTCACCGCGGTGTCGGCGCTGCTCGCGGGTTGTGCGCTCTTCGCCGCCGGCCGCCTGGCGCCCCAAGACGAATCGTTGAAGCGCGCGTGGCAGGCGTCGGGCCTGCTGGTAATGCTCGCCGCCCTCGTTCCATTGATGGTCGCCGACGCGTACCGGTTCCTGCTGAACGAACCTGCACTCGTGACCCGCGCCCCGATGATCGTCGCGATTGTGACGGGTCTCATCGCGCTCGCAGGCGTGTTCTGGCGGCCGGCGACGGCGGCCGACGCCGGTGTGGCGGCCGCGGCCGTGTGCGCCGCCACGTGGGGCATCGCGATGCAGGCGGGTGTGCTGCGTGACGTCGCAGTCGCGCGGCTCGCCGGCACCGCGATGTTCAGTCTGATCACGCTGGTCGTGAGCGTCACGCTCATCCGTCGCGCGCTGCACTCGAACGTTGCGTCGGATCTCGGCCTCGGCGTCCTCTTTGCGCTTGCCTTCCTCATCATCCGGTGGGTGAGCGTGATCGAGAACCTGCTGTGGTCCGGCGGGCTGCTGCTCGTCGCCGGCGGCGGTCTCCTGCTCATCGCGCGGCTGTGGAAGACACGTCACCACACCGGCGCCGCGATTGCGGGGAGGGCGTGATGAAGGGTCTCAATCTCTCGACGCCGTCGCGCGCGCTCGCCGCCGGCGCGGTGTGCCTGGCAATTCTCGGCGGCATGATTGTCGGCCACGCCTGGCCGCTGTGGACGGGGCAGACGGTCCTGTTGCGCGTCCGTCCTGTCGACCCGCGCGATCTGTTCCGTGGCGAGTTCGTTCGTGTCGGCGTTCCGGCAGGCTGGTTGGTCGTCAGTGAAGATCCGGCGAAGACCGTGCCGGGAAAGATCACGGTGCGGCCGCTCGGTCGATGGCAGGAGTACGCGAAGCTCGAGGGGCCGCGAGCGACGGCCCGCATTCGCGGTTCAGTCGTGTACGTCCAGCTCGAACCGGCCGCTGGCGGCGGCGAGTACCAGCCCGTGAGCATCAGCGACACACCGGTCGCCAATGCGCTGAATCTCAGAGGACGGGTTCGCTGGGTCGAACCGTACGGCGTAACCGACGTCGACTACGGGCTCGACGCGTTCTACATGCAGGAAGGCACCGCCCTCCCAATCGAACAGGCCATGGCCAGCGGACGGACGGTGCAGATCGAAGTCGCCATCGCCTCGTCCGGCAAGTCGCGGATTCGCAACCTGCTGGTCGATGGCGTTGCTGTTCGCTGATCGCTGATCGCTGATCGCTGATCGCTGATCGCTGATCGCTGATCGCTGGTCGCTGGTCGACGGCCCGCGGCTTGCTCGCTGCTAAGGCTGAGTGGGGCAGCGACGGCTTTCCGGGGTCAAGGTCATCGTCGCGGGCGCGGGGCTCGCGGGGCTGGCGGCGGCGCGCGACCTCGAGCGTGAGGGCGCTGACGTCACGGTTGCCGAGGCACGCGATCGTGTCGGCGGGCGCGTGCAGACACTCCGCAGCGGGTTTGCCGGCGGGCAGCACGCCGAGGCCGGCGCCGATCTCATCGAAGAAGAGCAGTCGTTCGTGCTGGAGCTGGCGCGCGAGCTCCGGCTCGAGCCGGTGCGCATCCTGCGCGACGGCTTCGGCTACTACGGATCGGATGTCCGCGGGCGGCGCCGCCTGCGCAGTGGACCGGCGCGGTTCAAGGAAGTCGCCGAACGCCTCCAACCGGAGATCAACGACTTCAAGCTGACCGGAGAACGATGGGACTCAGCAGTCGCGGCGCGCCTGGCGCGGCAATCGGTTGCCGAGTGGCTGCATCGGATCCGCGCCGGACGCGAGCTCGCCTCCAGCGTTCGCGGGCTTCGCGGCTTCTTCCTCGCCGATCCCGAAGATCTCTCGCTCATCGTCCTCGTCGAGCAGTTCGCGTCGGACGACGTGCCGGGGGAGTCGAAGTTCTTTCGGATTCGCGGCGGTAACGATCGGATTCCGGCCACGATGGCGAGACAACTCGAACGAGACGTGCTGCTCGGCGCGCCGGTCAGGCGCGTCCGTCAAAGCTCGCATGGCGTGCGCGTGGCCATCGAGGAGCGCGGACGGCTGCGCGAGCTGAGGGCGGACTACTGCGTGATGGCCGTTCCCGCGAGCACGCTGCGCGACGTGCAGTTCGAGCCGCGGCTGCCCGATCCGCAGGCGAAAGCCATCGGCTCGCTGAAATACGGCCGCGCGACTCGCGTGCTGTTGCAGTTCGAGTCCGCCTTCTGGCGGAGGCGCGGACGCCGGCGTGCGTTCGGAACGGATCTGCCGGTCGGCGCTCCATGGGACGGCAGCGAGGATCAGAAGGCTCCGCCGGCGATTCTGAGCCTGCTCGCCGGAGGCCATGCGTCGGCGGAGATCCGGGCAATCATCGCGCGTGATGGCATCGAGGGTGTGGTCTCGACCCTGCGCTGGGTGGGCAGGCCGTCGGCGCTCCTCGCGAGTCAGGCGATCACGTGGGAGGACGATCCCTGGTCGCGCGGCGGTTACGCGTACTTCGATCCGTCGTTCGATCCCTTGCTGCGCGACTGGCTCGCGCGTCCTGCCGGCCGCGTGCTGTTCGCCGGCGAGCACACCAGCGTGCAGAATCAGGGTTACATGAACGGCGCCGTCGAGAGCGGCAAGCGCGCGGTCGCAGAAATCCGCGCGCTCTGCTCAACCCACGGATCCACAGCGACTTAACACGGAGGCCACGAAGGCCACGGAGCCATATCTTCTTCAGAAAGAAAGAGATGCTCCGTGCCCTCCGTGTGCTCCGTGTTGAAACGCTGCGGATCCGACCGACGTGATCAGGTACGCGACGCGACCGGGGTCGTCTGCTTCAGGTCCGCGAGATCGCCCCAGGTGTCCGGATCCTGCGAGACGAGCGTCGAGAAGTAGAGAGAGACGTCCTCCGACGGGAACTTCGACGCCAGATCCGCCGCCGCGGCGGTCAGCTTCCCGGCATCCGGCTTCGCGACGTTCTCCTCGCTGATCAAGCCATTCTCGTGAGCGATGCCGAGGCTATCGAGAAACGCGCCCATCATCGCGCGCTGGTGCTCGAGGTGATAGTTGATGAGCGCGCGCGCGGCGATCGTGTCGGTGATCGTCGGCAGCGAGGCGAGATATTTCGTCCGCTTTTCGTGCGAGAGGTTGAGGACGCTCTTCGTCCTGAACTTCATGTGCCCGGCAATCGCGCCGACGGCCTCCACCTGCTGCTCCGTCGCTTGCTCGTCGCGCCACAACGCATCGGCCGCGGCGAGACGCTGCTCGCCGGTCAGCCGCTTCCAGATGCGCGTCGGTCTGAACGCGCTGAGATCCCGTTCCATAATGCGATCATAGCTGTATGCCCGCCTCTTCGGAACGGCTGTTTACGCCGCGCTTCTTCGTCATGTGCGGCTTCAGCTTCACGGTCTTCCTTTCCGCGTTTCAGTTGCTGCCGACCGCGCCGTTTCACATCCTCGATCTCGGCGGGACGACGTTCGCATCGGGACTGTTTCTCGGCTTTCTGACGTACTCGTCGGCGTTGTCAGCGCCGGCCACCGGCGCGTTCGCCGATCGCATGGGGCAGCGCCGCATCCTGATCGTCTCCAGCTTCGCGCTGGCGCTGTTCTCGATGGCGTACGGCGTCATCACCAACGTTCGAATCATGCTGGCGCTCGTGCTCCTGCACGGCGTGTTCTGGTCGGGACTGCTGTCGGCATCGGCCGCCTACATGACGAGCATTCTTCCCGAGCGCAGACGCGCGGAAGGCATCGGCTACTGGGGCCTGTCGTCGGTCACCGCGATCGCCGTCGCGCCGCCGCTTGGCTTCTGGATCTACCGGCACGGGTGGGGCTGGTTGTGCGCGGTGTCGGCGGCGCTGAACGTCGTGATGCTGGGGATCGCCTGGACGCTGAAGGGGACGTCGCCGGCGCAGAAACATCAGCCGGCGGCGTCATCCGGCGGCCTGCTCGAATGGCGCGTGCTCGCCGTCTCGGGCTCGCTGTTCCTCTATTCGTTCGGATACGGCGGCATCACCAGCTTTGCCGCGCTCTACGCCGCCGCGAACGGCGTCGAGCCGAAGGGCCTGTACCTGACGATGCTCGGCATCGTCATGCTCGTGACGCGCCCGTTTCTCGGTGGACTCGGCGATCGCCTCGGCTACAAGCGTGTGTTCGTGCCGTGTCTCGTCCTCATCTCGGCGGGGCTCGCCTGCCTCGCGGCGGGCGGCTCACGCGAATGGATTGTCGCGTCGGCGCTGATTTTCGGGATCGGTTTCGGCACCGCATATCCGTCCTACGTCGGTTACGTGATGCAGGGCGTCCCGGCGCAGCGCCGGGGCGCCGCGTTCGGCGCGATCCTCGCCGCGTTCGACACCGGCATCGGCACGGGCTCGACGTCCATCGGCTGGCTGATTCAACGGTACGGCTACTCGCGCGCGTTCGGCGTTGCGGCAGCGCTCTCCGCGCTCGCCCTGCCGTACTTCCTCATTGCTGATCGAGCGGTGCGGCGGCCTCGAGCCTGAACTAATCCCGAAGTGCATCACACGCCGCCCGTCGCGCAGGCATTCAGGCCTGCATCACGCGCGCGGGCAGCCCTGAAGGGCTGCGCTACGGCATCAACCGCCAGTGCCGGCCTGATCAAAACCCCAATCGCGCGCCCAGCTCGATTCGGCGGCCCGGCATCGCCGCCGTCGGCTGGCGGAAGAACGGCGAGGTCATCACGCCCGAGTAACCGATGCGATTCACCGTGTTGAACACGTTCTGCACCGACGCGAAGAGCTCGATGCGCAGGCGCGCGTTCTCGGCGCCGCTGGCGCCGCCCATCATCGACATCATGCCGTCGCCTATCGTGCCGCCGCCGATGCGCTGGACGACCATCACCTGGCCGGGGCCGCCCGTGCCGGTTGCCGTTTCACGCTGGCCGAATCCGAAGGCGTAGCTGACGCGCGCGCCGACGTCCCACAAGCCCTTGCTCCGCTCGCTGTTGCGGCCGATGCCGGCAGGCCGATCGTTGAACACCGTGTCGCCGTTGTCATCGCGGCCGGTGGTGACGTTGTACGGCGCGCCTGACTGCATCGATCCGTTGAGCGTCACCCGCACGCTCCTCCACACGTTCGTGCTCAGCATGGCGCTCGCGACGTAGCTCGGCGCCCCGGCCGCCGGCCCCCACTCGGCGGCGGGGTTGTAGCTGTCGGCCGGAAGGCTGAAGGGTCCGTCGGCTTCGTTGCGCTGGCGAATCCACGCGCCGTTGGCGAACAGGAACGTTCGCCGCTGCGGCAGGTTCAGATTGAAGCCGACGTTCAGCGAGTCGCTGCGCATCCGCGCCGCCGACTCCACCTGTGTGACGTTGCCGAACACCGGGTTGGGCCGTAGGCCGTCTTGACGCGGCGCATTGATGTTGCGCCCGCGGAAGCGGTCCCACCCCTCGCTGTGGTTGTAGTTGACGTTGACCATGATCATCGGCCGGATCTGCTGCGACAGGCCGATGTTGATCATGCCGCGCGCCGGCATGACGAGGTCCGGCGCCAGCAGGTACTTGCTCGTCGGCAGCACCTGCTGCGTCGTGTCTCCCGCAAACGGATCCGGATAGCCCGGGTTGCGGACGATGAGGTCCTGCTGGCGGTCGCCGTCGACGCGAAGCGTCTGCTCGAACGTCTGCGCGTCGAGCCAGTCGTAGAAGATTCCGCCGCCGCCGCGGATCGTGGTCTTGCCGTTCGCGAATGGCGACCAGACGAATCCCGCGCGCGGCGCCAGGTTCCACCGATCGTCGAGGTTCGTTTGCAGCTCCGCGCGCAGGCCGCTGCTGAGTGTCAGGTTCTTGCGCGCACGCCAGTCGTCCTGCACGAAGAAGCCGGCCTGCCAGTGCGAGTACTCGACGAGCGGATCGCCGATCCGCCGCGTGTAGGTCGCCGGCCGGCTCGCCTGGTAGTCCGCGAGGCTCGCGAACGTGAAGGTACCGAGCTGGTTGGTACGGCTGTCGCTCCGGAACCAGCCGCCCTCGACGAGCGTGCCGAATCGGACGGCATGCCGGCCGTGCGCCCAGTCGATGTTCGACGCGAACTCGATTTCCGTCGCGTCGCGTCCGCCGTGCTGCTGCGCGCCGCCCGACGTGAACGCGTCCAGCACCCGCACCGTCGGCTCGTCCACGACCGAGGCGTTGTCCATCGCCGACCACCGCACTTGCAGGCGCGTTTCGGCAAACCATGCCTTGCGAAACGGCCCGCTCTCGGAGAGCCGGAACATCGTGTCGCGGGTCGCGCGCGAGTACGCGCGCTCTGCCAGATCGAAGCTGCCGACGCCGAGGTTCCTTTGGTCGTTGTCGTTCTGCTGGAACATCGCGCGGATGGTGTGTGACCGCGTGAGGCCGTGATCGAGACGTCCGGTGAAATTGACGCGGTCGGCCGGCCGCCGCACCGGTGTGGCGCGTGCCCCGTCGGGCGTCGCGGCGAAGATGTTCGCCGAGTCATAGAGCGATGCGCCACCCGCCGAGAGCGAGAACGACGTGCGGTTCTCGAGGATCGTGCCGCTCAGATTGAACGTGTATTGCTGCGTCTGCTCCGGCCCCTTCCGCGGCTGAAACGCGTTCCGTGCGTTCAGCGCGTCGTCACGGAACGCGACGTCGACGCCGCCGCGGAGCGGGCCGATGCCGGGCGCCGTGGTGATGTCCACGTGCGTCATGCCGCCGCCATGATTCTCCGCGGCGAAAAGGCCGCTGGCGAACCGGATCGATCGAATCTGCGATTTCGGCGGCAGCTTGCCGCCGCGGAAGCCGTCGACGCGAATCGTGGCGCCGGGACCGGCCATTTCTTTCAGCACGCGCTCCATCTCGTCGGGATCGTCCGGCAGCGCGTCGATCTGTTCCTTCGAGAGCACGTTACTGAATCGGCTGTTGTTCGGATCCGACGCGGAGGTTGACGGATCGCGTCCGACGGAGACGTTCTCGTCGATCTTCTCGAGCGCCAGCGTGACGTCACGCCTGTTGTCACCGGCTCGCACGCGAACCTCGGGGAGTACGCGTGTTTCGAATCCCGGAAAGCTGACGGACACCGCGTAGCGGCCGGGCGGCAGGTCGCGGACGGTGCCGACACCCTGTGTGTCCGCGCCAACGTCAGCGACAGCGATCCGACTGTTGTGGCGTTCGGTGCCCTTCACCGTGAGCAGCGCACCGGGCAGGATCCCGCCCGTCTGATCCTGAACGACAACGCGAAGCGTGCCGGACTGTAGACGATCCTGCGCGACGGCGGGTGAGGCGCCGAGCGTGAACACCGCCAGCACGAGTGCGAGGAGACGCGTCGAAGTCACGGTTGTCCCTCAGTTCCTGATCGCGAACTTCTTCGCGTCGATCGCCGGGTTGATCTTCACCCGGGTGACGGTCCACTCCTCGGTGGTCTCGGGCCCCATCGCGCGTCGAATGCTGTGCGGGAAACGCACGCCATCGACCGTCCGCCAGTCGTCGAAGAACAGCGTGTACTCGACGGGCGCAGGCGGCTGGCTGCGCATCTGCTCGATCTGCCGCCGCGCCTCTTCGGGTGACGCGCCCCGCTGCGCCGTCATGATCTGACGCGGCGGCGCCTTGTAGGTCACCATCAACGGCAGGTGGCTCTGCTGGTCGACGAACAGCCGCGCGGCAAAGCCGTCGGCGTTCTTCGCATCGATGACGAACGCCTTGCCGTCGGGCGACTCCGCTTCTCCCGCGAAGACGGTCTCCATGCCCGCAGCGGGGTACGGCATCGCGAACCAGCCGAGCATCAGCCGTGACAGCTCCTGCCTCGCGCCGCGCACGGCCAGCTTCTCCATCCGCTCCTGCTCTTCGGGTGTCGGCTTCGGCGCATCGGCGGGCGCTTGCCCTCCCGTGCCCATCCGGATCACCATCGCGCCCCCGTGGCTCATGGCACCCGTGATCGGTTGGATCGGCTTGTCGCCGTTGAACCCCGTGTTCATTCCGCGGGCAATCGCGCCGGGTGCGCTCGGCTGTTCGATGCGCAGGTACTTGTCCGGCAATTCCAGCAGCATCTCGACATCCGACGACACCTGCATCGAGCCGAGATTGCGCTGCAAGGTCGCCTCGACGCTGAGCGTTTTGAGGTCGTCGAGCTTCTTGCCCCCGATCGCCTTGCGTGCCGCGGACAGGATCTCGACTGCCTTGTTCGTCTCTTCCGCCGACAGTCCGGCCGCCGCGACGAGTGCGACGACGAACGCGACGAATGCCGCTACGAGAATTCGCATGTGATTGACCTCTCCTGCGGCGGAACTGAAGTTCCGCCCTACTGAAGAACACGCGGCGGAACTGACGTTCCGCCCTACTGAAGAACGCGTTCCAGTTGATGAGACGAACGATGGTCGCGGTTCGGCGGGCGCCGTTGGTTAAACGTGCGCAAAGAAATTGTTAAGGACGTAAAAGTGAGGGAGCCGGAGGGCCAGGCAGCCAGGGAGCCGGCAGGCAGGTGCTAGACTCGGAACCATGGGCGTCAGATTGCGGCTGCCGATGTTCGCCGTGGCGGCGGCCATGTTCGGGTTGATGGCGGTGCTCGCCACGCTGCAGTACCGCTGGCTCGGCCGCATCAGCGACGCCGAACGCGATCGGATGAGCGCGACGCTCACCACGCGCGCGCACGCGTTCGCGGAAGACTTCGATCGGGAACTCACCCGCGCGTACCTGCTGTTTCAGATGGATACCGGAGCGGAGCCGGGTAACGCCGCGGCGCGCCTCTCGACGCGCTACGACCGCTGGCACGCAACGGCGAGGTATCCGCGGCTGATTTCCCGCGTCTATCTCGTGTCGGCAGACGACGGTGCCGCAACGATTGAGCAGTTCGACACGACGTCGCGCTTCCTGCAGCCGGCCCAGTGGCCCGACTCTCTGCAGAGCCTTCGATCGCAGCTCACTCAGCGTCTCGACGCGCCACCCGCAGGTAAGCTCGTGATCCGCGCGCCGGTGGCTTCCGTGCTCGAGGACGGTCCCGCGATCGTCGTGCCCACGCCGGTGATCCTCTTCGAGCGCACGACGGGTGCTCCAGAGCATCGGCTCTCGCCCGTGCGCATCCCGTTGACGATGACCTACACGGTGCTGATGCTCGATCGCGACTACGTCGTCGGCGAGATGCTGCCGGCGCTGGCGGCGCACCACTTCCGCGGCGCGGGCGACGGATTCGACTATCGGCTCGCCGTCGTGAGCAATGAGGCTCAGGAGGTCGTCTACCACTCGGCCGCGGACTTCACACCGGCGAAGGGAACGAAGGCCGATGCGTCGATCGGACTGTTCCAGGTGAAGCCGCAGGAGTTCGGCGCGCTGGCGGCTGAAGTGCGGCGGTTTACGACGTTCTTCTCACAGCGACTGCCGGGACCGTCGCCCGAGGTGAAGGGCCGGGGCTCGCAGCTCTCGGTGATCGTCCAGAGCCCAGGCACGCTGGCAACGGCGGAAAAGCACGCGCTGACGGCCGGCATCGCGACCTCGTCGGCGTCACGCAACGGCGTGTCCGCGAAGTGGACGCTGCTCGTGAAACATCCGGCCGGATCGCTCGAGACGGCGGTGCAGAACGTCCGGCGGCGCAACGTGCTCGTCAGCTCCGGAATTCTCGCCGTGCTCGGCGCGAGCATGGCGCTGCTCGTGCTCTCGACGCGTCGGGCGCAGCGGCTGGCGGCACAGCAGATGGAATTCGTCGCCGCCGTCTCGCACGAGCTGCGCACGCCGCTTGCCGTGATCCGATCCGCCGCCGAGAACCTCGCTGACGGTGTCGTCCGGGACGATGAGCAGATCAGGAAGTACGGCGATTTGGTGAGGAACGAAGGACGACGGCTGACGGAGATGGTGGAGCAGATTCTCGAGCTCGCCGGCATCCACTCCGGCAGGCGCGGATTTGCGCTGCACCCGATCGCGCTCCGGCCGCTGCTGGAGGAGGTCGTCGAACGATCGCGCGCGCTCGCCGGTGGTCAGGCGTTCGAGATCGCGATCGACGTGCCGGCGGATCTTCCGCCGGCGCTCGGCGACGACGCGGCGCTCGAGCGAGTCTTCCAGAATCTGATCGCCAATGCGATCAAATACGGGGGGCGAGGCGGATGGATCGGCATTCGCGGGCGTGCTGCCGGGCGCGAGCTCCTGGTGTCGATTGCCGATCGCGGCATCGGCATCGCGGCGGCGGAACAGACGCGTATCTTCGAGCCGTTCTATCGCACGCCGGACGTCGTCGCAGCGCAGATCCAGGGTGCAGGCCTGGGTCTCAGCCTCGTGAAGCAGATCCTCGACGGCCACGGCGGCCGTGTCACGGTGCGCAGCGCGCCGGGTGAGGGCAGCGAATTCACCGTCCACCTGCCTGTGGCGACGGAGCAGCCGCTCCCGGCCGGGGAGACGGATCCGCAGCACGCCGCCGCGCATGCGGCGACGCTCCGCTCGTGAAGAAGCTCCTGCTCGTCGAGGACGAGCCCGGGCTGGTCCTCACGCTCACCGATCGCCTCACGCGCGAAGGCTACGGCGTCGAATCGTGCGGCGACGGCGAGAGCGGCCTCGAGCGCGCGAGCGGCGAGAGCTTCGATCTGATCCTGCTCGACGTCATGCTGCCGCGGCTCGGGGGCTTCGACGTGCTGCGCGAGCTGCGCAAGCGGGGCATCGAGACGCCGGTCGTGATGCTGACGGCGCGCGGGCAGGTCGTCGACAAGGTCGTCGGCCTGAAGCTTGGCGCGGACGATTACGTGACGAAGCCGTTCGAGATGGCGGAGCTTCTCGCGCGCGTGGAGGCGAGGCTGCGCCGCGCGCCGGCGCCCGCGCAGCCGGTGGACGGCTATCAGTTCGGTGACGTGCGCATCGATTTCCGCCGTGCGGAGGTCGTGCGCGGCGGGCAGCCGATCGAGCTCTCGGCACGCGAGTTCCAGCTCCTCAAGTACTTCATCGAGCATCGCGGCGCGACGCTGTCGCGCGAGGAATTGCTGAACGAAGTCTGGGGCTACAACGCGATGCCGTCGACGCGGACGGTGGACGTCCACGTCGCCTGGCTGAGGCAGAAGATTGAGCCGAACCCGCGGCATCCGCAATACATCCTCACGGTCCACGGAATGGGGTATAAATTCGCAGGCTAGGGCGCTTGGGGGCTGGGGGGCCTGGGAACTGGGATGATTTGCGACGCTCACTGTCACTTCTTCTCTTCACGGTTTCTCGAGCTCCTCACCAAAGACATGCCGGGCCTGCCCGCTGACAACCGCGCGGCGGCGGTGGCGCAGCGGCTCGGCTGGGACGATCCCGGCAGCGCCGACGATCTCGCCGATCGCTGGGTCGCCGAGCTCGATCGGCACGGTGTCGCACGCGCGGCGCTGATCGCGAGCCTTCCGGGCGACGAGGACTCGGTTGCCGCCGCCGTGCGACGGCATCCGTCGCGGTTCGTCGGCTTCTTCATGTTCAACCCGCTGCCGGCCGACGCGACGCAGCGTCTCATGCGCGCGCTCGACGAGCTCGGCTTCAGGGGGATTTGCCTGTTTCCGGCGATGCACCGCTACGCGCTGCACGACGAGCGCGTGCCGCCGGTATTCGAGGCGGCGGCCAGGCATCGCGCGGTCGTGTTCGCGCACTGCGGCGTGTTGAAGGTCGGCGTGCGCGACAAGCTGGGACTGCCGTCCCCGTTCGATCTGCGGCTCGGCGATCCGCTCGCGCTCGCGTGCATGGCGGCGCGGTTTCCGGCCGTGCCGGTGATCATCCCGCACTTCGGCGCCGGCTTCTTCCGCGAGGCGCTGATGGCCGCAGATCAGTGCGCCAACATTCACCTCGACACCTCGAGCTCGAACGCGTGGATCCGGTACTATCCCGGCCTCACGCTGGAAGGCGTGTTCCGCCAGGCGCTGGCGGTTGCGGGACCCGATCGCATTCTCTTCGGCACTGACTCGTCGTTCTACCCGCGTGGCTGGCAAAAGCCACTCTTCGATTCACAGCAGGCCGCGCTCGCCGCGATCGGTATGTCCGACGCGGATCGCGAAAAAGTCCTGGCCGGCAACTTCAACCGACTCTTCTGACATGAAGCGACCACTCTTCATCCTCTGTCTCGTTGTCGTCGTGTCCGCGCTGACCGCCGCCGCCGGCTACCAGCCCGCGGCGCAGCCCGCGGATCTCGTGCTCCTCAACGGCAAGGTCGTCACCGTGGAACCGCCGCCGACGCAGGCGCAGGCCATCGCCGTCCGCGGCGATCGCATCGTCGCGGTCGGGAGCACCGCGCAGATCAAACGTCACGTCGGACCGTCGACGCAGGTGATCGATCTGAAGGGCCAACTGGTCATCCCCGGGTTCATCGAGGGTCACGGGCATTTCACCGGGGTCGGCGAAGCGCAGCTCAATCTCAACTTGATGAAGGTGAAAAGCTGGGACGAGATCGTCGCGATGGTTGCCGAAGCGGTGAAGAGCGCGAAGCCGGGGCAGTGGATCTACGGCCGCGGCTGGCATCAGGAGAAGTGGACGAAGAAGCCCGAGCCGAACGTCGAAGGTTTTCCGACGCACCACTCGCTCAGCGCGGTCTCCCCGAACAACCCGGTGCTGCTCACGCACGCGAGCGGACACGCCAGCTTCGCGAACGCGAAGGCCATGGAGCTGTCGAACCTGACGCGCAACACGCCAAGCCCGGAAGGCGGCGAAATCCTGAAGGACACGAAAGGGGAACCGATCGGCGCGCTGCGCGAGACGGCATCACGGTTGATTCGACGCGGTACGGGCGAGCCGAAGCGTACCGCCGAAGAGGAAGCCGCCCGCGCGCGAAAGGTACTGGAGCTCGCGTCGCAGGAGGCGCTGGCCAAGGGCATCACCAGCTTCCAGGACGCCGGATCGAGCCCCGCGACGGTCTCGCTGATGAAGGAGATGATCGACCAGGGGAAGATCGGCGTGCGGCTGTGGGTGATGCTGCGCGGCTCGAGCAACGACGAGTACGCACGCAGCCTCGCCAAGTACCGGACCATCGACTACGCCAACGGGCATCTGACCGTTCGGGCGATCAAGCACTCGATCGACGGCGCGCTCGGCCCGCGCGGCGCCTGGCTCCTCGAGCCCTACTCGGACAAGCCGGACAGCACGGGCCTCAATACCACGCCGCCCGACACGATCCGCGGCACGGCGAAGCTGGCGATGCAGCACGGATATCAGCTGTGCGTGCACGCGATTGGCGATCGCGCCAACCGCGAGACGCTGAACATCTTCGAAGAGACGTTCAAGGCGAACCCGGACAAGAAGGATCTCCGCTGGCGCGTCGAGCACGCCCAACACCTGCATCCGTCGGACATCCCGCGGTTCGGCAAGCTCGGTGTGATCGCGTCGATGCAGGGCGTGCACTGCACGTCGGACGGTCCCTACGTCCCGTCGCGGCTCGGCGAACAGCGCTCGCGCGAGGGCGCCTACGTGTGGAAGAGCCTCCTCAACACCGGCGCCGTCGTCTCGAACGGCACGGACGCGCCGGTCGAGGACGTCGATCCGATCGCGAGCTACTACTCCACCGTCAGCCGGCGCCTTCCCGACGGCAGCGTCTTCTACGCCGCGCAGCGCCTCACCCGCATGGAGGCGTTGACGTCGTACACGCTCAGCGGCGCCTACGCGGCGTTCGAGGAGAACTCCAAGGGATCGCTGAAGCCCGGCAAGTACGCGGACATGGTGGTTCTGTCGAAGGACATCCTGACCATTCCTGAGAAGGAGATTCCGACGACCGAGGTTCGCTACACGATCGTCGGGGGAAAGGTGAGATACAGGAAGGGACAGGGGTAAAGGGTAAGGGGTAAGGGGTAAAGGGTCTTCTTCCTTACCCCTTACCCTTGTTACCGCGCGCCCACCGGCCTCCCGGCGCGCGGCGCTTGTTGCTGCGGGACGCGGCGGCGATACGCGTCGAAGAACCGGCTGCAGGCGCGATGGAAGCGCTCGGCGAGCTGGCGGCCGGCTTCGCCCGGCACCGGTCCGAGCCGGTTCCACGACGCCTGCGCCTGACGGACGTCCTCCGCCATCGCCTTCCACTTCGACTCTTCGCCGGCGCGTCCGCCGATCGTGTTCGCCGCCAGCGCCTCGCGCAGCATGGACGCGAGCGCCTGCGACGACGTGGGAGCCGCGGCGTTGTCGGTGACGAAGCTTTCGACGCGCTGGCAGAGCTTCTCCATCTTCTGGCGGTTGCCTTCGACGTCGAGCTCCGTGCCGCGGAATGCCTCGGGCCGCGCCGCCAGCAGCCGCTCCAACGCGTTGACGAACCGCGCGCTCAGCGGGTCGGCGCCCTGGCGGACGACCGGCGTGCTCTGGTTCCATTTGCTGCGAAGCGCGCGGACGCGCTCGAGCAGCGCTGCCGAATCGACGTCCCCGGTCTCCCCGCCTTCAGCGGGCACCAGCGACTCCAGCTCCGACACGAGCGCTTCGCGATCCGCCTGCTTCGCTTCCAGCGCGATCTGATCGCGGCGCTTGTAGCGATCGAAGAAGACGTCGCATGCCTGGCGGAACCGCTGCCAGATCGCTTCCGACTTGTTGCGGCGGACCGGGCCGACCGTCTTCCACTCAGCCTGCAGATGGCGAATCTCCGCCGCGCCGCGTTCCCACTCGGTCGACGTGCTGAGCGCCTCGGCGCGCGCGCACAGCGCTTCCTTCCGCGCGAGGTTCTCGGCCCAGGTCTGCTTCCGCTGCGCCAGGTCTTCGTTGCGCCGCGTGAAGAACCGATCGCAGGCCTCGCGGAAGCGCTTCCACGTCGCGCGCGTGTCCTGGCGCGGCACCGGTCCGATCTGCAGCCACTCGGCCTGGAGCTTCTTCAGCTCGTCGGCGGTGCGGATCCAGTCGGTGGAGTCGGCGAGCTGCTCGGCCCGCTCGATGATCGCGAGCTTGCGTTCGAGGTTCGCCTTGCGCTCCTCGGCGCGATGCGCGAAGAAATCCCGGACCTTTGCCTGAATCGGATCGGCCGCCTGGCGGTAGCGGTGCCAGAGCGCCTGCGCCTGCGCGCGCGGGGCTTCGGCCGCCTGTTTCCAGCGCTCCTGGATCTCGTGCAGCTCGTGCGCGGCCTTCTCGAGATCCGCGGAAGCGATCTCGTCCGGCTTGCCGAAGCCGTACTTCGCGGCCAGCGCTTCCGTCCGCGCGATCAGCTCCTCCTGGACGGCGGCGTTGGCAAACCGCTTCCACTCGTCCATCTCGCGCAGCTCGTGGAGCCGCGGCGCGACGGCGGCCTGCGCGCCCTTGAGCCGATCGACGAGTGCATGCTGCTCGCGCTCCGGCAGCGGCGGCGGCGCGTCCAGCGCGGCTCGAATGTCCCGCGCGAGGCGGTCGGCCTCGCGCAGCGTCAGGTCCTCGGCGCCCGCGCGCTTGTGCGCGCGCTCGACGAGCTGATCGATCCGCTGGAGCTGCTGGCGAAGCGTCTTCTCCGCCGCCACCCTGCGCTCTTCCTCGTGAGCGTGCACGCGCGTTTGCGCTTCGGTGAACCGCTGCACGACCTCGGGGTCGGTGCCTTCGGTCTGCGCCGAGACGCTCGCCCATTCGGCGGTGATGCGGTGCCAGGCGTCCTCCGGCGTCTCCTGGCCGGTGGTGATCTGCTCCGCCTCGCGTGACAACTCCTCGAGTCGTGCGTTCATACGCTGCATCTCCTGACGTCGCTCGTATCGTTCGGCGGCCCGCCTGCAGGCTTCATCGAAGCGCGCCAGAACAGCCGCGTGGCCGGTTTCCGCTTCCGTCGCCGCCGGCAGGCCTTCCCACTCGGCGCGTGCCTTCTCGAGCTCTTCCTGCGCCGCGTCCGCGGGCGCGCCTTCGAGACGCTCGCAGAGCGCGATGCGCCTGGCGCGCAGCGCCTCGATGCGTTCCGCTTCCGCACGGCGCGCGGCCTCGTCGCGCTCGTGCTGCGCGACCGCCTCCCGCGCGGCTTCCAGCAACGCGCCGTATCGCGCCGCGGTATCCGGATCGAGCTCGAACTGCCCGCCGGCGGAAAGCTCGCCCCACTCCTCCTCAGCATCTGCGATCTCGCGACGCGCTGCCTCCTGTGCCGGCGCCGCGACGACGGCTTCGAGCCGCGCGATGACAGACGCGACCCGCTGCTGCCACTGGTCCAGCGCGGCGCGCCGCGCCGCCTCGGCGTCGAGGATCGCCTGGTGCATGGCACGCGCCCGCCTGGCGACGGCTTTGTTCTTCGCGCGGTTCGCGACGTTCTCGAGCACTTCGGCGGCGGCCGCCGCATCCGCATCGACGGCTTTCTCCAGCGCCGTGATGCCCGCCTCCCTGTGGTCCGTCTTCAGCGCAACGTTGATCAGCTCGGAGGCGTCGCCGATGCGGCCGACGGCGTCGAGCGCCGTCTGCGGATCGCCGGCATGTCGCGCGATGCTGCCGAGCGCTTTGACGTCACGGACCTGGCCGAGCGCGGCCGTTCGAACCGTGTCGTGCGGCGAAGATTTGGCGACAACGGCGAAGTGCTTCTGGTCCGTCAATCCGTCGAGCGCCCGCGCGGCGTCGCCGTCGCTGTCCGCCGGCGCTGTCGCGATCGAAACGAGCCGTTCCTGTACCGGGCGCCGCAGATCCTCGTCCTTCTCGCCGCGCGCGATCATCACCAGGTCGTCCACGACCGCGACACGATCGGCCGCGGCGCGCCTCACGCGCGCATCGGGGTCGTTGAGCGCGAGCTCAGCGAGCACGGGGCGATGTTCGGGATCGTCGGGGATGTCGTCAACAGCGGCGGCCCTGACCGCCGGATCCGCATGCTTCCACCTGGGCTGGGGCTTGAATCGGTCGAGGAAAGACATGTCAGGCCTTGCAACCAGCCGGCTGCAGCCGGGTGGCCCCGGTCGTGCGGACGACTGATTCGGTTAACTGCCGGATTCGAGAGTGCGTCAGTCAGCGATCTGCTTGCGCCATCCGCGAAACCGCCGTTTCAAATGGACGGCCATCGCCGCGCGCGCAGTCGCTTTCTACATCCGTGTTCATCCGGACCGGCATTCTTCAATCCGTCCGGACACGAAACCATTGTGAGAAGCGCCGTTGCGGCCCACTGGGATGCGATTTCCGTGCCGTGAAGGATTCCGGCGCGTTCCGTCAGATGGCGGTCGGTTGCGCCGGATCACCGGCTTGCAGGGCGCTCCGCCATACGAGCTTTTGGTGTCGCCACGATTCCGAATCCATGCAATTGAATACGGAGCCTTACCCCTTTACCCTTTACCCTTTACCCCTTTACCCCTTTACCCTTTACTCTTTACCCTTTACTCTTCCCCCCTCACCCTTCCACGATCCGGATGTGAGCCGCCCGCTCGTCGTAATTTTCCTGACCATATTCGTAAATCTGGTCGGCTTCGGGATCATCATCCCGCTGCTGCCCTTCTACGCGCAGACGTTCGGCGCCTCCCCGCTCGTCATCGGCCTGCTGTTCGCTTCTTTTTCGATCAGCCAGCTCGTGGCCGCGCCGCTGCTCGGCGAGCTGTCCGATCGCTGGGGCCGGCGGCCGGTGCTGATCATCAGCCTGATTGGGACCGCCGTCAGCTTCGCGATGCTGGCGATGGCACAGAGCCTGGCGATGCTGTTTGCGGCGCGCATCGTCGATGGCCTGTCCGGCGGCAACATCACGACGGCGCGCGCGTACATCGCCGACATCACCACCGAGGAGGATCGCGCGCGTGCCTTCGGTCTGCTCGGCGCCGCCTTCGGCCTTGGCTTCATCGTCGGCCCGGCGCTCGGCGGGCTGTTCTCGCATATCAGCTACGTGGCGCCGATCTGGGCGGCGGTGGTCATCACGATCGCCGCGACGCTACTCGCCTGGCTGTGGCTGCCGGAGACGGTCCACCGCGCGCACGCCGGCGGCTTCTCGCCGTGGGGCGCGATTCGGGAGGTCGCCGGGCGGCCAAACCTGCGCGTGCTGCTCGGCGTAGATTTCATTTACTGGACCGCGTTTGCCGTCTACCAGACGACGTTCGCGCTGTTCGGGGCGAGGCGCTTCGGGTTCGACGCAGCGGAGACCGGCTATCTGCTCAGCGCGTTCGGTTTTCTCGGCGTCATCGTCCAGGGCGGGCTGGTCGGACCGATTGTCGCAGCGCTGGGTGAACGGCGCACGCTGACCTTCGGGCTGATCGCCACCGCGATCGGGTGGGGCGGCAGCTCGTTGACGCACTCGATCCCCGTGTTCGTCGCGATGCTGGTTCCCGGCGCCGTCGGCATCGGCCTGTGCAATGCGACGTTGAGCGCGCTGATCAGCAACGCCTCCGGCGTCGACGAGCAGGGTCGCGTGCAAGGCGCCGCTGGAGGGCTCGAGAGCTTCGGGCGGACGCTCGGTCCGCTCTGGGGCAACGGCCTGCTGCAGGCCTACGGCGAAGGTGCGGCGTACGCGTCCGCGGCGATCGTCCTCATCGGCGCCGCGACGCTCACCGGACGCTATCGACCGCCGCCGCGCCCGCCGATTTCGCCAGTTCCCGTTCGAGCCTCGTGACCAGGTCGTCGAGCTGATCGATCACCGCGCGCACCGTGCCGGGCTCGCTGAGGTCGACGCCTGCCTTCTGCAGCAGCGTCATCGGATAGTCGCTGCCGCCGGCCCGCAGCAGCCCGAGAAAGCGCTCGCGCGCCTCCGCGCTCGCGGCTCGATCGTCCTGCATGATCTCGCGTGCGAGGCGCGCCGCCGACGCGAAGCACGTCGCGTACTGGTAGACGTAATACGGCGAGTTGAAAAAGTGCGGGATCCGCGCCCAGGTGATGCCGGTCAGCGAGTTCAGGTCGACTGCATCGCCGTAGTAATCCTTCAGCAGCGTCGTGTACATCTCGCTCAGGATCTCGGCAGTGATCGGCCGGTCCTCTTCCGCCAGCCGGTGCGCGCGCAGCTCGTAATCCGCGAAGAGCACCTGCGTGAAGAACGTTCCCGTGATGTTGTCGATCGCGTGCTGCAGCAGGACGATGCGCTCGGCGGGATCGCTGGAGCGGGCCAGCAAGTACTCGAGCAGCAGCGCCTCGCTGAGCGTCGACGGCACCTCCGCCACGAAGATCGTGTAGTTCGAGTAGATGAACGGCTGCGTCTCGTGCGACAGGATGGTGTGCATCGAGTGCCCCATCTCGTGCGCGAGCGTGAACATGTCGTCGAGCGTGTCCGTGTAGTTCATCAGCATGTACGGGTGCGTGCCGTACACGGGCGCCGAGTAGGCGCCCGAGCGCTTGCCCTCGTTCTCGTAGACGTCGATCCAGCCGCCGGCGAATCCTTCGCGCATGCGCGCCTGGAAGGGCGCGCCGAGCGGCGCGACCGCGTCCACGATCCAGTCGAGCACGTCCTCGTACCCGTACTTCTTGTCGAAGGTGACGAGCGGGATGGAGAAGTCGTAGACGTGGTACGAGTCGACGCCGAGCGCCTTGCGCCGCAGCCGGTGGTAGCGGCGCAGCGGCTCGACCCCGCCTCTCGTTGTCTCGATCAGGTTGGTGACGACGGAGGTGGGAATGTTGTCGCCGTGCAGCGCCGCTTCCAGCGTGCTCTTGTAGCCGCGCGCGCGCGCCTGGAACCAGTCGCGCTGGCAGACGCCGCCATACAGCGTCGCGTACGTGTTGAGCGAGGCCTGATAGGTCTCGTGCAGCGCCCGAAAGGCTTTCTCGCGGTCCGCCTGTTGACGGCGCGTGGCGAGGATGGCGCGGTACTGGCCGTACGAGACCGTGATCTGCTCGCCTGTCGACAGCGCGATCGACGGGAACTTCGCGTCCGCGGTCGACAGCGCCCAATACGCCTCGTTCGGCGCTGCCGCCAGCCGGCTCGCGAGCGACATCAGGTGCTCGCCCGCCTCGTCCAGCACGTGCTCCTGCTGGCGATAGAGGTCTTCGATGGCGAAGCGGTACAGCTGCAGCGGCTCGGATTCCTCCATCCAGCGGCGGACGGTGTCGAGCGGGATCTGCAGCAGCTCGGGATTGAACCAGGACTCCGCCTGCTTCCAGCGCGCGAACAGGAGCTGCACCTGCTGGCGCTTCGCGTTCACCGTGTTGTCGCGCTGGTCCTGGTCGTATTGAAGCGACGGAAAGTACCAGACGCGATAGGCGAGCTGGCCCAGCTCCTCGGACAGCGTGAACGCGTCGAGCAGGTTGTCAGGGCCGCCTGATAGCGTGCCCTTCAGCGCGGCGTACCTGTCGATACCGCGTTCGAGCCGGCGGTACGCCTCTTCCCACCGGTCCCAGGTCGTGAAGATGTCGGACAGGTTCCACTTGAACCGATCCGGGATCTCTTCACGTCGTCGTGTCCGTGACTCGGGAGGACGCGGAGCGGCGACGTCGGTACTGGACAGCAAAGGATCGAGCATCTGACCAATATAGATCGGGAGATCCCTTCCCGAAAAAACGCCGAGGCCGCCGAGGCGCCGAGGACGCAAAGAGATCAAGCTGACTCGGAGCTACGAGCCCGGTGTGCGCCGGCCTTGGCCGGCGTAGGGAGATCGAGAGGGACCGAACACTCAAGCGCTGCGCGATCCAGACGCGCTTGTGTGTTCGGTCCCTCTCGATCTCCCACCGCGCAAAGCGCGGCCCACCGGGCCAGTTCCTTCAAGTCGTCGAGATCGCTCTGCGACCTCGGCGTCCTCTGATCAAATGAGAGGGCCGTCACCCTCGCCATGGCGCCGGAGATAATGCCGTGTGTTCCAAGCACGCACTGCTCCGGGCCACGAGAGGAGGACAGCCCATGGAGCAGGATTATATCGGCGTCGATTTGCACAAGGCG
>JBMDXB010000049.1:0-24653 GCA_048594885.1 Vicinamibacterales bacterium
CTGGTCCCTGGTGCGTGGTCATGTGGCCCTGTTCCCGGGTCCCTGGTGCGGGGTCCGGGGTCTGGTCATGGGACCCGGGACTGGGGACCAGGGTCTCATGACCAGGGACCAGGGACTAGGGACTGAGATATTTCCAGTTCCTCGCCTTTCCTTCTGCCATCCACCGAATGGCCGTCTCCAGCCGTGTCTTGCGCGTCGCCTCGCGCTTCGCTTCGGTGATCCACTCGAGGTACTCGCGCTTGTGGCTCGGGCTGAACGACTCGTACGTCTTCAGCGCCTTCTTGTTCTTCCTCAGCGCCGCGAGGAAGTCGGCTGGCTCGGGAATCGGCTGGCGCGGCGCATGTTTCTTCCGCGGCGCCTTCACGCCCTTGTCGTGCAGCTCGGCCGCCTCTTTCACGAGACGGACGAGCGCCGTCTCGTCGGGCAGATCGTCGACCGACGTGATGCGCCCGAACTGACCCATCGCGTCGTACGCCTTGTCGCCGAGCCCGCCTTGCATCGCCGACGCCTTCCAGAAGCCGAACGCGACGTGCTGCTTGAACGCAGCCATACCGGCGAGGATGCCCTTGTACATGAACGCCGGGTTTTGCCACTTCAGCGTCTCTTCGACGTCCGGGCAGCCCGCGTGCACGGCCTTGCGCAGGTACTTCAGGATCGGCCGCGCGAACGGCTGCGCGTTCGCGATGTATTCGTCGATGCGTCGATCTTTCGTTCCCATGATGATCCCCAGCGAGGACGCGGCTTTACAGCATCGCCCCTTCGACCTCGAGCACGTAGCGGTTGCGTCCCAGGCGCTTCGCGCGGTAGAGCGCCGCGTCCGCGGCGGCAATGAGACCGTCAGGACCGATGTCCCTGCCGTTCCACGCCCGCGAGATACGTCGTCAGGACCTGCGGTGTCGCGCGGAACAGACCGTTTTCATTCGTGCCGATCCACGCCGTGCCTTCGCGATCGGTGAAGACCACGCGGATGGAGGCGCTGTTCACGAAATCCGTGGAACGGCGAACGGTGAACCGCCCGTCCTTGAACTGGACGATCGATCGCTCGCTGAACAGCCAGACGTAGCCGTGACGATCGAAGGCGGACGCGCGGATCCAGTCGTCCGGCGGCAGGCCGTCGCTCGTGCCGTAGTGCTCGAGGCTGTCGTCGGCGATGCGGTAGACGCCGTTCCTGTGCGCCGCTGAACCACAACGCGCCGGTGGGATCTTCGTATCGCTGCGCGAACTCGTCGCGAGTGAGCGCGAACGGGAACGACGTCTCGCGCCCCTTCGACGTGCGTACGAGCCGATCGACCCGCCGCGTCCAACGCGCGCCACGACTGTCGATGAACTCGGAGAGGACAATCGGGTCGAGCGGCACCGCCTTCTCGCCGGTCCAGCGGTGCGGCACGCCGCGCATGAACACGATCAGGCCGTCAGGCGTGTTCTCGAGACGCCCGACGTAGTTGTCCGGCAGGCCTTCGGAGGTCGTAAAAGATGTGAACACGCCGTGCCGATACCGGATCAGCCCACCCTCGCCGGTGCCGATCCACAGCGTGCCTTCGGAGTCTTCGCGAATCGAGATGATCTGGTTGCTGCGGATGCCCGGCGTGTTGCCCTTGTCGAAGATGGTGAACCTGACGCCGTCGTAGCGCACGAGGCCGTCGTAGGTTCCGAACCAGAGATACCCATCGCGCGTCTGCGCGATGGCCGAGACGGTGTTCTGCGGCAGGCCGTTGCTGGTCGTGTAGTGCGTGAGCCGCAACTCCGCCACGGCATCCGCGCGAAAAGCGCAGACGAACAGGCAGGCGAATAAAACGCGCCGCATGGGATGCGCGAATTATACGACCGTCCCTGGTCCCTGGTCCCTGGTCACGGGGCCCTCGTCACGCGTCCGTGGTCACGGGGTCCCGGGTCCGTCCCGAGTCCAGGGACCCATACCCGGGACCCGGGACCCGGGACCAGGGACTAGGGACCAGGGACTATTAAAAGTAGTACTTCACGCCGAGCTGTACGATCCTCGGAGGTACACGTGTATCGGTGATCAGGCCGAAGTTCGTCGACGACGCGAGGATGTTCGGGTCGGCGAAGTTGACCCTGTTGAAGACGTTGAAGATCTCCGTCCGCAGCTCGAGGCGGTGGCCGCCGATCGGGATGCTCTTGAAGATCCCGAGGTCCACCTGGAAGTAGCCCGGGCCGGTGAAGATGTTGCGCACCGAGCCGGTCTCCCCCGCCTCCGGCGTCTGGAACAGCGCACGCTCCTCCGGCGTGAAGTAGATCGCACCGGTGGCGGTGCGCCGCACTTCGCCCACCGAGCCGGAACCGGTGTAGACGGCGCGGTTCGACGTGCCGTTGCCGCTCGTCGTCGCCACGCGGGTGCCGCCGTCGTAGAACGTGAACGTGTGGAAGCCGGAGAACACGCTCAACGGGAAACCGGTGGACGCGTCGAGGATGCCGTTGATCTGCCAGCCGCTGACCAGCCCGTTCAGGAAGCCGGACGCGCCGGAGAGGAACTTGCGATCGCGGCCGAACGGCAGATCCCAGATGAAGTGGCCGCGCGCGACGTGACGGATGTCGAAGTCCGACCGCCCCTTGTCGAGATCGAGCCGCTGTGGATCCGAGGGCACGACCAGCTCGGTCCCCGCCCCACGCGTGTCGTTCGACACGTCGTCTCTCGACCTGGCCAGCGTGTAGTTGCCGGCGAACGCGAACCCGCCGGAGAGCCGCTTCTGCACCTGGATCTGCAGCGCGTTGTACTGCGAGCTGGAACAGGTGCAGCCGAGGCCGGCGATGCTGAACTGCGGATTCGGCCGGAAGAAGTTGTCCGGCAGGCCCGCGGCGGCCAGGCCGATGCCCTGCGTGCCGCGATCGAGCGAGTCGGCAAGCAGGCCGACGTTGTTGTTCTGGATGTCGGTGAACGCGCTCGACGGAATTGTCCCGCGGAACAGACGGCCGAGGTTCCCGGTAGATTCGCCGATGTTCGCGTTGCCGTTCGCGAGCAGGTTGCGCCGCGCCGCCTGGAAGTCACGGATGAAGCCGTTGCCGACCAGGTCCATCGTGTTGACGTTCATCATGCGGAACAGGTCGCTGCCGCGCGAGCCGACATACGAGACCTCGACGACCAGCTGCTTCCACAGCTCGCGCTGCACGCCGACGATGAACTGCTGCATGTACGGCGTCGTCACGTTCGGATCGAAGAACAGCGGCTGTTCGTTGCGCAGGTTCGGCGGCGTCCTGACGATCGCCGGCGGCGTCGCCAACTGCGGCACGCCGTTCGACAGCGACAGGGCGGTGCTCCCCTGCGGGTTCGGCAGCCGCCCTTGCTTGAGCAGCTCGTTGAGTCGCAGCACCTGATCGCTGCCGGCGATCACGGTGTCGCGCGGGGCGATGATGAACCGGTTCAGCGACGTTGCCGGCTGGCGCTGCTCGACGACGTTGAGCGCCCAGGTGATGAGCCGCTGGTAGGCGAGGCGGTAGTTCGCGCGCACCGAGGTCTTGCCGGTGCCGGTCGGATCCCAGGCGACGCCGAGCGACGGCGCAAAGTTGTTGTTGTCGCGCTTGAACCACTCGCGTCCAGTGTCCGGGCCTCCCTGAAGGAACGTCACCGGCCCCTGACTGCCATCGAGCGGCTTGTCCGGCACCACCTGCACGCCGGCGGCGTCGTACGGCACCGAGTTCAGCTCGTAGCGCAGCCCGGCGTTCAGCGTGACGCGATCACCGATGCGCCAGTCGTCCTGGACGAAGAAGTTGTATTCGCTGATGCGCTGGTCGAGCGTCAGCGGCTGCAGCGCCACGAAGTCCGTGCCGTTGCTGTAGAAGACCTGATCGATACGCCCGATGCGGCCGAGCAGCATGTTGTACATCGTGTTCAGGTTGTTGCGATCGGTGGCATTGATGCCCGATCCGGTGAGGTTGCCGCGGCTGCCGTCCGGCCGGACGACGCCGCCGGCGTCAACGCCCGAGAACAGCGCATCGAGACGATTGAAGGTGAACGCCGGATAGATGCCGAACGGGTTGCCGGCACCGCGCGTCTGCTTGATGTAGTACTTCCGCACGTTCACGCCGCCCTTGAGGGCATGCTTGCCGCGAATCCACGTCAGGTTGTCGAGGAACTGCACTTCGGTCGGCTCGCGTCCGGTGCCCGCCCAGTAGACGAATGGGTTGGTGACGATGGCGGTACGGATCTCGTAGGTGCGCGGATGCACCGGATCGTTGAACGCGAGGATATTGCGCGTGTAGCCGCCGGTGATCTCGTTGACCACACTGTTGGTCACCGACCACTTGTGGCCGATCGCCGCGCCGTGCTGATCCGACAGGCGCACGCGTGCCGGCCAGCTCATGGGCCTCGGCGTCGTGTTGATGATGTCGTTGATCAGATCGTTCCTGAACGCGTTGCTGTAGCGGACGAACAGGTTCTGGTTCTTGTTGATCGTGTAATCGACGCGCGCCGTCAGTGAGTCGACCGGCTGCTCGGAGGGGGAGTTCCAGCGGTAGCCGGCGGTGTTCAGGCCGTCGCCGACGCTGAAGTCGTTCGGCAGCGGCAGGAACGCGAGGATCTCACGCTGCATGACGGGATCGAGGCCGAGGCCCCGCGGATCGTTGGCGCCGAAGCTGTACGACGAGACCGGCACGATCGGATGTCCCGCCGCGTCGACGCAGCTCGCGACGTTGCGGACCGCCGTGCTGCCCGGGCACGCCTGGGTGACGAAACGGAACACGCCGTTGCGCAGCGCCTCGGTCGGCACGGTCGCAAGCTGACTCGTGTCCTGCGTCCGGCGCATGCCGTCGTAGTTCACGAAGAAGAACGCGCGGTCGTGGCGGATCGGCCCGCCCAGCGCGGCGCCGAACTGGTTGCGCCGCAGCACCTCCTTCGGCAGGCCGCGCAGCTTGTTGAAGTACGAGTTGGAGTCGAGCGCGGTGTCGCGGAAGAACTCGTAGAGCGTGCCGCTGTAGGCGTTCGTCCCGCTGCGCGTCACGAGCTCGACCTGCCCGCCGGCCGACCGGCCGTACTCCGCCTTCGCGTTGCTCGTGACGACGCGGAACTCCTGGAGCGCCTCGGGATTGACCGGCGCGTTCGTCAACTCGCCGCGCGGGATCACCGGATCCGAAATGTCGATCCCGTCCTGCGTCGTCGTGATGCCGCGGCCGCGATCGCCGTTGATGTAGTGCGTCGCCGTGCCGCCCGACGACGTCGCCTCCGCGCTGTGCCCGGCGACGCCCGGCACGAGACCGATCAAATGCAGCGGGTTGCGCCCGTTGAGTGGCAGCGTGACGATCATCTCGCGCGGCACGAGCGTGCTCAGCGACGACTCGGTCGTCTGCACGATCGGAGACTCGGCCGTGACGACCACCGCTTCGCGGAGATCGCCGGGCTCGAGCGTGAACGTGACATTGAGATCGGCGCCGACCGTGAGCACGTTCTTCTGATTGCTCACCGGCTTGAAGCCGGCCAGCTCGGCGCGAATGGTGTAGGAACCGACGGGAAGACTCGGAAACAGAAACAGACCCGACGCGTTCGTCACCATCTCGTGACGGATGCCGGTCTCCTCGTGCGTGACGACAATCGCGGCGCCGGGTACGACCGCGCCGCTCGCGTCCTTCACGATGCCCGAAATTCGGCCCGTGCCCGTCTGCGCGAACGCGGCAGACGCGGCACCGATGATCACACACACCAAGAGCGCGAGGCGCTCGACACACCGGCGACGTCGCATAGGTTCCTCCCCCGCGCGAGATTATGTGCTTCCCGCGCCGCTGGAACCATACTGACCCCCCGGTATGCCGCGCGCCGCCGCGCCCGCCTGAGCTTCGGTGCTGTTACTCCTTGCCCACTTTGAGGCGATCCACGACAGATTTCACGCCGTCGGTTGCCTTGGCCAGTTCCATCGCCCGCCGCTTCTCGGCCGCGGTCGGGACCGTGCCGGTGAGCGTGACCACGCCGTCCTTGGTGTCGACGTCGATCCTCAGACCGGACACGCCCGTGTCGCCGAGGAATTTCGTCTTCACTTTCGCGGTGATCCCGGCGTCGCCCATGTCGGGCGCCGCGTCGGCGGCCTTGTCCGCGCCTTCACGCGCCTTCTGCTCGCCTTCCCTGGCCGCCTCGCTGCCGCGACGCTGCAGTTCGTCATCGACGCCCGTCGTCGGCGTCGCGCCCGGCGAGATCACGAGCTGATCCACCACGTCGCGCACGCCGTCGGTGCCGCGCGCGATTTCGATGGCGCGCGATCGTGCTTCCGCCGTGTCCACGGCACCGCTCAACGTCACGACGCGATCCTTCGTGTCGACGTCGATCCGGTACGACTTCACCGTGTCATCCGCGGCGATCTTGGATTTCACGGCTGTGGTGATGCCGGGATCGGACTGTGAGCACGCGACCGCGAGCATCGCGGCGAGCGCAATTCCCGCGATGCCGCTGAGCCTTGTTCGCAACATACCTGTTCCTCCTTGCGGGTGTCCCGCTGAGTCTCACGGGTGCATCGCGCGTGCCGAGCGCATACGGCTGCGGTCGCGTCGCGGGCACGAATCGTGAAATTCACCGATGCATGCGAGGCACCACATGAACCTGAACCGGAGTGCCGTGCTGGCTTTGTTGCTCGGCTGTGCGGGCGCCGGGTGCGCGGCGGACGCCGCGGACCGCGTCTCGCAGCAGCGGAAGCCGGCAGCGGCCGAACAGAAGGCAGCCGAACAGAACGTGAATTCCGACGCGGCGCTCCTGAAGGACTTCAAGGACCGCATCGACGGCTATATGAAGGTCTACGAAAAGCAGGAACGCGGCGAGGCGGAACCGAAGGAGACGAACGACCCCGCGAAGATCAAAGCCACGCAGGACACGCTGGCCGCGCGCATCAGCGCCGCGCGCGCGACCGCCAAACACGGCGACATCTTCACACCGGAGATTCGACAACTCTTCCGCCGCCTGATGTACCCGGAAGTGAAGGGGCCCGACGGACCGGAAACGAAGAAGGCCATCAAGGAGGAGGGGCCTCCACCGCCGCCGTCGAAGACCCTGAAAGTGAACGCGCGGTTCCCTGAAGGCGAACCGCTCCCGACCGTGCCGCCGAATCTGCTCGCGCGCCTTCCGCAGCTGCCGAAGGAGCTCGAGTATCGCATTCTCGGCAAGGACCTGATTCTCCGTGACGTCAACGCCAACCTCATCGTGGACTTCATTCCCAATGCGATACAGTGACATCACACCTAGCATCGTGAAACGCCGGCTGCTGGCGGGGATACTCGCCGCGGCCTCCATCGCCGCGCTCAACTGCGCGACCGCGGCAGACTCCAACGGGGCCGATGTCCAGGCGGTCGCGACGACGGGCACGACCAACGGCAAAGGCCTGACGCTGCCGAACAAGGACGGCTCGATCAAGTTCCTGGTCATTGGCGACAGCGGAACGGGTGGTGGTGCGCAGCGTCAGGTGGCGTCGCAGATTGCCGCCTATCACAAGCTGTTTCCGTTCACCTTCGCGATCATGCTCGGCGACAACCTGTACGGGCGCGAGCGCGAGGGGGACTACGCGAGCAAGTTCGAACGTCCGTACAAGCCGCTGCTCGACGCGGGCGTCAAGTTCTATGCATCGCTCGGCAACCACGACGAGCCGTCGCAGCGGTTGTACAAGCCGTTCAACATGGACGGTAAGAACTACTACTCGTTCAAGCCGGAGAAGCTCGGCGGCGTCCGCTTCTTCGCGCTCGACAGCAACAAGCTGGACAGGGAGCAGCTCGCCTGGCTCGAGAAGGAGCTTGCGGCAAGCGGCTCCGACTGGAAGATTCCGTACTTCCACCATCCGATCTACTCGTCCGGCGGCAGGCACGGATCGGATCTGCTCCTCCGCGAGCAGCTCGAGCCGCTGTTCATCAAATACGGAGTGCTGACCGTGTTCACCGGCCACGAGCACTTCTACGAACGCACCAAGCCGCAGAACGGCATCGTCTACTTCATCTCCGGCGCGGCCGCGAAGCTGCGGAGAGGCGACATCGAGAAGTCGCCGCTCACGGCGAAAGGCTTCGACCAGGGATACACGTTCATGCTGATCGAGATCACCGGGGACGAGCTGCATTTCCAGACGATTTCCGGGACGGGCGTCACCGTGGATTCCGGCGTCGTCACGCGGAAGAAGACGAGCATCACCCGCCGCTGATCGGTTGTCCGCGTCGCACCTGAGTCTCACCGGGGCGCAAGGGAGGGGGCCCCGTGAGACTCACGGGCACCTGGTCCCTGGTCCCTCGTCCCTGGTCTCGGGTCCCTCGTCCCGGGTCCCTCGTCCTTGGTCCCGGGTCCCGAGTCAAGGGTCTCGGGTCCCGAGTCAAGGGTCCCGGGTCCCGGGTCAAGGGTCCCGGGTCAAGGGTCCCGAGTCCCTGGTCCGGCGGCTTGAATCCGACGCGACCCCGCGACCAGGGACCCGGGACCAGGGACCCCGGGACCCCGGGACCCCGGGACCAGGGACCAGAGACCAGGGACCAGAGACCAGAGACCAGGGACGTTATTCCCGCATCCAGTGGCCGTCTACCTGCCGTTGAATCCGCAAGGGGTTTCCGTCCTTCAATGCGTCCGGCAGCATCTCGTCGGGCGCGTTCTGCCACGCGACGGGACGAAGGAAGCGGCGGATCGCAGCCGTTCCGACGGAGGTATGCGCGGGCGAGGTCGTCGCCGGATATGGACCGCCGTGCTGCATCGCGTGCGTCACGGCAACGCCCGTCGGATAGCCGTTCCAGACGATGCGGCCGGCGCGCTGCTGGACGATGTCGATGAGCGATCGCGCCCACTCCGCGTCGTTGCCGCCCGCGTGCACGGTCGCCGTCAGAGTGCCCTCCAGCGCCCCCGCCGCTTCCGGCATTCGCGACGGAGCGGTGTGGACGACGATCGTCACCGGCCCGAAGTGCTCTTCGCGCAACTGTGGAGTGCGTTCGAACACGTCCAGCGTCGTCGTCAGCACCACCCCTGCGCGCGCGAGACCGCCGGCGTCAGCCGCCGGCGTGAGCCGCTCGACACCCGGCAGCGCGGTCGTGTCTCTCACTTTGCGGTCGAGCCCTTCGCACAGCGCGGGATTCAGCATGACGCCTGCCGTTTTCGCGGCCACGCGATCGGCAAGCGCCCGTGCGAATGACCGCCCCGAGTCGTCATCCGGAACGAACACGAGACCGGGCTTGGTGCAGAACTGCCCCGTGCCCTGCGTCACGGACGTGGCGAGCCCGTCGGCGATCTCGTCAGCGCGCGTGGCGATCGCGCCGGGACCGATGAAGAGCGGATTGAGGCTGCCCATCTCCGCGTACACCGGAATCGGCACGGGCCTCGACGCGGCGAGATCGGCGATCGCGCGGCCGGCAGTCAGCGATCCCGTGAACGCGACGGCCTGAATCTGCGGAGCCATGACCAGCGCGCGGCCGATCGCCACGTCGCGCGCCTGAATCAGCGAGCACACGCCGTTCGGTGCGCCGCTCTCCTGAGCGGCTGCGATCAGCGCGCGCGCGCAGATCTCGGACGTCGCCGGGTGCGACGGGTGCCCCTTGACGATCACCGGACAGCCCGCGGCGAGCGCCGACGCGGAGTCGCCGCCGGCGACGCCGAAGGCGAGCGGGAAGTTGCTCGGCGTGAATACGGCGACCGGCCCGATCGGCACGAGCATGCGCCGGACGCCGGGCCGCGGCGGCGTTGCATTCGGGTCGGGCGGCGAGATGATCGCCTCGACGTAGGATCCTTCGTCGAGCAGTTCCGCGAACAGACGCAGTTGTCCGGTCGTGCGATCGAGCTCGCCGTTGAGACGAGCGGGCCCGAGCCCCGTCTCGAGGTCCGCGGTCGCGACCAACGCGTCGCGTCCCGCAGCGAGCAGTTCCGCCGCCCGGCGGAGAAACGCCGCGCGTTCTGCCGCCCGCGACGATCGCCACGAGTCGAAGGCCGACGCGGCAAGTGCCGCGGCGGCACTCACCTCTTCCGTTGTCGCCTCGGCGAACCGCACCGTCCCTGCCTGGACGGTTCGCGGATCGAGCGACGTGAACGTCGACGTGCCGCGGCGGCTCTCGACAGTGCCAATCAGGTTCGCGCCGGTGAGTGTTGCCGTCATGACGGTATTATCCTGCCTTCCGTGTCACTGGACGCACGCGCGGGCGCGCGCTACACTCGCTCCACTCCCACACGACGCCACGACTCCGGCCGTCGCCGTCCGACGCCGGCGAAAGGATGCGCATGGGAGACACACAGACGATCGTCGCTGGCCGGCGGCCGCCGCTGTTGTGGTACGGGACGACGGCGGCTTCGATCGCGATCGGACTCGTACCGATCTGGATCCTCGAAACGTGGTTCGGCGTTCCACGCAAGATCATCGTCGGCTACGGCATCCTCGCCTTCGTACTCGGGACGACCGCGGTCAAGCTCCCGCTGCATCATTTCCTGGTGGAACGCGTCCTGCGTCCGCGGCTCACGCATCCCGTTCTCGCGCTGGCGCACGGGCTCGTGTCGGGCATCTCGGAACTCGGCGCGGCGGCCGTGTTCTTCATCTTCGTCACGCCGCAGCTCTCGTTGTGGCAGCTCGTCGGCTTCGGTGTTGGCGCCGGCGCGGCGGAAGCGATCATGCTGCCGTTCATCTCGAATCCGTTCAAAGGGACGTCGTTGGGAGACCACGCCGGTGAAGTGTTCGCAGCATCGGCCGGCGATCGCGCCATCCAGTGGCTATCGGTGGTCGAGCGCATCTGGGCGATGCTTCTCCAGGTCAGCACGCGCGGCCTCGTCTATCTGTCGGTCGCCGGTGGCAGCCCGGTGCCCGTGCTCGCAGGCCTGGCCGGCTTCGCGGCCGTCGACGGTGTGGTCTACTACTGGCACCTGACGCGCGTGCGCTTCGATTCGGTGCCCGTGCTGCTGCGTGTGCACGCCTTCCTCGCGGTGCTGGCGGCGGCGCTGACCCTGACATTCGTGCGGGCTGTGCAGGTCGCGCCCTGAGCGATCGACGAACGACACTTTCCAGGAGGGATCAATGGGCCTCGTACAGGAATTTCGCGAATTCGCGGTCAAGGGCAACGCGGTCGATATGGCGGTCGGCATCATTCTCGGCGCCGCCTTCACGAAGGTCGTCAACTCAATCGTCAACGACATCCTCATGCCGCCCATCGGCCTCGCCATCGGCGGCGTCGAGTTCAAGGACCTGCAGGTCGTCCTGAAGCAGGCGGCGCAGACGGTGACGGGCGAGACCATACCCGCCGTCGCGATCCGCTACGGCGCGCTGGTGAACACCGCGATCGAGTTCGTGATCGTCGCGCTCAGCGTGTTCTTCGTCGTCAAGACGATGAACCGCGTCATCCGTCAGCGGGCGGCGGCAGGGGAAGCGGCGGTGAACTGAGCGGGGGTCATCGGACCGGCGGCAACAGGCATGCATCGCTTGAGAGCATGCCTGAGCCTCCGCATGGGTGGCAGCGGCTCCGTCACGTCGGTCCCGGCTTCTTGTGGATGGTTTCCGCGGCCGGCTCCGGCGAGCTGCTGTTCACGCCGCGCATCGGATCGATGTATGGCTACGCGCTCGTCTGGGCGCTGCTGGCAGCCGTCTCGGTGAAGTGGTTCATCAACCGGGAAATCGGCCGGTTCGCGGTCTGCACGGGCAAGCCGATCCTTGAAGGGTTCGCGACGCTGCCCGGTCCTCGCGGATGGGCGCTCTGGGTCGTGCTCGTGCCGCAGGCGTTCGTCGCCGTCACCGCCATCGCGGGACTCGCCGGATCGGCCGCGACGGCGCTGACGCTGGCGCTGCCCGGCGACGCGCGGCTGTGGACCGTCGCCTCGATCCTTCTCTCAACCGCCCTCGTCGTGTGGGGCGGCTACAAGCGCGTCGAGATCGCCGCGATGACGTTTGCCGTCGCGCTCGGCATTGCGTCGGTTGCCGCCGCGGTCTCCGTATCGCCGGCGTTATCCGACATCGCCGCAGGCCTGCGCCCGGCGGTTCCTCCCGACATCGACTACGGCGAAGTGCTGCCGTGGCTCGGCTTCATGCTGTCCGGCGCCGCCGGCATGATGTGGTACTCGTACTGGGTCGTCGAGAAGGGATACGGAGCGGCGGGGAGCCGGCTTGGGCGCCGAAGCGCGCAGCGCGAAGGCGGCGCGGCCGGCGTGTCGCGGAAGACGACGGACCATCAGCAGTTGCGCGGCTGGATCGCGCAGATGACCGTCGACAACACCGTCGCCGTCGCCGGCACCTTGATCATCGTCGGCGCGTTCCTCGTGCTCGGCACCGAGCTGCTGCGGCCGCGCGGGCTCGTGCCCGAGGAGCAGCGCGTCGCGGCGGTGCTCGGGCAGTTGCTCGGAACGGTCTGGGGCGCATTCGGCTTTTGGTTCATGGTCGCCGGCGTGTTCATCGGGTTCTGGGACACGGTGATGTCCGATCAGGATGGACATTCGCGCCTGTTCGCGAACGGCACCGCGTCGCTGGCGCGTGATGTCGGGTGGCGCGGCCGGTGGGTGGACGAGCGGTGGCTGCGCCGGATGTTCGGGATCGTTCTCGTGACGGCGTGTCCGATCGCGCTGTATCTCGCGACGGGCGAGCCGGTCGGCTTGCTGAAGATCGCCGGCGCTGTCGAAGCGGCGCACATCCCGTTCGTCACTGTGCTGACGCTGGTGGTGAACCGCCGGGTCCTGCCGCGCGAGCTGCAGCCGTCGTGGCCCGTGTTCGCGATCACCGCCGCCGCCGCGGTCTTCTTCGCCGTCTTCGCGGCCCTGTACGTCGTCGGTCTCAAAAAACCGTGACACTCACCGTTTGCAGAAAATGCACACACCCAGTGTTCCATTTCGAGAAACGGTGAGTGTCACGGTTTTACGATTTTCGAAAAACGGTGAGTGTCACGGTTTTTATCGGGGCTGGACCTGTGCGCCGTCGGTGATCGCGTCGCTCGGATACACGACGATCTGCTGGCCGGCTGCGAGCCCGTCGAGGACCTCCGCTTCGAGGCCGTTGCGCTGCCCGATCTCGACGAGCTGCCGCACGGCCCTGTCGTTCTCCACCTTGTAGACCGCCCATTTCCCTTCGTGCCGGAACAGGCTGCTCGTCGGCACCTTCAGCACATCGTCCTTGTGCCAGACGATGATGCGGACCTCGACGCGATAGCCGTCCCCGATCGACTGCCACACGGCGCGCGGCTCGTCGAAGTCGACGATGACGTTGACGCGCTGCTCTTCGACGCCGAGCGCCGAGATCTTCGTGAAGCCGGACGGCTCGACGCGGCGGACGCGTCCGCGCAGCGCGCGATCGCCACCCCACTGCTCGATCGACACGGGCTGGCCGGGCTGCACCTTGACGGCGGCGCTCGAGAGCAGGTCCGAGACGATCTCGAGATCGTCGAGCGTACCGACTTCGATGAGCGGTTGTCCGGTCGCCACGACCGCCTCACTCTCCTGAAGCCGCCGCAGAACGACGCCGTTGACCGGCGAGTAGAGCGGGATGCGGTTCGTGCGGCCGCTACGAGTCTGGATCAGGCTCGCGCGGGCGACTTCGACCTGGTGCTGCGCCGTCCGCGCGTTGAAATCGGCGGACTGCAGTGCGCGCTCGAGCGATTGCACCTGACGCTCTGCGGCTTCCAGCTCGCGCGGCGCGAGCACGCGCTCGTCGACGAGCGCGCGGAAGCGTTTCAGCTCGGACCGTGCGAACGCCAGCTCCGACTGGATGCGCTCGCGTTCGGATCGCGCGGCGCCGACCGCCGCCTCCGCCGCGCGCGTTCGCGCCTCCAGCTCCGTCCGCGTGCGCACGTCGAGCAACGCCGGATCCGTCGGCTGGAACTGCGCCAGCATGGTCTTGCCGGCGACGACGGGGTCGCCCGGCTCGAGCTCGATGCGCTGCATGCGACCTGGGAGCGGCGCCGACACGACGTAGCGGTCGCGCACGCGCGTGCGTCCCTCCTCCTCGACCGTGACCTCGAGACGGCCGCGTTCAACCGCGCCGAAATCCGCGGGAATCGGCGACGGCTTGAATGCCCAGTACCCGATCGCGGCAACTACGACGATGACGATGGCGATCCGAATCCAGCGTTTGCGCATATCGGTTCGGCGCAACTGACGTTGCGCCCTACGGTTGCCCGTTCCAGGTCACTCTCTCGTCTTCAATACCGCCACGAGGTCGAGATGATCCAGCCTGCGGCGCACGGCGAGGCCCGAGAGCGTCGCCGCCACCGCGACGGCCGTGGCGGCGAACGCGTACGTCCGCACGCTGATCACGAGCGGAAAGCGGTACAGCTCCGTGTCGAGCACCACGACCAGCAGGCTGGCGAACACATAGCCGAGCACCAACCCGATCGGGATGGCGATCCACGTGACGAGCGCCAGCTCGCCGAGCAGGATGAACGAAATCTCTCCCCGGGTGAATCCCAGCACACGCAGGCTCGCGAGCTCCCGGCTGCGCTCCGAGAGCGCCACGCGCGCGGCGTTGTACACGACGCCGAACGCGATCACGCCCGAGAACAGCAGGTTGAAGAAGATCATGACGTAGAACGTCTCCTGAAGTGTCTCCTGGAAGCTCTGGATTGCCGCGCGCTTCAGCGTGACGCCCGCCACCGCCGGGACTCGCTTCAACCGCTCGTAGAGCGCCGGCGCCTGCGCCGCATCGACCTGCAGATGCGCGCCCGTGATCGAATGCTCACCCACCATGCGGCGGAGGGCCTCGATCTCCATATACACGGACATTCCCATGTACTCTTCCACGGTACCGGCGATCGGCACGCGCTGGACCGGCCTGCGGCCGTCGAGCACTTCCACGATCACGTCGTCGCCCGCCTCCGCGCCGAGCACTTCGGCGAGCTTGGTCGACAGCACGAGGCCGCCGGGCGGCAGCCGCAGCGCTGCGCCCGTCACGTCGACGACGCGGTTCAGTTCGGGCTGCGCCACCAGCCCGTTGATCGCGACGATGCGCGAGCGTTGGGCGAAGCGGAGCCGCGCCGGCACCGCGCGAATCGGCTCGGCGCTGATGACGCCCGGCATGTGCTCCACTTCGTGCAGCGCCCGCGGCGATCGCGGCAGCACGAACGTGACGGTGACGTCCTGCCGCTGGATGACGAAGAACTGCTGATCCAGCAGCACGTCGAGCGAGTCCATCGAGAACGTCCCGAGAATCAGCATCGACACGGCGACCGAGATGCCGATGATCGACGTTGCCGTGCGCACCGGGTGCCGGCCGACGTTGCGCAGGATCATCCTGACCGTCGCCGGCAGCAGGCGCCCGACGGCACCGCGCTCGAGCCAGCTTCGCCGGTAGCGCGCCGGCGGTTCCGGCCGCATCGCCTCGGCGGGCGGCAGCCTCACCGCGAGCAGCACGGCGTGCAGCGCGCCGAGCGTCGCCGCGACAAAACTGACGATGACGCCGCCGACGACGACGCCGGCCGGCAGGTAGTACGAGAGCGACGGGAACCGGAAGAACTCGTTGTAGATCTGGATCATTCCCGATCCGAGCGTGCCGCCGCCGACCGCGCCGATCGCCGCGCCGGCCGCCCCGATGACCAGACTCAGCTTCGTGTAGTGCCACGCGAGCTCGCCGTTGGTGTAGCCGAGCGCCTTCAGCGCCGCGATCTGCTCGCGCTGGATCGACACGATCCGTGTGAGCACGACGTTGAGCAGGAACGCCGCCACGAACATGAAGACGACCGGCAGGACCAGGCCGACGCTCTGCAACTGCTTCAGCTCGTTGTCCAGATACCAGTGCGACGTCTGCAGCGCCCGCGGAATCGATCCGGCGCCACCGTACGGCTCGACGAGCCGGTCCAGGCGGGCGATGACATCCGCCTCACTCGCGCCTGGCAGGAGCGTGAGCGTGAGGTTGTTGAAACCTCCCTCCATATCGAACGCTGCCGCCAGACTCCGTCCGTGCATCCAGAAAATGCCGAACCGCGCGTCGTCCGGCAGGAGTTCTCCAGGCCGGATGCTGTAGGTGTATTCCGGCGACAGCGCGATCCCGACGATTTCCATCTCGCGCCGCCGGCCGTTGATGATCGCGCCGACGCGATCGCCGGGCGTCAGTGTGCGGGCGAGCGCGAATGCCTCGCTGACCAGCACTTCGTCGGCCTGACCGGGCGCCGGAAATCGGCCGCGCCGCAGGAAGATATCGTTCAACATCGGCCGGCGCGGGATGTCGATGCCGATGAACCGGCCGCTCGCCGGTTCGGAAAGTCCGGGCACGTCGATCGTGACGTCGACAACGACGCGCGCGTCCACGCGCGCCACGCCGGGGATTTCCGCGACGCGATCGCGCAGCGCCAGCGGCGCGCGCGTCATCGCGGTGAAGACGTGGGCGAACCGGTAATGATCGTAGTAGGTCTGCTGTGTCAGCCGCAGCGATGCGAACGTGCTCAGGTACATGACGAACATCGCCACGCCCGCGCCGATGACGAGGCTGATCGCGAGCGCCTGCCCCTTGAGCGCCCACAGGTCACGAAGCAGCTTGCGATCGAGCGGACGGATCATCACCAGTTCAGCGCCGCCGCCTCCACTTTGTGGTCGTTCGTCCGCATCGTCGCGATGCGGCCGTCCGACAGCGTCACGACCCGATCGGCCATGCCCGCGACGGCGGCGTTGTGGGTGATCACCGCCGTCGTCGTGCCCAGCTCGCGATTCACGTGCGCGATCGCCTCGAGGACGAGAATGCCCGTGGCGATGTCGAGCGCGCCGGTCGGCTCGTCGCAGAGCAGCACGTCGGGCCGCTTCGCCACGGCGCGGGCGATCGCGACGCGCTGCTGCTCGCCGCCCGAGAGCTGCGACGGAAAGTGATCCATGCGCTCGCCGAGGTTCACGAGCTGCAGCGCCTCTTCCGGCGTCATCGGCCGCTCGACGATGTCGGTGACGAGGGCGACGTTCTCGCGAGCCGTGAGGCTGGGAATCAGGTTGTAGAACTGGAAGACGAAGCCAACGTGGCGGCGGCGATACCAGGTCAGCGCGCGCTCGTCCGCCTCCGTCAGGTTCTGGCCGCGATACACGACGCTGCCGGAGGTCGGCACGTCGAGGCCGCCGAGGATGTTGAGGAGCGTCGACTTGCCGCTGCCGGATGGGCCGAGCAGTACGAGGAACTCCGACTCGAAGAGATCGAGGCTGACGCCGCGAAGGGCGTGCACGTCGACCTCACCCATGTGATAGACCTTTGTTATGTCGCGCGCCGCGAAGACTGGATCGGGCAAGCCGGCATGGTAGCACGCCGTATCCCCGCGCTTCTCTCGCTCGTCGCGGGGATCGCGGTGTCCGCGCAGCAAGGGACACAAATCAGCGGCCTCTCCGCGCGTTGAAACCGCGCGCCACCCTCACACTGACGAGCGGCGACGTTCTCGAGCGCGAGTTCGTATTCCGCTACCACGTCGATACCGGCGCGGGCGACGTCTTTGACGGTGCGCGTGGCGAGGGTCAGCCCGTGGACCTTTGCCGTGGCGACAAACAGGCCATCGATGACCGGCATCGGGTCTGGCACGTTCAAACGCCCCCACTCTTCCGCGATGACGCGGTCGACGCCCAGGATGTCGTCTGCGTAGTCGGCAACCAGACCACGAAGCCACCGCTCCAACGCTCGTGCGGCCGTCTGATCGCGCCGCCGAACGTTCTCGATGCCGCGTCGGATCTCGCCAACGGTGAGGACGCTCAGGCGGATGGATCCCTGATCGAGCGCCGCGAACCACGAGCGGACGTTCGCGTTTCCACGAGCTCCTTTGCGGATCTCGGCGATGACGTTCGTATCCAACAGGTAGGTCATAGCCGCGTCCGTCGTCCGACGTCCCGTGGCCGCTCGAAGTCGGCATCGTCGCCCACGTCCGGCATTTCGGACAGGACGTCCTTCAGCGTCTTCCTCCGGCGTCCGCGCGATAGCGCCGCGCGGAGAATCTCGCGGTGCTCCGCCTCGGCCGAGCGTCCCAGCCGGGCCGCGCGCATCTTCAGCTCACGAATCAACTCGTCATCGACGTTGCGAACGACCAGCTGCCCCACTGTTTCTCCTGCTATCACTGATAGCACTTCGGCCGTTGACCGGCACAGGATTAGACTGGACTCATGGCAGCCGCCTGCGACCTCCTCCTCACCAACGCGACGATCCTGACGATGGACGAGGCGTTGACGATCCACGCGTCGGGCGGCGTGGCGATCGCCGGCGACTCGATCGTCGCCGTCGGGCCGGACGCGCTCGCGTGGGAGGCCGCGGAACGGATCGACTGCGGCGGGCGGCTCGTCATGCCGGGGCTCGTCAACGCGCACACGCACGTGCCGATGTCGCTGCTGCGCGGCCTCGCCGACGACCTGCGGCTCGACGTCTGGCTGATGGGCTACATGATGCCGGTCGAGCGCGAGTTCGTGAATCCCGACTTCGTCCGGCTGGGCGCGTCGCTCGGCTGCGCCGAGATGATCCGCTCCGGCGTGACGACCTTCGCCGACATGTACTACTTCGAGGAGGCGGTCGCCGAAGCGACGGCGGCCGCGGGGATGCGCGCGCTGTGCGCGCAGACGGTGCTGCGGTTTCCGTCGCCCGACGCCTCCAGCTACGAAGACTCGCTCGCGCGCGCCCGCGACTTCATCGCGCGATGGCGCGGCCACCCGCTGATCGTTCCCGCGCCGGCGCCGCACGCGCCCTACACCTGCACGCCGGACATCCTGCGCGCGTGCGCCGAGCTCGCCGCGGAGTTCGACGTGCCGCTCCACACCCACCTGTCCGAGACGCTGTTCGAGGTGGAGGAATCGCGGAGCGTCCACGGCATGCCGGTGGTCCCCTACGTCAAGAAACAGGGGCTGTTCGGCGCAAAGGTGCTCGCCGCGCACTGCGTGCACGTCGACGACGGGGAGATGCGCGCGCTGAAGAACGCCGGCGCGGGCGTGGCGCACAACCCGACCAGCAATCTGAAACTGGGCGCCGGCGTGGCGCCCGCGGCGCGGATGCTGGAGCTCGGACTCAACGTCGGCATCGGCACCGACGGCCCGGCGTCGAACAACGACCTCGACATGTTCGAGGAGATGCGGCTGGCGGCGCTGCTCGCCAAGGGCATCAGCGGCGACCCGACGGCGCTGCCGGCGCACGACACGCTGGCGATGGCGACGCGCCTCGGCGCGCGAGCGCTCCACCTGCACCATCTCACCGGTTCGCTCGAGCCCGGCAAGTGCGCGGACCTCATCGTGGTCGATCTCGACGCGCTCCACAACACGCCCTACTACGAGCGCGATCCCGCCGGCATCTACGCGCGCATCGTCTACGCGGCGAAATCGAGCGACGTCCTCCACGTGATGTGCAACGGCCGATGGCTGATGCGCGATCGCCGCCTGCTGACGCTGGACGACGAGGCGTTGCGCGCACAGGCGCGCGAGCCGGCGAAGCGGATCGACGCGTTCCTCGGCAGCCGCGAGGTGAGCGTCCTGCAGAAGCTCGTCGCCGTCGGCGGCGCCGTCGAGCAGGAGAGCTTCGAGGTCCAGGTGAAGGCGCGCGTGCCGTCGGCCGAACAGGTGCTCGCCGCGATTGCGAGCGACGAACTGACCGTGATCCGCGCCAGCCACTACCGCCAGCACGACACCTACTGGTCCTTCGACGATTCCGATCAGGGGCGGCTGCGGTACCGGCTGGACGAATTCCTCGACGACCAGGGAAAGGTGACGAAGGAGCGCTCGCGGCTGACGCTGACCGGACGCACGCGGGAGGATCGCTTCGGCGCCGTCCTGCTCTTCCGCTCGCGCTACCTCGCGCCGGCGGCGCACTCGGCGCGGTTCTACCGCGAGTACTTCCGCCCCGCCGCCGAGCACGTCGTCGAGAAGGATCGCCGGCGCTGGCTCGTCGCGTTCCGCGGCGTCGAGTTCTACGTGCACCTCGATCGGCTGGTGAATCCGCCGACCGAGGGCTTCTTCATCGAAGTGAAGTCACGCACCTGGTCGCGGCGCGACGCGCAGGACAAGGCGCGCGTCATCACCGAGCTGCTCGCGCTGTTCGGCGCCAGCCCGGACGACACCATCAGCGACGGCTACGTGGATCTGCTCACTGAGTTCTCGCCTGCAGCTCCGAGAACCAGTTGACGATGACGTTGAGGTGCGTCGCGCCGGAATCCTTGACGAAGGCGAGGTCGCGGCCGTCGGCGGAGACGTCGTAGTTGGGGATCGAGATACCGCGGCCATACCCGTACAGCCGATCGAACAGCAACCGCGGCTGCGACAGCGTCACATCTGCCGCGCGACTCTCCACGCCGACGGCATAGACGCGTGAGTTCTGCCGGTAGAACAGCTCGCGGCCGTCGCGCGCCCACACCGGATGACTGCCGCCGTCCACCGACACCTGACGCCTGACGCCGGGGCCGGGATAGGGCTGCAGATACACTTCGCTCTGCCCCGACTCGAGCGAGCTGTACGCCATCCACTGCCCGTCCGGCGACCATCGCGGCCCGCCGTCGTACGCCGGCGTCGCGAGCCACGGCCGCGGCTCGTGCGCGCCGGTGGCGCTCAAGATGTAGATGTCGGCGGAGCTCACGTTCCCGAGCCTCACGACGGCGATTGAGCGGCCATCGGCGGACACAGCCGACGGATAGTCGTTCGGCATGGAGCCGGGCACCTGCGAATGCCGGGCGCCATCGATCTCCTGGCGGTGGACGCCCTGCGCCGACTTGTAGATCACCTCCCGGCCGCCCGGCATCCAGATCGGGAACCCGATGATCGGCACGGCGGTGGCGAGGCGCGACAGCGTGTCGCGCGTGGTGTCGTAGACCCACAGCTCGCCCGCGGTCGTGTGCGTCATGACGTAGCGGCCGTCCGGCGAGACGCGCGAATCGGTGTACTGCCGCGGCGTGCGGGTCAACGCGCGCTCCGCGCCCTCGCGGTTCACCCACACGATGTGAGACTGCAACGCGCGCGAGCCGATGAAGACGAGCGTGCCGGTCGCCGAGAGCGCAAACGGCGCCGCGCGCGCCACCGGCGGCAAGCCCTCCAGCACCGGTACCTGGGGCCCCGTCACCTCGAGCTTCCGCGCGTCGAACCGCACGGCCGTCAGCGTGCCGCTGCGCAGGAAGATCAGATGACCGGACGGGCTGTACACCGGCACTTCGCCGTCTGTCACGAGCGTTCGCAGCGCGCCGGTCGAGATCGATGCGACGGCAATCTCGTTCGACGAGCCGCGCGTGATGGCGACGAGAATCTTGTCCGGATCCGGCAGCGCGAACGGAAAGCTCATGTCGGCGGCGTTGTCCGCGACGGGCACGCGCGCGGCCGCTGCCCCGGACGCCGCCATGTGCCACAGCCGGCGATCCCGCGTGAACACGATCCGATCGCCCGTCGTCCACGTCGCGCCGAAGAAATCGCTGCGCTCCGCGAGCGGCGTGACGAGGCCGCTGCCGAGCGTGACGATGCGCGGCGAGCCGTCGGAGCAGATCACGCCGAGCTGCTGACCGTCGGGAGAGAAGAACAGCCGGAAGGCCGTGTCGGTGCCCTTCACGATCGTCGGGTCCGGGGCATCGAGGCGACGCACGTAGACCGAGCGCGAGCCGCCGCGCGTGCCGATGAGCGCGACCGTCCGTCCGTCGGGCGAAATCGCCATGCTGCCGCCGAACACGTGCAGCTCGATGCCGCTGGGCAGCGCGAGATCGAATCGCATCAGGCCCGCGCCAGCGGGTGACACCGAGCGCGACATCATCCAGCCGCCGCTCGCCAGCGCGCCGGCGGCGACGGCCCACGGCAGCGCCGCAAGCGCTCGGCGCCACAGCGCCGGGCGGCGCTCGGGGACGTTGACCGGAACGCTCGACGTGGACGCGGCGATCGACACGTTCTCCAGCGCGAACGCCAGATCGTGCGCGGACTGGAAACGCAGCTCCGGCTTCTTGTCGAGCGCGCGGCGGATGATGCGGTCGAGCGCGGGAGGCAGGCGTTCCGCTGCAAGCGCGGAGTCGGGAGGATCGGCATGGAGGATCGCGCTGAGCGTGTCGGCCGGAGTGTCGCCGGCGAACGCGCGGCGTCCGGACAGCATCTCGTACAGCAGCGCGCCGAAGGCGAAGATGTCGGCGCGATGATCGACCGGCTGCGCGCGCACCTGCTCGGGCGCCATATAGCCGAACGTGCCGAGCACCGTGCCCGACGCGGTGCCGACGCCCCGCGTCATCGTCGCCCCCGCCGATGGCAGTTCGATCGGCTTGGCCAGCCCGAAGTCGAGGATCTTCACGCGTCCGTCGCGCGTCACGAACACGTTGTCCGGCTTCAGATCGCGATGGACGATCCCTTTGTCGTGCGCGGCGGCGAGGCCGTGCGCGATCTGCAGGGCGTATTCGACCGCCTTGCGCGACGGCAGCGGGCCGGACGAGAGCCGCTCGCGCAGCGTCTCGCCGTCGAGCAGCTCCGTGACCGCGTAGGCGACGCCGTCATCGCTGCCGAAATCGTGAATCGCGAGAATGTTGGGGTGCGAGAGCTGCGCGACGCTCTGCGCCTCGCGCTCGAAGCGCGCGAGCGCGGCGGGATCGCGCGCGAGCGTGGCGGCCAGCACTTTGACGGCGACGTCGCGGTGCAGCTTGGTGTCTCGCGCGCGATAGACCTCGCCCATGCCACCTGCGCCGAGCGGGGCGACGATTTCATACGGACCGAGATGCTGTCCGGCGGTCAATCCCATGGCGCCGCGAAGGAGACCGGATTATATGCGGTCCGTAAAGCTCAGCTGAATCCCGGGCGTGCCGCTGGCGGTCTCCTTGCACGACTCTCGCGTGCGAGGAATCCCATGCCTGAACAGCTCCAAGTACATCCGTCGCACTCGATTGAAGACGTTGGGCGGTCGGGAATCTACCCGGTGTCGGGCCCGCATCCGGCTGGCCCCGCCGAATTGCGCGGCCAAGGGCAGCTCGCGCATCCGGAAGAGCGTCGTGGTCCACGCCTGCTGACGGGACACGTGTCGAATACGCTCCCGCTGCTGCTCGGCCGCGCGATCTTCGGCACCTTCTTCCTCTACAACGGCATCAACCACTTCCGTAACCGCGAGATGGTGACGCAATATGCGCGGACGAGGGGCACACCGCTGGCACCGGCGGCCGTCGTCGGCACCGGCGCCATGATGATCGCGGGCGGGCTGAGCTTGATCACCGGGGTGCGTCCGAAGATCGGTGCCTCGCTCGTGTCGGCGTTCCTGCTCGGCGTCTCGCCGATCATGCACGCCTTCTGGAAGGAGACGGATCAGCAGGCGCAGATGAACGAGATGATCAACTTCACGAAGAACATGGCGCTCGTCGGCGGCGCCGCGTTCGCCGCGGCGATGCCCGAGCCCTGGCCGGTGGCGCCGCGCGTGTAGATTCGCTCTACGCGCCCGCCACGGACGCGATGATCGCGAGCGCGACCTTCACCGCCTGCACGGCGGTCGACTTCTCGACGTCGGTCCACTCGTCCGGCGCGTGCGCGCGGCCGCCGGGACCGCGGCCGATCGTGATCGCGGGAATGCCCATGTTCATCGGCACGTTCGAGTCCGTGCTGCTGGTGCTGTAGGACGGCGTCAGCCCGAACGCCTTGACGACGGCGGTGGCCGTCTGCACGATCGATGAGTCGAGCGGCGTCTCGCCGCAGGGACGATCGCCAATCATCTTCGGATCGGCCGAGACGCGTCCTTCCCGCGTCGAGCGCGCGTCGTTCTCCTCGTTGACGGCTGCGCGCACAATCGGCAGGAACGCCTCGTTCAGCTTCTTCAGCTCCGCGCAGGATTCCGATCGCATGTCGACGTCCATCTGGACGGCCGCGGGAATCGAGTTGACCGACGTGCCGCCGCGGACGACGCCGACGTTGAAGGTGGTCTTCGGCTTCGCGGGAACCTGCACGCGCGCGAACTTCGCGATCGCGTTCCCCATCGCGAAGGCGGGGTTGACGAGGCCGAAGGCGCCGTAGCTGTGGCCGCCGGGCCCCTTGAACGCGACGCGGTAACGCAGGCTGCCGACGCCGCCGCGCGTGATGTTGCCCTGGTCGCCGCCGTCGATGGCGATGAACAGCTTGATGCGGTCCTTGTACTTGCCTTTCTGCAGGAGGTACTTGACGCCGCGCAGATCGCCCTCGCCCTCCTCGCCGACGTTGCCGACGAAGAGGATGTCCGACTTCGTCTGGATCTTCGCGGCGTTCATCGCCCGGACGATCGCCAGCATCAGCGCCGCGCCGCGCGTGTTGTCGCCGATGCCGGGCGCCAGCAGCCGCGTGCCCTGGCGCTTCACCGTGACGTTGGTGCCCTCCGGAAAGACGGTATCGAGGTGGGCGAGGACGGCGAGCATCGGGGCGCCGCCGCTGCCTCTGCGGAGGCCCATGGCGTTGCCTTCCGCGTCGATCTCGACGTCGGAGAGGCCCGCCTCGCGCAGCATGGCGGCGTACGCCTTCGCGCGCGCCTGTTCCTTGAAGGGCGGCGCAGGGATCTCCGTCAGTGCGATCAGTTCCTTCACGAAGCGGTCGTAATCGGCGTCGATGAAGGTGGAGGCCTGCTTGAACGGCGCACTGTCGATCAGTCGCTTGACGTCGGGGGCCTGCGCAGACGCTGTCAGGCCGAGGACACAGAGCAGGCCGAGCACGCGGAGCTGTTTCATGATTCGCAGATCGTAGCAGGGGTCGCGGCCAGGCACGCGAATCGCCGCCGCCCGCAGCCGGGAAACGCCGAGGGAGCAGAGGACGCCGGGGACGCCGAGAGATCCCGACGGCTTGCGGCTTCGGGCGCCCGCGGAGCCGCGGGGGGCGGGGGGGCGGGGGGGGGGGGGGGGGGGGGGGGGGGGGCGAATCGACCCCCCCCGGCCCAAGG
>JBMDXB010000005.1:0-2414 GCA_048594885.1 Vicinamibacterales bacterium
GAACGTGCCGAGGGCCTTCAGGTTTCGCTGGAGCGCCATCAGGTTGAAGCGGTGCTTGAACTCCGCTTCGCCGCCCGAGGTCCCCTTCAGCGCCAGGAAGTACGCGATCAGCTCGTCGACCGTCTGCTCCGGCAGATCGACGTAGGAGTCGCGCAGCAGCGACGCGAGATCGTAGGTGTCCGGCCCCATCCGCGCGTCCTGGAAGTCGATGATGCACAGCCTGCCGTCGTGCAGCATGTGGTTGCGGCTGTGATAGTCGCGGTGGCACAGGACGCGCGGTTCGGCGGCGAGCGACTCGACGAGCGCCGCGAACTCGCCCCGCAGCGCCTCGCGCTCCTCCGGCCGGAACACCACGCCCCTGTACGCCTCGATGAAGTGCTTGATGAAGAAGTCCATCTCCCACGACAGCTTCTCGACGTCGAAGGCGATGCCGTACGGCAGGTAGTTTGGCGACTCGAGCTCCGCGCCGCGGCGCTGCATCGTCGCGATCAACGCGACGGCCTGCCGGTAGAGCGCGGCGTGCTCGGCTGCCGTCGCCGCGCCGAGGTGCGCCTGCAGCGTGACGTCGCCGAGATCCTCGAGCGCCAGGATCCCGATGTCGTCGGCGTGCCCGAGCACGGCGGGGATCGGCACCGGCATCTGCTCGAGCAGCCGCGCGACGTTGACGAACGGCAGCGTGCCGACATCGAACGGACTGGAGTAGAGCGACAGCACGATGGAAGGGGAGTCGGGCAGCATCACGCGGAAGTACCGGCGGTCGGATGCGTCGCCCGTCAGCGGCACGACCCGCGGCGATCGCGCGGCGAGACCGGTTCGCGCAAGATACGCGTCGATGCGCTCGCGCGCCTCGGCTCCTTCGGCCCGCCGTTTGTCCAGTGTCGGCATAGGTGCTCAGGGTGCTCCAGGGTGCTCCAGGGTGCTTCGCGCACACCCGAGCACGACGAGCGCCTCGTTCAAAACGGCGCACTCAGGAGATCGCCTTCGACGCGTTGACGGCCCGTGGGCTCGCACGATTCCGCGGGGACGATGGCGCATCGCTGGTAGCTGGCGCCGGCCGGCACGCGGGCGCCGTCCGCGACGACGCACTCGACGAGCGAGGCGCCGTCGCCAATCGCCACATCATCCCACACCGCGGTCCGCGAGAGGTGCGCCGATTCGCTGATTCGCGCGGCCGCGCCCGCCGTCAGCCGGTTGCCTTCCGTTGCCGCCAGCTCCAGCGACGTGCGCAGGTAATCGTCCGCCGTCCCGATGTCCCGGAAGGCGGCCGCCGAAACGTGGGCCCGGACGGCGTGCGGGTTCTCGCGGATGAGTTGCGGGTACAGCGATCCCACCGATTCCGCCGGAACGCCGTCTTCGACCTCCAGGAACGCGCGCCGGGCGGCCATCTGGACGCCGACGAAGTGAAACGAGGCGACGGCGGGATCCGGCCGTGTGAAGCCCGTCACCCACCCGTCCTCGGACACGACCACGCCGCCGTACTTCTCCGGCCGCGGGTTCGGGATTACCGCCATCGTGACGTCGGCGCCCGACTCGGCGTGCGATTCGGCGAGCGCGTCCAGGTTCACGCTGGTGAGCGTGTCGCCGTTGACGATCAGGAACGGATCCGAGAGCAGGTCGAGCGCGTGGCGCGGGCCGCCGGCCGATCCGAGGACGGGCTGCTCCCACGAATACCGGACGCGCGCGCCAAGCGCCGAGCCGTCACCGAGCCGCGCCGCGATCGTCTCGGGCTTGTGGTGGAGGTTCAGCACGACATCCGGGACGCCCTGCCCGACGAGCCAGTTGAGGATGCGGCAGACGAGCGGCTCGCCGTTGACCGGCACGGCCGCCTTCGCGCGCACGCACGTGAGCGGACGAAGCCGCGTGCCGAGTCCGGCGGTCAGGACCAGCGCGCGCGACTGCGTCATCGAGGTGAGGGTTGCACGTTACGCGCCGATCGGGAAGAGCATGTCCGGACCGACAATCCCGAACTCCTCGCGATGTCTCAGGAAGAGCGAGCGATACGAGTCGACGATGTAGTCGTCGGCCGAGCGGCCGAGCGTTGTCGCGGTGGCCAGGATGCCGCCTTCGCTGCCTTCGATCTCGACGAACACGCCCACGGGGGTCTCGTCGACGGCGATGATGACGTCCTCGTGCGCGAACTCCTCGCGGAACTTCTCGTAGCGGAACCACACGTGCATCCCGAGCTCCTCGAAGACGCGCAGCAGGATCTCGCCGTCGCCGACGACGGTCTCGATCTCCTCGCGGAGCTTCATCACCGACGGCTGGACCGGTCCCTTGTAGGTCAGGCGGCTCTTGCCGTTCTCGACGCGCACGCGCAGGACGCAGCGACGCCGGCGCAGCTCCTCGTCCGGCGTATCGAGCAGCGAGTCTTCCTGCAGCCGTCGGCCGAGCAGCGGCGTGGCGCCCGTCGCGAG
>JBMDXB010000050.1:0-1686 GCA_048594885.1 Vicinamibacterales bacterium
TGCCGGCTGACAAACAACCCAACCAACCGCTCCTGGTCGGCCGCCGAGGCCTCGGAGAGCTCCAACGCGTCACCGTCGATCTCCAGCCGAACCGTGCGCCGAGTTCCCTCGCCGCGCGCCAGCCATTTCCTGATCGCGGACACGATTGGCCGCAGACCCTCGGCAGAACGGCTGAGACTGACCAACAGCCCGCCAACGGCGAGTACGTCGAAAACGCGAGCGCCCGGCGGTGGCTCGCCCACCCGCAGCGCGGTCACATCGTCGACGTCAAGCTGAAGAAGCTCATCGCGAAGGAAGCGGGTCAGCTCATCCAGCCGCTCCGGATCAGCCCCCTCCTCGGCCAGCTGTACACGCAACTCGGTAGCCATCGCCCACCCCCTCATCCGGGCGAGGTGCTACAAACACCATGCACCCATCGACATACGAGAGCAATCACACAGGTATTTGATACCTAGGTCGAGATCGACGAGTACTGGCCAACGGACCCTCGCCGCCCTGTCGGGTGCAACGGCCGTCCCTCAATAAGATTGTCAAGGCGCTCGAAGGCGACAGACTGATCACGATTGGCTACGGCACGATCAAATACACGACCGGCGCGAGCTCACCAGTCGTGCAGCGAGAAATCGAGGTGATGACGGGCGTCGATACATCCGGCGCGCGCGGGCGCGCCGCCGGGAGACACCAAGCCCAGTCAGTGTCGCGGCGCGGGATACGGCAGCACGACGCGCTTGCCGCGCGGGTCGAGACGAGGAGTCCCGACCCCGTGAACGCGGCCTCGAGGTCGGCGCGGCACTCGCTGACGTGCTCCCAGACGATCGCCGGTCGCTGGTCGCTCTCGTCGACCAACTGCACTACACGTTTGGAGAATCAGCACTACCCACGCTTGGGGTGCAGCCGGCGTGACATGGTTCGTGACGCGAAATGGAATCAACCCGTGGGGATTCAGGCGCACGCTGTGGACGGCGGTGTAACCATGTCGCTGGAAGGGGCCGAATGAGGCGGATTGCACACCTTGTCATCGGGCGGTTCCGGGTTCGAGTCCCGGCGCCGGCTCTACCAGGGCTGTTGATCAAGGCTTGACGTGCACGCTTGGGTGAGAGGATTTCTAGGAACGCCGAACGGCCCTCCGCGTATGGCGACCGATCCAGTCCAACGCGACGGTCTCGGCTTGACGAAGCCGCTGTCCTTTCGTCACCTGAGCCGCCGCGACTGCCGAGGACGTCGTACATACGGTGCCGGGTCAGCTTCCCACCCCGATCGACGCAGCGAGCCGCCCTGGCGTGATGAGGCTCTATCCACTCACGTCGGCGACGGTACCGGCACAGGCGTCAGTGACTCCGTCGGCGTCGGCGTGGGCGTCGTGGTCTCTTCCGGCGGCGCCGTGGGCGACACTGTCGGGCTCGGAGTGGGGGTAGGCGAGGCGGAGGGGGTCGCCGTAGACGTGGGTGATGGTGTGACCCTGGGCGCAGGTTCGGGCGACGCTGTTCCGGATGGCGAGCTGCCTCCGCTCGGCGGCATCGCCGTGCCCGACGGGATGTCCGTCACAGCCGTGGAGGAACGTGCAAACAGGTCGGCGCTTGTCGACGCAGAGTCACCCATCGGGACTCGTGCAGGCGCGGGAGGCAATCCGACCGGTGGCGCGACATCGCTGGGCGGCCCGGTGCCGGCGTCGAGCGCCTCTAGTTG